>CAUDEL010000048.1:0-24216 GCA_958448555.1 uncultured Eubacteriales bacterium | reverse complement strand
TCTTAAGCATCTGGCGAAAAAGGCCACCGCAGGCGGACTTTTTCGACAACCTGAGGCAGCGCCTGTTGGGCGCTGCCTCTCCGTTATCGCGCGGTTTTTTCGTTTTCAACCAGCAACAGCTTTTCCATCGTCTTCTGGGCGATGCGCGATCTTGCCTCCCTGGTGTCGTGGCGGTAGTTTCCGCTGCTGCCCGCGGACGATGCCGCGAGGCAGA
Organism: uncultured Eubacteriales bacterium; assembly: GCA_958448555.1. GTDB lineage: Bacteria > Bacillota > Clostridia > Christensenellales > Aristaeellaceae > Limiplasma. The sequence goes on along the minus strand of CAUDEL010000048.1, from coordinate 24,002 downwards.
GCTCCGTGTGAAAATTCAACTTCGTCACGCCCATTTGGATGCTTTTGCGGATGTCATCGTCCGGGATGCCGGAACCTCCATGCAGCACAAGGGGAAGATCGACCTTGCCCGCAATCGCCTCCAGCGCCTCAAAGTCCAGCTTGGGCTCGCGCTTGTATAGACCATGCGCATTTCCGATGGAGATGGCCAGCGCGTCCACGCCGGTTTCGGCCGCGAAGCGCGCCGCGTCGCACGCCGGGGTCGCAACGAGGTCTTCCCCGCCTGCGCCCAGCTCCGCGCCCACATAGCCGAGTTCTCCCTCCAGGCTCATCCCGGCCGGACCGGTGATCTGCCTGGCCGCGAGCGTCAGGGCGATGTTGCCCTCCAGCGGCAGCGCGGAGCCGTCGATCATGGCCGAGGTAAAGCCCGCGTCGCGGGCGGCGGCCACCTCGCAGACCGATTTTGCGTGATCCAGGTGCAGGGCCAGGGCAACGGCGCTGTCCAGGGCCGCCCGCCGCATCATGGCGGCGAAGGGGATCAGCTCCCTCATGGGCAAAAACGCCGTGCCCGTGGCCAGAATGGCCGGGATTTGCAGCCGCTCGACCGCGTCCAGCACGCCAAAGAGCATCTCGCAGTTCCATACGTTGAACTGCGCGGCCGCCTTCCCGTGCTTTCTTGCGCCTGCCAGGATACTGTAAAGCGTCGTAATCATAGGCATCACATATACGAGCCGCCTGAGGCGACGATGCACTCGCCATTGACGAAGCTGGAGTCGTCGCTGCACAGAAACGACACGACCGAGGCGATCTCCTCGGGTTTGGCAAGCCTTTGGGCGGGAATGGCCTCGATGAAGCGGCGCATCGTCTCCTCCGGGACGGCCCGCAGCATCTCCGTATCGACGTAGCTGGGCGCAACGGCGTTGACGGTGATGTTCTTTCGCGCGCTCTCCCGGGCCAGGCATTTGGTGAAGCCGATGACGCCCGCCTTGGACGCCCCGTAGTTGGTCTGCCCGACGTTTCCGAAGGCGGACACGGAGGCGAGATTGACGATTTTGCCGTATGCCCGCTCGCGCATGGGGCCGATGACGGCCCGGCAGGTATTGTACATGCCCGAGAGGTTGACGTCGATGACGCGGTCCCACTGCTGGCGCGTCATCTTGTGAAACATGCCGTCCCTGGTGATGCCGGCATTGTTGACCAGCACCTGAACCGGGCCGCAGGTCCGGGCGATATTCCCAAAGCAGTCCTCCACCGACTGCGCGTCGGAGACGTCGCAGGCAAAGGGAAGCACCGTTTCTCCCGTGGGATCAATGCGCTTTGCCGCCTCGGCGGCGGCGTCCGCGTCCACATCCAAAAGGGCGATATGCCCGTAGCCATCCTGCATCAGCCGCCTGACGATGGCCTCCCCAATTCCCTTTGCGCCGCCGGTCACCGCCGCGCAAAGCTGTTTTCGATCCATGTTGTTTCCTCCTCGCTCAGCGGATCAGCTTTTGGACCGCGTCATACAACGCGTTTTCGTCGCCGACGTTTCCCGGGAAAATCACATAGGGAATCCCGGGGAACTTGCTCTCGGGCCCGGTCTCCCATACGGGAACGCCCTTGAGGATCTGTCCCATCACGCGGGCCTTGCGGCAGCCCAGCGCCTTTGTGCCGATTTCGCTGGAGGTGATGCCGCCCTTGGCGATGATGAAATCGGGACGGGTGCTCAGGCGGGCGACGACGGAGGTCACCGCGTCCGAGATCTTGACGGCCAGGCGCAGCTCGTCCTCGCGGTTGCCGGTGTTGAGGTCAAAGCGCTCGCGCCGGGTATACACCGCGCAGCTCCTGCCCGAAGCCAGGCAGGCTTCGGCCTCGGCCACCACGCGGTCCATCTCGCGCCGGAAGGCCGCCTCGTCCACCACCGTGTGCTGGTTGATCTCGATAAAGCGCAGTTCCTCGCATTTTTTGAGCGCCTGGAGCTGAGCCGTGGTCTTGTTCACATGCGAGCCCGCCACGACGATGCCCGTAACGGCCGCCTTGTCGCCCACCAGCTCCCGGCGCGTAAGCAGGCCGCGGGAGGAAACGCCGCCCATGACCTTGGCAAGCGCCGCGGCGCTTCGGTACACAAAGCGCTTTCCCTTGCCCAGCGCGCGCAAAAGGGCGGTCACGAATACCTTGACATCCTCCTCGCACACCGCGTTGACGATCATCCTGGAAAAGTCCCTCATCGCAAGGAGCTTGTCCTCGATGCCCTCATAGTCCAGCGCGCGAAGCTCGCCGAGCGACACGGAGGAAACCTGCTGCGCCGGGTAAGCGCCGCCCGTCTTTTCCTCGATCCACTTGCGGAGGTTGGAGCTGCGGTAACCGAAGGTCTTGTCCCTTGCGAACTCGGTCTCCGCGGCGGGAATGAGCTCGTCGCCCGCGGCCACATAGTGGACGTCACCGGCGGTATACCGGCCCCCTTCCAGGAAGAAGGGCATGATGATTTCGCCATCGACCGGCGGCTCTCCGCACGCTTCCAGCGTCCTGCGCACGACGTCCGTTTCCAGGGGATAGTGTCCGCGCAGCGTCGAGTCCCCGCGGCAGAGGACCGCGAACGGCCTCCCCGCGCTTTGGGCTGCCTGCGCCACGGCGGAGGTGATCTCCTCATGCGCCCTGCGCGATTCCCCGGCGGTCATGCCGCGGCTGTTGGTGAGAATGAAGGAGATCTTGTTTCCGTCCGCAAAGGCGGCCTGCATCGTCTCCGGCTTCCAGTCGGTGTAGACAAAGACGTCATGCACCGTCTGAACGCCCGTGGGGTCGTCGTCCAGCGCGATCACCTTTGTGCCGTCCGCCTGCAGCGCCTCTTGATAGGCCGCCTCCACCTTCGCGGCGTCATAGGCCGGAAGGCTTTGCAGCAGTTCTTTCAGGCTTCGCCGCTTTTCCTGCATGGCGCTCACCTCAGATTCTCATACAGCACCGACAGGCCCTGTCCGCCGCCGATGCACAGGGTGGCGATGCCGTACCTTCCGCCGATGCGCTCAAGCTCGTAGAGGAGCTTGACGGAGATGACCGCACCCGTGGCGCCGATGGGATGGCCGAGGGAGATGCCGCTGCCGTTGACGTTGACCTTGTCCCCGTCCAGCCCCAGCTCCTGGATGCAGGCCATGGCCTGGGAGGCGAAGGCCTCGTTGAGCTCGAACAGGTCGATTTCCCTGGCCGACAGGCCCGTGCGCTCAAAGAGCTTGCGCGTGGCGTCGATGGGCCCCAGGCCCATGTAGTTGGGGTCCACGCCGGCAAGCGCGTAATCGACCACCCGCGCGATGGGGGTGATGCCCATCTCGCGGGCTTTGTCCCCATGCATGAGCACCATGGCGGCGGCCGCGTCGTTGATGCCCGAGGCGTTGCCCGCCGTGACCAGGCCGTCCTTTTTGAAGATGGGCTTGAGCTTCCCCAGCTTTTCCATGGAGGTGTCACGGGGGTGCTCGTCGGTGTCAAAGATGCGCGTGGCCTTCTTCTCTTTGACCTCCACGGGGATGATCTGCTCGCGGAATTTTCCCGCCTCGATCGCCGCCCTGGCCCTGCGCTGGCTCTCCAGCGCATAGGCGTCGACCTGCTCGCGGGTGAAGCCGAATTTCTCGGCGATGTTTTCCGCGGTCATGGCGATATGCGTGCCGGTAAAGGGCTCGGCCAGCGCCGTGGTCAGGGCGTCCTTGGTCACGATATCCCCCATGCGCGCCCCGAAGCGGGTCTGGTAGGAGCAGTAGGGGAAGTTGCTCATGCTCTCTGCGCCGCCGGCCACGACGATGTCCATGTCCCGGTGGTCGATGGCGGTGGCGCCGGTCACGATCGCCTGCAGGCCCGAGGCGCAGAGCCGGTTGACGGTCTGGGCGCTGGAGTGAATGGAAAGGCCGGCGTTGAGCGCGGCGATACGCGCCAGAAAGCCGTTGAGCCCGTATTGTCCAACGCAGCCAAGGATCACTTCCTCGACGCAGTCCGGTGCGATTCCCGCGCGCTCCACCGCCGCACGAATCGCGATTTCTCCAAGCTTTGTGGTCTCAAAGTCCTTGAGCGAGCCGCCGAAGCTGCCCACCGCCGTTCTGACCGCAGAAACAACCATTACGTTCTGAAACATCGTTTTTCTCCTTGCCTCATTTTGTTTTATTCACATTCCACCACCAGGCCGACGCCGGCTTCCATCGCCGGGCAGGCGTTGGCGAGCTGAATGACGCAGGGCAGGTCGGTATCGTGGCAGATGTAAAACCGCTTGATCTTTTCACGGCGCACGTAGTCGCAGGTGAAATCCATCTGGCGCTGGGGCACCTCGTCCGAGCGCAGATGCGAGCCGCCCAGGTAGGTGTGGATGCGCTTGGCGCCCGTGAGTTTCTTGGCATACTCCATGATGTTGCAGATGCCGTAGTGCGCGCAGGCGGCCACGACGCTGCACTCCTCGCCGTTGCTGTGGCGGTAGCAAAGCTGGGTGTCCTCGTCCACGTAATCGTCCACCCACTTGCCGTCCACCAGCACCTTGGGCGACTGGGGGAAGGAGCGCTCAAAGTCGTTGCTGATCTCGCAGATGCCCATATAGCACAGGTTTCGGGTGATCCAGTAGGGGCCGGGCACAAAGCGCACCTCAAAGTATTGTTCCAGCACCTCCATGCTCACATCCATGCCCAGCGGCACATTCCACTCAAACTGGTATTTGGGGCGCATGATGTCCGGCGTGGTCATCAAAAGGACGGGCTTACGGAACATGGCGTGATCGCGGTAATACTGAATCAGGTATTTGAGGCCGCCACAGTGGTCGTAGTGGCCGTGGGAGATGATGACGTAGTTGGCCATGCGCAGATCGATTCCCAGCGCCTCGGCATTTTTGATGAACTTGTCCGAATAGGCCGTGTCAAAGAGCACCTTCTGGTCCTCGTCCTCAATCCAGGCCGAGAAGCCGTGTTCGGCGTTGTAGAATTTGTTGAACAAACTGTGGTTTTCCAGCAGCAGGGTAACTTTCATGGTTTTGCTCTCCTTTCGTCATTTCACGATCAGGTTTTTCGCGCTGCGGTCCGTGGTCAGGAACATGGCCACAATCGTCAGCGCGCCAAAGACGATCTGGCTCCAGAACGCATCGACGCCGATGATGGTCATGCCGTTTTCGATGGCGGTCACGATCAGCACGCCCACCAGCGTCATCAGGACGCTCCCCTTGCCGCCCGTCATTGCCGTGCCGCCCAGCAGCACAGCCGCAACGGCCTGAAGCGTAAAGGGCGAGCCCACCGTAGGCGCGGAGCTTTGCAGCTTGATGGCCAGGAGGATGCCCGCCATGGCGCTGGTCATGCCGCAAATGGTAAAGGCGAAGATCTTGGTCGCCGATACGTTGATGCCCGAGATCCTGGCCGTGCGCTCGTTGGCGCCGGTGAGGCTGATGCTCTTGCCGATGACGGTGCGCTTTTGCACCAGGTGCAGCACAATCATTACGATGGCCGCCGCGATGGTGATGGCGCCCACGACGCCGAACTTCTCCTTGCCCCAGGCAATGTAGGTCCGCTCCGCCTTGGCGATCATCACCGGCGAAGGGGTGAGCAGCAGCGCCAGGCTGTTATAGACGTTCATCATGCCAAGGGAGGCAATGAAGGAAGGAATCTTCAGCTTCGTATGGATCACGCCCAGAATGAAGCCTGTCGCGACGCCAAAGAGGATGGACACACCATAGGCCCACGGACCCACGGAGGGCATGAGCATGACCAGCAGTACGTTGGCACAGGAGCAAACCGCACCCATGGACAGATCCAGGGAGCCCAGCAGCCTCACATACGTGGCGCCGCAGGCCATGACCAGCAGCGGCGCCATGTTGGTCAGGAGGTTCTTGAGGTTGAAGGTGTTGAGAAAGCTGGGGTTGATGAGATAAAATGCCAGATAGATGGCGATGAGCGCGCCGATGCTCGCCAGGGAGGAAGCTACGCCCCTGAGCTTTTGAAGGTCTGATTTTTCAATGCGTTTCATGTTCGCCTCTCCTCCCCTACATCATGCGCTGCAAAATCTGCGTATGATCGGGCTTTGCGCCCACCGGGGCGTCGAATTCGCCGGTGATGAGCCCGTCTTTCATAATCAGCACGCGGTTGCTCAGGCTGATGCACTCATCCAGCGTATCGCCCAGCAAAATGATGGATTTCCCGCTTTCAGCCATATCGCGGATCAGGCTGTAAATCTCCACCTTCGCGCCGATGTCCACACCGCGGGTCGGATGGTTGAGCAAAACGATGTCGCTTTCGCTGGAGAGCATCTTGGCGAAGACGACCTTCTGTGCGTTGCCGCCGGAAAGGCTGGAAACGCTGGTCTTGTGGCCAGGCGTGCGGATTCTGAGCTTGCTGATCCACTGTTTGGCCTGCCCGGTCATTTTCCGGCCGGAGATAAAGCCATGCCTGCCCAGCCGGCTCATGCTGGAGGCCGCGATGTTGTCGGTGATGCTCAGGATGCCGAATACGCCCTCGGCGTTTCGCTCCTGGGGGATCATGGTGATGCCGTCGCGAAGCGCCTGCGCCGGGCTTTGGTAGCGCTTGACGCTCCCCTTGACGATCAGCGTTCCGTCCGTTGGCTTCTCGTCGCCGCTGAGCACATAGCACAGCTCCTCCTTGCCCGAGCCCACCACGCCGCAAAAGCCCAGGATCTCTCCCCGCCTCAGCTTAAAGGAGACGTCCTTAAACTGGCCCGTGAGGTGCAGGTTTCTGGCCTCCAGCACCACCTCGTCATCCGGCTGGCGCTGCCGGTCCAGGCTGTAATATTCGTTGGTGCTGCTCTTTCCCACCATGCTTTCATACAGCAGCATTTCGTTGCACTTGGCGGTTTCAAACTCGCCGGCGTTTTCCGCGTCGCGGAAGACATAGATCCTGTCGGTCAGCTCCAGCACCTCGTCAAGGTGGTGGGAGACGAAAATCACCGAGTGCCCCTTGGCCGCCAGCGCGCGCACCTGGCGGTAGAGAAGCTGGACCTCCTCCTCGTTGAGCACGGAGGTGGGCTCGTCGAGCAAAATCAGGGCATGCTCGACATTGGCGGTATAGGCCTTGCTGATGGTCCGGGCGATCTCCACCATCTGCCGGGTGGCGAAGTTGAGCTCGCGGACATGCTTTTCGGGCTTGACGTCCTCCAGCCCCACCTCGGAGAGGCTCTTGCGCGTAGCCTCATACATCTTTTTAAAGTCAATCAGGCCGCCCCTGGAGAACTTCTTTTCGTCTCCAAAAAACACATTCTGCCCCACGGTCAAATTGACGATCAGCGACTGCTCCTGAAAGACCATGCCAACGCCGCTGTTATTGGCCTCCTTGGGATTGCGGGGCGCGTACTTCTCGCCACCCAAAAACATCTCGCCGCTGCTGGGCGGCTGCACGCCCATGATGATTTTCAAAAGCGTGCTCTTGCCCGCGCCGTTTTCGCCCACGAGCCCGACGATCTCCCCGTAGCCCACGTGCATGTTGACGCTTTTGAGCGCGGCGTTGCCGCCGAAATTCTTGGATATGTTGCGCACTTCAAACAAAACATCCTGCTTCATAGCGCTCTCCTCACTTGCAGATGATCTTATTGCCGCGAAGCACGGTAAGCGCTACGGCCGCGACGATGATGAGGCCCTGGATGCCCGAGCGGATATAGGTGTTGACGCCCATCAGCAGCAGGCCCACATTGAGCACGGTAATCACCAGCGAGCCGACCAGCGTGTTAAGAACGCCGCCTCTGCCGCCCGCCAGCGAGGTTCCGCCGATCACCACGGCGGCCTGAGCGGGGAAGAACTGGCCATCGCCGACATCGACGATGCCGCTGCCCAGGCGCAGCGCGGCCAGCACGCCCGCCAGCGCCATGCAGCCGCCCGCCCACATGAACACCTCGACCTTGATCTTGTCGACGTTCACGCCCGTCGTGCGGGGATGCGCTTCATTGGTTCCGATCGCGTACATGTACCCGCCAAACGCCGTTCGGTTCTGCAACACCATGGCGACGGCCAGCACCGCAAAGGCGATCCAGGTAATCACGGGGATTCCCAGAAAGCTCATGCCGGGGATGGAGAGCAAAAACGGGTCGGTAATGTTGGCAAACAGACCGTCATAGGACATGACGGCAAATCCCTTTGCGATGGCGCACATGGCATAGGTGACCATGAAGGAGCTGATCTTCATGCGCACGTGGATGAGTCCCGACACCATGCCGCACGCGACGCCCGCAAGGATGCTGAGCAGCACGCCCAGAAGACCCAAATTGGTGGCGTACTTGCTGTTCATCACCAGCACGGACACCAGGGACCCGGCCAGGCCCACGACGCCGTCCACAGACAGATCCACCGAGCCGGTCAGGATCACGAAGGTGATGCCCAGCGCGATAATGAGCGTGATCGAGAGCTGGTTGAGAATCGTTTTGAGATTGTACAGCGTCAAAAAGCTGTCAGGGCAGGCGATGGAGAAAAAGGCCACGAGCACCGCCAGCACAATCACCGGCATCACCCGCGTAAGGGATTCCCTTTTCTGCTCTCTCTGCATTTTGAGCGCAAACTCCTCGCCCACCGACAGGGTCGAAATTTTCTGATTATCCATGGCTGCTCCTTTTTGAAAGCTGCACCCTACTTGAATTAGATTTTCAAATAGGGTGCAGCTAAGCGTTATGCTACGTCCTGCCGGTTAGACGGGATAGTCGCCGATGCGGAAAGCCTCCCAGTAGTTTTCAAAATCCAGTTTGGCGCCCTGGACGTAGAACTCCTCGCGGAAGGCCGCGACGTTCTCCTGGTCGATGATCGTGCAGGCGGTGCCAAAGAGCCGATAGCCGTGATCCAGCGAAGCCACGTCGAACTTGCCCAGCCACGCGTCGTAGCAGATCGCCAGCGAGTAGCCGCCCTGCTGCCAGCCCTGGCAGTCAGCCGAGCAGGTCATGGTGCCGTTTTCGATGTAATCCAACGCGCTGTCAATGGCGTTGATGCCCACGACCTTGACCTTGCCGGCCAGGTCCTTGGCCTCCAGCGCCTTGATGGCGCCCATGGCCATGTTGTCATTGGCGCACCAGACGCCGTCGATATCGTCATAGGCGGCCAGCCAGGTCTCCATGACCTCCAGGGCGGTGTCGGCGCTCCAGTTGGCCGTCTCGTCCGCCACGAGCTCGACGTTGGGACATTCGGCCAGCGCCTTCTCCAGGCCGGCGCGGCGGTTCACGGCCGTGGTGTTGCCCAGCAGGCCCTGGATGCAGACGATCTTGCCTTCATAGGGGGTTTCGAACTGGGAGAACATCTCCATGGCGATCTGATAGCCCATGTCCACGTCATCGGGCGAATGGTGAGCCACCCAGCCGTCATATTCCCACACGTCGATATCGTCGGGCTTGTTCCAGGTGGTGCACATGTAGGCCCCGGCGTCGGTCACCATCTCGGCGATGGTCCCGCACACGGCCGCCTCGTTGGGGTCGCAAAAGAGGATGGCGTTTCCGTTGGCCTTGGCCAGGAAGGCGCTGATCTGGTTGATCTGCGTATCGTTGGAGCCCTCGTTGAGCATGACCTCGTACTCATACTTCTGGCCGATGGAATCCAGGTACTCGCAGAACAGCTCACAGCCGTCGTTGATGGTGACCATGTAGGGGTTGGAGAACATGCGCACAGAGCAGCCGACGTAAAGCGTGGTGTTGAGCTTCTCCTGAAGCTGCTCGTCCGTGAGCTCAACCATCGCTATCTCCGCCAGCTCCGCGGAAGCGGCGCCTGCCAGCATCAGAAGCGTCATCGTCAGCGCCAGTAGAATAGATAGCCATTTTTTCATTGGGGTCCCTCCTCATAATGAATTATTTTTTGAGCGGTTCGTACCGCTCAGGATTTCATGCCCGAATCAGAACGCGACCTTGTCCGCGCCTTTAAGCTCAAAGATCTCGCGTACGTCGTCAGGGGTGGCGATCTCGTAATCCAGATCCTTGAGGATGCGGATGATCTTCTCCACCTGCGCGGCGTTGTTGACGGCCAGCTCGCCGTTGGGCTTGATGTAGATGCCGTCCTCCAGGCCCACGCGCACGTTGCCGCCGGTGACGGCACAGACCGTCTCGTAGCGGAACATCCTGCGTCCGCCGGCCACCATGGAATACATGATGTCCTCGCCCAGCAACTTCTTGGCCTGGTCGATCACGAACAGCAGCCCCTCCAGGCTCATGGGCATGCCGCCCATCACGCCGGTGACGAACTGGAGGTAGATCTGCCTGGGCAGGATGCCCATCTTCTTAAAGTGCTGCAAATTGGCGAGCTGGCCGTAGTCGAAGACCTCAAACTCCGGGAAGGTGCCGTTTTCGTTCATGGTGCGGATGCAGTATTCCATATCGCGGAAGGTGTTTTTGAACACGTTGTCATACGTGCCCTTGAGGAAGGGCACCTCCCAGTCGAACTGGGGCTGGTCCATGCCCGGGCCGCCGGCGAGCTTGGAGAGGCAGAAGTTGATGGAGCCGCCGTTGGCGGAGGCCATCTCGGGCTTGAAGCGCTCGATGACGGCAAAGCGCTCCTCCACCGTCATGCCCTGCGCGCCGCCCGTGGTGATGCCGATGACGACATTGCTCTTTTTCTTGATCCCGGTGAGGATCTTTTCAAAGGTATCAAAATCCGCGGTCGGCTGGCCGGTCACGTCGCGGCGGGCGTGGATGTGCACGATGGACGCGCCGGCGGCGGCGGCGTCCAGGGCGTTTTGCGTCACCTCGTCGGCGCCCTTGGGCAGATACGGCGTCATGGTGGGGGTATGGATACCACCGGTGACGGCCGCGGTTACGATGATTTTCTTCTGCTTTGCCATAATGTACCTCCTCAATCCTCTTTGTTTCCAAAGACCGATTTATTGATGTCGTAGTTTTCGCTGCCGTCCGGGTAGCGGTAGCGCTTGATGTCCTGATCCTTGGGATAGTCGAACCTGCCCGCGCAGCGCATGATGACGGTCTTGATTTCGGGCGTGTTTTCCGCCACGATGCGTTCAAACTGGTTGATGATGAGGTCCGGGTCGCCCGCACAGTTGACCCAGTTGTCGTAGTGATCGGGGATGAGCACCTTGGCCCTGAGGGTCTGCCCCAGCCGGGCCGCGTCGTAGGGGGTCATCTTGTCGGTGGCGCCCGGCGCGTTGAAGCCCATGTCAAAGATGGCCACGTCGATATCGTAATCATGCCCGACCTTCACATAGCCGTCATGGTACCAGGTGTCGCCCAGGAAGAGGATGTTGCCGGCGGAGGTCTCAAAGAGGAACGAGCAGCAGCACTCCTCATAGGGCAGAAGCTCCTTCCCGCCGCCCGTGCGAATCGCCGTCTGATCGTAGCAGATCAGGATGTGGACCTTCGCGCCCGGGACCTCAAAGGTCTGTCCCACGTGGCACACCGTCAGGCGATCCTCGGGCACGTTAAAGTCCCTGAGGCGCTCGGCCGTAACCGGCGGGGCGTAGAACATGGCGTCGCTGGTTTGCAGCGCGGCGTTGACGGTAAAGATGTCGCAGTGATCGGCGTGCGTATGCGTGCAAAAGACCCCGTCGATGCGCTTGAATTCCCAGGGGTCGATCACCTGCGGATTGAGCCTGAGCCAGTTGATGCTGGAAGCTCCGGCCTGACGGCAGACGCCGCAGTAATCGTACGTTGTATAATGCGAGGGCGCGCAGTTCTGATCGATGAGGAAAATGCCGCCCGCATCCGTCTTGAGCACCCAGGAAGGTCCGCCGCACCACCAGAGGCTTACCTGTCCCTTGGGGACCTCGAAGCTTTCGATCTGCTTGTTGAGGTAGCTGCCCCATTCCGGAAATGCCTCCTGGAGCCAAACCTCCTTGGTGATCGGATGGTTGTTGTTAAGGTAGCCGCCCCAGAGGATACCCCGTCCATCCGTCTTGTGCGTACTCAAGCATTTCATCTCCTTTTCCATTTTTGTTGTATGACAACATACATCAAGTTTTTATTTTCGTTGTTATTCGGCCGCTTTCAACTTCGCATCCATCATAACACGGATTTTTCGAAAAGAAAATATACTAATTGTAAAACATTTTCGTTTTTTTGTCGTGCTATATTCACATATATAGATTTCATTGGCATTTTTCCTTATTGTCTGATAACATGGATTTTATCATATTATGTGATTTTATTCTCATTATTTTGAAAGCCTGTCCAAATCCCCCATTTTCTTTTTTCGCTTGACGCGTGTTCGCGCCATGATATATACTCTAGTCGAATTCATACGCTTTTTTGACATATGCGGGAAAAGGGGGACCGGGATGGACGTCAACGATGTTACGAGCCGCTTAAACGAGCAGATGACGACGGAGCTTTACAAGCAGTTGGGCACGGTCTCCAAAAAAACCATCACCAGCACTTTGCTGGATAACCTGATCGAGATGATTATGAACGAAACCCTCCGGCCCAACTACACCTTTCCAAACGAAAACGACATGTGCGCCCAGCTCGGCGTCAGCCGCTCCTCCCTGCGCGAGGCCTATACGGCCCTGGCCGCGATGGGCTTTATCCGCCGCACCAAGTCCGGCACGACCGTCAATCCCATGCGGCAGATCGTCGCCTCCATTCCGCTGCGCTACCTGCTTCGCCACGCGGACCTGGACGAAATCATGGAATACCGCATCATGCTGGAAACGCAGACCGCCTATCTCGCCGCCAAATACGCCGACGAGATGATGATCCTGGAGCTTTCCAACATCCTGGATGAAATGCGCAGCAACAACGGCTCCGACGTCTCCCGCCTGTCGCAGCTGGACATCAGCTTTCACTTCACCATCGCCACGGCATCCAACAATTCCCTTTTGAAAAACACGCTCGTCGCCGTCAGCAACGAGCTGGAGCGCAGCTCCTATTCGGGCTACAGCCTCGATCCCAAGACCACCATCTCCAACTCGCTGGATTTCCATCAGCAAATTCTGGAGGCCATCCGAGAGCACGACCAGAAAAAGGCCCGCCGGGCCATGCGCAACCACGTCAAGGACATCTATACCGTCCTGATGCGTAACCTTCTCAAATAGACAAAGCGGCGGCCCGGCCCTGGAAACTCCAGGGCCGGGCCGCCGCTTGCGCGAAAACCGCTATTTCAGGTTCTCGGGGTTCAGGGGCAGGAGGTCGTCCGGGACGAAGCGGCCGTCCTTTCGGATCAGCTCGCCGTCAAAGTACATCTCGCCGCCGCCGTATTCCGGGGTCTGGATGCAGACCAGATCCCAGTGGATGGCGCTCTTGTTGCCGTTGGGGCACTCGTCGTAACAGTTGCCGGGGGTGAAGTGGAAGCTCCCGGCGATCTTCTCGTCAAAGAGGGTGTCCTTGACGGCGCGGGTGATGTAGGGGTTGACGCCGATGGCGAACTCGCCGACGTAGCGCGCGCCCTCGTCGGTGTCGAAGATCTGGTTGCTGCGGGCGGTATCGCTGCTGGTGGCCTCCACGATCCTGCCGTCGCGGAAGGTCAGGCAGGTGCGCTCAAAGACGGTGCCCTGATAGAGGCTGGGCGTGTTGTACTGCAAAACGCCGTTGACGCTCTCGCGCACGGGGGCGGTGTAGACCTCGCCGTCGGGGACGTTGAGCCTGCCGTCGCACTTGATGGCGGGCATGCCGGCGATGGAAAAGCAAAGATCCGTCCCGGGACCCACGATGCGCACATCGTTTGCGCGCTCCAGCCGGGCGACCAGCGCGTCCATGGCGCGGCTCATCTTCTCGTAGTCCAGCGTGCAGACGTCGAAATAAAAGTCCTCAAACGCCTCGGTGCTCATTCCCGCCTGCTGGGCCATGGCCGGGGTGGGATAGCGCAGCACCACCCAGCGGGTGTGGGGCACGCGGATGAGGCTGTGCACGGGCTGGCTGTAATGCTGCATGTACAGGCGCTGCTTCTCGGGCGGCACGTCGGACTGCTCGTAGGCGTTTTCGCCCGCGCGGATGCCGATATAGGCGTCCACCGCGCGCATGCGCTCGGCGTCCACGCGCGCCTCCTCGTCCCATTTCTGCGCCGTCGCGCCCATCATCAGCGCCCGCTGCACCGCCGCGTCCCGCAAAACGGCGATGGGTTCCGCGCCCGCCGCGTACACCTCCCGGATCAGCGCGGTCAGCATCTCCGCCTCCACACCGAAGTTCTCGATGAGCACGCGCTCTCCGGCCTTCAGTCCGCATGAATAGCGGATGAGCTGACGGGCGAGGGTTTCCAGCCTGGGGTCCTTCATGAATACCGCTTCCTTCCCAATCGTTTGATCCAACCGTTCGCCGCCCGCGTCACGGGCTGCTCAAGCCCATAGGTAGCGATCATCGCAACCACAATGCTCACGCAGTAGCACAAAACCGTATACGCCTGCTGGCGCGGGGTGTCCGCGTGCAGGGTATCGGCGTCCGGAAACCAGGCCAGACGCATCTGCACGGCCAGAAGCTGATGCCAGATATAGAGGTTCATCGAAATGGCGGAGAGAAAGCGCATCAGCCGGTTGTCCAGAAGTTTTTGGAGCAGCCGTGGCATGTAGGCCGCCGAAAGCATCCCTCCCATCAGCGCCAGCGTCATCGGCAGGCGCATCTCCATCTGGGAGAGATGAAGCGCATGCTGCCCGCCCGCGCCGGCCGCCGACTGCGCCCTGAGGATGGCGGTCACGGCCGCCAGACAGCCCACGAACACCGCCGCGCACGCCCATCCCGCCAGCCGCCGCCGCGCGGCCGTCAAACGCGCCCAGCGCCTTCGCAGGCGCAGATATGCCATCGCGCCCAGCATGCCCAGAGCGTAGACATCCAGATAGGCGGGCATCTGATTGATGAGCATCCCCGTGTCCTGGGCAAAGCGCGCCACGCACAGCCGCCAGGCCCAGCCCACCAGCGCCATTGCGCCCAGCGTGAGCGCGGGCTTTTTCTGCGCCGCCCGGGCCAGGAAAGGAAAGATGAGGTAAAACTGCATCTCCACCGCCAGCGTCCACAGCGCGCCGTTGAGCGGGGTGTAGAGATACGTCTGGGGCCAGAACATGAACGTGAAGGTCAGATGCGCGGCAACATCGTGCGCCATCTCGCCGGGGTTGAAATACGATCCCTGCGGCAGTGCGAACAGCCACAGCGCCAGCAGCACCGCCGCCAGATAGGACGGCACGATGCGCAGCAGGCGGTTGAGGTAAAACCGCCCCACCGGCGGGACCGGGGTCCCCTCCTGCGTCTGACGCGCATAGGGCAGATAGAGCAAAAAGCCGCTGAGCAGGATCATCCCGTCCACAAACAGATAGGAGGATCGGACAAAGAAGTCCAGGTCCAGCGTCGCCCCAAACAGCGTCACCCGCTGCAAAAGCCAGCTCTGCTGCCAGATATGGTAATGGACCACCGCCAGCACCATCAGCGCCCGAAAGCCGTAGAGCACCCCGACCTCCAGCCGGGGCCGCGCCTTCTCACGCCTCGCCGTCATCCGCGGCCTCCTCGCCGGAGGCCGGCTCCGGCAACGTCCACTCGCCTACGCGGGTGAACTTGTAGACCACGTCCTGACCGTCGCGGATATCGCGCAGGCTCATGGAGGTCTTGTCAATGCTGCTGAGCTTGTGGGTGATGGTCATCTCCTCCTCGCTCTGCCCGGTATAGAGGCTGAAGTTGCTCACCAGATAATACAGCTTTTCGCCCATGAGGTCGCATGTGCCGTCCGCCAGGAAGGTCGCGGTCTTTCCCGTGGTGGAGGACCACTGTCCCAGGATCAGGTAGGGACGGCGTTCCAGCTTGCTGGAGGCCGTGTCGCGGTAGTCGCCCACGCGCTGGTAGTAGGGCAGGGCCTCATAGGACTTGCCCTCGCGATAGAGCTGCTCGGCGTACTGGTAGCACGCCTCGTTGTAGATCTCCGGCAGGTCCGCGTACGTCCCTGCCAGGCCCTCCAGAGAAAACGGCTCCAGCGCGGCGATCACCGCCGGGTAATCCTGCTGGTCCATGGCGTCGCGCGCCGTCTGGGCCATGACGCCAAAATAGCTCTCATAGCACGCCGCGCTCTGCTCGGCGGCGTCCTGATAGTCGCCCAGCGCCTCGAAGGCAGCGCCCGCCGCGGTCAGCTCGCCCGCGTCTCGCAGGCCCTCGGCCAGGGCGTACATGCAGGCGTTGTAGCGCTCCTGCGCCTCCTCGCTGTCTTCGATGGCGGCGTAGACCTCCGCCGCCGCCTCGTAGTCGCCCGCCGCCTCCAGGGCGGCGCCGCGCTCAAGGCTGATGGCGGCCAGCTCGTCCTGCGCCCGATCGCTATCGGGAATCGCCGCCAGCGCCGCCACCGCGCCCTCGGTGTCGCCCGCGGCCTTGAGCGCCAGCGCCTGCTGGTAGACGGCCTCCTCGTACATGGTAGCGCTGTCCTTGTAGGAGCCCAGGGCCTCAAAGCCCGAGACGGCCGTGGCATAATCGCCCGCGGTGAGCGCCGCGGAGGCGATGGCATAGTCGCACCGCTTGCGCTTGGTGGCGCTGTCCTTGTAGGAACCCAAAGCGTTATAGAGGATGCGGGCGTCGGCGTAGTTCTGCGCCTCCAGCGCCGTCTCGGCCAGCTCATAGCGCACGCTGTTGAGCTGACGCTCGCTGTCCTTGTAGTTGTCCACGTTTTCCAAAAGCGCCTGGGCGCGCTCCAGATCCTCCGCCTCCACGGCCGCCATGGCCAGCTCATAGTTGCACTCGTAATAGAGCTCGCGGGCATCCTCGCCCTGCGGCACGCCGTTGAGGCCGATCAGCGCCAGCGCCCCGGCATAGTCGCCGGCGTCCCGCAGGCTCAGCGCCTGCCGGTAGAGGCAGTCCTCGATCTGTCCCTCGCTGTCCAGGTAGCCCAGGATGAGTGTAAAGAGCTCCGTGGCCTTGTCGTAGTCACCCGCCTCCTTGGCGGCCAGCGCCGCCTGATAGAGGCAGTCATTGGCGCGCGCGGCAGCGTCGCTGTAGTCGCCCGCAGCGAGGAACAGCCGCCCGGCCTCCTCGTCCTGCCCCGCGGAGAGCTTCTCCTCGGCCATCGCATAATTGCCCTGGGCGACCAGCTCCGCCGCGTCCTCGTACTCACCCAGAGGGCTGAGCAGATTCACGGCTCCTGCATAATCGCCCGCCTCATAAAGCGCCCTGCCCTCCTGATAGATGCACGCCTGCGCCCTGTCGGCCGAATCGCTGTAGTCCGCCAGCCCCTGGAACAAAACGCGCGCCACGGTGTAGTTGCCGCTGTCATAGAGCGCCTGCGCCTGGAGGTAGGTGGCCTCCCGGACACGCTCGGCGCTGTCCCGGTAACCATCCAAAGACTGGAAGCGGTCCGCGGCCAATTCATAGCTGC
Organism: uncultured Eubacteriales bacterium; assembly: GCA_958448555.1. Lineage (GTDB taxonomy): Bacteria > Bacillota > Clostridia > Christensenellales > Aristaeellaceae > Limiplasma. The sequence continues at coordinate 6,845 of CAUDEL010000048.1, read as the reverse complement.
CCTCCGCCAGATATGCCTCGCCCAGCGCATAGGTGACCTCCTTGAGCCTGTCCGCGCTGTCGCCATAGCCCTCCATGGCCGCAAGGTCCGCCTCGGCCTGCCTGAGCGCCTCCACGCCACCTTCCTCCATCAGCGAGAGGGCCTCCTCATAGTCGCACACGGCGAGCTGCGCCTGCGCGTCGCGGTAGTCGCCCATGGCGCTGAAGGCGGCGCGAGCCTCCTCGTATTTGCCGTCGTTCATCAGCCCCAGGGCCGACTGATAGCGCACCGCGGGCACGACCCACAGCACGCAGGCCGCGGCCAGGGCGAGCACGCCGGCCGAGAGCCCCGCGATCCACGCCGTCCTGCGGCGGCGGCGCCGCCGGGTGGCGCGCTCCACCTCGCGCTTCTCGGTCAGGAGGTTGTTTTCCTCGCGCGCCTTGCGGGCCGCCTCGGCGAGCTTTTGCTCATGCGCGGCGATGACGTGCGCGACGTTTTCCTGGTTGAAGCTGGCGAACACCGCGTCCCGCCTGCGCTCGCAGCGGCAGCACCGCTCGCTCTCCAGCGGATTGGCCCTTCCGCACACGCACAGCCACACCTGATCCTGTCTTGCGGGATAGCCCACCGCGTCCTTGCCGGCCACAAAGCGCAGCTCATCCAGCGCCCGCCCCGCCGGCAGGGCGTTGGAATCATAGTATGTCAAGGGCGCGTTGCCCCTGCGCCAGATGGTGGAATCATCGAACCAGACCTTCTCGATCACCAGATCGACGCCCTCCACGTCGCGCCACTGGGACGGCAGGAGCATGATGCTGAACCGCTCCCCCACCCCGGCCTTGAGGCCCTGGATGCGCTCCGTCTGCGAAAAGAGGAGCATGTCCTCCTTGTCAAAGCATTTGAGGGTCACCTGGACGGAGACGACCACCTTGTCGCTGAGGTTGTTCATGACAAAGGTGCAGTCGGCGTCGTCCTCGGTGGGCATGGCATACTGCCACAGCTCGACAGGACAGGTGAGATCAATCTTCATGCTCATACCTCCCAGCATCGGGGTCACAGGGTCAGGCGCCTTTCGGAGGTGGAGAGCACCCACTCCTTCAGCGCCCCGTTCTCAAACACAAGCTGCAGGACATAGCTTCCGCCGCTCTCCCCGGCGGAGGTATAGTAGCTGACAATCGTCTGCGTCCCTTCGCTGCGCGCCTCTGCGTACTGCGCATCGCCCTGCGCGCCGTAGAGCACGCCAGGCCCGCCCTCGCTCAAAAACAGCGCCGACGCCTCCTCAAAGCCCATGCCCGCCTTCAATCCCCGCGGGCCAGCGGTCTGCGTCCCGGTCACGCGCAGCGACTGCGCGCGGCCGCCGCCTTCCTCCTCAAGCCAAATCAGCTCCGCGCCCTCCCATCGAAGGCTCACATAGGTCGCCCCGGACTCGTCCTGCGCGGCGCTCTCCGCGACGGGCGCGCCCAGCGCCTCCCGGGCGCCCTCCAGGGTCAGCGCCGCATAGTCCAGGCCGGAAAAGCGCAGGTCCCCGGCCCCAAAGGGCGCGGCGCCACTGAGGGGCACGGATGCGGCCTCCACCGTCACCGACACGCCCTGCGCGGCGTCCTCCACGCTCCGCACCGCCTCCAGGTTGCTCCCAACCTCGCTGCCCGTGATAAAGCTGCTCAGGCCATAGACGTGGATGGCGGTCACCACCCCGCCGTCCAGCGAGTAGATCACGCCCGCGTCGGTATAGCGATCCTCGCCCGCCATGACGTGGATGGCGCACTGCACGCTGGTCAGCGACCCTTTCCCGTCGTGCTGCGCCCAGCACCAGTAGGCGGACTGCGGCAGGCCGTCCAGGCAGTAGAAGGCGGCAAAGACGCCGTCGCCCGCCAAAGCGGGGTTCTGCCAGCCATAGGTCCCCGTCAGCACCGTTTCCGCATCGCCCAGGTAGATGTTCCGCGGCCCGGGATAGATCTCGTTGGTCAGGGAGACGGCCAGGAGCACGCTGGTTTCGTCCAGCACGGGCTTGTCATAGTACAGCGTGGCAAAATCGTAGATAAAGGCATAGCCGTCCTCCGTGCGGGACTCCTCCCCCACGGGCGCGTTGAGCGGTTCCCTGGCCGCGCTCTTGCGCAGCACGCCGACGATCCAGTCATTGAGTTCCCCTTCGGCCAGCACGCCCGAGTCGTCCGCGAGCGCCAGGGCCGGGCACATCAGCAAAAGCACGATCAAAAGGCAGATGATCCTTTTCAGCCTGATCCTCCCCTTTCCGCATGGCGTAGAAATGTTACGAATTTACCCTAGCTTATTGTACATGAAAACCCAAGGAAAGTATAGACTATTGGAAAATAAAGTTCTTTGCCGGGACGTATTTTTTACAAAGATGTGACAAAAAAGGAGGCGGCCCGCCCCCCCGGGCCGGAGGGGGCGGGCCGCCTGCGCAGGGCCTCAGCCCTTGCGCCACACGGAGGGATGAAACAAAACCAGAATCGGGAACAGCTCCAGTCGGCCTGCCAGCATCAGCAGGCTCAGCACCATCTTGGCAAAGGGCCCGAAGCCCGCGAAGGTCTCCACCGGGCCCACATGCCCCAGGCCGGGGCCGACGTTGCTGATGCAGGTGAGGGCGGCGGTGAAGTTCGTCTCCACGTCGTAGCGGCCCTCCAGGGATATCAGGAACATTCCCAGCAACACCAGTATGACATAGACGAAAAAGAAAACCGAAACCTGAGCCAGCCGATTCTCCTCCACGCCCTTGCCCTCAAAGCGGACCACCTGTACCTTGCGGGGCTGGAAGGTGCGGCGCACCTCGCGGTGGGCGAGCTTAAAGAGGATGCCCACGCGGACCACCTTGATGCCGCCCGCCGTGGAGCCGGCGCAGGAGCCGATGAACATCAGCACGATAATCAGCGCCTTGACGGCCTGCGGCCAGAGGTTGAAGTCGGCGGTGGCGTAGCCGGTGGTGGACATGACGGTGGCCACCTGGAAGCTGCCGTAGCGCAGGGCGGTGAGGAAGTCGCCGTAGCGCGGGAGAATCATGGCGGAGACAAAGAGCGTCGAGGCGGCAAAGAAGCCCAGATACCAGTGCAGCTCCTCGCTTTTGAGCGCATCTCGCCAGCCGCCCACCAGCACGCGGTAAAACAGCGCGAAGTTGATGCCGAACAGCACCATGAAAAAGGTGATGATCGCGTCGATCACCGCGCTGTCGAAGGCGCCAATGCTGCTGACGTAGTTGCTGAAGCCGCCCGTTCCCGCCGTGCCCATGGCGTGGATGGCGGCATCGTAGGGCGACATGCCCGCGATAATCAGCGCCGCCAGCTCAATCAGCGTCAGCGCGCCATAGATCAGATAGAGGATTTTGGCTGTATCGCCCATCTTGGGCACGATCTTGCTCAGGCTGGGGCCGGGGCTCTCGGCGCGCACCAGATGGGAGGAGCGCCCCGTCATCTGCGGCAGGAGCGCCAGGGTGAGCACCAGCACGCCCATGCCGCCGATCCAGTGCGTGAAGCTGCGCCAGAACATGACGCCCCGGGGCAGGCCGTCAAAGTCGCCCAGCACGGTCGCGCCCGTGGTGGTAAAGCCGGAGACCGCCTCAAAAAAGGCGTCCACATAGTTCGGGATCATCCCCGAAAAGACGAAGGGCAGCGCGCCGAAGGCGCTGAGCAGCACCCAGGAGAGCGCCACCACCAAAAACCCCTCTCTCGCGCGCAGGTTTTGCTCCCGCGGCCGCGCGAAGCGCCAGGCCGGAAAGCCCAGCGTGACGAGAATCGCCCCCGTCGCGGCCAGGGAGAGCGCGTCGCCGTCGCCGTAGAGCAGGGCGATCGCCAGCGCGGGCGCCATCGCCAGCGCCTCGATCAGCAAAATTGCGCCCAGAAGGCGCAGGACCAGTCGCTTGTTCATTTGTGGATGACCTCGTTCAAATCGCTGATGCCGCTTTCGCAGGCGATAATCACCACGCGGTCGCCGGCCTCGATATGGTCGTTGCCAAAGGGGACGATGACCTTCCCCTCGCGCACGATGACCGCCACCAGCGTGCCGGGGCGGATGTTGAGGCTGCGCAGGGGGATGCCGATATAGGGGTCGGAGGCCTTGGGAATAAACTCCAGCGCCTCCGCCTTGCCGTTGACGAGCCGGTAGAGCCGCTCCAGCTTCGTGCCGAAGGCGTTGCCCCTGCCGCGCACGTAGCGCAGGATGTTGGCGCAGGTGATGGCCTTGGGGCTGACGATGCTGTCCAGGCCCATGGCGCTGATGATGTCGGCGTAGGCCACGCGGTTGTTCTTGACGATGACCTTGGGCACGCCCTGCCTGACGGCAAACAGGCCGGTCATGAGGTTTTCCTCGTCCCGGTCGCACAGGGCCACAAAGGCGTCCATCTGCCTGAGGCCCTCCTGCTCCAGCAGGTCCTGGTCGGTGCCGTCGCCATAGATGACGTTGACCTCCGGCAGCGCCTCGCTCAGCCCGTTGGCCTTCTTTTCGTTGATCTCGATCATGGAGACATGGATGCCCATGGGCACGATCATCTTCGCCAGGTAGTAGCTGATGCGCCCGCCGCCCAGCAGCATCACGTTTTTGACGCGCAGGGAATTCTTGCCCAGAAAGCGGAAATACGAGGTGATGGTCAGCATGTCGGCGGCCACATGCACGCGGTCGCCGGAGCGGATGATGAAATCGCCGTTGGGAATCACCACGTTCCCGTCGCGCTCCACCGCGGCGTAAAGCACCTGGGGCAGGCCGCTGAATTTCCGGGGCAGGTCCTTGAGGGCATGCCCAACCACCACATCATGCTCCTGCGCGCGGAACTCCACCATCTCCACCCGCCCCTTGGCGAAGGACTCGATGTTGCTGGCAAAGGGAAAGCGCAGCAGGCGGCTGATTTCCAGCGCGGTGGCGCGCTCGGGGTTGACGGGCATGTCGATGCCCATCTCCCGCTGCAAAAGCGTCAGGCTCTGGTTGTATTCCGGGTCGCGGATGCGGGCGATGGAATATTTCGTTCCCAGCTTCTTGGCCACCAGGCAGCACAGCATATTGGTCTCATCGCTGGCCGTGGCGGCGATGATGATGTCCGCCTTGTCCGCGCCCGCGTCCACCAGCGTGGCCGCATTGGCCCCGTTGCCCCGCACGCACAGCACGTCCAGGGTGTCCTCGCTGCGCTGGAGCACCTCCTCGCTGCGGTCCACAATCACCACATCGTGTCCTTCCCGCGCAAGGTGTTCCGCCAGCGTATGGCCGACCTTGCCATCCCCAACCACAAGGATTCGCATACTCCATCCTCCGTACTTTCCAACCCGTGCAAGCAACGGCGCTTACATTCGCAGGCTATTATTATATCATATCGCGTGCGAAAAAGAAATGCTCCTGTCGCTTATCCCCATTGCCCCGGCGTTTTTAGCGCCTCCTTAGCGCCCAGGGCGCGCCTCAGGCCCCACAGCCCCACCGCGTCCGCAACGGCCCAGCCGATGGGAATGGCCCACCACACGGCATCCAGCCCCCACACCGGGGAGAGCGCGTAGGCCAGCGCGACGCGCAGCCCCAGGGAGATCACCGTCAGCACCACGCTCATGCCCGCATGTTCCAGCCCGCGGTAGGTCGCATAGAGCAAAAACAGCAGGCCGATTCCCACATAGCACAGGCCCTCCGTGCGCAGATACCGCACGCCCGCCGCCATGACTGCGCTTTGCGACGGGTCGATGAAGATGCCAAGCAGCGGGACGGCAAGGATGCCCACCAGCGCCGACACCACGGCGCAAAAGCCCAGCGACATCGCCGCCGCGTCCCTCAGGCCCCGCCGCACCCGGTCGGCCCGGCCCGCTCCCGCGTTCTGCGCCACAAAGGTAGCAAAGCCGTTGGCGAAGTCCTGCGCGGGTGCGTAGGCGAAGGCGTCGATCTTGACGCCCGCGGCAAAGGCGGCCATGACCTCCACGCCGAAGCTGTTGACCAGGCTTTGGATCATGAGGATGCCGAAGTTCATGATGGACTGCTGCGCGCCCGTGAGCGATGACACCGCCGCGATGCGCCCAAGCAGCCTTCTGTCGGGTCTCAGGTGCCTCAGCCCGGGCCGCAGGCTGCCCATGCGGCACAGGCAGTAGACGGCGATACCAACGGCGCTCGCAGCCTGCGCGATCACCGTAGCAAGCGCCGCGCCCTCCACGCCCCAGCCAAGGCCAGTGACAAACCACAGGTCCAGGGCGATGTTCATCAGCGTGGCGCACAAAAGGAACCACAGCGCGGCCGCGGAATTGCCCACGCTTCGCAGGGCGGTGGCGAAGAAGTTGTAGAGGAACGTAAAGGCGATACCCCAGAACACGACGCTCAGATACCCGCGCAGGTCCCCCACCGCCTCGGCAGGCACGCGCATCCAGCCCAGCACGCTTTCCAGCAGCCCGAACGCCGCCGCCTCCAGCGCCAGCGCCGCCAGCGCGATTCCCGCAAAGGCGTTGCCCATGGCACGCCGGTAGCCCTCGCGGTCCCCCTGGCCGTAGAGGCGGCTCATCACCACCCCCGCGCCCATGCAAAGGCCCGTGAGGAGGCTGGTGATGAGCGTCATGAGCGAAAAGGCGCTCCCCACCGCCCCCAGGGCCACGCTGCCCAAAAAGCGGCCCACCACCCAGGTATCCACGATGTTGTAAAGCTGCTGAAGCAGGTTCCCCGCGATCAGTGGAGCGCTGAAAAGAAGGATGCCCTTGCGGATGTCGCCGCGGGTCAGGTCCCGTTCCACAAAAAAAGCCTCCCTGCCGGATAGCGTTGCGCTCAGTGTAGCACAGCTCCGCCGGGAAGGCAACCGAAAAAACGGGAGGGGTCTCCCCCTCCCGCCAGACTGTCAAAAACCCTTTCGGGAGGTTCGGAGGGCCGCAGCCCTCCGAATGAAATCCGAATCCAGCGACATGTGCGGTGGA
>CAUDEL010000047.1:0-24243 GCA_958448555.1 uncultured Eubacteriales bacterium | reverse complement strand
TGCAATATCCCGGCCAGCGTGTTCAGATCGACGTGAAGGTCGTACCTCGACGCTGCATCGCTGATCCAGAGCTAAAACTATACCAGTACACCGCCATTGACGAGTATTCCCGCTATCGCGTCCTGGGCGCTTACGAGGAACAGAGCGCCTTTTCCTCCGCGGACTTTCTAAACAAAGTCGTCAAGCATTTTGCTCGCAAAGGCATTGCCGTGGAGTGTATCCAGACCGATAACGGATTTGAATTCACCAATCGCTTTTCCAGCAGCCGGCGCGACCTGGAAACCCTCTTTGAGGCAACGGCCAGACAACTGGGAATTCGCCACAAGCTCATCCGCCCCTATACGCCCCGCCACAATGGAAAGGTGGAACGCAGCCATCGTGAGGACCAAAAGCGCTTTTACGACACACACCGTTTCTATTCCCTCGCCGACTTTGGTGGGCAGGAAGCTTCCCACCAACGCCTAAGCAACTCGCGCCCCATGCGTCCACTTCATTGGGTCGCTCCCAGAGACGTCCTCTCTTCCTTCCTTGTCCAATATGTTTGACAAACCTACATTTTCCGTTTTAGGACCTTGTTCCCCTTTTCTCCACCTGCCGCCCTCAGGCATGCCGTCCGGCGTCGGCAGCGGACTCATACGGCCCGCATGTCGCCCTTTCCCGCCCTTTGCATGCACCGTTCCACCACAAAGTGATATCCAAGTCCCGCAAGCACGCTTCCCACGCTCCACAGAAGCCATGACAGCGGCCCGTCCGCCAGGCCAAACCGCTTGCCCAACACCTCTACCCAGGCGTTGAACAGGAAAATCTCAAAGGAGGCCCGGCCCAGCGCGCGCAGGGGGGGCAGCTTGCGCCCGGACTTTGCAAACAGCCAGCCCAGCCCCGCGCACATGGCCGGAGCGATCAGGATGAAGGGATGCCAGTACATACCATAGGTATTGAGCATCTCAGGGAAGCGAGAAAAGCACACGAACAGCACGCATAGGCCCGCAAGGGCTGCGATAGCGCCCGCCAGCGCCGTTTGCCCTCCGCCGTCCCTGCGCGCGGGAACGGCAGCCGCCATGCCCAGCACAAAGACGGGGAAACGGGAAACCGCCATATAGGCCTCTGTCCCGATAAAACACAGCCCGCCCAGAAAGCACACCGCCGCGATGAGCAGGGCGCGCAGGCGCGGCCGGCTCCCCCGCATCATCAGGCTGTAGATCAGGGGCGCTGCCAGCAAAGACGCAACCAAAGCGCTCACATACCAGTTAATCATGGCGGGGGTGCCGGCGAAAAAGCCGATCATCAGCAGGTTTCCGGCAGCCACGCGCACGGACTGAACCGTCCCCAGCCCATAGAGCGGGAGCATCACGCACAGCCACAGGACGCAGAAGGGAAGGTAGGCCGGGAGGAGCCTGCGCGCGCGGCGAAGGAGATAGCGCCCCGCGTCCCCGTCCCGGCTGAGGGAATACCACAGTCCGAAGCCGGAGAGGAAGAAAAACAGGTCCACCCCGCCGTAGCCGATTTTCTGCACCTCGTAGAGAAGCCCGTCAAGGCCGAGCTGCGCATGAAAAAAGACCACCCACAGAATCGCCACGCCCTTGATCTGATCCCGGTATGCGCCGATGGACTGCTGAACGCGCCGCAAAGCACACCGCTCCCCTCCGTGTCATCTGTGCCTATTAAACCATAGATGGGCGCAAAAAGCAAACGCAGTTGCCAAGCCTCCTCCGCCGCGCTATAATCAGGGCGGAAGAAACAGACATCACAGCCGCACGGGGGTTTGTATGTACATCGCCGATCTGCACATCCATTCAAAATATTCCCGCGCCACCAGCCACGACTGCGACGCGCCCCACCTGGATCTGTGGGCCCGGCGCAAGGGGATTGATCTGGTTGGGACGGGCGACTTCACCCATCCCGCGTGGCGGGAGGAGCTGGCCCAGGCGCTGGAGATCGCCGGAGAGGGCGTCTACCGCCTCCGGCCTGAGCTTCGCCTCCCCGGCGGCCCCGCGAACGAGGGGGAGCCGCGCTTTGTCATCTCAGGCGAAATCAGCACCATCTACAAGCGCGGCGACAAGACTCGCAAGGTGCATCACGTGATCCTCCTGCCCTCGCTGGAGGCGGCGGAGGCGCTGTCCCAGCGGCTGGAGGCGATCGGCAACATCCATAGCGACGGCCGTCCCATTTTGGGTCTGGACAGCCGGGACCTGCTGGAGATCACCCTGGAGAGCTGCCCGGAGGCCATCTATATCCCCGCGCATATCTGGACGCCGCATTTTTCGCTTTTTGGCGCATTTTCGGATTTTTCAACGCTGGAGGAATGTTACGGCGACCTTTCGGGCCACATCCACGCGCTGGAGACGGGCCTGTCCTCCGACCCGCCCATGAACCGCCGGCTTTCCATGCTGGACCGCTACACCCTGGTGTCCAACTCGGACGCCCATTCTCCCGCCAAGCTGGGCCGCGAGGCCAACGTGCTGGACTGCGACCTGTCCTATCCCGCGCTGCGGCACGCGCTGGAGACCGGGGAGGGGCTGCACGGCACGGTCGAATTCTATCCCGAGGAAGGCAAGTATCATCTGGACGGCCACCGCCGCTGCCAGTGCTGCCTGGAGCCGGCGCAGACCGCGGCGCTGGGCGGGCGCTGCCCTGTATGCGGACGAAGCCTGACGGTGGGTGTGCTGCACCGGGTGGAGCAGCTTGCGGACCGCCCGGAGCCCATCCCGCTTCCAAAGCCGTTTGAAAGCCTGATCCCGCTCCCCGAGGTGCTGGCCGGGTGCATGGGGGTGTCCCCCGCCTCCAAAAAGGCGCAGGAGGCGTATCTGTCCCTGCTTTCCCGCCTTGGGCCGGAGATGCGCATCCTGCGCGAGCTGGACCCAACGGTCATCGAGCGCGAGGCGGGATTTGCCGCAGCCGAGGGCATCCGCCGCATGCGCGCCGGGCGCGTCATCCGAAAGGCGGGATATGACGGCGAATACGGCGTGATCTCCCTCTTTGAGCCGGGCGAGCTGGAGATGCTCTCGGGGCAGACCTCGCTTTTGGGACTGGCGGGGCTGAGCAGCGCGCCTCCCGCCCGAAGGCGGGAAACCCTTTCTCCCGGTCCCGCGCCGGCCTCGCCGCCTCCGATGGCTGACGCGCCCAACCCCGAGCAGGACCGGGCCGTCCATTCCCGGGCCGCCTGCACCGCCGTGATCGCGGGGCCCGGCACGGGCAAGACGCGCACGCTGGTTTCCCGCATCGCCTGGTTGATCGAGTCCGAGGGCGTCTCCCCTGCGGAGATCACGGCCGTCACCTTCACCCGTCAGGCCGCCGCCGAGATGTTGGAGCGTCTGACGCTACGGCTTGGCAAAAAGGGCGTGCGCGGGCTGACGGTGGGCACCTTCCATGCGGTGTGCCAGACGCTGGTGGCCCCCCGGCCTCTGATCTCGCGCGCCCAGGCGCTGGAGACGATGGCCGCGCTGCTTGAGGAGCACGGCGAGCGGCTTTCCCCCGCCGAGGCCCTGCGGCTTGTGTCCCTGTTCAAAAGCGGCCTGCGCATGCGCACGCCCGCCGTTTCCGGCCTGCCCGGTTGGGCGGCGCAGGCCTATGACGAGCGCCTCCGCGCGCTGGGCCTGCGCGACCTGGACGACCTGCTCCTGGACGCGCTGGACGCCGACATATCGGCACGGCGCGGTTTCCGTTATCTGCTGGTGGATGAGTTTCAGGACATCAACCCTGTCCAGCATGCCCTGATTGAGCGCTGGAGCGCGCAGGGCAAGGGACTGTTTGTCATCGGCGACCCGGATCAGGCCATCTACGGCTTCCGCGGCGCGGACGCGACGTGCTTCGACCGCCTGCTGGCCGCGCGCCCGCAGGCCGAGGTGGTGACGCTCAAACGCAACTACCGCTCCACGCCCCAGGTGCTGGAGGCGGCCCTGCGCGCCATCTCTCCCAATCCAGGCGCCCCGCGCGTGCTTGAGCCCACCCGCCCGGACGGCGTGGCCGTGCGCGTGACGCAGGCCCCGGACCCTTTTTCCGAGGGGATCTGGATCGCCAGGGAAATCGCCCGCATGGCCGGCGGCGTGGACATGCTCGACGCCCAGCGCATGGGCCGCGACCGCGCCAGCGTCCGTCCGTTTTCGGATATCGCGGTGCTCTGCCGCACCCGGCGTCAGCTGGAGCAGATCGAAACCTGCCTCATCCATGACAGCATCCCCTGCGTGATTTCGGGCCGCGGCGCCTTCATGGAGGACGCCGCCGTACAGGGGCTTCTGGGCTTTTTTGCATCGCTTCTGGACCCCGGCGACACCCCTTCGCTCACTGCCTGCCTCAAGGGCCTGTGGCGCGTGCCGGACCCGCTGTGCCAGCGCGCGGCGGTAGCGCTGGCCGGGAAAAACCTGCATGAAGAGCTCTCTCCCTTTGCACCGCTCATCCCCTGGCTGGATGCGGTAGAGGCGCTCGCGCCCCAGATCAAAAAGGACAGGCCCCGAAAGCTGCTGGACATGCTGGCCACCCGGACGGGCCTGAAATCCCGGCCCGTGGAGCACCTGCTCAGCGCCGCCGTATTCCACGCTTCCATGGAGGATTTTCTTGATTCCCTGCGTCTGGGCGAGGAGGGAGACATCCGCCGCGCATCGGGGGCAGGCTACCAGTCCGGCGCGGTGCGCCTGATGACGCTACACGCGGCCAAGGGGCTGGAGTTTCCCGTTGTATTCCTCGCCGGGGTGAGCAGGGGCGGCCTGCCTTTGGAGCGAGAGGGCCTTCCCACGGACCCGCAGGAGGAACGAAGGCTGTTTTTCGTGGGCGTGACGCGCGCAAGGGAGGAGCTGATCCTCACCTGCGGCGGCGAGCCCTCCGTCTTTCTTGACGAGGTGCCCGGCGCGCGCGAGCCGGTCCGGCCGCGCCCGCCCCGCATGGAGCAGCTCTCCCTCTTTTAGAGCCGCCACACCGCCGGCGCGCCGTGCGCCCCCACCATAAGCCATTCCCCCGCCCCCAGCACGCTCTTGAGCGCCTCGCGCTCGGCGGCGGCCCGACGGGGGTCGGTGTCTACGGAGGTCATCAGAAAAGGCGCGAGGCGGTTGAAGGCGGCCTGTGGCTTTGTAAAGCCACGGAGGTTCACAAACACGTCCCCGGTCAGCGCGATGCGCTCGCTGCGTTCCACCCAGATCGTCTCCCCCGCCACATGCCCGCCGAAGCCCTCCCAGGCTTCAAAAGAAAGTCCATGAAAATCAAACGTCCCGATTTTTTCCAGGGGCTGCCCGCACATCTCAAGCGATCCGCCCACCGCATGCAGCCGCGCCGACTCGGGCGGGCGGTAGCCGGAGAGCAGCTTGCTGATGCGCACATAGGGCGCATGAAGGGGGTTTCGCTCGCGCCAGTTGTCTTCCCCCGCCCGCTCCCATTCAAAGTTTTGCAGGCACTTCAGGCTCATGTACACATCGTCATAGAGGTCCAGCAGGCCGCAGTGGTCCACGTCCGCGTGCGTGATGATGGCGGTTCGCTGACGGCTGGCGAAATGCCGCGCCAGCGAGGACAGCGCCGCCAGCGTCTCCCGCCTCAGGCACGCGAAGCCGCCGTCCACAAACAGCGCCTCCCCATCCTTTTCAATCACCGTCACGTTGCAGCCGGCCGGCGGCTCGGCCAGCAGCACGCGAGCGCCCGCGGCGCCCTCCCAGGCGCTCAGCCGGGCCTCGTAGGCCGCGCCGCGGCAGGCATGGAGGTGTTCGGCGAAGCGGCCGATGTACTCGAAGGTCTTGTAAGGGGCCTCGTCCCGGCTGTCGAGCATCTGCATGACCTGATTGGCGCTGACCATCAGGGCGCGCCGCTCCCTCTCGTGAAGACCCGCCTTGCGGCCGATCTCGCCGGCGAAGTTGAGATAGAAGGCGGTGTTGTCCAGGTTCTTTTCCGCCTTGTCGTAATGGATGACGCGAACCGGGCACAGCGCCGACGCCTCGCGCATAAAGCGGCTGACCTCGGCCTCGTCCTCCACCAGAAGGCCCATGCGGAACTGCTGGCACGGCCCGCCGTTTTCCTGCGAGCTGATGTAGGAGATGTTGAAGCGGAAGCGGTTGATGAGCTCAAGCACGGGCAGCACCACCCCCGGCTCATCCCGGAGCTCAAATTCCAAAAGCATCACCGTGGCCGGACGCGCGCCGTCGGGCAGGTAGCCCAGCTTTCGCAGCTCGCGCTCCACGCGCGAAAGCTGTTCCTCCGTCCCGTCCACCTCGATAAAGAGGATGTGCATATCCACGGCCTTGTTGTAGCTCACGCGCGTGATGTTGGCGCCCACGGCCGCAATGCTGCGGCTGGCCTTGAGAAAGGCGCCCGCGCGGTCGGGCATGGTGGTGGTAAAGGTCTGCCTCATCTGTGCCTCTTCCTTCCCGGGTTGGACGTACGCTGCCAGCATATCACAAGCCGCGCCCGCTTACAAGCGGACAGACGGCGGCATTTTTTTGTGGTTCCAAAAATTTTTATGCTTCACTTTCCCAAAAACGTGGTACAATAGATTCGCACAACATCTGGTGTTTACTTGCCGGTTCTGAAAGGAAGGTATACCATGGCTTGTTCCGTTACCGTGACCAATGGCACGCTTGAGCAAAACGAAATTGACGCCTATATCGCCCGCGCCACCAAGAAGTACGGCGTCGAGCCCCGCCACATCGACATCAACGTATGCGGCGACGAGGTGGAACTCAACTACGACCTGGGCGAGCGCCCCTTCCACCGCATCCGCCGCATCACCGGCTATCTGGTGGGCACGCTGGACCGCTTCAACAACGCCAAGCGCGCCGAGGAGCGCGACCGCGTCAAGCACAGCATTTCATAAGGCATTTTGGGGCTTGTCAAAGCAGGGAAATGCGCGTATAATACACGCCATGGCAGGGACCATGATTATTGGCCGCCTTGCCGCCTCAAGAGAGCAGCCGGAGGGTGCGAGGCTGCGGCGGCGGCCGCCTGTTCCGTCATGCGAGCCATGCGGCGAGGAGTCGCGCGGGCGCGCCCGATATAGCGCAACAGAGTGAAGGCGAAAGCCTTAAGCCGGGTGGCACCGCGGAGAAACGCTTCCCCTCCGTCCCTGTGGCTGCATCAAGCAGCCGTCAGGGGCGTTTTTCTGTCGAAGGCACCACATTTTTAAGGAGGCAACCCATCCATGTTGGACATCAAACGCATCCGTCAGAATCCCCAGGAGCTGCGCGACGCGCTCAAGGCGCGCAACAAGGATATCTCCATCGACGAGTTTCTCGCCCAGGACGAAAAGCGCCGCCGCCTGATGGCGCAGGTGGAGGAAAAGAAGGCGCTTCGCAACGCCGAGAGCAAGAAGATCGGCGAGATCAAGAAACGGGGCGGCTCCGAGGCCGAGGTCGCCGGCATCATGGAGGAGATGCGCAAGGTGGGTGACGAGATCGCCGCCTTCGACGCGGACATCGCCGAGCTGGACGCCGCGATGGATGCGTTTCTCATGACGGTGCCCAACTTCCCCCACAAAAGCGTGCCGCTTGGCAAGGACGATCACGACAACGTCGAAAAGCGCCGCTGGGGCACCCCGCGCGAATTCGGCTGGACGCCCAAGGCGCACTGGGACATCGGCACCGACCTTGGCATCCTGGACTTTGACACCGCCGCCAAGGTCTCCGGCGCGCGCTTTACCTTCTACCGCGGGCTGGGTGCGCGGCTGGAGCGCGCCATCATCAACTTCTTCCTCAACACCCACGTGGAAAACGGCTACGACGAGGTCTATCCCCCCTACATGGTGACCCGCGCCACCATGACCGGCACCGGCCAGCTGCCCAAGTTTGAGGAGGACGCCTACAAGGTGGACAAGGACACCTTCCTCATCCCCACGGCGGAGGTGCCCGTGACCAACATGTACCGCGAGATGATTTTGGACGGTGCGCAGCTGCCCATCCGCCATTGCGCGTATTCGACGTGCTTCCGCGCCGAGGCGGGCAGCGCCGGGCGCGACACGCGCGGCCTGATCCGCCAGCACCAGTTCAACAAGGTGGAGATGGTCAAGATCGCCAAGCCCGAGCAGAGCTATGACGAGCTGGAGAGCATGACCGCCGAGGCCGAAAAGGTGCTTCAGCTGCTGGGCCTGCCCTACCGCGTGGTGACGCTGTGCACCGGCGACATGGGCTTCAGCGCCGCCAAGACCTATGACGTGGAGGTCTGGATGCCCAGCTACGGCCGGTATGTGGAAATTTCCAGCTGCTCCAACTGCGAGGACTTCCAGGCCCGCCGCGCCGGCATCCGCTACCGCGACAACCCCAAGGCCAAGCCCCAGTTCGCCCACACACTCAACGGCAGCGGCGTGGCCGTGGGCCGCACGGTGGCCGCCATTTTGGAAAACTACCAGAACGAGGACGGCACCGTGACCGTCCCCGAGGCGCTTGTGCCCTACATGGGCACCGATCTCATCAAGTGATCGGAGACGCGCAGGGGAGAAGGCATTTCCTTCGCCCCTGCGCGTTTATTTTGCCGCTTTGGCTTTGGGGATCATATAGGACTGAAGGCTTCGCTCGCAGCCGTTTTTCTCATAGAACGCCTCCGCTCCCGGCTTGGCGCCGAAAAACAGAAGCGTCGGGGCATGCTCCCTTGCCAGACGCACGAGCGCGCTTCCGATGCCCCGTCCCTGATATTCCGGGAGCACCAGCAACTCCGTGATGGTCCCGAAAAAGTATCCGTCCGTGAGCATCCTCAGGCAGCCCACCAGCCGCCCGCCATCATAGGCCGTGAGGTTCATCGTGCGTTTCAGGGCCTCGCGCGTCCTGTTCGGGTCGTATGTCCCCGGCCAGACGGCGTTGACAAGCGCCAGAAACGTCCCGGCATCCAGCTCCCTCTCGTCAGCCCTGTATTCCATCGCTTTTCCTCCCCCGCTTCTTTCGCCGCCCGGGCGGCTCGCCCTCCGCCGCCAGCGCCTCGTTGGGCTCCCTGCCGTCGCGGATCACCGAGAGAAAGAGGCGGCCGTACTTGCGCTGCTTGACCTGCCCCACCCCCGACACCTCCAGAAACGCATCCAAGGTAGCCGGGCGCTTTTTGACCATGTCCGTCAGCGTCGCGTCCGAAAACACCGTGTAGGCGGGCGCGTGGCTGCGCGCGGCCAGCAGGGAGCGCAGGGTCTTGAGGTTTCCAAGCATGGCCTGCTCCCAGGCGGTGAGCCTCGTTTCCGTTGCGCGCAGGGGTTTCAGCCGCGTGCGCGCCGCCCCGGTATCCACCTCAAAGGGCTCGCCCTGGCACACCGAACAGTTGCCGCAGGCTTCCTGCGCGTCCGTCTCGCCAAAATAGCGCAGGATGTAATGCCGCAGGCAATCGCGGCTGGTGGCGTAAAAGGTCATCTGACGAAGCCGCTCAAGGTCGCGGCGGATCAGCTCCCCGCGCTCCTGGGGCGTCAGCTCTGGGTTTTCCTCGCCGTGCTCGATCATCCAGCGGCCGGTGATGACGTCCTGGCCGCTGTAGAGCAGCAGGCACTCGGCCGGTCCGCCGTCGCGCCCCGCGCGGCCCGCCTCCTGATAGTAGCTTTCCAGGTCGCGCGGCATGTTGTAATGCACCACGAAGCGTACGTTCGATTTGTCAATGCCCATGCCAAAGGCGTTTGTGGCGACCATGATGCGCACACGGTCGTACTGAAAATCGTCCTGGTTGGCATGCCGCTCGGCATCGCTCAGGCCCGCGTGGTAGCGCGTGGCGCTATAGCCCGCAAGCGTCAGCTTCTGCGCCACATCCTCCACGGTGCGGCGCGTGTTGCAGTAGACGATGCCGCACTCCCCCCGCGCCCCGTCCAGAAAGGAGCAGAGCATGGCGAATTTGTTGCTTGGCTTGACGCTGGCAAAGTGCAGATTGGGCCGGTTGTACCCGGTGGTGAGGCAATAGGGCTCCTCCAGCTCCAGCAGCCTGACGATGTCCTCGCGCACGCGCCGGGTGGCGGTGGCGGTAAAGGCCGCCACGGCGGGCCGCCGGGGCAGATGCCGGACAAAGCCGGCGATGCGCAGGTAGCTGGGACGGAAATCCTGCCCCCACTGGGAGACGCAGTGCGCCTCGTCCACGGCGACGAGCGGGATGCGGGCCTTTTGGGCAAACGCCTGAAACTGCGGCGTCTCCAGCCGCTCCGGGGCCACGTAGATGATGCGGTACGCCCCGGCCGCCGCGCGGCGCAGCGCCTCGGCCTGCTGGCCGGGGGTCAGGCTGCTGTTGATGTACGCCGCCGCCACGCCCGACGCCTTGAGCGCCATGACCTGGTCCTTCATCAGCGAGATGAGGGGCGAAACCACCAGCGTAACGCCCTCCAGCATCAGCGCGGGAAGCTGATAGCACACGGACTTGCCCGCGCCCGTGGGCATCACGCCCAGCACGTCGTGTCCGCCGAGCACCTCGTCCACCAGCCGCTCCTGGCCCTGGCGAAATTCGTCGTGGCCGAACACGCGCTTGAGTATCTCCCGCTTCTCCAACGGCGCCGTCACCCTTTGCTTCAAAAATTTGGCCGGCGCTGGGAAGAACTCCCGCCCCCGGCCCGTTGTATGGTCACAGGCATTGTAACACAATTCACCGAAAAGGGGAAGGTTTCTCATGCGAACGAAGCGGCTTGCGTCCATCCTGCTGGCGGCGCTGTGCGCCCTCATGCCCCTCTATGCCCTTGCGGGCGTGTACATCAACAACCCCGACCCCGCCGACCGGCTCCACCTGCGCTCCTACGCCAGCACGCAGGCTCCAAGCCTTGGAAAATACTACAACGGCGCGCCCATCACCGTCCTGGAGGACAACGGGAAGGGCTGGGTGCGCGTGCAGGTTGGCCTCGCGCCCGCCACGCTCACCGGCTGGATGCAAAAGACCTACCTGCTGAACACCGACGGAGCAGCGCCCGCCAGCGCCATGCCCCGGTACCGAAACGCCGGAACCATCGCCATCTTTCAGCAGCCGTCGAATTTCTCCGCCAGCGAGCACATCGGGCCCAATCAGGTCTTTTCTCTCATGGGCTTTTCGGACAGCTGGTGGCATCTGCTGGTCACGCTGGACAGCGGCACCTATTCGTGCTTTGTGCGCGCGGGCGCGGCGGGCCTCTATCTGGTGGAGGGCGACAGCGTGCCCCAGCTGGCCCATATTTCCAATCCCGACGAAAACGACCGTCTGAACCTGCGCGCCTCCCCCAGCAAGAGCGCCAAAAGCCTGGGCAAATACTACAACGGGTCCGTGGCCTCGGTCCTGGGCTTTTCCAAGGACGGCGAGTGGGTGCGGGTGGACGTATACGGCCGTCAGGGCTACATGCAGCGCCGCTACCTCACGCTGGATGGCGACGGACCCAACAGCACCCGGATCGGGATTCCCCAGGTGCAGGTGACCGCGGAAAGCACCATGTTTTACGACGTGCCCGACACCAAGACCGAGGCGCGCATCATGGTCGTCCGGGGCGAAACGGTGGATGTCATGGGCGTGATCGACGAAACGTGGCTGCATGTGCGCTATGGGGACCTGTACGGTTACATGCCGCGCAGGGGCACGAATTATACGGAGTAAGGGAGGCGCGCATGCAAAGAGGCGCCGGGCGGGGTTTCGTTCCCACCCGGCGGCTGTTTTTTTGATCTGCGGGCTCAGGTGCCGCTCACGGACAGCTCGCCCGCGTCCACGCTGGGGCTGCCGATACCGCCCATGGGGAAGGTGAGGTCGCTGGCCAGCTCGCGCACGGCGTTTAGCAGCTCATAGAAGTTGCCCGCCACGGTGATCTGCTCCACGGGCTTTTCCCGCCGGCCCTCGCGGAAGGCATAGCCCCTGGCCAGCAGCGAAAAGTCGCCGCTGATGGGGTTGGCGCCCGCATGCAGGCCGCTGACCTCGGTGATGACGAGGCCCTCGCCGATTCCACGGAGCATCTCTTCCAGCGTGCGCTTGCCCGGCTTTAGATAGAAGTTGGTGGGAGAGACATGCACGGAGGAAGCGTAGCCCGCCTTGCGGGCGTTGCCGGTGGTGGTCACGCCGTCCTTGCGCGCGGTTTTCAGGTTGTGCAGGAAGGTGCAAAACACGCCGTCCTCCACCACCGTGTGCGTGGCGGAGGGCACGCCCTCGTCGTCAAAGGGCCTGCTGCCCATGCCGCCCTCCAGCAGAGGGTCGTCCACCAGCGTCACGCAGGGCGCGGCGATGCGCTCCCCCACGCGCCCCTTGAGCAGCGACATGCCCTTTTGCGCCGCCTCCGCCGAAAAAATGGAGCTGAACACGCCCAGCAGGTCGCACATGGCCTCGGAGAAGAACACCACGCGGTATTTGCCAGACGGTACGGGCGCGGCGTTGAGTCCGCCCAGCGTCCGTCGGGCTACCTCGCCGCCCACCTTTTGCGCGTCCAGCCCATCAAACCCGCGCACGGCCACGCCATAGCCGCCGGAGGATACGAAATCGCCGTCTTTGGCGGTGGCCTGGCCGTAGAGGGCGCAGACATCCGCGGTGTAGCTCTGGTCCATGCCGTGGGAGTTGACGATGCGCACCGTATAGCTGCCGGTGCTGATGACGTTGTGCGCCGTCTTGTCGATGCGCGGGTCACTCTCCTTGACCAGCTTTTCCATGGCCAGCACACGCCCCAGCTTCTCCTGCGGCGTCACCTGCGAAAGCGCGGGGCTTCGCAGGTCCATATCCGGCACGGGCTCGCCGCCCTCGTAGAGCGGGGATTCGTCCTCGTCCTCGCACAGCTCGGCGCTTTCCACAACGCCCCTGACCAGCTGGCCCACGGCCTCCCCGTCAAACGCCTCGGTGCTGGCATAGCCCATGCGCCCCCTGTACAGGCCCCGGAAACCCAGCCCGCGCGTCAGGTTGCTCTCGTATTCCACCACCTCGCCCTCGGTGGTCATCGCCCGAAAGCTGTCCCGTGAGGACAGATACGCCTCACACGCCTCGATGCCGGCGGCCCTGGCCGCCTCCATCAGCTGCTTGATAAAATCCTGCATGTCCCTGCCCCCCTTACGCGCGCCCGCCCACCGTGATGGACGATACGCGAATCATCGGCTGGCCCACGTTGGTGGGCACGCTACCGCTGAGGCTTCCGCACATGCCCTGCGCCATGCGCATATCCCGCCCCACGCGGTCGATCTTCATCAAAATGTCCGCGCCCTTGCCGATCAGGCTGGCGCCGCGCACGGGCGTGGTGATCTTGCCGCCTTTTACCAGATAGCCTTCCTGCACGGCGAAGTTGAACTCGCCCGTGGCGGGATCGACGGACCCGCCGCCCATCCTGGCGGCGTACAGACCGTCGCCCATGGAGGAGATGATTTCCTCCTCGTCGTCACATCCGGCGGCGATATAGGTGTTTCGCATGCGCGAGGTGGGCGCGTAGGCGTAGCTTTCGCGCCGGGCGCTGCCGGTGGGCGCCATGTCCATGCGCCTGCCGTTCAGGCGGTCGATCATGTAGTTTTTGAGCACGCCGTTTTCAATCAGCACAAGGCGCGTGGTGGGCGTGCCCTCGTCGTCCACGTTTTCGCTGCCCCATTCGTTGGCCAGCGTGCCGTCGTCCACGGCGGTCACGCAGGGCGAAGCGATCCGCTCGCCCAGCTTTCCGCAAAACACGCTCGTGCCAAAGGCCACGCTGGTCGCCTCCAGCCCATGCCCGCACGCCTCGTGGAAAATCACGCCGCCAAAGCCGTTTCCAATGGCCACCGGCATCACCCCGGACGGGCATACCGGCGCGTGCAGCATCTCAATCGCGGTCCGGGCCGCCTCGCGGCCCACGGCCGCCGGGTCCACCCGGCTTTCAAAGAGCTCAAAGCCCATCAGCGCCCCGGGGCCCTCAAAGCCGGACTGGTTTTCCGTACCGTTGCCCGCCACCGCCTGACAGCCCAGGCGCGTATACACGCGCCGGTCGGTCACGAAGCGGCCCTCGCTGTTGGCGATGAGCACATCCTGCTCGCTGTCGCGGTAGGTGCAGACCACCTGCGCGATTTCCTCCCCCGCCTCCCGGGCGGCGGCGTTGGCGGCCCTGAGGACCTCCGCCTTGCGGCGCGTGTCCGTGCGGGAGGGCAGCAGCTTGACGGTATGCGCGTCCCGCACGGCCGAAACGATCAGCTCCGCGCAGGCGAGGCGCTCGTTTGCCTGCCTGCGCACGGCTGAGGCCGCCTGCCGGGCGCAGGCCACAAGCCCCTCCCGGCTGGTGTCGTTGGTATAGGCATAGATGGCGTTAAAGCCCACATACACGCGCACGCCCGCGCCGTGGATGCGGCCGGAGTTGACCGTCTCCAGCCGGTTGGATTGCAAAACGAGCGACGTATCCCGCCTGTCCTCCATGAACAGCTCGGCAAAATCGCCGCCGGTTTCCAGCGCGGCGTCAAGCACGTCGCGCGCAAGGGATGGTTCCAGCATGTCCTAACCTCCTACTGTCAGCCCAGAATGGCGGCAAAGTCCGCGTGCGCGAGGTCCGGCGCGCGAAACGTGGCCGCTTGGTTGGCCGCCGCCGATCCCACGCCCAGCGCGCGCATGCCGCCTGCAAGCGCCGCCTCGATGCCCGCGTCCGCGTCCTCTACCACCAGGCAGTTTTCGGGCGAAAGCCCCAGAAGGCGCGCCGCCAGCACGAACACCTCCGGGTCGGGCTTGCTGCGGGTGATGGCGTTGCCGTCGGCTACGGTATCAAAGGCGTTTTCCAGCCCGATCTGCCGAAGGATGATGGGCGTGTTTTTGCTGGAAGAGCCGATGGCCACCTTCACGCCCCGGCCCTTGAGATACCTCAGCGTATCCAGCGCGCCGGGCAGGATGTCCGCACGGGTCAGGCTTCCAATCAGCTCCACATAATATGCATTTTTGCGCGTGGCCATGGCCTGCTTTTCATCGTCGGTATACGTCCGCTGCGCGCGCTCGAGGATGATGTCCAGGCTTTCCATGCGGCTGACGCCGCGCAGGCGCTCGTTGATGGTGCGGTCAAAGTAGATGCCCTCTTCATCGGCCATGCGCTTCCAGGCCAGATAGTGGCAGTTGTCGGTGGAGACGATCACGCCGTCCAGATCGAAGATGACGCCCAGGATGCTGCTGTTCATATGCACACGTTCCTTTCCTGTATTTGCCTCGGGGTGATTATAGCACGAATTGCCGCCCGCATACAATGCCGAAACACCCTTCCCTGCGGCTTTGGGAAGCTGGAATGTATGTTTGAAACGTCCGGCTTTCAAAACCGTCTGCTTTTATGCTATGATATGCATGCCAAAATCGGCAGGGAGGAAAGGAGTATTTCAGGCAACATGAAAACCACATGGAAAAAGACCGGCGGCATCCTGCTGGCCGCGCTGGTGGTACTGGGCGTGCTGGGTGCAACCAGCTTCTACCGCGTGGGCCAGGGCGAGGAGGCCCTCGTGCTCACCTTCGGGCGCGTGACCGATGTCAAGGGACCCGGCCTGTACTGGAAAATCCCGCTCATCCAGAGCGTGATTTCCGAAAGCGTGACCACCATCCACACCAAGGAGTACGGCTTCCGCACCACGCGCACGGGTTCGGCGGGCACGGCGGCCACCTACGCCGACGAGATGGACGAAAGCGTGATGCTCACCAACGACAACAGCATCGTGTCCATCGAGGCCATCTATCAGTACACCATCCGCGATGTAAAACAGTATTATTTCGACGTGGATGACCCGGAGGGGACGTTGCAGCTCGCCTTTGAGGCCATCATCCGCCGCAACATCCAGAACCGCCCGCTGGATGACGCGCTGCTCAACAAGGAAGAAATCGAGCGGCAGGTGCTGCCGGATTTCCAGGCCCTGATCGACACCTACGAAATGGGCGTCAAGATCAACGACGTGCGCATCCAGAACATCACCGTACCCGCGGACGTGTCGGCGGCCTACGAGGATGTCAACAACGCCAAGAACGAAAAGACCAAGCGTCTGGACGAGGCTGAAAAGTACGCCAACGAGGTGCTGCCTCAGGCCCGCTCCCGCGCCTACCAGATTCTCCAGGAGGCCGAAGGCTACAAGGCCGAAACCATCGCAGCCGCCGAGAACGAGGCGGCGGTGTTCCAGGCCGTGTATGAGAAGTACAAGGCCGCCCCGGAGATCACCCGCACGAGGCTGCTGATTGAAACCATGGAGCGCGTTTTGCAAAACGCGGGCCGCGTGATCGTTTCCGAGCCGGACAGCGGCGTCTTGAAAATTCT
The DNA here is from genome assembly GCA_958448555.1 of uncultured Eubacteriales bacterium. Classification (GTDB taxonomy): domain Bacteria; phylum Bacillota; class Clostridia; order Christensenellales; family Aristaeellaceae; genus Limiplasma. The sequence continues at coordinate 8,180 of CAUDEL010000047.1, read as the reverse complement.
GGACCTTGACGAAAGCGGCGCGCAGACCGTCGCGGCGGCCGCAGAGGAAGGGAGCGTGTGAGCATGAACGGACAGGCCTATGACTTTGACAAGGCGGCGCGCCAGCGCAAGCTGCGCTCCGACCTGACGCGCTGGGTGCTCATCGGGGTCATCGCCCTTGCGGTGCTCATGTTGCTCAGCCAATGCTTCTTCGTGGTGGGCGAGGCCGAGCAGGCCTTCGTGAGCCGCTTCGGCGTCATCAAGCGCGTCATCCTCAACGGCGACAACACCTTCCATCAGGATTACGCGGACACTCTGGCGGGCGAAATCACCCTGAGCGAGGATGTGAAGCTCCTCACCGGTAGCGGTCTGCACTTCAAGGTGCCGTTTCTGGACACGGTGCAGAAATACCCCTCTCGCCTCTACACCTACGTCAGCGACAGCGAGGTGGTCAACACCGCCGAAAAGAAGCAGTATTACGTAAAAACCTACGCCCAGTGGAGCATCGCCGACCCCGCGCTCTTCAGCCTCAAGCTGGGCAGCATGTCCAGCGCCGAAAACCAGCTGGACAACCTGATTCACCCCGTCATCGTGCAGGCGATCAACCGCCTCACCGGCGACGACTTCGTCAGCAACAAGGACGCCCTCAACGCCGCGCTGGCCCAGGGGCTCAAGACCATCAATCAGGACATGGCCCCCCGCGGCATCGAGGTCAAGGACATTCAGGTCCACCGCACCATCTTGCCCACGGCCAACATCGAAAGCACCTATGCCCGCATGCAGGCCGACCGCGCCAAAGTGGCCCAGCAGCTTCGCAGCGAGGGTCAGGAGGAATACCTCAAGGCCGTGGCCACAACCGATCTGGAGGCCCGCAAAATCGAGGCCGACGCCGTGAGCGAGGCCGGCCTCATCCGCGGCGAGGGCGATGCCGCCGCCATCGAAATCTACGCCTCCGCCTACAGCGTGGACGAGGAGTTCTACGCCTACTGGCGATCGCTTCAGGCGCTGGAAAGCGCGCTGGACGAAAACAGCGTGCTGGTGCTGGACAGTAGCCATCCTCTCTGGAAGGACCTGCTGGACTACACCGCCACATACGCCGGGCAGTGAGGCCCGGCCCCGTATCCCATCGGCCCTCCGCCTGCGCGGAGGGCCGATTTGTGTAAAAAACCTCCCGCTGCCATTGCATTTCCCGAATCCCCGTGATACAATGTAATGGTCAAAGATGGTCAATGTTCTTTGACGAAAGGAGGAGCATTATGCGATTAAGCGACGCGATTGAGCAGTTTATCAAAACCATGCTCTCGCAGGAAGCGCCAGAGGTTGAGCTCAAGCGCAACGAGCTGGCCGAATATTTTAATTGTGCGCCCTCGCAGATCAACTATGTGCTCGCCACCCGTTTTACGCCCGACCATGGCTATATCATCGAAAGCAGGCGCGGCGGCGGCGGGTATATCCGCATCTTCCGCATGGCGCAGGACACCAGCGAGCAGTTGATCTATCTGCTCAACGAACGTGTGGGCGACGCTATCGACGCCCTCTCGGCTTCGCATCTAGTGCAACAGCTTCTGGAGCGGGAACTGGTGACGGAGGGCGAAGCGGCGATGATGAACGCGGCGCTGTCTCCCCAGGCGCTCAGCCTGCCGCTTTCGGCGGAGATGAAGGACGCGCTTCGGGCCCGGATTCTCAAAAACATGCTTCTGGAGGTTGCCCGCAGGGGCAAGCGCCAATAGGAGGGACGTACATGCTCTGTGAGGAATGTGGCAAGAATCAGGCGACGGTTTCCATCACCGTTTCCGCGGGCGGGGAGATCACCACGCGGCGGCTATGCCCGGAATGTATGAAAAAGATGAAGCTAAGCCTCGTCAGCGGCGATATTCAGGGCTTTTTAAGCTCGGTTCTCTCCGTCCTGGGAAGCGCACAAAAGCCGCAGGAGCATGCCGCGGTCTGCTCTGGGTGCGGGCTGAGCTACGACGAGTTTGAACGCACGGGCCGCCTGGGTTGCGCGCAGTGCTACCGGGATTTTTCCGATCAGCTAAAGCCCCTCCTGCAGCGCATCCACGGCCGCACGCAGCATGCCGGCCGGCGCCCGGCGGCCTATACGCCTTCGCCGGAAGACGAGCGCGCCGCGCTGGCGAGCGAGCTTCGCCAGAAAATGGATGAGGCCGTGGCAAGTGAAAACTTCGAGGATGCGGCAAAATACCGTGACGAGCTCAGAAAGCTCAACGAGGGAAGCGAGGCGGCGCAGCCATGAGCGATGCGGCGGTAAACGTGGTGGTTTCCGGGCGGGTGCGCCTGGCGCGCAACTACTTTGACCTGCCCTTTTTGAACTGGAACCGGCCGGAGAACGCCCGGCTGTGCATCGAGCGGGCCCAGGCCGCCCTGTGCGGCGGGACGGAGAGCTATGATCTCTATCTCATGCGCGACCTGCCCGATGTGGAGCGGCTCAAGCTGGTGGAAAAGCACCTCATCAGCCGCGACCTGCTGGAGCGCGCCGAAACCGGCGCGGCGCTCATCCGCGCGGACCGGCGCGTGAGCATCATGATTAACGAGGAGGACCACCTGCGCATCCAGGCCATCGGGACGGGGCTGGATCTGGAGGCGGCCGCACGGGAGGCCTTCGGGGCCGAGGAGCGGCTGGAGGCGGCCTGCACCTTCAGCTTCGACCCGCAGCTCGGCTATCTCACCTCCTGTCCCACCAACACCGGCACGGGCATGCGCGCCTCTTTGATGCTGCATCTGCCCATGCTTACCCGCTACAAGCAGATGGGCAACGTCAACCAGAGCGTGGCAAAGCTGGGCCTGACCACGCGCGGCATCTACGGGGAAGGCAGCGAAGCGCTGGGCGATCTCTACCAGGTGAGCAACCAGGTGACGCTGGGGCGCACGGAGGAGGAGATCATCGAGGCGGTGACGGCCGTGGGCCGGCAGCTCATCGAGATGGAATTGTCCCTGCGCTCCCGCTGCCTCAAGGACCAGCCCCTCGACCTCAAGGACGCGCTCATGCGCAGCTACGGCCTTCTGCGCTATGCCCTTCACATGGACGAAAAGGAGTTTATGCTCCACTGGAGCCACCTGCGGCTGGGCGCGGCGATGGGGCTCCTGCCCGTGAGCCTTTCCATCGCGGATGACCTGCTCACGGTGGCCCAGGACGCTCACGCGCAGCGCTATGCCCAGGAAACCGCTCCCGGCGAGGACACCGATGCCGCGCGGTGCGATATCATCCGCAAAACCCTTGAAATCAACGCTTAGGAGGTCCTGATATGGCGATTTTCGGACGCTTCACCCAACGGGCGCAGCGCGCCGTGGCGGCGGCGCAGCAGGCCGCGGTCCTGCTGCACCAGCCCTATGTTGGCACGGAACACATTTTGCTGGGGCTGCTCAAGGAGCCCGGCCCCGTCGTCTCGGAGGTGCTGCCTGCCGAGGTGAACTACGAGACGGTCCTTGAGCGCGTGCGCTCGCTGCTTGGCGAGGGAAACATCCAGTCCGGCGGCATGCTGGAACTGACCCCGCGCAGCAAAAAGATTCTGGAGAGCAGCATTTTGGAAAGCCGCAAGCTGCATCACAGCTTCGTAGGCACCGAGCATTTCTGGCTGGCCCTGCTCAAGGAAGGCGAGGGCGTGGCCGTGAGCCTGCTTCGCAGCATGGGCGTGGATACGCAGGAGATGCAGCAGAAGATATTGGAGGCGCTGGCCAAATCCCAGCCCGACGGCGGGGAGGAAAGCGCCGCCGCGCCCGGAGGCGAGGAAGGGAGCGGGCAGGGCAATGTGCTGGAAAAATACAGCCGCGATCTGACCAAGGCTGCGCAGGACGGCGAACTTGACCCCGTGATCGGACGCAGCACGGAAATCGAGCGCATCATGCAGATCATGAGCCGCCGCACGAAAAACAACCCCGTCCTCATCGGCGAGCCCGGCGTGGGCAAGAGCGCGGTGGTGGAGGGGCTTGCGCAGCTCATCGTCTCCGGCAAGGTGCCCGAAACCCTCAGCGGCAAGCGCATCCTCTCGCTGGACCTGGGCAGCATGATCGCCGGCAGCAAATACCGCGGCGAATTTGAGGAGCGGCTCAAGGACACCATCAAGGACGTCAAAAAGCAGGGTAACGTAATCCTCTTTATCGACGAGTTCCACACTTTGGTGGGCGCCGGCAAGGCCGAGGGCAGCCTCGACGCCGCCAACATCCTCAAGCCCGCCCTCGCCCGCGGGGAGCTTCAGTGCATCGGCGCGACCACTTTGGACGAATACCGCAAGAACATCGAAAAGGACGCCGCGCTCGAGCGTCGCTTCCAGCCCGTGAAGGTGGGCGAGCCCACCGCTGAGGAGGCCCTGGCCATCCTCAAGGGCCTGCGCGACCGCTACGAGGCGCATCACAAGGTCAAGATCACCGACGAGGCGCTTCAGGCCGCCGTCAGCCTGTCCGACCGCTATATCAGCGACCGCTTTTTGCCCGACAAGGCCATCGACCTCATGGACGAGGCCGCCTCGCGCGTCAGGCTGCACAGCTTCACCGCCCCGCCGGATGTCAAGGAGCAGGAGGAGCGCCTCAAGGCCCTGCAAAACGAAAAGAAGGAAGCTATCGCGCATCAGGACTTCGAGCAGGCGGCCAGCCTGCGCGACGAGGAGCGCAAGCTCCGTCAGGACATCGCCCGCAAGCGCGCCGCCTGGGAGGAGCGCAAGAACAACAGCCATGAAGTGGTCACCGACGAGGACATCGCACAGATCGTGGCGAGCTGGACGGGCGTCCCGGTGAAAAAGATGACCGAGGACGAAAGCGAGCGGCTGCTCCACATGGAGGAGCTGTTGCACCGCCGCGTCGTGGGGCAGGACGAGGCCATCAGCGCCGTCAGCCGCGCCCTTCGCCGCGCCCGCGCGGGCCTGCAGGACCCCAAGCGCCCCATCGGCTCGTTCATCTTCCTGGGTCCCACGGGCGTGGGCAAAACGGAGCTTTGCCGCGCCCTTGGCGAAGTGATGTTTGACGACGAAAACGCCGTCATTCGCATCGACATGAGCGAATATATGGAAAAGCACAGCGTCAGCCGCCTCGTGGGGAGCCCTCCGGGCTACGTGGGCTACGAGGAGGGCGGCCAGCTCACCCAGAAGGTGCGCAACAAGCCCTACAGCGTGGTGCTCTTTGACGAGGTGGAAAAGGCGCACCCGGACGTGTTCAACATCCTTTTGCAGATCCTCGACGACGGTCGTCTCACCGACAGCAACGGCCGCGTGGTCAATTTCAAAAACACCATCATCGTCATGACTTCCAACGCCGGCGCCAGCACCATCACCTCCAAGCGCTCGCTGGGCTTCGGCGGCAGCGTGGAGACCACGCGCGACTACGAAGCAATGAAAGAGCGCGTGATGGCCGAGGTCAAGGACACCTTCCGGCCCGAGTTCATCAACCGCATCGACGACCTGATCGTCTTCCACGCGCTGGAGCCGGACGATATCCGTCGCATCGCCGCGCTGATGCTGGGCAGCGTCTCCAGGCGGCTTGCCGAGCGCGGCATGCAGCTGAGCTATGGGGACGACGTGATCGCCCTTCTGGCCGAGGAGGGCTACGACGCCAACTTCGGCGCCCGTCCGCTTCGCCGGACCATCCAGCGCACGGTGGAGGACGCGCTGAGCGAGGAGATCATCGCCGGAAAAATCGCCCTGGGTGATCAGGTGCAGCTCTACGTGGACGACAACAAGCACATCGCGTTCCGCAAGCTCCTGCCCCAGGCTCCCGAGCAGCCCCTGTCCTCGCTGGAAGCATAAACCGCTCATCAGGGACGCGCTCCGTTTTGAACGGGCGCGGCAGGATGTCGAAAAAGCTCGCCTGCGGCGATCTTTTCCGACAGATTGGCGCCGTCCGCCTACTCCGCCTTCGGCTTCGCCGGGCGGCGGACGGCGTAAGGAAACCTTGCTACGCAAGGCTTCCGAATCCACCGCACATGTCGCTGGATTCGGATTTCATTCGGAGGGGACGGAGGGAAGCGTGTGCCCTGTGGGCACTTGCGCGAAGCGCAAAGCGACCCGGAGGAGTCAACCGAAACGAGCGGAGGGCGCGGCCAGCGTCCGCCGCGACGATTGAGGTTGCGGACCTGCGGCCCTCCGAGCCTCCCCAAAGGGTTTTTTGACAGTCTGTGACGCGCCCTGTTTTTTAACGGGCGCGTCCTTTTTTTGCGTTTCAAAAATCCTTTGCTTGTGCGTTTCAAAAATCCTTTGCTTGGTCCTTGCGCATTGGCCCGTTCATGCGATATAATAGAGTGAAAAAAGCTATTGCCTAAAGGGGGCAGTTTGTGATCCGAAAATAAAGGCGATCTTTCGGACCGGCGGCAGGCGTTGACGGCGGCTGTGCCGGTTGCGGCTTCCCGGCGATTCTCACCCGCGCGGCACGCGGTCTTTCCCCGCGCGCACCGGCCCACGTTGCCGGGTGCAAGAGCGAAGGTAACAAAAGAGCACATAGAGAAATGAAGGAGGAGTACCCAATATGAGCAAGAAATACATGCGGGACATGGTGCCTCTGGTGGTGATATGCCTGATCTCGGCGCTGCTTCTTGCCAGCTTCAACCTGCTAACCAAGGACCCCATCGAGCAGAATTCCAAGCTCGCCGCAGAGCAGACCCGTACCCGGATGCTCTCCACCGCCGCCAGCTTTGAAGCCATGGAAGTCGCGGAAGGCAGCAACATGGACAGCGTTTATCAGGGGCTGGATGCCTCGGGCGAGCCCGTGGGATACGTGATTCAGACCACGGTCAACGGCTACGGCGGTGAAGTCGTGGTTACGCTTGGCATGGACATGGACGGCGTGATTACCGGCGTAGACGTGGGCGGGGAAAACTTCAGCGAGACGCCCGGCCTGGGCGCGCTGGCCAAGGAGCCCAAGTTCACCCAGCAGTATATCGGTAAAACGGTGCCCCTCACGCTGGTCAAGGGCAACGAGCCCAAGGGTGACAACACCATCGACGCCATCTCCGGCGCGACCCGCACCTCCTCCGCCGTCAACGGCGGCATCAACCTTGCGGGCAAGTATATCTCCGATCTCAGCGGCGGCGGATCACCCAACACCGCCAGCGCTCAGGGCTTCGGCGGCCCCGTGGCCGTCACCCTCGAGCTGGACGCCAACGGTGCCATCTCCTCCATCACCATTGGCGACGACTATTTCAATGAAACCGAAGGCTATGGCAAGAAGGCCCTTGAGGACAGCTTCTCGTCGCAGTTTATCGGCATGACCCCGCCTCTTGAGCTCAGCGACATCGACGCCATCTCCGGCGCGACCGTCACCTCTACCGCCGTGGTCAACGCCATCAACACCGTCTATGGCCAGCTTACCGGCGAAGCGGCGCCCGCCGCCCCGGCCGAGGAAGCGCCCGCCGCGCAGTTCTACGAGGACGGCGCCTGGCGCGCGGCCTTCAAGGGCTTCGGCGGCCCCGTGATGGTGGTTTTGACGCTGGATGACAACCTGACCATCCAGAGCATCCAGATCGGTGACGAGCAGTTCGCCGAGACCGAGGGCTATGGCGCGCAGGCGCTGGAGCCCGCGTTCCAGGAGCAGTTCATCGGCAAGACCCTGCCGCTTGCGGATGGCGACATTGACGGCATCAGCGGCGCGACCATGACCACCAACGCCGTGCTGGACGGCATCGACGCGATCTATCAGGCCGCGACCGACGATACCCCCGACGAGCCGCAGCCCGTGCCTGCCGCCGAGCCGGAGGCTGACGACGCCGCGACGGTTTCCACCACCATCTCCGCCACCACGGACGGAGACGGCTCCTGGAGTGCCAGCGCACAGGGCTTTGCGGGTCCCGTGGCCGTGACCGTCAAGCTCGACGGCGTGACCATTGAGAGCATCGAAATCGGCGACGATCAGTTTGCCGAGACCGACGGCCTGGGCGCGAAGGCCAGGGACGCGGAGTTCACCGATCAGTTCGTGGGCAAGACCCTCCCGCTGGCCGAGGGCGATATCGACGCCATCAGCGGCGCGACCATCACCACCAACGCCGTGCTTGACGCCCTGAGCGCCATCTATGACGCGGCCAATGGCGGTGCGCCTGCTGCGGAGATCGAAGAAACCGAGGCACCTGCCGAGCCCATCGCGGCTGTCGGCGAGATCGTCAACGAGGGCACCGTCTGGGCCACCGCCGCGCAGGGCTTCGCCGGCCCCGTGTCCGTGAAGGTGACGCTCGACGGCCTCACCATCAAGTCCATCAAGATCGGCGACGA
>CAUDEL010000046.1:0-24579 GCA_958448555.1 uncultured Eubacteriales bacterium | reverse complement strand
GCTGGATGGCGTTCAAGAGGTTTTGAATGGCTGTGTCCGCCTCCCGCAACTGCTGCTCATAGAGGGGCAGGTTTACATTCTCCCTATCCTGCAAGTCCATCAGCATGGACACGATGGCCTCAATCGCCTTATCATCCATCACCATTCTCATGGTTTCGCTGACCACCAAATCCTCGATCCATTCTTTACGGACAGATTTTTTATGGCACTCGGTGCGCTTCTTTTTCACGGATACGCACTTGTAGTAGTGGTGGACATTCCCAGTGTGGCTGGTGCCGCTCTCGCCGCAGAGGTAGGCCCCGCAGTAGCCGCAGAACAGCTTGGTTGTCAACAGATAATCGTCCTCGGCCTTGTGGCGGGCCGGGGCTTTCTTGTTCTTCGCCAGCTTCTCCTGCACCCGGTCAAAGAGGTCTTGGGGGACAATGGCGGGAAAACCGTCTGGCACTACAATGTCTCGGTAGGTGTACTCCCCGATATAGCGGCGGTTGTTCAAAAGGTGCTGTACGCTGTTGTAGGTCATCTTCTGGCCCCGTGTGTTCTTCACGCCCTGCTCGTTGAGCCAGTCCCGGATTTGGGTCATAGTGGCTCCCTCGTCGTAACGCTGGAATGCCTCCCGGACAAAGGGAGCGGTGAGCGGGTCAAGCTGGAAACACTGGTCGCTGTCAATCAGATAGCCGATAGGACGAGTACCGCCGTTATACTTGGATTTTAGGGCATTCTCCGTCATGCCCCGGACTACCTTTTCGGACAGGTCGGCGGAGTAGTATTCGGCGTACCCCTCCAGTACGCTTTCCAGAATGATCCCCTCAGCCCCATCGGAAATGACCTCGGTGGCAGACACCACCTTGACCCCGTTCTTTTTCAGAGCGGTTTTATAACGGGCACTGTCATAGCGGTTTCGGGCAAACCTGTCCAGCTTCCAGACAATAATCATATCAAACAGACGCTTGCCGCTGTCTTTAATCATGTTCTGAAATTCCGGGCGGTTATCGGTCTTAGCGGAAAAGGCCCGATCAATGTAGTGGCGCAGGATGGTGATACCGTTCTTCTCGGCAAAGGCAGTACACTCCCGGATTTGGCCTTCAATACTTTCTTCCCGCTGATTGTCGGAGGAATAGCGGGCGTAGATCACAGCCTTCATTGGTCACCCTCCATCATACGAAACAGGGTTTCTTTCAGCTTCTCGTGCATGGGCGATTGGGGGTCAAAACACATTTCAATGAAACGGCGCATTTCTTCCCGTTCCGGGGCGGCTTTGGGCTTAAATGCGTAGGTGATCCCCTGTGGCTTGTCCGTGCGGGCAAAGATATAATCCAGCGACACATCAAAGTAATCCGCATAACGGCGGAACAGCGCCACGGGTGGGGTAGACTGGCCATTCTCATAGCGATTGATGCTGGATTGTGTGGAGCCCAGGGCCTCGGCCATTTTTACCTGCGAAAGGCCCAGACTCTCCCGAAGGGCTTTCAAACGCTTACCCACTTCTTTCATGAAACAACCTCCTATACGGGTTGATTTTATTGTAACCCATATATCAAAGGAAAGCAACCCGAAAGCATGATTTTTTATATCCGCTTGCTTCATTCTGGTCCGCAGGCCTGCACCGTTTCTTTGGGTTTTGTAGGGATGGAGAGGGCGCAGAAATGCGCCCCAAGGCCAACACAGGCAAAACCGGGGGTTTCCAAAGGGGGCCTGTGCCTCCCCTTTGGCACACGACCTTGCTTGCAAGGTGTAGTGTGTTATACCTGCCGGCGTGGCTGACGGGGGAAGCGGGGCGGGCGATGCGGTTTATGTCCTGCTTGGACCGGCAGAAAAACGGGAGGAGGGATTGCCGCCTGGGATGCGCAAGAATGACGGCCGGTTTTGCAGAGCGTGGGCAGGGATACGCTTCGTACCTGTGGGCAAGGCACAGTGGAAACCACTTCATTTGTCGCAAGCACATTGAAATCAAAGATAAACTTCTTTATCCCACATAAACCTTCAAAAATCGTTGATTTCAGACAGACTTCATAGTATGATGTCTGGGAAAGAATGTATTTGCCCGAAAGCGAGGGTTTATCAATGGATGCTTACATCGAACGCTGGTGCTCCATGAAGGAAATTTGCGAATATCTCGGCATCAGCCGGGATACGGTGCTTGCCTGGATAGATAAAAGAGGCATGCCCGCTGCAAAAATCGGAAGGCTGTGGAAATTTAAAATCAGCGAAGTGGATGCATGGATGAAGTCCGGCGTTGCAGCGGAGCAATAAAGCCGGAGCATGCCTGCATTCATGAAGGACAAGAGGCCTCGGGGGCTATGTCCTTCCGTTCATAATTACAAACGAAAGCGAGCGTCATTTATGGCGACAAACACCAATGCCAACATCGGCTTTGAAAAACAGATCTGGGACGCGGCCTGCGTGCTGCGTGGCAATATGGACGCCTCGGAATACAAGTCCGTGGTGCTGGGCCTGATCTTCCTCAAATACATTTCCGACCGCTTCGAAGCCAAGTACAATGCACTGGTGGAAGAAGGCGACGGCTTCGAGGAGGACAAGGACGAATACACCGCCGAGAACATCTTCTTTGTGCCGGAGAACGCCCGCTGGAAGGTGATCGCGGCCTCGGCGCATACCCCGGAAATCGGCGCGGTCATCGACGAGGCCCTGCGCAGCATCGAGAAGGAAAACAAGCGTCTCAAGGACATTCTGCCCAAGAACTTTGCCCGGCCCGAGCTGGACAAGCGCCGCCTGGGCGAGGTGGTTGACCTGTTCACCAACATTCAGATGGTGGAGCACGGCGACAGCAAGGACATTCTGGGCCGCACCTATGAATACTGCCTGTCCAAATTTGCCGAGCAGGAGGGCAAGCTTGCCGGAGAATTCTACACCCCCGCCTGCGTGGTGCGCACGCTGGTGGAGATTTTGCAGCCCTATGACGGCCGGGTCTACGACCCCTGCTGCGGCAGCGGCGGCATGTTCGTGCAGTCGGCCAAGTTCGTGGAGAACCACGGCGGCAACATCAACCGGATTTCCGTATTCGGCCAGGACTCCAACCCCACCACCTGGAAGATGGCGCAGATGAACCTGGCCATCCGCGGCATTGAAGCTGACCTGGGCAAGTATAACGCCGATACCTTCTTCAACGACTGCCACCCTCAGCTCAAGGCGGACTTCATTCTGGCGAACCCGCCCTTCAACCTTTCGGACTGGGGGCAGGACAAACTTCTGGACGACGTGCGCTGGCAGTACGGCACGCCGCCCGCCGGCAACGCCAACTTTGCCTGGCTCCAGCACATGATCTGGCACCTTGCGCCGAACGGCCGCATCGGCATGGTGCTGGCCAACGGTTCCCTCTCCTCCCAGAGCGGCGGCGAGGGCGACATCCGCAAGAACATCATCAACGCCGATCTGGTGGACTGCATCGTAGCCATGCCGTCCCAGCTGTTCTATACCACGCAGATTCCCGTCTCCCTGTGGTTCCTGGCCAGGAACAAGCGGCAGAAGGGCAAGACCCTGTTCATCGACGCCCGCAAGATGGGCACCATGGTGACCCGCAAACTGCGCGAGCTGACCGACGAGGACATCCACAAGCTGGCCGACACCTACAACGCCTTTGTGGACGGCGCCCTGGAGGATGTGAAGGGCTTCTGCGCCGTGGCCACCACGGAGGAAATCGCCAGGCAGGACTACATCCTCACCCCCGGCCGATATGTGGGCATCGAGGAGCAGCCGGACGGCGGTGAGCCCTTCGAGGAGAAGATGACCCGGCTGACAAAAGAGCTGTCGGAGATGTTCCGGCAGTCCCACGAGCTGGAGGCGCAGATCCGGGAGCGGCTGAGGGGGATTGGGTATGAGGTGTAATATTTGGACAGACTGCCCCAAAGTGCCGATCACAGAACTCTTGTCTTTTATTGTAGATAATCGAGGTAGAACGGTTCCTACTGCACCTTATGGGCATAAGCTGATTGCAACAAATTGTGTAACAAATAACACTCTTTTTCCAGTTTATGAAAAAATACGATATTTGAGTGATGAAGCCTATCATACATGGTTTAGAGCTCATCCTGTTCCTGGGGATATATTGTTTGTTAATAAAGGAACCCCTGGACGAGTGTGTATGGTACCAGATCCGGTGGATTTTTGTATTGCGCAAGATATGATTGCATTGAGGGCGGATAAAGCAAAAATTTACAATAAATATCTATTTGCGGTTTTGCGGAGCAGGGAAATTCAGCAGCAAATATATAATACTAATGTTGGAGATGTTATTCCGCATTTTAAGAAACAGTTTTTGAGCCAGCTGTTGATTCCTGTTCCCCAATATGCTATTCAAAAAGCTATAGGTGATTTATATTACCTTTTATGCTACAAAATTGAACTGAACAACAAGATCAACGAGAATTTGGAGCGGCAGGCGCAAGCGCTCTACAAACATTACTTTCCATACAGTATAGATGATGAGCTCCCCGATGGTTGGCGTATCGGCACTGCCGGTGAAATCATCGAAATTCATGACTCTAAACGCATCCCGCTCTCCGGTGCAGAACGGAGTAAAATGGGAAAGAGAATATATCCCTATTACGGAGCAGCATCTCTCATGGATTTTGTAGACGATTATATCTTCGATGGCAAATATCTTTTGCTTGGGGAGGATGGAACGGTTGTAGACAACGCTGGTTATCCAATTTTACAATATGTATGGGGACAATTCTGGGTGAATAATCACGCCCATATTCTTACGGGCAAGCTCGGTTTTAATGTTGAAAGCCTATATATGCTTTTCAAGCAAACTCCGGTAAAATCCATTGTTACCGGTGCTGTTCAACCAAAGATTAGCCAAGCCAATTTGCGCTCTATTCAAGTAATTGTTCCTCCTGAAAAGTTGCTAATAGAATACAATTGTAGGGTTGAACCTTTGTTTTCACTTCTTCGGACTAACAAGGAAGAAAATAAATCCTTAACCGTACTGAGAGATACTCTCTTGCCCAAATTGATATCCGGCGAAATTGATGTTTCAGATTTATTTTAAATGCAAAAGAAAGGGAAATACATATGTCAAAAATCAGCGTGGATATTGACTATATTAAAAATGGTCTTGAAAGTATTGGATATATTATAAGTGATTGTATCGAGAGAGAAAACAATGGGAAAAATTGGCAGATTAAATTTAATAATAGCGATGCTATTATTACAATTTACGATTCAAATAAGAGAAACAATACCGTCGTAAATGGAAGGCCAGAACCAACAGAAAAAGAAATTTTAAAGGAGATTTCAGATGGCTTAAAATCCAAAGAATTTAAGATTGATCCACTCAATGAGAAAATCATAAAACTAATTCATGAAAAAAGAGAAATGGATTATTATGATTTCAAATTGATACCACACAAAGACAAAGAAAGTTTACTCCATGATATATTATGTCTCTCAAATAATGTAGAAAATAAAGATGCGTACTTAATCATTGGAGTGGACGATAGTGCCTATAGCGTTGAAGGTATTAAGGATGAGGATTTTAAATCAAACGATCTCTATGATTTTTTGAAAACGCTAAAATTTGCAGGAAACCATATGCCAGAAATCGAAATCAAAAATCTCCGTTATAAATATAAAAAGATAGTTGTAATTATTTGTAAAAGCTCAAAATATGTTCCATTTTATTTGACAGAACGATATAAAAGCATACATGATCATCAGATTTACACTCGAGTTGGAGATACAAATACTCCTAGAAATCAACACGCAAATTACGCAGATGTTGAAAAACTATGGAAATTCCATTTTGATCGGCAAAGAGAATGAATTTCATTAAAGTAAAGGAATGAGCACCATGCCCTTCACCGAATCCAACTACGAAAACGCCGTCTTGCAGCTCTTGACCCAGACCCTGGGCTATGCCTATGCCTACGGCCCGGACATTGAGCGTGACTACCACTCGCCCCTGTATGAGGATGAGCTACTGCCCGCGCTGCGGGCGGTCAACCCCGCCCTGCCCCAGGCGGCGCTGGACGATGCGGTGTATAAGCTCAAGAACTTTGCGTCCGGCTCCCTCCTGCAGAAAAACATGGTCTTTACCGACTATCTGCAAAACGGCGTGCCGGTCAAGTTCGTGGTGAAGGGCGAGGAGCGCGCGGGGCTGGTGTATCTGGTGGATTACCAGCATCCGGAGAACAACCGCTTTACCGCCGTCAACCAGTGGACGGTGGTGGAAAACAGCGAGAAGCGGGCCGACGTGGTGTTGTTTGTCAACGGCCTGCCTCTGGTGGTGGTGGAGCTCAAGTCCCCCTCCCGCGAGGAGACGGACGCCTCCGCCGCCTACCGGCAGCTGCGCAACTACATGCACGAGATTCCGTCCCTGTTCATCTACAATCAGGTGTGCGTCATGAGCGACCTGACCACCTCCAAGGCGGGCACCATCACCTCCGGCGAGGACCGCTTCATGGAGTGGAAGACCAAGGATGGCAGCTACGAAAACACCCAGCACGCCCAGTTTGACACCTTCTTTGAGGGCCTCTTTGAAAAGGCGCGGTTTCTGGACATCCTCCGCAACTTTATCTGCTTCAATGTGGACGGCGCCAACACCTTCAAGATTCTGGCCGGCTATCACCAGTATTTTGCCGTGAAAAAGGCCATCGAATCCACCAGGCACGCCGCCGTCACCGACGGCAAGGGTGGCGTGTTCTGGCATACGCAGGGCAGCGGGAAGTCCCTGTCCATGGTGTTCTATGCCCATTATCTGCAAAAGGCGCTGGAAAGCCCCACCATTGTGGTCATCACCGACCGCAACGACCTTGACAACCAGCTCTACGGCCAGTTCTCCCGTTGCAGGGATTTCCTGCGCCAGACGCCCCAGCAGGCCGAAAGCCGCCAGCATTTGCAGGAGCTACTGGCGGGCCGTCAGGCCAACGGCATCATCTTCACCACCATGCAGAAATTCGAGGAAACCGGAGAGCCCCTGTCGGAGCGCCGGAACATCGTGGTCATGGCGGATGAGGCCCACCGGGGCCAGTATGGCCTCACCGAAAAGGTGGTCACCCGCCAGAATGAAAAGGGCGAGCTGGAAGTGCGAACCTCCATCGGCACGGCCCGCATCATCCGCGACAGCCTGCCAAACGCAACCTATATCGGCTTTACCGGCACGCCCATCTCTGCCAAGGACCGCAGCACCCGGGATGTGTTCGGCGACTATATCGACATCTACGACATGACCCAGGCGGTGGAGGACGGCGCCACCCGCCCGGTCTACTACGAAAGCCGGGTCATCCACCTGAAGCTCGACGAGAACACCCTGAAGCTCATCGACGCGGAATATGACCTGATGGCTGAGAATGCCAACCCTTACGTCATCGAAAAGAGCAAAAAGGAACTGGGCCAGATGGAGGCCATTCTGGGGGCGGACCAGACCATCGCCTCGCTGGTGGATGACATACTGGACCATTACGAAAACTACCGCGCCCATCTGCTCACGGGCAAGGCCATGATTGTGGCGTATTCCCGCCCCATTGCCATGAAGATTTACAAACGCATACTCCAGCTTCGCCCGGACTGGACGGAAAAGGTCGGCGTGGTCATGACCCAGGGAAACAACGACCCGGAGGAATGGCGGGAGATCATCGGCAACAAGGCCCACAAGGAGGAGCTGGCCCGCAAATTCAAGGACAACGACTCCCCCATGAAAATCGCCATTGTGGTGGACATGTGGCTCACTGGCTTTGACGTGCCATCCCTGGCCACCATGTACGTGTACAAGCCCATGGCCGGGCACACCCTGATGCAGGCCATCGCCCGGGTGAACCGCGTTTTCCGGGACAAGGAAGGCGGCCTGGTGGTGGACTATGTGGGCATTGCCGCCGCGCTCAAGCAGGCCATGAACGATTACACCGTCCGGGACAAGAAGAACTACGGCGACCCCGACGTGGGCAAGGCGGCCTATCCCAAGTTCCTGGAAAAGCTGGAAGTCTGCCGCGATCTCTTCCACGGGTTTGAGTACACCGGCTTCCTGACGGGGGACGATCTGGAAAAGGCGCGGATGATCAGCGGGGGCGTCAACTTCCTGCTGGGTCAATCGGTGGCTGAACGCGGCCTGCCCGACAGCGAAAAGACGCAGAACGTCTACATCAAGGAAGCGCTTCTGCTTCGGCAAGCCCTTTCCCTGTGCAGCAGCATGGTGGATGAGAGGACCCGGTTTGAAGCGGCCTATTTTGAGGCGGTGCGGACCATGCTGGTGCGGCTCACAACCGGCGGCACAGGCAAGAAATTCACGCTGCCGGAGGTCAACCAGCGCATCAACGAGCTGTTGAAGCACAGCATTCAGAGCGAAGGCGTCATCAACCTGTTTTCCGATGTGGGCACGGAGTTCTCCCTCTTTGACCCGAAATTCCTTGAAGAAATCGCCAACATGAAGGAGAAGAACCTTGCCGTCGAGCTGCTGAAAAAGCTGATTGCGGAGCAGGTCTCCATCTACCGGCGCACCAATCTGGTGAAATCGGAAAAATTCTCCGAGATCATCCAGAGCGCCATGAACCGGTATCTCAACGGGATGCTGACCAACGAAGAAGTGATTCAGGAGCTTCTCAAGCTGGCCAAGGAAATTTCCAATGCTCATGCAGAGGGCGAAAAGCTGGGGCTCACCGCAGAGGAACTGGCCTTTTACGATGCGATCACCAAACCGCAGGCGATTAAGGATTTCTACGAACGCGATGAGCTGATTGCGATCACCAAGGAACTGACCGATCTGCTGCGCCAGAATCGCACCATTGACTGGCAGAAGAAGGAGAGCGCCCGGGCCGGTATGCGCCGGTTGGTAAAGCGACTCCTCAAAAAGCACAAGTATCCGCCGGAGGGGATGGAGGATGCGGTACAGACCGTAATGAGCCAGTGCGAGATGTGGACGGATGCAATGGAGACATAAAATAAATTTGCAGAAGATTGTGAATATCAGGAACAAAGAGTGCGCCCTTGTGTCGTTAATTATTAGAGGCTATCGTACAATCTGATTTCAGAAAGGAGGTTTTCTTTCATTCCCATCACATACCAATTCCCGTATGATAGCCCCGTCCGCTACTTACCCCTTGCATACCTGCTGCCCTGCGATGTACTCTCCCGATATCCCACACTTCGCAGGCTGCCCCGAAGTCTGGGCGCTCTGAACGCCTCTCCCGAATGGCACAGAATTCTCTTGAGCCAGCAGTTTCCAAGCGAAATCATGGATGCTGTGGCCTCGGTGGTTTTCCCTCACTTGGGCTTCGGGGGATGGAAAGAACACTATACAGCCAATTCCCCGGCATGGCGTTTGTCCTACGCCCTCCCCCTGTGGACCAAAGGAGTGGAGCGCGTGTGGGGCTGGGGCGTGCAAAAGCTGTTCCGCCTGCCCACGAACTTCAAAATCCCCTTCTTTGAGGCGGACGACGTACAGGCGATGATGAAGCAGGTGGTGGAACAAACCATCGGGGAGCAGGGTTGGGGGCCAATCCTGGAAGCGGTGCGGGAAATGCCCTGCGACGAAGATTTCGAGAAATGGGATACCCATGTCCGCAAGGACTTCCTGCGCAAGTGGTATCACACCCGGTCAAAACGGGTGCGGACCGTTTCGCTGGAAGCATGCATGGAGGACAAGGACAGCAAGATCCATTCGCTACCCGCCCCGGAGGGAGACGTTGCGGAACAGGCGGCGGAGAAAGACTTCTGCAACCGTTTCAAGGCCGCTCTGCCTGAAAGGGACAGAACGATTCTGGAACTGCGGGGAGAGGGATATGGCTATCAGGAGATAGCGGATAAGCTGGGCTACAAAACCCATAGCGCTGTGATCAAGCGCATGGAGGCAATCAAAAAACGGTTCGTTCGATACGAAAACGAGGAAGGGCAGTAAAGCCACGCAAGCCGGAAAATGGCGGGCGTGGCTTTTCTGTATCCAAATTCAGAAAGGAGGCTGTATGCTTCAGTTGAAAGACTTACCGCCCATGGAGCGGGAAGGAAACGGTTCGCTGTATCGCATGGATGCAAAACAGCGCCGGGAGGCGGTGCGGCTGATCAGAGCTCATTGTGGTTTCTACGATAACGGCAACTGTCTCTACCTGGATGATGGCGAGGAAGTGGTTTGTCCTCAGATCACTTCGTTTTCTGTCATCTGTGCGTTCTTTTGCCAGGTGGTGCTGAAAGATGAGGCGGCCAGGGGGCTGGAGGCGAAGCTGTTTCGGCGGGAGACGGCAAAACGCTGCCGTGTGTGCGGCAGGACCTTTTCTTCGACTTCCAACAATGCGAAATACTGCCCCGACTGCCGGGCGGCGATGCAGCGAAGGCAGAAGGCTGCCTATGCCCGGAGGCGGAGGTCAAACGTAGAAAAGTCGGCTTACGAAAAGGCATAAAAATCAAGGCTTTCGGACTTGCAAACTTCTTACCCCATACGTTGATACGTCCCACCCCGAAAAACGGCTTCGACTTTTCTACAAGGAGGCATTATGACAAAGTACATTTACTTGCACCAGAAACCCAGAACCATCAGCTTTACACAGCTTCCCAACTTCCTGTTTGAATTGCCCGGCTACCATTTGCTTGGCAACGAGGCGAAAATCCTCTATGCCATGGTTTTGCGCCGTGCCGGCCTTTCCCGCAAAAATGGTTGGGCAGACGAATACGACCGAGTTTATCTCTACTATCCCATCAATGAGGTAACGACCTTACTTCACTGCGGACGGCAAAAAGCGGTGGATACCCTGCGGGAACTCCAATACGCCGGGCTGCTGGAGATCCGCAAGCAGGGATGTGGAAAGCCCAATCGGATTTACCCAAAATGGCATGAAGCGGTTCCAGATGCCGACTTCAAGAAATCCGGCCATGGTACGCCGGAGGACTGAAAACCATACCCGTGAAGTACGGAAATCCCCCTTGAGAAGTACGGAAACCGGACAGTAGTTAGAAAAACAAAAATCAAAAAGAACCATTTATTATCCATCTATCCAATCCCAATATGAACTGGTCATCAGGGAATTTGGATGGATGGAGGAAAGGAGTTTGATGACGCATAAAGCACAGCACGCAATTCTTCGCTTTGTCAAGCACAAGGCCGGGCCGGCAGGAGCCTTGGAAGCCCATCACGAGCGCACAAAGGAGAGGTACGCCAGCAACCCGGACATTGACATCAGCAAAAGCAAGGACAATTTCCATATCATCCAGCCCGCACAGAAGTACCGAAAGGAAATCGACATTCGCATCAAGACGGCGGGGTGCCGCCTCCGAAAGGACAGCACCATGTTTGTGGATACCCTCATCACCGCCAGTCCAGAGTTTTTTACAGGCAGAAGCAAGCAGGAGGTACAAGCCTATTTCACCGAAGCGGTGGCCTTCATGGAGAAGAAAGTGGGAGGGGATAACATCTTTTCTGCTGTGGTACATATGGATGAGAAAACTCCGCACCTTCACCTGTGCTTTACACCGATCACGAAGGACGGCCGCCTGTCGGCCAAGGAGATTCTGGGTAACCGGGCGCAGTTGTCCCAATGGCAGGATGAGTTTCACGCGCACATGAAAAAGGCTTTCCCGGTCCTCAAACAGGGCGAGAGCGCGCTGGTGACAAAGCGCAGACACATTCCCACGTGGCTGTTCAAGCAGTCTGTGGACCTCACCCGCCAGCAGCGGACCATTGAAAAGGCGATAAGCGAGATTGGGGGTCTGAACGCTGGAAAGAAGCGGGACGAGACGCTGGAAATGATAGGCCCGTATTTCGCCCGGCTGGAAAGGCATCTGGGACAGATGAAGAAGTATCAAGCCACCATTGACTACTTGACGCAGGAGAACATGGGCCTGAAACAAAAAGTCAACGACGAAAAGAGCATCCAAAAGCGGGTGGAAGTATTGGAGCTGAAAAAGGAAAACGAGCGGCTCCGACGATTTGTGGAAAGTATTCCTCAGGAGATCAGACAGGCGTTTCAAGAGCGGCAGAGGGAGCAGTCTGCCAAAGCTCCCCAGCGATAGCCATTTTCTCAAGAAAGGAGGTACATTTGGGCGGAAGAAAAAAGCTCACGAACAACACCGATATGCCCCAGCACCGGATCGAGGCGATAGCACGCTGCATCCTGCCGGACATTCTGGCCTTCTATGAGAGCGAGGAAGGGCAGCGGGAGTTTTCTGAATGGAAGAAGCAGAGAGAAATAGAGAAGCAAGAGGCAAAAACAGAATAATGGCATAGCAAAAGCGGGGTGTCATCCGAAAAGGGTGGCATCCCGCTTTTTTGCGTTTATATAGATTTCTTCTTTTTCCGTGGCCCTCTTGGCTTGGAAGTCGGTTTGCGCTTCACCCCGTTGCGAAAATAGGCGGTTTCGTAACGGTCAAAGAAAACAAATAATCCGAACCCATCTCCTACTGGAAACAAGTTCGGATTATATTGGTTTGGTGCCGGTGGTGGGACTCGAACCCACACGGGGATTAGCCCAACGGATTTTGAGTCCGTCACGTCTGCCAATTCCATCACACCGGCAAGCAAGGCTGATTATACCACAGCCGGACGGGAGAGGCAATACCCGGCCCGGCATTTTTGCCTCAGCGGCGCTCGTAGACGCCCGCGCGGCACAGCTCCTCCTCGGAGGGGACGTTGATGAGCACCGCCTTGAGCGGGCCGAAATAGACGAACATGCTGCCCGCCGCCGCCGCGTGCGCGCCGCCCTCCCCGAGCACACGCGCCAGGTCGGAGGCGTCGCGCGCGCCGCCGCAGGCGATCAGCGGCACCCGAAGGCCCGCCGCGACGCTTTTGACCAGCCTGAGGTCATAGCCCTGCATGGTCCCGTCGCGGTCAACGCTGTTGAGCAGCACTTCGCCCGCTCCCATCTCCTGGGCGCGCTGGGCGAGGCGGAGCGGGGACTCGCCGGTGGAACGGGTCCCGCCGGCCGTCACGCAGCGGTAGCGCCTGAGCGCGTCGAGCCTGACGTCGATGGAGGCGACCACGCTCTGGGACCCGAAGCGCGCGGCGATCTCGGTGACGAGTTCGGGCCTTTCAACCAGCGAGGTGTTGAGCACGACCTTTTCAAAGCCGATATGGAACAGCCTCGCGGCCTGATCGGCCGTGGTGATGCCCCCGCCGTAGGACAGGGGCATAAAGGCCTCGGAGGCGATGTCCGCCAGCAGCTCAAAATCCGGGCCCCGGCCCTCGGCGCTGGCCCGGATGTCCTGGATGCACAGCTCGTCGACGCATTTCTCGCTGAAGATCTTCACGGCGTTGATCGGGTCGCCCAGGTAATTGGGGTCTTTGAAGCGCGTGGTCTTCACCAGGCCGCCCTCGCAGAGAAGAAGGCAGGGGATCAGCCTTGGACGGTGATACATCCTAGCCCTCCTTTACAAAGTTGCCGATGAGGCACATGCCGAAGCGGTGGCTTTTTTCGGGATGGAACTGCGTCCCCCACACGTTGCCCCGATGGACCGCGGCGGGGAAGGAATAGCCGTAGTCGCAGGTCATCAGGACGTCGGAGGGATCGTCGCACACGGCATGGTAGCTGTGCACGAAATAGAAGCGCGGCTCCGCCTCCAGCTCCCGCACCAGCGCCGCCTCCGGCTGGGTGACGGTCACGTAGTCCCAGCCCATATGGGGCACCTTCAGCTCCGGCCTCTCCTCCAGCCGAAAGCGCCTGAGGTCAAAGGGCAGGTAGCCCAGGCCCTCTCCGGGGCCCTCCTCGCTGCGCCGGCCCAGCATCTGCATGCCCAGGCAGATGCCAAGCAGCGGCACGCCCTCTCCCACCGCGCGGTCCAGCGCCCG
This sequence comes from uncultured Eubacteriales bacterium, assembly GCA_958448555.1. Lineage (GTDB taxonomy): Bacteria > Bacillota > Clostridia > Christensenellales > Aristaeellaceae > Limiplasma. The sequence goes on along the minus strand of CAUDEL010000046.1, from coordinate 10,856 downwards.
GCGCAGGCCGCTTTGGCTCAGAAGCGCCATGCCCGCGTCAAACCGGCCCACGCCCGGGAGGATCAGCCGGTCGCAGCGCGAAAGCTCCTCCGCCGTCTTTACCGCCATTCCCTGGGCGCCCACCTTTTTGACCATGTTGAGGATGGAGCCGATGTTGCCGATTCCATAGTCCAGCACGCCCGTCATGCGCATGCCGCCTGCCTTTCCCTGGGTTTTTCCCCCGGCGTCACATAATCGAGTAAAGCAGTCCGCCCAGCGCGCCCGCCCCGACCATGACCCAGATGGGGTCCGGCTTGAAGATGCGAAGCACCGCCAGCGCGGCGCCGAAGATCACCAGTGCGCGCACGTCCAGCGCGGCCAGGTTGATGATCTCGCTTCCAAACAGCGCAAGCAGCAGAATACTCAGCCCCGCCGAGGCGATCATGGCCACCACGGCGGGCCTGACCCCGCCCAGCACGCCCTGGATGGCCGAGAGGCTGCGGTAGCGATAATAGACCCAGGCCAGCGTCAGGGCGATGACGCAGGAGGGAAACACGCAGCCCGCCGTCGCCACCAGGGCGCCGGAGAGGCCCGCGATGCGCATGCCCACAAAGGTCGCAGAATTGATGGCAATGGGGCCGGGCGTCATCTGCGAGAGGGTGATGATGTCGGTAAATTCCGTCAGCGTCAGCCATGGATGCACCTCCACGACCTGGTGCTGGATCAGCGGCATGGCCGCATACCCGCCGCCGATGCTGAACAGTCCGATCTGAAAAAAGCTCCACAAAAGCTCCCAGTAGATCATGCCGCCGTCCCCTTTCTCGCATCATAGCGCCACTGGGCCAGACCGATGAGCGCGCAGGCCAGCAGGATCAGCAAAATGTGAACGTCGAAGAACCATGAGGCCACAAACGCGCCCACCAGCGTCACCACCGGCACCGCGCGGCGCCGGCCGATGATCTGTCCGGCCATGGTCAGCACCACGTCGAAGATCACCGCCGCCACGCCCGCCTGCATCCCGCGCATCACGCGGCTGACGATGAGGTTGGAGCGGAAGGCGTCATAGAACAGGGAAATGATGGAAAGGACCACCAGCGGCGGCAGCACCGTGCCCAGCATCGTAATCAGCGCCCCCGAGACGCCCGCCACCCGGTACCCCAACAAAATGGCCGCGTTGACGGCGATGGGGCCCGGCGAGGACTGCGCGATGGCCGTCAGGTCCAGCATCTCCTGCTCCTCCAGCCAGCCCAGGTTATCCACAAACTGCTTTCGCATCAGGGGAATAATCACATAGCCCCCTCCGAAGGTAAAGGCGCTGAGTTTGAAGGTGGAAGCGAACAGTATTCCGTAGGTACGTGCGTCGCGCCGCATCACAAGGCCCCCTTTCTATATCTGACAGCCAGTATAGCACCCTCCCGGCACGCTGACAAGGATGGCTTTTTTTCATCCCTGCCGCCGCTTCACGGCATGCTGTCAGCAAGGGACGGCGCGCTGCTTTCCTCAGTTTGCCGGCGTCCCCGGCGCAAGGCCGCAGGGGGTGTTGGCGCGCTCGTTGAAGTCGTTTTCGCGGATGGCGCGGTAGAGGCGGTAGCCGCCGGAGAAGTTGCGGCAGTCAAAGCCGTGCTGGGAGAGGATGCGGCAGGCCAGATAGCTGCGCAGGCCGCTTTGGCACATGACGTAGACGGTCCTGGCCGGGTCCAGCTCCCCCAGGCGCTCCCGCAGATCGTCCAGCGGGATGTTCACAAAACCCTCGGCATGCCCCACCGCGTATTCCCCGGGGGTGCGGGTGTCCAGCAGCGTGGCGCCGGGATCGTCATGGAGCCGGGCCAGGTCCTCGTAATGGAACTGCCGCACCTTGCCGCTTTCGATGTTCTCGGCCATGAAGCCCGCCATGTTGACCGGGTCCTTCGCGGACGAGTAGGGCGGCGCATAGGCCAGGTCCAGATGGGCGAGCTGCGGCGCCGTCATGCCCGCCTGCATGGCGGTGGCGATCACGTCGATGCGCTTGTCCACCCCGTCAAAGCCCACGATCTGCGCGCCCAGGATGCGAAGCGTGCCCTTCTCGTAGAGCAGCTTGAGCGTCATGGCCCTGCCGCCGGGATAATAGGAAGCATGGCTTTCGGGCGAGAGGACGAGCTTTTCGTACGCCAGGCCCGCTTCCCTGGCCGCGTGCTCGTTGATGCCCGTGGCGGCGGCGGTCATGTCAAAGACCTTGATGACGGAGGACGCATAGGCCCCGCCGTAGACGCTGTCGCCGCCGCAGATGTTGTCGGCCGCGATACGCCCCTGCTTGTTAGCCGGGCCCGCGAGGGACACCAGCCCCAGGGAACCCGTCACGGCATGGCGAATCTGCACCGCGTCGCCCACGGCATAGATGTTGGGGTCGCTGGTGCGCATATGGTCGTCCACCGCAATGGCCCCGCGCGCCCCCAGCGCCAGCCCCGCCTCGCGCGCCAGCCCGGAATCGGGCGAAACGCCGATGGCGAGCACGGCCATCTCCGATTCCAGGGGCTCGCCGCCCTCCACGTGGGTCAGGATGCCGCCGTCCCGCTCCTCAAAGCCGCGCACGGCGGTGTTGAGCATCAGGCGCACGCCGTGGCTGCGGAAGCGCGCGTGCACAAAGGAGGCCATGTCCTTGTCCAGCGGCGTGAGGAGTTGGTCGAGAAGCTGCACCACCGTGACCTCCATTCCAAGCTCGCGCAGGTTCTCCGCCACCTCAAGTCCAATGAAGCCGCCCCCGGCCAGCACCGCGCGGCGCGGCTTCTCGCGCTCCACGAACGCGCGGATGGTCAGCGTGTCCTCCACCGTGCGCAGGGTGAACAGCCTCGAGGCGTCCAGCCCCGGCATGGGCGGCCGGATGGGCCTTGCGCCCGGGGACAGCAGGAGCTTGTCATAGCGTTCCTCAAACGTCCTTCCCGTCTCCAGATCGGTCACAGACACCGTTTTGCGCTCCCGATCGATGGCGGTGACCTCGTGGCGCACACGCACGTCGATGCCAAAGCGGCTTTTGAAGCTCTCCGGCGTTTGCAGCGTCAACCTGCCGGGGTCTTCGATCACGCCTCCGATATAGTACGGCAGGCCGCAATTCGCATAGGATACATAGCCCGAACGCTCAAAGACGACGATTTCGGCCGCCTCGTCCAGCCGCCGGATGCGCGCCGCCGCGCTCGCCCCGCCGGCCACGCCGCCTACGATAACCACCTTCATATCCCTGTTCCTCCGTTTTTTCTCATTGCCGGATTCTACCGGCTGATGTAATATTCACGGCCGTCCCTCCTTTTTCCTTCCCAGTCCGGCTTTTCCTGCGCTCCGGCCGCGATATTGACAAAAAAGCATCAGCATGCTACGCTCAACCAAACGATCGTCTGCAAGGCGACCCTCTGGTCGGGTAAGGAGGAGACAGGAGATCATAAAGGGGCTGTTGCTGGCCGCGCTGCCGGTGAGATGCCGGAGAAGGGAGGATAGCCATGCGTTTTCATGAGATCTTCGGTGCGGGCAAACCCGTAATCGGCATGCTGCATCTCAAGGGGGACGCCCGCCAAAGCGCCGTCGACCGCGCCATGGACGAAGCCCGCATCTACCGCAGGTGGGGCGTGGACGCGGTTCTTGTGGAAAACTACTTTGGCTCCGAGCAGGATTGCCGCGAGGTGCTTAAGCTGCTCGGGCACGAGGGAGGCTTTCTCTACGGCGTAAACATCCTGGGGGATTTCCGCCATGGCTTTGCGCTCGCCCGCGAGTACGGCGCTTCGTTCGTCCAGTTGGATTCCGTGTGCGGGCATCTGCCTCCGGCTCAGGACGCGTGGTTTGCGCGGGAGCTTGACGGGCTGCGCGCCTCCTTTGACGGAGCCGTGCTAGGTGGGGTCCGCTTCAAATACCAGCCCATCCGTTCCGGGCGGACGGAGGAGGAGGACCTGCGCCTGGGCATGACGCGCTGCGACGCCATCGTCGTCACTGGCGCGGGAACGGGCGTGAAGACGCCGCAGGAGAAGCTGTCGCGCTTCAGGCGGACCGTGGGTAGCTTTCCGCTGCTGGTGGGGGCGGGCTGCACACTGGAGACGGTGGGCGAGACCTTTGCCCAGGCCGACGGCGTGATTGTGGGCAGCTATTTCAAGGAAGGGCATTGCGCCCAGGGCGATCTGAGCGCCGCGCACGTGGCGCGGTTCATGGCCAAAAAGTCCCTGTGCTGCGCCGTGGGCGCACGGCTCCCGGCGCACGAGCTGGAGCAGCTGGACACCTTTGTCCACGAGCCCGGCAACGACCCGGCGGAGGCGTACCTGCGCCATTACCGGGAGCTTGCGCATGGCTACCGAAAGGCCGTGGGCTACGGCTTTGCCACCGCGCTGGCGGGAATGGGCGGCTATATGAGCGCCATTCACCCGCTGGGGCATTTTGACAGCCGCATGGGAATCGACCTGCCCTTTAGCTTCATGGGCTGGATGAGGCCCTCCCTGCCCGGGGAGGCCTTCGGCGATATGGCCATCGCCTACAGACTGGACAGGGACTGCTTTTGCGGCAGGGACCCCCTGCTTTTCTACACCGACGACAGCCTCGGGGAGGGATCCGATTGGGTCCGGCTGGTCGAGGGGGCGTCCAGCGGCATTTCCCAGGTGCATCTGGTCCGGCTGCCGCAGGAGCGGAACTTCGGCAAGTTCTCCAGCCGTTGGCTCCTGACCTTCCGCCTCAGCCGCGACGCCTGCAAGGAGGCGCTTCTCTTTGGCGAGCGGGAGCTAAGCACCCGGGAGGTGGGTCGCTACGTGGCCTGCTTCCCCAGATGCGGTGAATTCGACGTGGCGCTGGGCCAGGTGGTCGGTGAGGACCTGAGCCGTCTGGATGTGCTGGCGGTGGATTCCTTTTTTATGAAATAAAAAAAGACCTGTGATGGCGGGCTCAGCGTGTCAAAAACCCTTTCGAGAGGTTCGGAGGGCTCGCAAGGCCTCAAAGTGAAACTTCGTAGATGCGCTCAAAATCCATCGCCGCATCAATCTTCGGCAGCAAATGTTCTCTGGGAACCAGCATATCAGTTGCTGCGCTTCCTCCTTCAGTGCCTTCCTCACCTGCCTTTCCTTAATGTCAAAAATGCCGCCGTGGGCGTACTTTTTCGACAAACTTAGCGCCCCGCGCTTTTGCGCGGGGCGCTAAGGGACGCGGCTTATTCAGCCTTGGGGCCGGCGGCCACGACCTCGGCGCTCATGTGGGTGTACTTCTTGAAGTTCTCCACAAAGCTCTTGGCCAGCTCCTTGGCCTTGGCCTCGTAGGCGGCCTTATCCTCCCAGGTGTTGGCCGGGATCATCAATTCGGAGGGCACGCCCTCGCAGGTGGTGGGCACGGCCAGGCCGAAGTAGGGATCGGTCGCGAACTCGGCCTTCTCCAGCGAGCCGTTAAGGGCCGCGGTAATCATGGCGCGGGTGTAGCTAAGCTTCATGCGCTTGCCGGTGCCATTCCAGCCGGTGTTGACCAGGTAGACGTTGGCGCCGCTCTTTTCGACCTTCTCAGCCAGCATGTTGGCATAGACGGAGGGATCGAGGGGCAGGAAGGGCTCGCCGAAGCAGGTGGAGAAGGTGGGCACGGGCGAGGTGATGCCGATCTCGGTGCCGGCCAGCTTGGAGGTGAAGCCGCTGACGAAGTAGTACATCGCCTGGTTCTTATCCAGCTTGGAGATGGGCGGCAGCACGCCGTAGGCGTCGGCGGTGAGGAAGATGACGGTCTTGGGCACGCTCTGGGACTTGCCGGAGAGCTCGGCGTTGTTGATGAACTCGACGGGGTAGCCCACGCGGCTGTTCTCGGCCAGGGAGTCGTCGTCGAAGTCAAACTCGCGGGTCTCGGGGTCCATGACGACGTTCTCCACCAGGGCGCCGAACTTGATGGCGTTGTAGATGTCGGGCTCCTTCTCGGCGGAGAGGTTGATGCACTTGGCATAGCAGCCGCCCTCGAAGTTAAAGACGCTGTCGTCGGCCCAGCCGTGCTCGTCATCGCCGATGAGCTTGCGGTTGGGGTCGGCGGACAGGGTGGTCTTGCCGGTGCCGCTGAGGCCGAAGAACACGGCGCTGTCGCCGTCATGGCCGATGTTGGCCGAGCAGTGCATGGGGAAGACGCCCATCTTGGGCAGGATGTAGTTCATGACGGAGAAGACGGACTTTTTGATCTCGCCGGCGTACTGGCTGCCGCAGATGACGACCATCTTTTCCTCATAGTTGACCAGGATGGCGGCTTCGCTGCGGGTGCCGTCGATCTCGGGAATGCACTTGAAGCCGGGGGCGGCGATGATGGTGAAGTCGGGCTTGAAGTCCACCAGATCGGCCTCGGTGGGACGGCGCAGGAGCTGGTGAATGAACAGGTTCTGGCTGGCCAGCTCGTTGATGATGCGGAAGCGCTGCATATACTTCTCGTCCGCGCCGGCGAAGCCGTCAAAAACGAAGATCTCGCGGTTTTGCAGATAGGCGACGACCTTGCTGTAGATGGCGTCGTAGGTGGCCTTGTCGATGGGGCGGTTGACCTTGCCCCAGGCGATCTCGTCATGCACGGCGGGGGTATCGACGATGAACTTGTCGTTGGCGCTGCGGCCGGTGTACTTGCCGGTCTTGACCACCAGCGCGCCGGTGTTGCTCAGCGTTCCCTCTCCGCGGGCGAGCGCCTTCTCCGTCAGGGTTGCGACGGGCAGGTTGCGGTAGATTTCCTTGGTGGCGGTGATGCCCAGGTACGTCAGATCCAAACTCATGACAAGTTCCTCCCTTTATGGTACTGATATGGTAGCGAAGTGCCGGAGTTATGCGATCGGGCAAACTCCCAACGTTGCCCTAATTCATAAGATTCGCGCTTCTTTCTATTTTTCCTGCCTGGCAAAAAAATTTGTTGAAAAATTCACAATCTACAAAGAAAAATGAGGCACGGAAAGGGTTTCCGTGCCCCAAGGGGATTCTTCCGGCGTTAAAAAATTAGCGCGGCGTTAGCGGGAAAGAGGGCGATCCAGGTTTTTCCCGGGCTGAGGGCGATCTCACGGCCCGTCTCGTCGCGGTAGACGGTGCGGTCCTGCGGCGCTCCGCGCGACCATGTGCCGCGCACGTGCCGCCCGCCCGCAAACAGGTCCGCCGCGCCCTCCCCCACCAGGACCGGGTTTTGTATGATCGGGCCGAGCGCATCGTAGTCAACCCATTGCACAATCACGTTGGCAAAGGCGGGCTGCACCATGGCGGCCTCCTCCCCGGCCATGCGCGCCTCCTCCGTGGGGTAGCAGGCAAACGGCCAGCCCGCGACCTCGCGCAGGTAGCCGCCCGCGGCCTCATCCCAGAGGAACCGGGCCAGGTAGCGCGCGTCTCCCCAGTCGAGCGTGAGGGCCGTGGCGTCCCGGGACGCTTCCTGCGCAAAGGCGAAGGGCCGGGCGAGGGAATCCGCCGCCACGCGGGCCCGGAGGGCGCTGACGTCCACGCTGAGGTTGGAGGGAGCCTTCACGCCCTTGAGGCGGCCGCCCAGGCCTCCGCGCTGAATGTCCACAAGGTCAAACGCCGCCGCCGAATCGGCCTTGAGACGCTCCACGGCCTCGCCAAGACGCCGGCTCCCCATGGGCGATCCAAAGGCCAGCGCGCCCTGCCACTCCTCGCGCAGGGAGGCCGACGCGTCGCGCAGTGAGCGCACGGGGCCGCACGTCACCTTTTCGCCGCGAAGCAGCGCGTCGCTCAGCAGCAGCGTCAGGCGGGTGGAGGCGGCGTTCTTTTGTTCGTTTCGGTATAGCAGGCTTTCATAGACGATGTCCGCCTGCTGCACGCCCCACAGCGCCACCTTGCCCGCCCCCGCGGCTTTCACGTTTTTTCCGCCCGCGCGGACGGTCCCGGATTCATGCCCCACGCTCACCAGCACCGGCAGAAACCGGCCCGGCGGCACCTCGCAGCCCGTGGTGGGGCTGACCTGCGCGCGGGCGGGCAGGGCCGCGCCGGCCAGGAGCGCGCACAGCAGCGCCGCCCGCCACCGGACCCTCATGGACGCGCCTCCGCGCCCATCCGCGCTTCTCCGCCGCTCTCCTCCACCAGCAGCCCGGCGGTCAGATAGGTCTCCAGCGCGGAGACGTTTCCCATCGCGTCGGGCAGCACCAGCGCCATCTCGCCCGCCATGCCGTTTTCCCAGTCGCCGGGCGCGAGGACCAGCGCGCCGTTCTCATAGGCGTCCGTGATGAGGGCCTGCTGCGCCGCGTAGCCGTCCTCTCCGGGGCGCAGCCAGTCGCCGTCCATCCAGTGCAGCACGCCCGCGGCCACGCGGTAGGCCGTGTAGCGCCAGGCGGGCGCCTCCTCCCCCTCCGCGGGCCATGCGGCGCGGTCGGTGCAGGACGCCCCCGGCTCCAGCCAGATCAGCGCGTCCGGGGCCTCCAGCAGCGTCTCGTCCGTGTCCACGGACCAGCTCACCAGGTAGATCTCCTGCGAGCCGTTGGAAAAGCTGGCTTCGGCGCGCCACACGCCGTTTTCCACCGTGGCATGGGCCTCGCTGCGCACCTCCTGCGCGCCGGAGGCGAGCGGCAGCACGGTTTCAAAGCGCGCCGGGGCAGCCGTGGGCGCGTTCCCGCTCACGCGGTCCGCGGGCGGCTGGGTCAGCCACAGCGCCGCCGCGGCGAGGCATGCGGCGGCCCCCGCCATCAGCGGCGCCAGCCGGGTTGGCCGGGGGCGTGCGCGAAGTCCCCGGCGGATGGCGCGCTCCAGCCGCGCGTCGGCCTCGGGCGAGGTGTCGAAGCGCTCCGCCTGCGCACGGCTGCGCAGGGCTTCATCAAACGGGTCATGCTTCACGGTTCGTCTCTCCCTTCCTCACTGAGCAGCTCGCGCAGTCGCCTGCGCCCGCGCGACAGCCGCATCGACGCCGCGGGTCGGGGCAGCCCCAGCGCCCGCGCCACGTCCCTCACGCAAAAGCCTTCATAATAGTACAGGATCAACGCCGCCCGCTCTCCCTCGGGCAGCTTTTCGATGCACGCCATCAGCGACCCCTCCTCCCTCGGCCACACCGGCGGGCAGAGCGGCTCCACGTCCTCGCGCAGCGTCTCCCGCCGAGCGCGCCGCGCACGCTCGTAGCAGCAGCGCACCGTGATCTTCATCAGCCACGGCCGCACGGCCGCGTCGCTCCGTAGCGTGGCCAGCCGCTCAAAGGCGCGCACCACCGCGTCGCTCACAGCGTCCTCGGCGTCCTGCGGACTTTTGAGGATGCCCATGGCCAGCCTCAGAAGCGCCGCGCGCATCGCCCACGCCTCACGGCCCAGCTCCTCGCGGTCCATCGTCCTCCCCCCTTCACCTGATAGACGGACGAGCCGCTAAAAAGGTAACGCCCCAACGAAAAAAAACGGCGCGCACCGTTGACACCCGCCGCATACGGATGGTATCCTATGGAAAAGATGCTTTCAAACAAAAAGGAGGTCCCGCCCATGAAGCGTTTTACCGCCCTCTTGCTCGTGCTTCTGGCGCTGCTGCCCGCAGCCGCTCTCGCCTCCGGCTATGACGGCGAGAGCGTTCAGCTCCTGGCCACCGACAAGCTCTCCACCCGCAACGGCCCCGGCACGAAGTACCGCGAGACGGGCACCTTCGACTTGCGCGGCGAGTACGTGACCGTGCTCACCCGCGAGGAGGACGAGGGCGGCGTGTGCTGGGTGGAGTGTGAATTTACCTGGAAGGGCGAGCTCATGCGCGCCTACACGGGCCTCAAGCGCTTTGCCTGCGAGGACGAGGGCGAGATCTTCTATGCCCTGCCCTGGTACTTCGACGCCAAGGCCCTGCGCACCGTGCCCGCGCGCTACGGCCCGGGGGAGGAGTACGCGAAATACGACAAGCTGACCATGGACAAGGGCCAGAAGGTGTCCTTCCTGCGGCTGGAGGGCGACTGGGCGCAGGTGGAATGGACCACCAGCAAGCAGAGCTACCGCGTCTGGGTGCCGCTGGACGCCATCGACTGCCCCAATCTCTACCAGTGACCCCCGCGCCCGTCCGGGCGCTTTTTTATCGCTCCCCGCCCTCCAGGAAGTCTGCGAGATAGACCTCCACCGACCGTGTCATCTCCCGAGAAAAGCCGCTGTCGTACTTGCGCTCGCAAAACGCCCGTACCCACGCCTCATAGCCTCGCGCTCCGCACCGCTTTTCAAACATGCGCCGCAGCGCCTCCCCGCCCTTGCGGCGGTAGGCGTTCTCGCATACGATGTCCTCAAGGGCGAACCGCTCCGGCTTCTCCCGCGCCGCCTGCTGCTGCGTGGGATAGCCAAACACCAGCATAGCCGCGGGAAACACATACGCCGGCAGCCCCAGCATCGCCCTGTGCTCCTCGCAGCGCTCCATCACGTCGCCGATGTAGCACGAGCCGATCCCCAGGCTCCACGCCACCGTCACCGCGTTTTGCGCCGCGATCACCGCGTCGTTCACCGCCAGCATCAGATCCCCCGCGCCGGGCCTGCGCGCCCGGCAGCCCGCCTCGCGGTAGGCGTCCAGCCACCTCAGGCAGTCCGCGCAGAAGATGAGCACCATCGGCGCCTCGGCGATGAAGGGCTGGTTGTCGCACGTCCTGGCCAGCCGCGCCTTGAGCGCTTCGTCTGTGATGTCCAGAATGGTGTATAGCTGCTGGTTTCCCGCCGTGGGCGCCTCCATGGCCGCCCGCAAAATCGCTTCCTTCTCCGCCGGTCCGACCGGCCGGTTTTCAAACGCCCGCACCGATTTTCGCGCAAGCAGCTGCCGCATGACCTCGTTCATGTTCTCTCCTCCATTCTCCGCGGGCTGCGCCCGTTTTTTTCATTATAAGGCTCCGTGACGGTTTTGAAAAGCAAAGCCAATGAAATACAAAAAAGCCCCGCCTGCTATTGCAGACGGGGAAGTGGGATGCGGCAGCGACCTACTCTCCCGGGCCGTCTCCAGCCAAGTACCATCGGC
>CAUDEL010000045.1:0-24851 GCA_958448555.1 uncultured Eubacteriales bacterium | reverse complement strand
GCACGCCGATGGTACTTGGCTGGAGACGGCCCGGGAGAGTAGGTCGCTGCCGCATTTCATATTCCTCAGTAGCTCAATGGCAGAGCATTCGGCTGTTAACCGAAGGGTTGTAGGTTCGAGTCCTACCTGGGGAGCCATAAAACGGGTTCCGATATTGATTTGATATCGGAGCTCTTTTTATTTTCTTCCAGAGGAAAAAACTGCGGCAGGTCCATAAAACGGCATATCCGAAGATGTAGGGCGGGAGGCCGTCTGCTCCTGATAACCTGCTGGAGGTTAACAGGCCAGAAGCGGAATTGACTGCAAGGGCAGTAACGCGCAAATCAAAGCTAATCGGCCTTTTGCAGGATAAGGGCCGATGTCTCCGCTGGAAAATAGCAGGAGCTCTGGCCTAAAGCGGGCGATAGCTTCCAATGACATGGCCTTCCCCTCGACAGCGTATGGATGCAACGGTCCGGGATGGATCTTTCCGCAGCGTTTCAGCAAAAAGGAAGACGTTGACTCTCTGAGGCAAATCATGATAGACTCTAGCAATAGGATACCCGTTCGGGAATTGGGGCGGTACGGGCTGTGGCAGCGCGGCCGAAGCCGAAAAGGAAGATAGCGCGTCTGACAGGACAGCTTGCATGCGTGACAGCCTATGCGCAGATATGGAAATAAAGTTGGCTTGCTGGCTGGACAATCGGGCAGGCCGGGGAGAAGAAGGTGTGATTGGATGAAAGCAGGAGACAGCGCTTCCATGACCGTTGTTTCCCTTGCCGCATACGAGGCGGCGACGAAGGACGGCCTGTCTCCGCAGGAGGCCGCGATTCAACTGCTGGAAAAGGTGGAAATACGCAAATTCAAGGATGTCTTGAGCCTGTTTGCAAGCGACAGGGAGGTCAGGGAGCTTTTGGTAAACGGTCTGTGCGCCAATGACGCCGGACGAAGCAGGATGTCCGTTGACAAGAAGGTCCGGGGATGGCTGGCTGGAAAGTATCAGCCGACGGCGAGGGAGGACCTGCTGGAGCTTTGCTTCGTACTTCATCTGAACACGGAAGACGCGGACGCGTTTTTGACCATGACGGGGGAAGAAGGCCTGCACTGGCGCGATCCAAGAGAGCTGGTCTATGCGTATGCGCTTGAGCGTGGCATGAGCTACCGGGAGGCGCAGGGGCTGCTTGAGCGTGTGATGCCGGAGGAAGCTTGCGCCGATGAAACGGCGCAAGCGGCCAGCTTTACGCCGCTGATTCGTCAGGAAATGAAGCAATGCGGCACGGAGGAGGAGCTGCGGGAGTTCCTCAGCCGTGCGGCTGGAAGGCTCGGCCGCCTGCACAACAGCGCCTACCGGCAGTTTACGGCGATGCTGAAGGTGTTGGAGAAGCCAGAGTCCTATGGCCTAAAGAGCGAAAGGCGCTATACCATCCGTGAAATCGTACAGGAATACCTGGACCGCAAGCTGCCTTCCGTCCGGGAGGGAAGGATGCTGGAGGAGAAGAGGCGCAGCATCCTTGCCGACTGGCCGGATGAAATTGTACTGTCCAGGATGAAGAACCGAAGGATGGATGTCACGCGCAAGGTGCTGATCCTGCTTTTTCTGGCTACGGACGGCGGCGAGGAGCCGCAGGAAGAATGGGTGGACGAGGATTGGGAGCAAGAGCCTCCGGCGGACGACGCGGATGTGACGTTTCGTTCTTCATACATGAGAATCAATCAGATGCTGGCAGAGTGCGGTTACCGCATGTTGGACCCGCGCAATGCCTTTGACTGGCTTGTGCTGTACTGCATGCGGGTAGAGGACGAGGGCGCGGGCATGGATGGCCTCAACGAACGGCTTACGCATGTTCTGGAGGCGCTGTTCCCGCCGCAGGCAGAGGGCTGACGGAAACGAGATTCAAAGCGCTGCTGGCTTGTGTGCTACAATGCAGACGAGAACAGGGGTGATTGAATGGACCAGCGGATAGGATTGAAGCCGGGGACAGAGTTGCCCTTTCCCGGCATGGCCTGCGTGATTGAAAGATGCGTGGGCTGCGGCTCAAATGCCATCGTTTATGAGGGCGCCTATCCGGATGCGCTGAATCCCAGCCTGCGCCACCGCGTTTTAATCAAGGAGCTGTTTCCCTATGACGCGGGAGGGCATATCTGGCGCGGCGAAAAGCAGCAAATCTGCATGGACGGACTGGGCGAGGCGGTCTGGAAGCTGCACCGGCGCAGCTTTGAGCGCGGAAATGATGTTCATCTGCAGATGCTTTCTCAGATGCCGGAGCAAACGGGCGGCAACCTCAATACGTTTTCTCTGAACCAGACGCTTTACACCCTTTTGGACTATTCGGGCGGTCGCAGCCTGGACAGGGAGCTGCAAAGCAAACCGCGTCAGACGCTCGGGACGGCTGCCACGCGCGTAAGCAAGCTGCTAACTGTTCTGGAAGCCTTCCACGAGCGGGGCTTTCTGCATCTGGACATCAGCCTGGACAACGTGCTGCTGGTGGGGGAGGGGAAAGCCGAACGCGTCCTCCTGATTGACTACAACAGCGTGCACACCCGGCAGGAGTTGCTTGACGGCGGAGACGTCTACTTCAGCGCCAAGGAGGGGTTTACCGCTCCGGAGATCCGAACGAACATGGCGCGGGCCATCGCGGAATGTACCGACCTTTTTTCGGTGGCCTGCGTGTTTTATGCGCTTTTGACGGGACGGCCGCCCGCGCCGGAGGAGCTGACCCGAAGGCATCCGCCGGACGCGGCGGACAGCCCGTTGCTGGCGGATGTCCCGCCCACGGTGAGAACGCAGGTCCGTAGGATCCTGCGTCGGGGCCTGTGCGTATTGCCGGACAGGCGCTACCGCTCCTGTGCTGAAATGCGGCGAGATGTTGAGGAGCTTGAGAACCGCCTGGACGGGGTGGGGATCACGCACGCAGCGCTGTGGGAAGCCGGAAAAAGGAGCGTCCAGCGGCTGACGAGGCAAAACCCCTCGCTGGCCTATGTGGAGCGCGACGCAGAGCTCTACCCGCTACGCATCCGGCCGGAGAACGGGGAATCGATGCCGGCCCAGGCGTTTGTGGAATCCCTGGCCGCCTCGGCGCTGCTCCTGGGCGACGGCGGGATGGGCAAGTCCACCGCGCTGCTGCGCGCCGCCCTGGAGGGAGGCAGCCGGTATTCTCCTGCCCAACCGGCGGTCATGTATCTTCCGCTGCCGGGATGGAAGCGGGGCGAAAACCATTTTATCCTGAATCAGGTGCTAAAGGAGCTGCGCTTCGACGCACGGACAAAGACCGTAGAGGATGCGCGCCATGCCCTGCTTGCGCTTTTGGGCGAGAAACGAAACGGACGCGCAACCCTTCTTCTGCTGCTGGACGGGCTCAATGAGACCGTTGGGGACAACGCGGCGCTCCTTGAGGAGATCGAAGCGCTGTCGGCCCTGCCCGGGCTTCGGATGATCGTCGCCAGCCGGACCGCGCCGGAAAACCTGACGCTGTACCGGGCGTTTATGGCGCGGCTGGAGGAGACGGACGTGAGCGAAGTGCTGGCGCGCAGCGGCCTGCTTCTGCCCGAAAGCGCCGGCATGCGGAAGCTCCTGAGAACGCCGATGATGCTGTCGCTGTTCGTTCAAACGGCGAAGGATACGGGCAACCAGGTGCTGTGTCAGTCGGAGCGGGAGTTGCTGCGCGGCTATCTGGACGCGCTGTGCGAAAAGGCGGCGCGGGAGGCCGGCAGACCGGCGGATTACCGGGTTGAGGCCGCGGTGAAGCTGGTGCTGCCCGCAATCGCGCGGGAAATCGAGCGGCAGGGCCATCCTCTGGATGATCTGGCGCTGCATCGGACCGTCAGGCGGTGCCATGCGCTATTGCGCGGGAATCGGTTTTCCGGCGCCTTTCCCCAATGGATTGGCCACAGCCGGGAGGCGCTTGGGGAAGCGGTGGACAGCGCGGAGGCATGGCACGGCGAGATCGTCCAGACCATCCTGTGGCAGCGGCTGGGCCTTTTGGTGCGCGACGCAAACGGCTGCTATCACGTCCTCCATCAGATCCTGCGGGACTACCTTGCCGGATGCTGGGCGGAAAACGAACGCAGGTTGCGCTTGCGGCGGGTGCGCGTGGGCGTGGCCGCCGGGCTGGCCCTGATGCTGCTGGCCTGCGGCGGTCTGTTTGTCTGGGAGCTCTGGCTCAGGCCCAGGCCATATGACGAGCGCTTGAGCGCCATGGCGCTGGACGCCGCGACGATACAGTTTATCAACTGCGGCCTCCAATACGAAGCCATGACTGCCATGCTGGCCGGGGAAATGGAGCCTCGGACGTGTGCCGATTTGGTTGCGGCGCATGGCGGCGGAATCAGCCGCTCGGCCCGGCTTGCCATCGAGCAGATGCAGGAGGGAGACGGCGAGGTGATCCCCTGGTCCGGGCAGCCCTTTGATTTTGAAAGCGCCGGGATGCTGCTGGCCTTGCCGGGGGAGCGGGCGGATGCCTACGCCACCTATATCCGGGCCTATGCGCTGGTATCGGGGGCGGATGAGGACGGGTTTTCCGAGGCGCTCTGCGAACTGCTGGAGGCGGATGCGGACATCGCCTGGCTGCTGGAGCAGATCGTGTGTCTGCCTCACGTGGATGGGATGAGCGAGGCGCAAAGGCTGAGCTATGACACGGGGCTTTTGTCGCTGCCGGCGGCGCAGGAGACCCGCGCGGTGGACGTCTCACGGGGATTGCCCTATGCGCTTGAAAAGGCCGGCGAGCGGCGGCGAAGGGCGCAGAACGAGTTGGAACAGAGGGCGGTCATGCATGACCCTGCCATAGGGAGGGAAGCGGAATGAAAAAACGGATCTGTCTGTGGATGGCTGTGGCGATGCTGGCGGTCCCGCTCCTGCCTGCGGCGGTGGAGGGAGCGAACGAGGTGACGGGACTGCTGGAGCAGCTTGCGCAGCTCATGGATGTTCGCGAGCAGATCTACGAGCTCAAGCGTGGTGCGCTTGACGCGATTTCGTCGTTTTGCGAGGAAAACAGCTATCAGAGCCTGCTTCATGCAAGGATCGCCTGTGACGAGGCGGCGCGAGCGCTGCGCATGATCGCCGCGCCCGCCCTGACGCTTTCGGATGAGGCGTTTGCCGGGCTCATGCTCAGGGGCGTTGAGGTGGACGCGCTCGAAAGCGAGATCGAGAGCATGCAGGCGGTTTTGGAAAGCGAGCCGGACAGCATGGCCATGTACAAGAGCCTGCTGTATACGGCGGCCTGTCAGCTGAGCCAGAAGGACACGATCGCCGCCTGGCTCTCCATCGACAGGGAGAAGGCCGCGCTGGACGGCGAATATGACGGCAACCTCATGAACGCGCTGCTGCTACCCATCGCCGGGGAGGCGGAGGCCGCCGCCTTCTGGGACGACATCCCGTCCCGGTGGCCCATCATCGCGGAAGGCCTGACCCCGTGGGAGGACAGCCGCGAGGCGCTTTTGGGAAAGGCGGATCGAATCCTCGAGCGTTATGAGACCGTCATCGCTCAGGCCTCTGAGGTGCTGGGAAGGGATGCCTACGCCGCCGGACGCTTCGGCGATGCGGTCGGCGACCCGGAGGCGCTGCGGGCGGACGCAAACGTCATTTCCGGGATGCCGGCGATGGCGCCGCTTCCAAGCGGCTGGCTGCTCCCGGAAACGACGGCGCTGTATGCGTCCTACGGGGAGGACCAGGGAATTCCGGAGGCGCTGACGCTGTATGAGGAAAATGTCGCGCCGGAGGCTTTTGACGAATACGCGGAGCTGCTGTCCTCCCTCGGCGCCGTGCTCTATGGGCAGGAGGAGGAGCAGGATGCCCGGCAGATGATCTTTCTTATAAACGGCCATGCGCTGATTTTGCGCTGGGATGCCAAGGCGGCGATGATCTCCTATGATCCGCGGTTTCTGTCGCTGGAGACAGCGGCCTATATGCTCAGCGTCCAATGACGGACGCGGACCTGGAAACGGTCTGCAAATCCTGAAAAAGGGTGTGCTACAATGGCTTCACACCACAGGCGCCAAAGGGCGGCGCGGATGGAGCGACAGCAAAGGAGATGCAGCCATGAACACGGGCGGAGAGATGCTTTTTCCAGAGGGAAACGAGGGGCGTAACGTAGCGCTGGAAACCGAGGCAGCGCAAAACGCGGCCCAGCTCGAGCGGTGCGGCGAGACAGAGCTGATGGGGCCGCCGGAGATGGAGATGCTGGAACAGCAGGAAATGGATAAATTTATAGAAAATAGTAGAATCGGAGATTACAGGATCGTACATTATCCGCCGGAAGGAGAGGTCCCCTCCATGGAGCGCAGGGGAGAATCCCAGAGGCTGGGCGAATACCGCATCTTTTGCGATACGCACCCAAAATCGGGCGGATATGACATCTTTGCCGATGGAAAAGGAAAATGAAAGCGGGAAGGAGAACCATGATGCGCTTTGAATGGGGAGAAACGGGCGAGCTATTTCCCCTGCGGGAAGGCCCGTCGGAAACCGCGCCTGAGAATCAGGCCATACCGCAGGAAATGAGCGAGTTCATGCAGTACGCCGCGGAACAGCCGCAGGAGGATATCCGCATCTCCGAGGGCGGCTTCAGCCAGGAGGGAAGGTTTATTCCCGGCAAGGTGGAGTGGATCGACGCGGAAGCGGCGGAGTTCGACCCGGAGCTGCAGGCGCTGTCCGAGGAGCTGGATTCGTGGTTTCAGCAGAGCGAACGGATGTCCTGCGCGGTGGCAGACCAGACGATGGCCCTCAATCAGCTCACCCACGAGGGCTACACGGAGCAGGAGATGCTCGACATCGGCAGGGAAAAGGGCTGGTACAACGAAGGCACCTATCCCAAGGACGTGGGCAAGATCGCGGAACACATGGGCATGGAGGTCGAGCAGCACCATGGGGTTGCCGCGGCGGAGCTGGACATCGCCAACGATCCCGAGCTCAAGGTCCTGGCGAACGTGGACAGCACGCTGCTGCAATACCCCGGCGCCTTCAAGCGCTGCCAGCCCGATCACTGCGTGCAGGTGCTCCGGGTGGATGATACGGCGGAGGGGAAGATGGTCATCCTCAACGATCCCGGCCATGCGGACGGGAAAGGCGTGGTGTATCCGCTGGAGGTATTTGAACGGGCCTACAGGGGCGATATCACGACGATCAGAAAGGCGGAGATGGCATGAAGGGCACAGAATGGATGGAAAACCTGCTTGGATGCGAGGCGGCCAGGCGGAACATCCCCCTGGGGTTTCAGGCGACGCTGCCCCTGCCGGGAAGGCGCGGGGCGCATACGGCGGAGTGCTGGTACTACCGGCTGGAGTGCCAGTCCGACGGCCCGCAGGTCTATTCCCCGGAGCGCTACGTCCTGTGGAACACCGAAACGATGGAGATCCTGTCGATGGCATCCATGGCGCCCGTTTGCCTGGGTTCCGGGGCGGACGTGCTGACCGAGGCGCACCGCCGGCAGGAGGACGCCTTTCTGGACGGGCCGTTTACGGATTTTCTCAACGACGGGAGCGTCGCGGAGATCACGGACCGATGGCTTGCCGCCGCGCCGCAGGCGATGCGGCGGTGGCTTGAGAACGCAGTGAAGGAGGAGCGCTGAACGATGAATGGTTTCTACGAGCAGGCAACACCCGAGATCGCCCGGCCCCAGGAGGGGACGGAGGTGGTCAGCGCCGCCGGCGCGATGGAGCTGGACACGATGGAGCAGCAGGAGATGGACCGCTTTGCGCAAACGGCAGAGGCCATGCCGGAGGCGGCCGAGCAGCGGGAGATGGACGAGGGCGAAAAGCTGGGCTATTCCTCGGACTATTATGAGCACCAAATGGCTTCGGCGCTGGAGAGCGGAAACAAGATCGCCTTGCGCAATGCGGAACGTAACTGGGCCAAGGCGAAAGCCAAGGAAAATAGCTGATCTTTGTCAATGAAGGCAAAGTCAGAGCGGGAGGATGCAATATGGCGAACAAGCTGAATGAATCCATCGAGAAAATCGTCCGTGAGGCGCAGGAGAAAGGCATTTCCGTTACGGCAGACGAGCTGATGAAGATCGTCAAAACCCATTCCGCGGGATCCGCCGCCTCCATGATGGCTACCGGTGCGCTTCCCGGCGTGGGCAGTACCATCGCTCTGGGCATCGAGATCGGGTTTGTCTGGTCGATGTACTACCGCGTCTGTACAAAGCTGGGCATCAACGTAAAAAAAGAGCTTCTCAAGTCGCTGGGCTCGGCGTTTGTGACAAACATAGCGGGAAGCATAGCGGCGCAGCTCATTGCGGGTACCGTCCTGTCCATCATCCCCGGGATCGGAACCGCGGGCGCGGCGATCGTCAACGGACTGATGGGCTACAGCATCACCTACTATTCCGGCATCATTTTTATGAATCTGCTGGTGCGCGTGTTCAAGGCGGGCAAGTCCATGGGCCAGTATTCGGCGGAAGAGCTCAAGCGCATGATGAAGCAGGAGAGCGAAGCAACGTCGTTCCGCGAGGTCAAGCAGGAGGCGAAGCAGGCCTTTAAAGAGCGCAAGGCGGACGGCGTGGCCGAGGTGATCGAGGACGAGACTTCCGATGTGACGATCCCCACCAGGCCGGAGCATGCATACTGGCTGCATACGGGCATTGATTTTGGCAGCACCAACTCGGTCATGGCCTGGCGGCTGTACAGGTGGACGGATGACGACGGCTGGCAGATCGACGAGCAGAGCAACAAGCAGAACAACATCGTGCGCTGCCCCACGATCCTGGTGTTCAAGGCGGATAATCCCGACCATCCGGGCGTGCAGGCGGAGGAGGAAGAGATGATCGTCGGCAAGCGCGCGGAGGAGCTGGCCAACGACAGCCAGGAGCCCGCGGCAGCGCGCACCAACTTTAAGCCCGTCTTCTATGACGCCCCGGAGGGAAGCCAGGAACAGCGCGAGGCCATTAAGCTGGTGGGCAGGTTCATGGAACATCTCTATCAGCTCTACCAGAGCGAAATTCTGGGCTGTCTGCCCAATCAGGTGCTGGAGGACATGTGCAGCACGGTTCATATCTCCACGCCCGTGCGCGCCGAGCGGATCCACCGTGACCGCATGGCGGAGCTGGCCAGGAAGGCGGGTTTCTGCCATGACGGCAAGCGCCACTTTATCGACACCTCCCGCAACGAGGCGGAGTGCGTGATGCACCTGGCGGTGGACGCCAACATCAGCAGCCTGCAAAAGCTGATGCAGATGGGCAACGCCAAGTCCGCGCTGAACCTGCTGTTCATCGACGTGGGCGGAAGCACGACGGATATCGAATTGATTAAGCAGGAGCTGCACAGCGCGGGCAAGAGCACGCAGGTGCTGGCCATGTGGCCTGCGGGAAACGTGCAGTACATGCTGGGCGGGCGCGAGGTGGACCGCGCGATCTTTGACTACCTGGTGAAGGAGGAATGTCTGATCCCCCGCTTTGCCAACGAATGTTGGGAGCACGGAACGGGCAAGACGCTCTTTCGCAAGCTCAAGGAGAACAACAACGAGGCGCTGCGCGCCGGCAAACCCATCGCCAGCCTGGGCGCGATCCGCACGGCCTGCGGCGACCCGGACGAGATGGAGACGCCCGCCCGCAAGTACAAGGACTGCCTGATTACCCAGGACATCTTTGAGAACCGCATCTGCGAGCGCTACATCAACAGCCTCTGCCAGGCGCTGCATGATGTCCTCAGAGACAAGGTCGGCGGGGACGAGGTGGACGGCATCTTCCTGACGGGCGCAGGCTCCAGGCTGTACTTCGTCCATGATCTGCTGCTGGGCCGCTATGGCAGGGAGCCGCTGGCGTTCAAGCAGATTCAGCAGGACCAGTCCCGCCTGTTCGATCGTTACAGGGACCCGGCCACCTGCTGCGCGGAGGGCGCGATCAGCGGGGTCATGTGATGGCGGTTATCGCCGCCGGTACGCATTGAGGTGAAAAGCGATGAGCGTGGAACTGATGCTCAAGGAGCCCGACGAGGCGCAGGTCCGGGCGGTGGAGGAACAGATCGACGGAAACTGGCTGCCGTATCTGATGGATATGCAGCTCAGCCGGAACTATCTCAACAGCATGCAGCACCCGGAGCAGTGGGAGATGAGCGTTTCCGGCCTGCATGAGCAGTTCGGCTGGCTGCAGATCGATCGCCTGCCCATGGCAGGCGATGACGGAACAAGCCTGATGTTCGCCTGGCAGAGCGTGCTGAGCGCCTGTCATACGCTGGGGATGAAGGTGGCCTTTGTCCTGCGGCGCGTGAACGGACGCACGAAGATCTACTTCGGCGGCGTCCCTGCCGGGGGCGGGAACGTCTGCAATGTGCTCAGGCAGTGCGTGGCCGTCCACCTGCCAGGCGCGGTGCTTCAGGAGCAGAGGACCGGCTTCTCCATGGCGGAGGAGCTGGACGGCGTGGGCGTTTGCAGCGGCATGGTGACGGGGATTCCCTCCCTGCAAGTCAGCGGCGAGCGCTCCTGGCTGCAAACGCTGGACAAGCTGGCCCGCGGCATCTCCTCCGGGGGAAGCCAGAAAAACTACGCGCTCGTGGTGATCGCCGACCCGGCAAAGGACGCGGAGATCAGCCAGCTTCAGCAAAAGCTGCTGGGGATCAAAAGCGAGATTCACACGATGGCCTCCTACAGCGAATCGCAGGGCAGGCAGGAGGGGAAAAGCAGCGGAACCTCCCAGAACCGGCACTCGGGCCTGGCGATGGTGCTGGGCCTGGCACAGACGGCGTCGGCGATTTCGCTGTTCACGGGCAACACGCTGGGCTATATCGGCATGACGGCCCTGACGTCCATGCTGGGCGGGATCGTGGGCGACAGGGGAAAAAACAGCGGCGAGAACCAAAGCCTGACCCGGAGCCTGAGCCGCGAGCATCGGGATTTTACGGTGGGGTATTGCGAAAAAATCATCGACAAGCACATCGCCCGCATGGAGGGCGGGCGCAGCACGGGGTTTTGGCAGGTCGGGACGTATGTGCTGGGCGAGGAGCGGGAGACGGTGGACGCCGTCCTGGCGCTGCTGCGCTCCATCTACTCCGGCAGCGAAAGCTATGTGGAACCGATCCGCGTGATGAACACCACAGGCAACGAAAGCGTCCGGCAGATGATCTGCAACATGCGCTTCGTTCCGCTTCCCGTGCCTGCGAAGAATGGCGCTGAGCACTGGCACGTGCTGGGGCGCATGTACGAAAGCCTCACCACCCCACTGACCACCCAGGAGCTGGCAATTGCCTCCGGCCTGCCTCAAAACGACGTTTCCGGCCTGCGCTTTGTTAAAAACGCGGTACACTTCGCGGTCAACCCCGCTCCGGTGCCCAGGGGCAACGCGATCGTGCTGGGCCGGGTGATGGACCTTGGGACACAGCAGACCATCAGCTATGGCATGGACATCAACGCGCTCGTGCGCCACACGCTGGTGGCGGGCAGCACCGGCTCGGGCAAATCCACCACCTGCAAGCGCATCCTCCGGGAGGTGCTGGCCAAGAACATCCCCGTCATGATTATCGAGCCGGCCAAGGACGATTATGTGTACTGGGCGCTGGAGATGAACCGCACATTGCCCGAGGAGCAGCGCTTCACGATCTACATGCCCGGCGCCGATGAAATCGACGGCATGCCGCTCCCGGAGCTCAAAATCAATCCCTTCGAGCCGGCTGCCTACCGCGACAGCCTGGTGCGCCTTCAGCAGCACAGCGAACACTTTTCCACGCTGCTCAACGCGTGCCTGCCCTCCGAGGACATCATCCCCATTCTCATCGATGAGTCGGTCCAGTACTGCCTGCGCGTCAAGACCGCCAACGCGGGCATCGACATCGAGCAGAAGCTGAATCCTCAGATGGAGAAGTACCCGACGATGATGTCGCTGGCCTGCGCGGGCAATACCGTCATCAAGCGCAAGACCTACGCCCCGCAGACCAAGGACAGCTTTGAGGAAATCCTCCGCACCCGCTTTCGCTACCTGCAGCGCGGCACCCGCGGCGCCGTTCTCAACACGGATAAGTCGGTCAGCTATGACGAATTGTTCTCAAGACCCACCGTCATCAACCTCAGCTGCCTGGCGGGCAGGAAGGACAAGGCGCTCATCATGTCGCTGCTGCTGCTGGCGCTCTACGAGTACCGCCAGTCCCGCTATGCCAACGACGCGCAGTACCGGGCGGAAGCGAAAAAGAACCGCCTGATGCACCTGATGCTCGTTGAGGAGGCGCACAACGTGCTCACCAGGCCCCAGTGCCCGGTCAACAGCGGCAGCCCTGAAATGGCGGCGGCGGACCTGTTTGGCAACATCCTCTCGGAGATTCGCAGCTATGGCCAGGGATTGATGATCGTCGATCAGGTGCCGACGCGGCTGATTGACGACGCGCTCAAGAATACCAATTATAAGATCGTCCATCGCCTTACGGCGCCCGATGATATCGACGTGATGGCCCGCAGCCTGTCGCTCAATGAGGAGCAGACCGCCATGATCTCCTCTCTGGAAATCGGGCAGGCCGTCGTCTGCGGGGATCAGGACGACGGCGCGGCCTGGGTGAAGATGGAACAGGGCTGACAGAGGTTCGAACCAGTTTCAAGGGAAAGAAGGGTGAAACAATGCTCAATGCCGATATATCCATTCAGACGGTTGATTATGAAAGAACGCTGGACACCCTTTTTCCCCTGTTTATGGAGATCGTGGACGGCATGGATGCGAACAATCCGTTGATCCGTCTGCTGCAAAAACTGGGCCGTTCATCGCAAAGGGTGGTAACAGGAATCCTGCGCAGGCTTTCGCCCAGATCGAAAAATCAGCTCCTTTGTGCCTTGATCGGTCGCTATCGGGTGGAGATCTGCCAGAAGCTCAACGTCCTCATCGCTGAAAGCGAGCTGGGGCGGGGCATTACCGTGAGCTATCTGGACCTCAGACTCAGCGATGAACAAATGCTGTTGGCGCTCAACGGGATAAACGTGCATTACGAGGAGCTTCTCAAAAACGAGAAGATGCGGCGGATGCTTCTCGACATGGCGGGAATCAACGGCTTTGGCCGCCTGAGCGGATTCTCTTTGGGCATGGCCATGAATCTTTTCCATAATTGGATTGAAAGGAAAGGAATTAAAATTCTGGAAAAGACATTTCTGCCCGAGCAGCTTGGAGAAATGACCAGCCGTTTCCTGAAGGAAAAGAAAATCTATTGTGAGATCGGCGATGTAGTCCTTTGCACGGCAGAGCGGGCCGGAACGCCCGGCGGCGAGGGGAAGGTCTTTGACCAGGAACTTGAGCAATCCATAATCGATGCCGTGGCCGCCTACCTCAAAGACTGCGAAGCATAGGAAAAAGGAGTCAAAGCATGCTCTCAAGTCAAAAAGCGAAGAGAGTCCTGCTGGTCCTGCTTGCCGCCCTGGCTTCGGTCGTCGCGGTGCTGCTGTGCGCGGCGGCGGTGTTTGCCTGGCAGGAGATGACCCATGAGGGTCTGACGAATTCTCAATGGTACCAAGGCGCCATCGAGAGCTTCTCCCTCGCGTGGCTGTATGCGGTGCTGGCCGTGCAGGCCGCCGTGATGCTGTGGTATGGGGCGGCCAGGACGGCGGCAAAAAAGCCGCGCGGCCCCGGCGCCCGGCCTGCCGTGCTCTGGGTGCTGTGCTGGGTGCTGACCGCCCTGACGGCGCTGCTGGGCGTCTTCGCACTCCAGCGCTGGCATGCGCTGGCACAGGCCGCGGGCAGCGAGTATGCCTGCGGCGCGGCGGCGGCGTTTGGCAGGGCGCGAAACGGATGGGTGCTTGCGGCGGATGTGTGCGCGCTGGTCTGGCTGAAATGGCTGAGGCGGCGCGCGCGGGCAGAGAAAAGGAAGGAGAACAGGATGGAAAGCGAGACGAAAATGACGATCCTTCGTGGAAATGCGGTGCTGCATACAGCCAGGGACACGATCTTCGGCTGGTATGGCCCTGTCAGCCAGGACCTTGATCTGGTGTTTCGGTCGGCCTTCGTGCTGGAGCGCAGGGATTGGAACGAGGGCATCCGCGACTGCGTCTATCGGATCGAGGACCGGGAGTTTACGGACCTGTCCTTCGCGCGTGGGAAAACCCTCCGGCTCTGCGCCAACGGCGACGAGCTGAGGCTGCACGAAGACGGAACGCGGTTCCTCTTCTCCTTCTCGCGCATCCCGACATTCGATTCCTTCGACAGGCGATGGGACGGCGTCTCCTATCTTGTGGCATACCGCGGCAAGGGCGGTGTCCATCTGCTTCGTTGCCGGCACGGCGAGGACATCCCCAGAATTGAGGCGTATCTTGGCCTGACCAAATCCGTGCCCGCCTTCGACGAATGGCTGAAGGACTTGGAAGAGGAGTGAGCTTGTCTCGCCGGAGGCAATAGAGGTGCCGCTTAGGGTGATATCATGGGATTTGACGTCGAAAAAGGGTTATTGAAAGCCTATCATGAGGAACCGGGCGTAAGCCGGGTCGTGATTCCGCAGGACGTTACCGTCATCGGAAGACAGGCGTTTTCCGGCTGCCAAAGCCTTGTGGAGGTCGAAATCCCCCGGGGCGTGGAGCATATCGCCAGGGCAGCGTTTTCGAACTGCACGGGCCTGCGGGCCGTTGCGGTTGCACAGGGCACGATTGGCGATCACGCCTTCGAGGGCTGCGTCGCCCTGGAGGAAGCCGCCGTGGGGCCGGAGGTGACGAGCGTTGGCGTGCATGCCTTTTCGGGCTGTGGCCGCCTTCGCCGCCTCTCCATCGCGCCGGACAGGACCCGGATCGGCTCGGCGGCCTTTAAGGGCTGCAACGCGCTTGCAGATGAAAACGGCTTTTGTGTGGTGGGCGACGTGCTGTATGATTGCGCGCCCAGGGAGGAAGCCTGTATTCCTGAGGGCGTGCGGGAAATCAGCGCGTTGGCCTTTGGACAACGAACCGGGCTGCGGGAGGTGCGCATGCCCAAAAGCGTCGTCAAAATCGGCGCGAAGGCCTTTTGGGGATGCACCAGCCTGCGGACCGCGACGCTTTCCGAGAACCTGACCAAGATCGGAGAGTGCGCGTTCCTGGACTGTACGAGCCTGAGGGAAATCGAGATCCCCGGCGGCGTGTCCGTTCTTCCCGGACGGGGCGGGATGGATGATTCCGTTGGCGGCTTTATTTGTATTCCCGGCGTGTTTGACGGATGCGTCAGCCTCAGGCATGCGGGCCTGTCCCGTGGCCTTGAGCAGATCGGAATCCGCGCCTTTGGCGGCTGCGTCAGCCTGAGCAGCCTGACGATTCCCGACAGCGTGACGGAGATTGGCGTCATGGCGTTTTCCGATTGCCGGGCGCTTGGCACGATCCGGCTTTCCCCTCATGTGAAACGCATCGGCGGATTGGCCTTCCCCAAGGGAATTGAACGAATCCTGGTGCCGGCCATGCCGGACGGCCCGGAAAAAACGGAGTTTCTCAGGCGCATCCGCGGAAGGGTTTCGCAGTCCGCGCAAATCATACAGGAAAGCGAGGGATGAACTTGCTCTGCGCCACAGAGGCTAAACTGGCAGTTGTCACCTTCCAGGGGCTATTCCCACTGCACCACGGCCGGGGAAACGTGTAAGGCTTCCAAACCCACCGCACATGTTGCTGGATTTTGGGCTTGCTTCTAAAGCATAAAAAATATGTTGACATAAAATCAAAACCATGCTATAGTATTCCTGAATTCAGAACATCGTTCTATATAAATGAACAATGGAGAAGCTTTTATGGATGATGAAATCAAGGTAAAAAGCCTGCAAAAAGCTTTACGAGTATTGGAGTGTTTTCTGGAGCACAATGAGATGGGAATATCTGAGATTGCAACTCAGCTTGGCCTGTGCAAATCCTCAGTTCACAACATTGTCTCCACTTTTGAAACCATGGATTATTTGCGGCAAAATTCGGATACCAGCCGCTACTCTCTTGGGGTAAAGCTGTGCGAATACAGCCGAGCAATCAGCGATAGCTTCAGCGTTGCGAAAATAGCCCTGCCGTATATGCAGGAAATCGCAAATCGGGTCAAAGAGCATGTTTACTTGGGACAGCCTTATCAGGATGAGGTGCTTTATTTGGAGTCGATTCATCCTATTGAAAACATCGAAATGATGCGCTCTTTGATGGGGCTTCGCGTAAAAATGTACTGTACTGGGCTTGGCAAAGCACTTCTGGCTTTTATGCCACAGGAAACGATAGATCGTTACTGCAGTGAAACACTGGAGCGATTTACCGATAATACAATTACCGATCCCGCTCGCTTAAAAGAGGAATTGGCACTTATTCGTCATCAAGGATATGCCGTGGATGACATGGAACACGAATATGGAATCAAGTGTGTTGGGGTCCCTATTTTTAATAAAGCTGGACAGGTTTGTGCCGCAATTAGCATAAGCGGACCGTCCCTTCGGTTTGGGCAGAAAAGAATTAATGAGCTTGCACAAATGCTGAGGGAATACGCTCACAAGATAGAACTCGGAATCTATTGATTTTTTGCTGCATTGTCTGCAGCAAAAAAAATGCCATGAATAATGAACTTAATTCATCAATAATGAACGAGAGAGGAAGACAAGAATGTCGGTATTTAGCGCAGGAGTATGGCCTGTCATGCTCACGCCATTTAAAAAAAATGGAAGCTTAGATTTAGAAGGACTCTCCTCCTTGGTTTCGTGGTATATAAGTCAAGGATGTGATGGACTGTTTGCGGTTTGCCAATCCAGTGAGATGTTTTGTTTGTCCCTAGATGAACGAGTGCGTCTGGCAAGTGAAGTAGTGCGACTGAGCGCGGGCAAGCTCCCTGTTCTGGCCTCTGGACATGTGTCTGAGCGCATAAAGGATCAAGCGAAAGAACTCAATGCGATAGCGGACTGTGGTGTGGATGGACTTGTTCTGGTTACCAACCGACTGGTTTCTTCTCCCCAGGAGGACGATAAAACTATGCTGCAAAACCTGCGGCAACTTCTATCGCTCCTTCCCAAGGATATTCCTTTGGGATTTTACGAATGCCCATATCCGTTCAAGCGTTTGCTCCCTGCCGATGTGCTGCAATTTTGCTTGGACAGCGGACGTTTTCACTTTATCAAGGATACAAGCTGCAATATCCTTGATATTAGAGAGAAACTGAGGATTCTGCACGGGAGCAGTGTGATGCTTTACAATGCCAATACTGCCACACTCCTGGAAAGCCTTGAAGCGGGGGGACACGGCTATACTGGTGTAATGGCAAATTTTCACCCACGGCTTTACCGCTGGTTGACGCGGCATTGGAAAGATCATCCACAGGAAGCTCATGAGGTACAGGCTGTACTTACCATGTGTGCGCTGATCGAGCTGAAAAAATACCCTTCCTGTGCCAAACGTTACTTGCGAACAGCCTGGGGAGTACCTATCGACGATACGACTCGCAAGGACAATGGCACACCGACTTTTTTTCCGGCAGATGATGCGGAATTAATGCAACTAAGGCTATTGTCGGATAGATGGGAAGCAAGGCTTTCGGAAAATTGTGCTGCTACGGCAGTTCAATCATAAAAAGTTTAAGGAGGCTTCAACCATGAAAAGGAATCGGATTCTGGCTACACTGCTCGCATTGGCACTTGTCTTGTATATTTTGCCTGCCATGGCGCAATCCATTGTAGATGAGGAACGTACAGGCACGCTACGCATTCTCTATCCAGGAACTTCCGGCATTGAACAGGCGTATATGGAAAAAGTAAAAGAGGTCTTTCAACTGCAGTACCCCAATGTGACGGTTGAAATTGATTATCTTGTCTGGACAGACTTGCAGACGAAATTCACAGTCATGGTCCAAAACAACGATTGGCCTGACATCGTAACCACACAAGATTTTACTAGCTATCTTGCCATGGGCGTTCTTGAGGAACTTAATGATTACTTTGACGAGACGCTTCCGCTTGAGAACTTTAGTAAGGTGGGTCTGGAGTACACCACCGTGGATGGAAAGATTTACTCTGTGCCTATTGGCATGAACAACTGGGCGCATATCGCTAACGCAGCTATTCTCGAAGAGATCGGATGGAGGGCCGAGGATATTTCTACCTGGGATGATATTGTTGCTATTGCCAAAGCTGCTTCTGAAAAAGGTTATTACGGCTATACATGTGCCGGTGCCAGCGGTGGGCGTTTCCTTTTCCGCGATCTGAGTATGGTGGCTCTTTCCAATGGGTTTTCTCCTGATGATACCTCAGAGGAAACCCGGGAAGCCTATATCGAAACCCTCCAGCTTTTTGCGGACCTTGCGCCCTATATGCCTGAAGCTCAGAGCACGTGGGGCTACGACGATCAGTATCGTTTGTTTGACGAAGGAAAAGTGGCCATTATGCATGCCGGTACAAACTATACTTCCGTGGCAGCTCCTTTCGGCCTGAACGCCATCAATGATGTGATCCCCATTGGTTTTCCCAAAGGCCCTTCCGGATCTCAGCCGGCTTGCATGATAAACGCTACAGCGCTTGCAATTCCCACAGGATGTACCCAGAAGGATCTGGCTTGGGCCTTTATCAAATGTGCTCTTTCTCCTGAGTGCATCGATTACTATATTGCATCCATTAACATGCCCCCCTTGCTCAACCACGATCAAGAATCGTTGATCGCTTATGCCGACGAAGAGTATTTCGGACATGGTGCCGAGCATCGCGCACTGATTGATAAATTTGTTGCTTTGGCAGATGAATGTGGTCAGATGCAGCCTAAAATTGTGGGACAGGGACCTATGGAGTTGGTAGTTCAGGCGGCTATGATCGACCTGCTTGCGGGTACAGTAACGCCTGAAGAGTGTTATGAGACGATCAAAGCCGGCATTGATGATATCAAGGCTTCGCTGGAATAAGTCTGTCGTCTTGTGCGAAGCCGGTGCTTAATGTGCCGGCTTCGCCACCATCCAGCCGAATGTGAGGTGTTTGTTTTGACGAAGACACGCCTGAAGAGCCAGTCGGCTCGCAAGTATGGTTTTGTGTACTTCATGCTGCTGCCTACTTTTTTGTATTTGCTTGTCTTTCAGGCGTATCCTCTTATCGAGTCTCTTCGACTCAGCTTTACGGACCTTTCGCTTTTGGTTCCGGGAAGTGGAAAATACATTGGAGTACAAAACTATGTGAAGCTGCTTACAGAGGATGCAAACTTTCAGCCCATCTTGCTTAACACCTTCAAATGGGTTTTATGTACCACGCCTCTGCAAATTCTAGCAGGCCTTGCCGCTGCACTGGTGTTAAATCAGAAACTTCGTCTAAGGGGGCTGTGGCGTGGCCTGGCAATGGCGCCTTGGGTGACGCCCATGGTTATTACCGGCCTGATGTGGAAGTGGATATTTGACGGTGGTTATGGCCTGCTGAATTACTATCTCGGCACAAGTCACGTGTGGCTGGGCGATGAATCTACCTTATGGCCCGCATTATTTTTGGTTTCCGTATGGAAAGGCTTTCCCTATGTGACAGTCATGCTTTTGGCTGGCTTGCAGGGTATTCCAGGCGATCTCTACGAGGCTGCTGCTATTGATGGATGTGGCATGTTAAAAAAATGGCGCTATGTCACCCTGCCGTCCCTTATGCCGGTGATAAGGGTTACTACTTTGCTTATTTTCATTCAGCAGTGGACACGCTTTGAACTGGTGTGGTCATTGACACAGGGGGGTCCCGGATACCGTACCAGCATGCTGCAAACCTATGTATATACAAAGTCATTCCGCTTTTATCAACTGGGCGAGGGCTCGGCTGTGGCGGTTATCTCCGCGTTACTGGTTATGTTAGTTATGATTGTCTACCTGCGTCTGATGATGTCCACCGAGGAGGGAAGCTGATTTGAACTGTCATTTTAAACAACGGCTTGGCAGGTGGATCTTGTATTTGTTTACGGTTCTACTCATGGCCTTTACCCTAATTCCGGTTCTATGGATGGTTATCAGCGCCCTCAAACCGGAGTCAGATATATGGGAAATCGTCCCCCGTTGGATCCCAAAACGGGTAACAGTAGAGAACTTCGCATGGGCATTTGGGCCTTATAGCTCTAACATTGTACCGCTTTTGATCAACTCCCTCATCACATCTGCTGTCACGGCGTTGATGACGGCACTGTTTGCATCCACCAGCGGCTATATCTTAGGCAAGTTCAGGTTTCCCGGGAAAAAGCTCTTTACCATGCTTATCATTCTCTCACAGCTGTTTCAAGGGCCCATTTTAATGACGCCCTGGTACAGGCTGGCCATGAACTGGGGAATTGTGAATACACGTATAGCGTTAATCCTGATTTATGGTACCGTCACTATTCCGATTGGCGTTTGGTTAATGAGCGGGTTTATGCATACCATTCCCAATGAATTGGAGGAAGCGGCTCTTATCGACGGTTGCGGGTACTTTCATACGTTCCGAT
This sequence comes from uncultured Eubacteriales bacterium, assembly GCA_958448555.1. Lineage (GTDB taxonomy): Bacteria > Bacillota > Clostridia > Christensenellales > Aristaeellaceae > Limiplasma. The sequence continues at coordinate 4,594 of CAUDEL010000045.1, read as the reverse complement.
CAATCATTCTACCTTTGAGCGTATCAAGCTTGGTTTCGATTGTCCTTTATGCGTTTATTCTGTCGTGGAACGATTATCAGTACGCTCTGATTCTCACATCTTCAGCAAAGGCAAAAACCATTCAAGTGGGACTGGCACAGCTGATGGAAAGCAGCGGAAAGCATAACTGGGGTGGCATCCTTGCTACCGGAACAGTGGTCGTTGTACCAGTGGTCATTCTCTTTGCAATAATTCAAAAGTATCTGATTCAAGGATTGACGGCAGGCGCCGTGAAAGGATGAGTAGGTAGATGAAAACCTCTGGCGACGTAATAGTGGCAGGAGGAGGAGCTGCGGCCGTGCGGGCGGCCTTGTCCGCTGCGGATGCTGGCGCAAGGGTCATTATGGTAACGGGGGGTGGTCCTGCGGGTTCAACCTATTATCCGCTTTCGCCAGCTTGGGGTGTAATGTATGCGGAGGGGGAAAAAGACTGCGAAGAGTTTTTTTCTGAAATTCTTTCCTCAAGTCTGGGATGTATAAATCCAAAGTTAGTGTGTCGGTTGGTGGAGGACTCTGCTGCGAGGTATCATGACCTGCAAACTTGGGGACTACAATTTATTTCTCTTGAATCAATCCAGCTGAAAACCTGCTTTGGCGCATCGTTGCGCGGTGCCGTACTTGACGATATATCTTCCTTGATTCCTTTGATGCTCAGACAACTTCACAAAAGGAATGTGAACTATCGTCCAGATCTATATGCCATTGACTTAGCCATAGCCGATGGGCAGTGCTGCGGCTTGCTCTGTGCTGACAGGGAGGGCAGGCAGGTCACGTTGCCGGCAGGAGCGGTCGTTCTAGCCATGGGAGGAGCCGAATCACTTTGGCAATACTGCTGCGCGGGAGGTAGCCTGCTGGGCGGAGCATACGGTATGGCAGCAAGACATGGTACTCCGCTTGTTAATCTGGAATTCATTCAGTTCCTGCTGGGGACATTCTCTCCACTTCCGGGTACGTTGTTTTACCATTTTACCATGAGCACCCATCCACGGCTCATGGACGAAAATGATAATCCACTTTTGGATTGTCTTCCCAATGGAATAACAGAGGAAGCCTGCATGGATGCGCATGCGCTTCACGGCCCCTTTACCACGCTTGACGCGTCCATGTATATTGAACGATCTATTTTGAAGCGCTCACGCGAAAACAACCGGCCATGTCCGGCGAAGCTGACCTATACGTGCGACATTCGAAGCGATCATTCTTTTTCCCGATGGAACCGTTATCTTGAACGGGCAAACATTGATGCAACATCACAACCCTTTCTGCTTTATCCACATTGTCAGGGCTTCAACGGTGGAATTGAAATAGACGAGCATGCTTCCACTTCCATTGCAGGTCTGTATGCTGCAGGCGAAAGCGCAGGTGGGATACATGGGGCGAACAGAATGGGCGGGAATTCCATTCTGGCGACACAAGTGTTCGGACATATCGCCGGGACACAGGCAGCGGCCTTTGCCGCCCGTAGCCATGTGCCTCTACAGCAGCGGGCAATCTTCAGTGCTCCGTCGGGAGAAGACCATCTGTCCAGCGGAGAAGTTATGCGAGAACTCAAAGAAGCAATGCAACGCTATGCCTTTCTGGAGCGAAATGAATCGGAGTTGCTGCTTGCTCTCAAGAAAATTAGTGAGATGGAAAGCTCATTTAATGCCTGTGCCGTTGCCAACAGGGAGAAATCTCCCGCTCCTTTCCTAGTGGCAAATGCACTGACTGCTGCGAGAATGATTGTCACCTCCATGCTTGCACGCCAGGAGACCATCGGCGGGCATCTGCGCACGGATACTTCCGTTAGCTCGCGCAATGGAAAAGTGCAGCCACAGTACCTCAATCGTATTCAAGGAGGCTGAGACGATGAAACGTCCTAGGTTGTTGGTGGTAGGCAGTCTTGTCATGGACCTAATTGTGCGGGCAGAACGGTTTGTTGCTCCAGGAGAAACAATTTTGGGCACAGATTTTCATACAGCCTCCGGCGGTAAAGGGGCGAATCAGGCAGCGCAGGCTGCTTTGTTGGGGGCTGAAGTTGCTATGGTCGGCAAGGTGGGTAACGATGCTTTCGGACAGGAGATGCTTCTTTCTTTGAATCGGGCCGGTGTGAATACATCGGGTATACTAATTGCCGACAACGTTTCTTCCGGCGTGGGGAACATACAAATTCAATCGTGCGCTGGAAAAACACAGAATCGCATTGTGGTTGTTCCGGGGGCCAACATGGCCATTGCCAAGAGCGATATTGCATACATTGAACAGGAAATAGGTCGCTATGATATGGTGATTCTCCAAATGGAGATCCCCATGGCAATCAACGAAACAATAGCTACGTGGGCAGCCCATGCAGGCGTCCCCGTCATGCTCAATCCTGCGCCAGCCACTAAGCTCAAGTCTGACTTTTTATCAAACCTGTGTTGGATCGCACCGAATGAACACGAGGCCTCCGTACTGACTGAAATGGCTATTGAGACAGAAAGTGACATATTCCGTGCAACTCGCAAGTTGCAAGAGGATGGCTGTGCCAATGTGATTATTACGCTGGGTGATCGCGGGGCTGCTTGCCGGAGCGGCGAATCTTTTTTCATCAGCCCATGTGTACAGTGCGACCATCCCATTGATCCAACCGCAGCAGGAGACAGTTTCATCGGAGCATTCTGTACGGCAATCAGCGCCGGCGTAGCCGTCCATCAGGCCGTGGAATTTGCTAATCAGGCTGCCAGCATCACGGTTTCCCGCATGGGAGCACAGCCAAGCCTTCCTGATCTTCAGACGGTAAACAGCCGTCTTAATGCTGCTGGTCGGGCAGAATTGCTTTGGGATGTTTAAGGAGGAGCATAAGAATGAGAGATGCATTGGAGAACTTCCTGAGCATAACTAAGTCCGAGTTACGGCAAATTGAAAGACAGGTTGATTCGCAGGCACTGCGCACAGCCGCGCAGATGATTTGCCATTCTCAGGAGCAAGGGGGACGGTTACATGTAACAGGCATTGGCAAGCCGGCTCATGTGGCAACTTATATAGCCTCATTGCTGTCTTCCACGGGTACACCCGCCTATTTTCTTCATGGAACGGAGGCTGTCCACGGCTCCTGTGGTCAACTGATCGCTGGGGATGTAGTTATCTGTATTTCCAACAGCGGTGAAACAGCAGAACTAAAAGCCACAGCCACAGCCATCCGAAATAACGGCTGTAAAATCCTCGCCGTTACAGGTAAACGAGGATCGTGGTTGGATCAGTTTGCCGATGCCAGTCTTTATGCAGGAACGGATCAGGAAGGCGGGCCCCTAAATCGCGCACCCCGCACATCCATTCTTGCTGAAATGATCGTCTTGCAGGCATTATCTGTGGTACTACAAGAGCAGCGCGCTTTGACGCCCAGGGAATATATATTGCGGCATCCGGGAGGAACGCTTGGCGTGTTGCGCAAGGAAGAGGAATCTGCAAAATAAGAGCAATTTCGACTTTGTTGACATCAGGTATTGTTCTTTTTTACCTTCAGAAATGGAATGGACGAAAAAAGCTTACATAAGGATAAAAGCAGGCCGTACTTTTTTTGGAACGTAATCCGACTCGCCTCGGCATTTTCTCGTATATCCTGTTGCTATTTAACGCGGATGATGAGACCTTTACGCTTAGGACATATGAAGTCAATTCTGCCTGACATATTTTGACCGATAGCAATGGTGCGTTTCGCGCCAAGGCAAATAAAGCGTATGCATTATCTTCCATCTGCTGTTCGTTGTACTTAAGAAATCCCCTATTTTAAGGGAGGCGAACCCAACGAGAAAGAGTTTTCGGTTTCTGGTGTCTATTTGCTTTGCCGTGGTTCTTTTGATGGGCAGTTGTATCTCAAATACGGTACAGGCACAAATTATCAAACCTCAGGGAGAAGTGAACGGCTCCATCACAATGGAAGACGCAATCGGCAAAGCCAACGCTGCTGCTTCCAATGAGGGTTATGATTTTTCCCAACTCCCACTATTGGAGATCAAAGCAAATCTGGTATACAGCGAAGAAGACAATGCTTATGCATGGGTTGTCAGCTACATTGTGGAAAATGAAGCAGAGCCCTATTTGCTGACCACCGTAGATGCACTTACAGGAACAGTCCTTTCAATCGCCAAAACAAATTACCTTGAGTTGTACGATCAGTGAGAACTTCAGCGGCAGTTACCGCATGACCTTTGGTCAATGGAGGACTTGGTGCTTTTTGACACGCTCTATCGACGGTCTGATTTGCTTCCAAGATATACGCGTCCAACAGAGAACGATCTATCGTAAAGAAACGACTATTCAAGTCTCTCGTGAGACGCTATGCGACAAGTTCGATCTTTCAAATGCTTTTTTGGACAAGTATGAATGTTCAGCCACGCTCGTGCAAGATATTGGAAATCAACGAAAATGGTATGTATACTTCGTAACCATCGAAAAGCCCACCCAAGCAAATGTACAGTATCAAGTAACGCTAGATGCTCAGACCAGTGAAATATTTTTCTGCGAAAAAAACTGATGCGCGTTGTTAGCGTCAGGCGATAATCGCCATTCCGGGTCAGGCGAAAAACGCCAATTTT
>CAUDEL010000044.1:0-26436 GCA_958448555.1 uncultured Eubacteriales bacterium | reverse complement strand
TTTGTTCAGCATGCCGCTCTCTCCTGTCCCTTTCTTTTGGGTTTCCCGCTCTTTTGTCTTTCTGCTCGTATATTTATATATTCGACATGCTTATTCGTTTTCCCTTATAAAAAACGACCGTTGACTTGTTTTTGTCAACGGTCTGACCCCATGGGACATGGGGTGCCGCTGTCCCTGATGACCTGTGCGAAAAAGCATGGCAAAGCCCGCTCGCCTCTATCCCGTCACTCCCCCACCTCCCCCTTCTCCCTGTCCGCGAACACCTTCTCCATGTTGACCGATGCCCTGCGCAGCGTCTCCTCCTTAAGGTGGGTATAGATGTTCGCGGTGGTCTGGTAGTCGGTGTGGCCCACGATCTTCATGGCGATCAGCGGGTCGACGCCGCTCTCGTAGAGCAGCGTCACGTAGTTGTGCCGGAAGTAGTGCGGGGTCAGCGTGGGCTTGACCTGCTTGAGGATGTCGTCCGGGCGGGAGGTTCCCGGCTTGATCTCCCGCCATGTCACGCACCCGCAGGCCACCATCAGCCGCGACCACATGCGCTTGTAGCTGGCCTGCGGAAGCGGCGCGCCCGACGGCGTGTGGAACACGTAGGCATCCGCTGATTCCCGCTTTGGCAGAAGCATCTCCTTGAGAACCGCCGGGACGGGGATGAAGCGGTCCGCGGCGGCGGTCTTGAGCGTGCCCTCCGAAGAGGTGGAACCGGTGAAGTCGATGTCCCGGAGGATGTGCACCTGATCGGCGGCAAAGTCGAAGTCGCCCCACTTCAGCCCCAGCGCCTCGCCCCGGCGGACGCCCAGATAGTAGAGAATCGCCAGAAACAGGCCCTCCGGGTGGGTGCGGATCGTCTCCAGCACGCGCCGGGTCTCCTCCGGGGTCAGCGCCCTGCGCCCGGTCCCCTTGGAAGCCCTGGGGCGGATGAGCGCGACCGTGGGATCGCGCTCGATCAGCCCTTCCGCGTAGGCCGAAGCGAAGATTGCCTTCAGGGTTCCGATGACGTTGTTGATCTGGGACTTGCTGGCTCCCGCAAAGCCGCTCACGAATTCCTGGATCTGCGCCGCGCTGATGGCCTTCATGTGCTGCATGCCGAACTGCGGCAGAAGGTGCTTGACAAAGCACGTCTTGTAATAGGAGCGGCTGGCGTTGGAGATGAACGGCTCCTTCTTGATCCTGTACCACTGCCCGGCGTATTCGTAAAACGGCTGATCCCGGGGAATCTTCCTGCCGAAGATGTAGTGCTCCCGCACGGCCTCCTTCACGTTTTCCAGATCCCGGCGGGTCGGCGCCGTCACATACTTGTAGATCGGCTTGCCGTCCGGGTCGTAGCCGATGGTCACCTTGCCGCGGAACTTGCCCGAAGCCGTCCTCTTCGCCATATGCCTGCCTCCTTAGCGCCGGGGCGCCCATCTGCCCTGCCGGGCCGCGGCGAAAAAGTCGCTCTCGCTCATCATGTTGCGCGGCCGGGCGTTTTTCGCCTTGGCCACAAAATTCGCCTGTTTGGGATTCTCGATGTACTCGCAGATGGAGCGCACGTCCACCCGGCGGTCTACCCGGCGAAGGCGCCCCTCCTCCAGCATGCGGTGAATGGTGCGCGGCACCACGCTCAGCAGCTGGGCGGCGACCTTCTGGGTGCACACCTCGCCATAGCGTTCCAGCATATCGTCCAGTCGGTTCCGGGCGGTGTTGTTTTCCATGAATGTTTCCTCCTTTGTCTTTGGAAAGCAGATTCTTTCGGTCTGCATGTGACATGTTTGCTCTGATCCGCCGCGATTGCAAGATAACTCTTTGTGTCCGGTTTCTTACGTTTTGAACACAACTGCGCCGCATGCCTCCTTCCCCTCCGGCCTCATTTTTCTGTTCGGACAGCCTGCGGCGCAATGTGGACATACAGAGAAAAAAAGAGGAGCAGGCAAAGCGATGACCGCCTTGCCTGCTTTTCTCCGAGGGTCATTCTCCGTAGGCGAGAATGGTCTTTTTCTTTTTGCGTGCATACGCCAGCGTCCTGGCCGCCCCGCCCCAGTCGTGGGTGACATAGGCAACGAGCACGTCGCAGCGCTGAATCATCCATTCGTTTCTGCGCAAAATAGCGTATCGCCGGGGCACCGATTCCAGCGGCGGATAAACCGTCTCGTCGTAGCCTTCCGCAGGCATGGCGCCGTTGAGATAGGGAAGCACCAGAATCAGGCGGATGTGGGCATGCCGACGCTTCAGCCCATGCAGCACGTCGGCGCACAGGCGGTCGAACGCACCGTAGCCGCCCAAATAAAACTCGGCCGCCCCGCCCTCGATCAGCCGTTCGCAGACATCGGTCAGCCACACGCGCACCTGCGCGCGGTCCGGGACCTCGCTGTGACCGCAAAAGGTAACAATCAATCGGATCACCCCCCAGCGCCTTTCGCCATTACCTCCCCTTTGAATTTGATGTACTTAGTTTAAGTACATTTGAAACATTTTATCTCAAAATATACTTAAAATCAACTCATTCAAAGGATGAGGTGAGTATGAGATGGAAAAGGACAAACACCTCGGTCTGCACATCGACCGGGAATTGCACTATAAGCTGCAATATGTCTCCAAGTACGACGGCCGCTCCGTATCCGGAGAGGTTCTGTACCTGTTGCGCCGGTACATCGCGGACTTTGAAGAGCGGCACGGGCAGATCGAATTGCCGGACAGGGAATCGTAAACCGCGCACGGCAGCTCGCCTCCGGTTCCCGCGGGCTGACGGGCGGCCCGGCGTTTGCCTTTCCGTGAGCCGGGGCGTTTGACCGGGGCGGTATGCTTTGCATCGGAATGGGGATCATTCTCCGTATCAGGGAGAATGGTCCTTTTCTTTTTGCCGTCCGACACTGTTGCCCCACGCCGCCTGTAAATCATATCACGAAATCGCGGATTAGTACAGCTACAGGGACTATTCCTGACAGGTGCCACATTACAATATTGGTACAGCGACAGGGATGGTGATGGAATGAAGCTCAATCAGGCGATCAGCGGAAGGCTGACGGAGCTGCTGAAGGAAAAGCAGATGACGCAGTACCAGCTGTTCATCAAAAGCGGCGTGCCCAAGTCCACCATCGGCAACGTCATCAACTGTTCCTACGATTCGGTGAAGCTGCGCGTCATTCACGAAATGTGTCAGGGACTGGGCATCAGCATTTGCGAGTTCTTTGATTCCCCTCTGTTTCAGGAAAGCAACCTCGATCCGTAAGGCTCCGGCGCGGTCGCGCGAAGGAGCCTTTTCTTTTGGGTCAGATCACGCGGCTGTATTCCGGGGACACCCAGCCGACGCGCCTTCCGACCACCACGGCATGCCATCCGTTTTCGGCCGTGGCGACATACGGGCAGGTCGTGCCCGGCGCGAGCTGGGCGATATGGCCATACGTCAGGCCGTTCCCCTCGCGGATGTTGACCTTGCCGCCCTCGGAGACGATGACCACCGTTCCGGAGACGGGCGGTTTTTCCGCATCCGGGGGCTCCGGCTGTACAGGCCGGCTGTCCTTTTCCCCATCCGCTGCGGCGTCCATCAGCGCGGCATGGCTCTTTTCGCCATACTTGCCGTCCGCCTCCAGCCCCGCGTCGGCCTGAAAGGCGCGGAGTGCCGCCTCGGTTTCCGCGCCGAAATCCCCGTCCGCGCCGTAGCGGGGAAGCTCATACCCCAGCGACAAAAGCAGCTCCTGCAGGGCGCGCACGTCGCTGCCCTCCGAACCGTCCATCAGCAGACGGCTCCCCAGCGGGGTTTCCGCGGGCGTCTCATCGTCCGTGCTTCCCTGCAAAATCCCGTCGCCATAGTCGAGGAAGGGCAGACGGTACCAGCTCGTCCAGCCGCGCCCGGCGACCTTTGTCTTGACACAGCCGTCCGCAAAGCTCTTCCATTCCACGGCCTCGCCGTTTCCGACATAGTAGCCCACGTGCCCGTCCTTGTACAGCGCCAGCCCGACGACCTCCGGGAGCGTGTCGATGCCGCCCCAGTCCGCGCCTTTGCTCTTTGCATAGGTGAACATGGATTCGGCCCCCTTGTCGGGGCAGCCGTGGGAGCCGTAGCTGCTGGCGTAGGTCCTATCTGTACCGATGGCCTCCAGCACGCCCAGCCCGCCGCCGGTCCAGGCATACCCTTTGACCGCGCCGATGCAGTCGGCACAGACCTTTTTCTCGGAGATATCCTGCCTGTACCGCGCCGTGCGGCCGGAGGCGTAATGCGAGGGATACTGGGCAGCCTTTCGGTTGCGCAGGCTCTCCGTGCACTTGTACAGGCAGGTGCCGTACCAGTAGGGCTGGCCCACCATGGAGAGGCAGAAGGCCGCAAAGTGCTCGTTGGTCATGGGCGTTTGAACGCGTTCGGACATGGCATTTTCCTCCTTTCAGGGGACGGCGGTCACTGGCCGCCGTCCTCCGTCTCGTCCGGCTCCTCCATGCGGTCGTGCAGCTGGGCCAGGATGGCCTTGAGCTTTTCGGGGATGGGCAGGCCCAGATGCCCCGCGTTTTCCAGCACGTTCACACCCTCGTTGGAGAGGTAAAAGCAGATCACGGCGCTGCGAAGCGCTTCTCCCGACCGTACCACATGCAGGTCCACGATGTGCGCCACGCCCACCAGCATGAGGATCAGCACCTTTTTGAAGATGCCCCGAAAGCCCATGGAGCTGGACAGTTCCCGGTCGATCACCGCGCACATGATGCCGGTTACGTAGTCCATCACCATCAGGACGAGCAGCGCGGTCATCAGCCCGTCCACGCCGCCCACGAAGTACCCCAGCCAGCCGCCCACGGCGGCAATGGCCATCTGCAGCTTGGCCCATACCAGATCAATCGAAAAGTCACGCATGATGTTTCCTCCTTCATCATTGGGATTGTACAAAAGCCGCTGACATGGCGGCTTCAGACCGTTGAAAAACCCCTGATTTGGGCGAGAGCCGCGTTTCTTGCGTCCTTCGGACGCTCGCAACGCTCGCAAGAAATGCTGCGGCATAAGGGCTTGGGGCTCTGCCCCAAACCCCGGCAGGCGCGAAGGGAAGCGTCAGCCCTGTGGGCTGTTGGGCCGAAGGCCCAAAGCGACCCGCAGCGGGGCAGCGAAACCATGCGCACGACCGTTAGGGAGTGCGCATGATTGAGCAACCGATGAGGCCCCTGCACCCCGCACTTTATCAGTACCCTGGGCTTAAGTTTCCGCTTCGATTTGCAGAGGCTCGCTTTCCTCCAGCGCCTTCCACAGCGCGGGCGCTGCCGGCGGCTGCCACCCGGCCTGCGAGGTGTGCGCCTGGATACACTCATACTGCGCACCGTCCTCCTTCGGGAAGGCCACCACGTCGCCGACCGCATAGGCCACGCCTTTCTCCCAGACGCGCACCGCGCCCTCGGCGATGATCTCCACCCTGTGCCAGAGGGCCGGGGTCTTGTCCGGCTGCCAGCCGCCCTGCGTGGTGTGCGCCTGGATGCAGCGCCAGAGCGCGCCCTTGTAGGTGAACACGTCGCCCACCTGCACCGCGACGTTTGCGCGCCAGTTGCGCCTCTCCAGCGCAGGCTGCACGGAGAGCAACTCCTCATCCGAGATGCGCCCGTCCGCCACGGCGGTCCGGAGCAGCAGGCCCAGCACGTTTGGGAGCGCCTCTTCCGCCGATACCGAGACAAAGCTCTCCAGCGGCAGCGCCCGCATGAGCAGCTCGTCCGTAAGCGCCGTCCCTTCCTCAAGCGCTGCCTCGTCCGGGAACACCAGCGCCTGCTCCGCCGTCACCTGCGCCATCTGAAAGGCGTCCCCGGACAGGTTGTAGGTTGTTTCCGACAGCCGTTTTGCCAGAACGAAAGAGGAGCGGATGAGCGTTCTCACCCGCCCCTCAAAGGGGATTGCGATGTACATTGAAAACCTCCTTACCCGGCGGTCGTGCCGCCATAGATTACCCGCAAGCAGGGCTTGTAGCTGCTGTCCGTTCCGGCGATGCGCATGTAGTTGGCCGACCAGTTGGAAGCGCCGAAGTTGTAGGGCGACTCGTACAGGCACAGGCCGCCAAACGTCCCGTTAGCCAGGCCCTCCGCCACGGCCGGCGGGATGGCGAATGTCATCTGCTCCGCGCGGCCAAGGGTGCCGATGGCCCCGTAGTTTGCCGCGACGGCGGGCGCGCCGCTGGCCGTGGTGTTGGTGATGGCGCAGAGATAGAGCGTCCTGGCCGCGCCGGAGCCGCTGCCGGTCTTGCGATACAGGGTCAGCGTCGCGGACTTGACCGTCTTGCCGGAGAGCGCGCCGCGCAGACCTCCAAACCACATGCAGCCGTAGTTCCAGCTCAGGCCGGCGGAATACCCGTCGTCCGAATACACGCCCTGCACCACGTCCACCGTATCCGTGCGCCAGCCGCCGCGATAGGACTTGGTGAGCGTGGCGTATTGCAGCGTGGTATCGTCCGGCGTCTGGGGTGCGACGGTCGCTCCCGCATCCGTGGTCACGCCCGCGTCGAAGATCTGTCCGTTGCAGGAGGACGTGCGCCCGCCCGAAGGCACCGTGCCCGTGCAAAAGGCGATGCCGGACATGCAGAACACCGAAAACGTGCACTGTCCCTTGCAGTAATACAGGTTGCCCGTGGCGCTTTCCAGCCCCAGCCCGATATAGGCGCTGCGAATCTCGCAGTAGCGCAGGTCCACATACGAGGCCGTGGCCTGCACCGCATTGGCAGTGACGTTGTTGAGGTCGAGCACGCATCCGGTCAGAGAAAGAAAGGTATTGTTGCGGGCGTTGATGAGGTAGCTGTTTTTGGAGGTCCCACCGACGAGGCCGCGGCAGTCGCGGATGTTCAGGTAGGAAAGCTCGATCCGCGCCGTGCAGCTGCTCACGGTGAGAAAGGTGCTCAGCGTCTTGTTGCGGTCCATGCCCTCGATGCGCAGCGTGTGCGGCCCGGTCACCCCGCTGATCTCCACGCCCTCCATCTCGTAGAGCGTCTCGGCCTGAGAGGTGAAGAAGGTGACGGTCACATCATAGCGCAGCGCCTTTCCGTTGATTCTGGAGAGCGCCTCCCGAAGGCTGCGGCACGCATTGGCCGCCATGCCGCTCAGGGCGGGGTAGACATACAGCGTGGAGGGGCCGGTATAGGCGTTGACCACGGAGGGCGAAACCACCTCGTCGGCGTATAGCGCCTTAAAGCCGACGTCTCCGCTTGCGCTCATCTCCATGAGGACGTTTTCGTTGTTCGCGGGGTCGAGGAGCTGGAGCAGGAAGTTCTCCGTGGTAATGGCCACGTTGTTTCCTCCGATGGTAATGCCGCTGGTCTTGAGTTCCTGCGCGCCCACAGCCGCCCATGCCGAGCCCGTATACCGCTTGAGGATGTGCGGAGAGAGGGAGGTATCCAGCCAGAGCATGTTGGCATAGAGGGTGGCAGGAGCGGTGTTGCTGCGATAGACCTTTTCGGTGTTGTAGACCGAAGTGCTGACCTTGAGGGCGATGTTGCCGGCGTTTTGCGTGATGCGGGACTCCGCGCTGTCCATGCGTCCCGCCAGACCGTAGATGTCCTCGGGCGCGGCGCTCCAGTCCGTCCATGCGTCCAGCACCTCCAGCTTGACATTCCGAAACCGGACGTTTCCCGTCATGCCGTTGGCCGCGGATGTTCCGAGGGCGAAATAGGAGATGGAGACGGGGTTGTAGGGCGACAGGTCCAGCGGTCCGTATTGCAGGCGCACCCAGCCGTCGTCCGTGGCCTGAAAGTTCGCGTCCGTGGTGCGCAGGTACCAGCCGCGCCCGACGGTTTTGAACTGGCCGTTCTCGCTGTAGAGGTAGTACACCCACAGGCCGGAGTACACGCCCGGCGTGGCGGCTTCGGAGGCCTCCACCCCCTGACGGCGGATGTCCAGCGAAATGCGGATGGACGCGCCGCTTTGGCTGTGCGCGAAAAAATCGTCCGAAACCGCGAGGCTTTTGAGGGTGAGGGAGGTGGCCTTGCCGTCCTCGTAGTAGCGGTTGGAAATGAAGGTAAATTCGCCGCCGCTGCCCAGGCAGTAGTTGCGGCCCTCGTACTTTTCATGGACGAAACTCGCAGATGCCGCCACCGTCGCCGTAATGGCCTGCGGGGTGATTTTCTGCTCAGCGGATTGCACACGTGTGGAAAGGGAATTGACCTCCGTCTGGTCCGCCTTGAGCGCGATGGCCGCGTCGGTCTGCTCAAAGCGAGTGCCCATCTCCCGACGCGTCTCACCGATGGCGACGGAAGCCTCATAGGCCACCTGCGACAGCGGCTTGAACGCGCCGTCCACGAAGCGGTAGAGCGGGTGTTCAGGAAACACGCAGGTCTGGTACGTGCCGGTGAGCGTGCCCAGCGCCATGTAGGTCAGGCCGTCGTCCTCGGTGGGAACCGCAGCGGTCAGGAAGGCTTCCGCGGGCGTAAAGACCGTGCCGGCCAGCGTGCCCGCCACATAGCAGGTTGTGCCAATCGTCCCCGCAAAGTCCGGGTCAACCGTGCGCAGCGTACAGTAGGGGTAGGTCAGGTAGAACTGGGAGCCGTACATTCCGGCGGACACGGCGGCGGCGCAGTAGAGCACCGGCCGGGTCACGTCAAAGGGTACGCCGGCCGCCAGCGGGAAGCAGCCTTCCTCGTCCGCGACGGCAAGCCTTCCCGCAGGAATGGCCGCCTTGGCCTTGAGGGTCGTTCCGATGCGGATGCGGTCGTAGGTATCGGTGTTGTAATTCGCGTCCGCCCACCAGCCTTTGGGGATGGAGGCGGAGCCGATGACGACGTTTTCCCGGTAGGTGAGCCTGACAACATTCCCGGCGGCGTACTGGGTGCCCAGCCGGGTGGTGCCACCAAAGTAGCACGGAATCGCCCCGGTGGCGCTGCCGTCCGCAAGCGTGAGATCAAGCGTTACGTTGCTCCCGGATGTGACAGGCAGCCAGTAGGTGATCTGCTGTCCGTCGTGAAGCGCCGCAAAACCTGCGTTTCCCGTCCACGCCGCGGTGTACGAGGTCTGCGTGCCCACCACAAACTCCGGGCCGGAGCCGGTCGCGGCGATGGCGGCAAGATCCTCTTTGTACTGATCGCTGCCCGTGACGGTGGACACAATCGCGTCCTCCGTGAGCTTCATCTCCGCTGCGCCGACCCGTTCATCCAGCGCGTCCAGATCCTCCTTGTCCGCCTTGCCGGAAACCATGAGCCTGAGGTAGGTGTTGGAGGTGATGTCCATCGCGTTCAGGGCGGTGACGGTCGCCTCGCGGGCAAAGAGCGCGTCCACGTCGAGGTTGGCGGCAATGAGGCTTTGGATGACGGCATTGTTGGCGAAGATGTCCTGTACGTTCAGCGTCCCGGCGGTGATCGTGCCATCGATGATCTTCTCTCCGCCGTCAATGCTCCGGTCGGCCACGTCGTCGTTGGCGATCTGCTTGAGCGTCGTAACAACCTGCCCGCTCTCATCCACGGACACCGAATAAAAATGGCCGTCCGAGCCTTTGACTACCAGCTCGCCGACCGTCAGGGAGACCATGTTCGCCTCGGTCACGGCCAGCCGCGCGATGTAAAGCTCCCCCGCCGTGCCCTGGGTGATGACGGCGGTATCGGTGGCCAGATCCTTGATGTGCGACCAGTCGATATCGGCAGTCCGCATCTGGGCTTTGACGATCTCCGCCGTGGCGGCCGTGAGGGTGGTGATGGCCGCCCAGTCGATGTTCGCCTCGTCGATGGCGGCGGCGGTGATCTGCGCTTTGCTGATCTGCGCGATGCGGGCGGAGAGCGCCTCGATGTCCGCCCAGTGGATGTCCGCGCTCACGATATTGGCCGTGGTCAGCTGGGCTGCGGCGATCATGGCAACGGAGGCGTAGAGGTCGTCGGTGGTGACGCTGCCCGCGGCCAGTTCCTTGATTTTGGCCGTCACGGCGGTGAGCGCGTTGACGCTCAGCGTGTCGATGAGCGCCTCCGCGATGTGGGCGCGGGTGATGCACGCGTCCTGGATATGCGCGCCGCGGATCGCCGCGTTTTTGATCTGGAGCGATCCGACCGAACCGCTTTGCAGCTGGCCGCTACCCACCGAGTTGAGCGCCAGCTTCATGCCGGTGATGGAACCGCTGGCCAGCTGCCGCGCGGAGATCATGCTGCCCTCCAGCGTGTCCGCAGCGGTTCCCAGTGTCATGGCGGTGTATTTTTGCGTCAGGCAGTCGTAGGTGTACTGCGTCATGCGGAGAGAGACTTCCACCCCGATGCGCCGGGCCACCACGCGCACGCTGTCGCCGAGGTAGATGTTCTGGAGGAATCGGTACTGACGATACTCCTCGGTGTCTGCGCAGTTGACGAAATCCACCTTGAGCGTCACCGTGGGCAAGTCGCAGCCGTTTTCGTATTCTGTTTGTGCAGCCTTGCGCAGTTCGGTGTAGCACTGATCCTTGCTTTTGGGCGTATCGCCGTCCGTCACTTCCCTGGCCTCGCTTACCGCAAGGTGAATCCACTTCGGATGCGTGTACGCGCCGATGTTCGGGCTGTCGATGTACAGCTCCGGCAGGTAGAGAATCTTGCCGTCCGCGTCCTCGCCGGTGGGCATGATGCGCGTGACCATGTTCGTGGCATCCACATCATAGGAGATGCCGGTGAGGTTTTTGCCCTCCCGGATCTGCACGTCGGAATTCACGCCCACGCGTTTGACCAGAAACACATCGAACCAGTCCCGGGCCAGTTCCGCGCCGTATTTGTCCACCAGCCCGCCTTCGCCCAGCAGGGCGTCTACCGGGTTGACGTTTTCAAAGCATACGTCATCCGCTGTGGAGGTCAGGTCGGAATAAAAGGTGAAGCTGTGCCCGGACAGACAAGCGGACGATATGCTTTGAGCCACCGACGCGCCGACGGCGGAGGACGATGGCTCAAGTTTGCGGATCATGTTGTCCAGCAGGTCGTAGAAGATATGGCGTGCGTAGACCGTGACCCTGGTGAGGTCAGGTACGACACGGTAGATGCGGAAGGGCTGGTCACGCAGCTGACGTGGCTCGATTACCTGGTTCTGAAAGCCGACGTTCACCTGCGTGCTCTGCTGTTCCGTTCGCGCGTGGGTCAGGTATTCGGAGGACATGTAGCCGTGCCGACCATCCGGGCAGGTGACCTCGTACCAGGAGGACGAGGGCTTGCTGACCAGGACAACCTCCGTGCCTTTTTTATATTTTGCGAGGACCTTATAGTTGGTGCCCGTGCCGGAGCGCAGGCGCAGCGGGTCCCGTTGAGTGGTCACGGTGTAGATCTCCACGTCGTAGGTCTGCGTCTGGTACTGCTGCGTCACCAGATTCATCTGCGGCGTCATGGCGGCGGGCACGGGCGCACGCAGAATGTTGCCCTCGCTCAGCCGCGTCCATTTTCCGTACTCGTCGATGGGATGCACGAGTGTCAGCTCCCACTCGCCATTGAGCGTTTCGGTCACCGTGCAGGACTGCGGCCGCACCACGCCCAGACCGTTGCCCGAGAAGTCGGAGCAGTCGGCGGGATAGACACAAATCAAGGTTTTCACCTCCTCGGGGCATAGAAAAAGCGCCACCCGTTAGAGTGACGCATTTAGCCAAATGGGAAGTTGCTTACTCAATAAATTTCTGATGGAAAATTCTTATTTGATAATACTCAGGTATTCGACAGTTTCGTTGAGGATGTTGACGATCTATCCCTGCATGTTGGCACACTCCTATCCCATTATGCTCAAATATTAGGTGCCGATGGCGAAGATACTTGAACAATACGTATATGATTATTTGGTTGCTTTATCAAAATTCTCTGCGGCAAAACGCTGGCTAAAGTCACTTAAGATGTAACCCAAAGCATTTACTGAGGAACGTAATACATCCCAGTTGTCGATTTCTCTTTCTGAGAATGCATGGATACAATTACGATTCTTTTGGATTACCCTTAGTTGTGGAATTATCTTATCATTATCAAAAAGCTTTGCCTTTTCGGAAAACTGAATTAATTCGTCAAGCATTATTCTATCAATGGGATGAACTATAGTATGTTCTTGAATTTTATCTGCTATTGCTCCGCAAATCGATTTTTTTTGCTTTGCTGACAACTTTTTATCTTGGACTTCCTTTTCAAGCGCATTATCCAAAGCTTCTTCTATGTGGGCCTTATCAAAATCATCCCACTGTTGCCATCGGTCTTTGAGATAATCACTATGATATACAGCGAGTATGGTTTGAAGCGTTATTTCTATTACAGAGCCCAACAGTATCCACTGAATCAAAGGAAGCGATTTACTTTGCTTTTCATACTGATTTAGCGCTTCCATCATTATACAAAACATCTGGTCAAATCTTTCCAAACTCTTTTCATTTACATACTGTATTTCTTTGGCATTGCGTGATTCAAACAATTTTGCTCCTTCTTGTTTGAAAACGCAAAATACCGCTGGAATTTCCTTGAGAATTATATTCCAACTTGGTACTGAATCAATTTCCCAATAGAATTCACCCATACATCCATATCCCATATTGATCCCCCAGATCTTTCTGCATTATACCAAATAACAACCGCATTTCTATCAAGGCATGCTGAATGATAATTTTTGATTTGTCACAGTTATTTTACTACTTTGCAGCGGGCGCTTCAAGAGAACAAGCATTACAGATACCGCCAGTTTGGTTGAATTTCCACCTTCGTCACATTTCCCGTCCAGCTGACGGCGTTATTGCCCGGCAGCAGTTTTGGAAAGTCTCCGCTCATAGCGCTGTTCAGGCCGGTTTCGCCGGAGTAGGCTTCCTGCAGCTGCGAATCCAGCGTGATGCTCCCGGAGACACCCTCCAGTTCAATGATGGTCATGCCCACCATGAGCGTGATGCTGCCCGAGCCATAAACGGTGATGATCGGCTCAGCATAGACGCTGCCGGGATTATTTACGAACGTGCCGCTCTGCGCCAGGGTGACCGGATCTTCCGCGTCCGCGTACCAGAACGGCTTGCAGCGGAAGTTGACCGCAAAGCTCCTGTGGGGATTGCCGCGAAGGATCTTTTCAAACGGGATCTGGTTGACGATGCGCGCGTAATAGAAGCCGCCCTGCCGGTTGGCAAAGGTGACCGTACCGCTGCCCCTGAGCCACGCGGCGATGGCTGGAATCTTTGTCGGATCGGGGAGCATGCACTGGGCGGTCAGCACCAGATCCTCATAGACTTCCTCGCCCTCCAGTGTGGTCAAACTGCCCGGTCTGCCGGGAACGTTGGTGAACGTCACGCGCTCCGCCGGGATGGTGGGCGGAGGCAGCTCCAGGACATGCATGCCGTATTCGGTACAGCGCGCGCCGTTCCAGATGAACCAGTCGTTCAAGGGAAACCTCCTTTCTGGCACGACAAACGCCGCCCCCATCAGGAGCGGCGCTTGTGCCGATGCTCAGTCGATTCTGCGAATGTGGTCGATGCCATGGAGCGCGGCCAGTGTGGAACCGTTGCTCCAGGCGACGTGGATGCCGCCTGCGTCGTCCACATGGATGACCTTTCCGGTCATGCCGACGGGCATCTCGCGGTATGGATCGCACATGCGCTCCAGTACGACCGTGCATCCTTCCGGGTATTGCTCCCGGAGCTTTGCCAGCACCTCCGGTCGGATCTGCATGGAAAACATGGGGTTTCCTCCTTTCCTCGGGAAGTGCTGACATTAACGCTCTTGTCCGCGGCAAAGTCAAGTTGTTTCGGCGTTATGCCATGCGCAGGCCCTTGCCGCGCTGCTGCCTGCGGGTGAGCGTGGCGATCTCGTTGGCCAGCGCGTAGATGTCCTGTTCGTCGCGCACCACGAGTTGCTGCACCTGAATGGTGGAATTGACGCTGCTATTGTAGGTGCGCCGGTTGTCGTTGCTGGTGGTCTGGATGCTCCCGGCCTGCGCTTCGCCAGTCAGGTAACGCGCGGCGTTTCGGATGATCTTTGCCTGCGCTTTGCTCTCCTTGAGCACGCCACGGCCCCAGCCTCGCATGGTCATCACGCCCACCTCGTCCTCGAACACCTGCGAGGGAGAGTGGATCTTCAGTTCGCTCTTCGCCGCGTTGACGGCGGCCCGGGCTGCGGATCGCATGGCGGAAATTACGCCGCTGCGCCCCGCGTTGATGCCCGCCGCAAGCCCGCTCATGGCGTTCACGCCCGCAGAGCGCAGGGTCGAGCCATTCAGGCTGGCATTGACCGCGCTGCGCACATTCGCGCCCACCGACGCGCCCGTGGCGCTCATGCCGTAGCCGGACATGGCCAGCGCCAGCCCGGTCATGGCCGCCGTGCCGTAGGCCGCCAGCGCGTTTTGCGGCAGGACCAGGCTGACCGCCGTACTCAGCGAGGCCGCGAGCGTCGCCGCGTCCGTGGCAAAATCGTATCCCGTCATGCCCGCGCCCACGCCCGCAGAGACGTTCTGTCCCACGGGCTTGACGCGTTCGGAGGGCGAATGGATGCCCAGCGCCAGATTCAGCGCGGCCTCCAGATTGGCGGCGACCGTCTCCGCGTCGCTGTCCCAGCCCGCCGCCGTCATGCCCTCCCCCACGCCCTCCAGAATGTGCGTGCCGACCTCGGCCGTGTCCAGCTCCTGCAAAAACGTCAGGATGGCTTGCAGGTTGTCAAGGTCCTCCTGCTTGACCTGCTGCCCCTGCTGGATGGCCGCGACGATCTCCGCCACATAGGTGGACAGCTCCGCCACCCGTTCGGCGGGAAAGTCGAGCTTCATGCTGGTGTCCAGCTTGCCCTTGTCCGTGGACGCGCCGAACACACCCGCCCAGAACTTGTCCCACCAGTTGTAATCCAGCGTCTCCTGATACGATTGCAGACGGGAGAGCGCGGACTCGATCAGATCGAGGCTCGTCTCGGGCAAAAGCCCCGCGGCCTTGCCCAGCGCCGTCACGCCAAACTGATCGACCTCGGCCACCTCCGCGCGAAGATTGGCGATGGCCTCCTGCGCGCCGGTCACGTCCGGGGCGATGAGCACGTGCAGCGTGCCGTCCTCGTCGAGCACCGCCACCTTGTCGGCGGTGAGCATCTCGGTGGGCACAGCCTGCACGGGAATCTCCTGCCCGTCCTGCCAGAACTTCGTCTTGGGGTCGAGCAGCGCGTCGGCGGGGTTTTGAAAGACCTCGCCCAGCTTCACAATGCCCTGCACCTCGACCGGGTTTTCCTCGATAAACTTCCGGTAGGCGATCAGGTCATAGCCGTAGATGCCTACGCTGACGCCGAGCGTGGGCTTTTGGGCGTTGGTGTCGTCGTATCTTGCGATATAGGCCGTGAAGTCCTGAAGCAGCGTGGATTTGTCGCAGCCCGTGGCTTCCGCAAACGCGCTGACGATCGCCTCCACCTGATCCGGGGACAGAGCCGACAGGTCGATGTTCTCCGCTTCCATGTATCGGGCGACCATGGCCGTAATGTCGCCGGGCGTAAGCGCCGTGGTCAGCGCTCCGCCCGTGACCTCCTGATAGGCCAGCACAAAGGCGGTCAGGCCGTCCGGGGTCAGGCCGCTGGTGTCCACGCCACTTTGCTCCAGATAGGCGGAGATGTATGCGGTAATCTCGTCGGGTTTGAGGGTGGAGACATCGGCTCCCGCGGCCAGCTCCCGGTACGCGCTGACCATGGCCGTGACGTTTTCGGGCGTCAGGCCGGACACGTCCGCGCCGGTGGTCGCCTCCGCATAGGCGCTGACCAGCGCCACAATGCCCTCCGGCGTCAGCTCCGCCTTGTCCGCGCCCTCCGGCACTTCCGTATATCTGGCGATAAACGCCTCCACCTGCGGCTGCACGCGCTTCGTGTTCTCGTCCTCGCGCAGCTCGGCAATGATCGCGTCCGTCGTGATCGCGCCGGGATCCGCGGCGAAGGTGTCCCACCGCTCCTGCGCGCCCGTCATGTCGAGATCCGTGGCGATGGTGAGCACCTCTTCGGGCAGCGCGTCGCCAAACATCTCCGAAAGCCCCGGCAGTTCCACCTCGCGGTTGTTCAGGAACGTCTGGATGGCGGCGATCTGCTCCAGCGCCGTGGTGAAGTCGATCTCCGGGAACATGGCCTGAATCTCGCTCTCTGACAGGCCGCTGTCCAAAAGGGACTGGATCTGCGTGAGCATGGCGAGGTACTCGGTCATCGCGCCTTCGTCCATGGCCGCGGCGATGGCGCTGAGGTCCTCCAGCAGGGCGGGCTTTTCGGCTTCTCCCGCCGCGCTGTACTCCCGCAGCTTCCGCGTCAGGGTGTCCACGTCCGAGGCCGCCTGCTGAATATCGGCCTGTGCCCAGACCTTCGGCACAACGTCGCTGAGCAGCGCGGCGTATTCCTGCGCGGCATTACGGCGGTTCTCGTTGTACTTCGCGTTGAGCGCCTCCATGGCATTCTGCCGCTCGGTGCTGTCCTCGATCAGCTGGATGAGCGCGTACTCCTTGTCGTACTGCGCGTCGATCTCCGCGTTCATGGCGGCCAGCCCCTGTGCGGCGGCAACCACGGCGTTCTCATATACCGTCACATCGGCATCCGTCTTGCCGCGCGCCTGCGCCCGGGCCACCTCGGCCTCCAGTTTCTGGCGGATGGTGTCAAAGCCGTCCGCGTCCGCCGGGGAGAGCCTGTACTTGACCTCGATGGCCTCCCGCGTGTCGATGAGCTCCTGCAGGCGAATTTGGTCGGCATCGGAGAAATAGCCATTCTGGCGGCGCTTGAGCAGAGCGGCAAGCTCCGCGTCCAGCGCATCCAGCGTGGACATGTCGTCCGCGAGCTGGTCGGATACGCCCGCATAGCCGCTTTCGTCCGCCGCGGCCTTGAGCGCGGCCAGCTCCTCGCGGGTGGAGGCCGTCAGGCTCTTGAAGGATTCCGTCCATGCGGATACAATCTCGTCGCTTTCCTTTTCGCCGTCCGTCCAGACCTTGATCAGCCCGTCCAGCCATTCCTGCGCGGACTGCGTTTCCCGCACGAAATCGCTTTCGCTCATCCCGAAAAAGGAAAGCCCTTCGCTTTGGCCGTAGAAGGTTTCGGCGGCGGTGTCCTTCCACTTCTTCGCGGTCTCGTTCATGCCCTCCAGCGCCTCGCGGGCCTGCTTCGCGCCGGAGAGATAGTCCGCCAGCGCGACCGTGCCCGCCACCGCCGCGGCGGCGACCGCCAGCCACACCGCCGGGGACTTGCCCAGCACCGAAAGGAACCCCGACCAGCCGCCGCCGGCCTTGCCCACGGTGGTCGCAAACTTACCGATGCCGGTGGAGAGCGTGCCGACGCCCTTTGTCACCTTACCCAAGGCGAGGAGCACCGGCCCCGCGGCCGCGGCACAGGCGGCCATGCGGATGATCTGCATCCGCTGGGCCTCGTCCATGTCGAGGAAGCCCTCCATGAGGTCGCCCGCGCCGTCGATGAGGCTCTGAATCGTGGGATTCAGGTCGTCGCCGATCTGCTGGGCGAAGAGAATCGCTGTATTTTTTAGGTTGATGAGGCGGCTTTCCGTGGTGGCGTAGCGCTTGCCCGCCTCCTCGGTGAGCGCGGTGTTCTCCTGCCAGGCGCTGATGGCCACGTCCTGCGTCCGGGCGAACAGTTCGTTGGCGTTGACCGCGCGCAAGAGCGTATCGCGCAGGCGAACCTCCGCGATGCCGATATCATTGAGCGTGGCGATGGCCGAAACGCCTTCCTCGTCCATCCGGGACAGACCCGTGATAAACGCCTGAAACGCCGCGGCCGGGTCGCTCTCAAACAGCGACTTGAAGCCCTCCGCCGTCAGGCCGGACACGCGGGCAAAGTCCTCCAGCGCCTCGCCCCCGGTGGCCGCGGCCACCTCCATCTTGACCAGCGCCTTGGAAAACGCCGAGCCGCCCATTTCAGCCTCGATGCCGACCGACGACAGCGCCGCAGCAAAGCCCAGAATCTGCGCCTCGGACAGCCCCACCTGATGGCCCGCCGCCGCCAGACGCAGCGACATGTCCATGATGGAGGATTCCGTGGTGGCAAACTTGTTGCCCAGATCCACCAGCGTCGCGCCCAGATTGCCGAACAGGCTCTGGTCCATGTTCGTGATGTTGGCGAACTTCGCCAGCGTGGAAGCGGCCTCGTTTGCCACGATGTCCGTGGAATTGCCCAGGTCGATCATGGTGCGGGAGAAGTCCGCCAGATAGTTCTTGTTGATGCCCAGCTGGCCCGCGGTGGCCATGACCTCGTTGATCTCGCCGGTGGAGGCGGCAATCTGCGTGGACATGGCCTTGGAGGACGCGGCCAGCGCGTCAAATTCCGCCTCTGTAGCGTCCACGGTCTTGCGTACGCTGGTGAAGGTGGACTCAAAGTCCAGCGACGCCTTGATGGCCGTCGCGCCCAGGGCCAGCACGGGCGTGGTCACGGTGGTGGTCAGCGCGCGGCCCGCCGTGGTCAGGCCCTTGCCGACCGCGTCGCACTTTTTGCCGAAATCCTCCAGCGACTTGCCCGCCGCCGTCCAGGCGGACTTCGCGGTGGCGAGCAGCTGATTCGTCTTTTCGATCTCCGATCGCGTGGCCGCCACGGCGGTTTTGGCCCGGTTCAGCGCGGTTTCCGCGTCGATGACCGCGTCATTTGCCTGACGGATTTTTTCCGGATCGTTGGCCTGCTGCGCGGCCCGCAGCTGTTCCTGTGCGCCCTGCAGGGCCGCCTCGTACTGCGCAAGGCTCCGGCGCTGCAAATCGAGCTTTTCGGTGAGCAGCGTCTGTTTGGCCGCAAGCCCCGCGACGCTGGTATCCAGCTCCTTGATGCCCACGGTGGCGAGTTTGAAGCGGCTCTCGGCCAGCGCGATCTGCTTGCCGAAGGTGGCGATGGCCGCGCGGCTCTCGTCGATGGAGCGGCCCGCCGCGTCCCAATTCGTCTGTGCCAGACGCAAGGACTGGTTGCAGCGGGTGATCTCCGCCTGCGTGCTCTTGACCGCTGCTCTGGCATGATTGAGGTTTACATTGGCTGTGCTCACCGCGTCGGCGGCGCTTTGCGCGCTCTTTTGGAGCGCCGTGTTCTGCCCGGCGAGCTTTTTGACCTCCTGCACGGAGGCGCGGTACTCGGTCTTGAGCGCGTCCAGATTGGCCCGTGCGGCGATGGTGGCAGAGTCGCTGTCGCCCAGCGTTTGCGAAAAAGTGCGCACTTGCTGGGCGGCAGCGGCCACCTGTGCCTTGAGCGCCTCCTGGGCGGCTCTGGCGTCGGTAAGGCGCTGGGCGTAGTCGCCCTGCCGGGCAAAGCACTCCTGCAGCTTGTCGTTGGCGGCGGTGAGCGCGCGCTCGTACTGCGTGACGGCCTGCTGTTGAAGCGTGAGCCGCCGCTCGAGCGTGGACAGCTGCGCAGTCAGCCCTTCCGCGCTTTGCTCGAAGCCCTCGACGCCCGCGGCGGCGAGGCGGAATTGGCTCTCCGCCTCGGCGATCTGCTTTTGGACAGAGCGGATGTTGCGGGTAAAGTTGTCCGTTTGAAGCGACAGGGACACCACCAGGTCGCGGAGGGTTTCGCTCATCTTCTCTCACCTGCCAATCGCATCAAAAGAAGCGGCCATGAATTGCCGCTGAATTTCGGGTTGAATTTGACGATAAATACGGGTATACTAAGACCGGAAAGGAGCTGATTCCATGCCCAGCATCGTCCCTATCTCCGACCTGAAAAACTACAGTGAAGTGCTGCGTTCCTGCGATCAGGGCGCCACCGTATACCTGACCAAAAACGGGCGCGGGAAATATGTCGTGCAGAGCCTTGCCGAATATGAAAAGCTGCAGGCGACCGTCAGCCTTCTGGCAGAGCTGTCCAAAGGGATTGAATCCTATCACAAAGAGGGCGGCCTGACCGTCGATGAAGCCTTTGACGGACTGGAGGTCTGACATGGCCCGTGTGATCGTCTCCAGAGAAGCGCGGAACGACCTCGTTTCCATCCGGGATTACATCCGCGACGAGCTTTGTAACCCTGACGCGGCGCGGAGAATCCTTGCCCAGCTCAAAAAGAGCGTCTCCTCGCTGGAACATCATCCCGGTCGCGGCAAACCTCTGGATGCGCTGATCGCGGTACATACCGAGTATCGGTACCTGATCTGCGAAAATTACTGCGTCTTCTATGTGTGCATGGAAAGTACAGTGCTTGTCGTCCGCATCCTTCACCAGCGTCAGGACAGTTTCCGGGCGCTGTTCCTGTCCGAATGAGCTTTATGGCTTCACATCCGGCCACACCTCGTCGATATGGCGTCGGCGGGGTTTCTTTTTTTCCGCCTCACGCCTTGCGTTCCACGCGCGAATCCTGAGAAACCCCGGCAGGTCCATCCGGTCGATCTCGTCCATGCGCCAGCCGGCTTCCAGAAGGCTGTTGTAGGTGGAATAGATGAAATCAGGCAGCGTCAGGCGGTCGTCGCCGGGGCTTCCGTCTTCGCTGCCTTCGTAGGGAATTCGTCGAGGATCTCCGTGGTCTGCGTCTGCACGGCCATGAGCGCCAGCGCGATGTCGTGCATGAGCCGGTCCACCGGGTAGTGATCCAGCACGTCGTCGGGCGTGAACTGGTTGCCGAACAGGACGCAGAACCAGCGGATCATCACGTCCATGGCCTCGCCGATGGACAGCTCTTTGGCATCCTCCGGCGTCTCGCCCTTGAGGGCGGCGCTTGAGAGCGCGACGATGCGGCTGTACATCTTCGCCGCGGGTTCCATCTCCCGCAGCGCGCGCCCGGTGATGAAGTCCACGGCGTACTTTTTTCCGTTCAGGGTGCAGGTAATCATGGGGCTTGCCCTCCTTTCTGCGCGGGAAAAGCGCACCGCCGCCGGCGAGTCACCGACAGCGGCATGCGTTTTGGGTTACGGCTCTGCGGTGAAGGCGGGTTCGTACACCGTTTCCAGGAACGTCGCCGCCTTGGAGGCGTCAAAGCCGTTCTGGCCCTCGTCGGCCACCGCCTGATAGCGCCCGTCGTGGGTGCGCTTGATGGCCGTCCACTCCACGGAGCCGTTCTGGCGGGTGATGGTCTTGCCCTCCTTGGTCTTGTAGCTCTCCGTCATGGGCTTGGCGCGCACCTTGTAGAGCCACACGTAGCGGAACGCGCCGTCCGACTTCTCCGACTTGAAGCCCACGGCGAAGTAGGGCGGACGGTCGGACGCAGTGCGCACCAGCACGCCGTTGTCGTCGATCTGGTTGCCGAAAATCATCTCCTGGATAGCCAGCGGCACGTCCGCCATGGAGGTGGAGAAGGTCAGCTCCGGATCGGGATAGAGCACGTCAAACTCGATATCGTCGGCGTACTGAATGTCCGGGTCGGTGTTGTCGGGGGTGATGGTCGCTTCAATCGCGCCCGCCACCAGCTGCAATTCGCCGTAGGTATGGCTGGTGTCGGTGTCCTCCGTGAGCGGCGCGATCACCACGTTTTTGAGGCCCACGGTCGAGGCGACCTGCGGGGATGCGGTAGGGGTTGCCATGGTCGATTCCTCCAATCGTTACAGTCGGTCGACGGCGTCCCGCAGCCCGTCGCGGATGATCCCGTAGGCTTCATCCGCGCGGGTATCGTAGGCGGGACGGATAAAGGGATGCGCGGGGGCGGGCGCGGGGCCGCCGTGCCCGTACTCCACGGGCGTGGCGTAGTACGCGCCCTCCTCCTTGCGGTGCACGCCGATGGTGATGCTCTTTCCGCTTCGGCGGCGCTTTTTCACCGGGCCGATGCGGATGGAGCGGCTCAGCACCCCGGTGATGATTTTGGGATCTTTGGAGGCGTTGGCCTTCATCTGCTGGTGGATGGGCTGGGCGGCTGCCTCCAGGATGCGGCGGGCCACGGGCGCGCCCGCGCCGTCCGCGTCCATGCGGCTGGCCATGCCCGCGATGTCCGAGGCAAGGCCGTCAAAGCCCTGCGTGTCAAGGGGCACCGGGCGTCACCTCCGTTTGCAGGCACCACGTCCACTGCACGGTGAACTGCGTGGTGGCGGTGTCGTATGCGGGCTGGTTGTAGCCCTTGTCCGATTCCTCCACCATGAAAAAACCCGCGTCGTACATGGCGGCGCGGATGCGGCCCGCGGTGTCGGTGGGGTCGACGTCGCTCCAGAGATTGAGGTAGACATAGGTGCGGTAGGCCGTTACCCGGTCGTCCTGATGGGCGGCCTCCGTAGTGGTCGTGGAATACACGGCGTACTGCGTGGGAGGGTTCTGGTTTGGGCCGGTCGCGCGCCACACGCCCGCCATGACGGGGATGCCGATGCCCCTGAGGGCTTCCTGGACTTGCCTCATCCGCTCACCCCCTTGGAGAGCGACGCCTTCAGGCCCAGATACGTGCGCTTGAAGGCGTATTCGCCCAGCGTGGAAATGTCCCACTTCTCACCCCGGAACCGCACCCACATGCCGGGTTTGATGTCGTCCCGGTAGCGGATGGTGAAGTTGATCACCTGCTCGGTGTTCATCACGTCCGCGGCGCGGTAGTGCTGGTTGCCCGCGTCCACCACGCTGGCCCAGACCCGGCAGACGACCACGTCATGGGGAACGGGGTAGCCGTTTTGGTTGACGGTGTTTTCGGTATAGCCGATCCCCACCAGATGGCGAAGATCGCCGGGATGCGGATCGGATTCAAAGTTCTTGTAGCCGCGCAAGCGTCATCACCTCCGGCGCGTAGCGTCTCAGAACATCTTTTCGGGGTCCCGGTACGGATAGAGCAGATTCTGAAAGGCCAGCATCATGGCGCCATACGTCGTGCGGTCGGGCACATCCCGGTTTTCGTAGTAGAAGCTCACAAACAGCAGCACCGCCAGACGCACAGGCTCGGGCGCTTCCTCGGAAAACGGCACGCGGCAGTAGTCCTCCGCGACGGCCTGCGCCTGACGGATCAGGCTTTCCAGATACGCGTCCTCCTCGTCGTGGTCGATGCGCAGGTGGGCCTTGACCTCATCCAGCGTCACGATCACGGAGCATCACCGGAGGGGTCCCGCATGAGGCCCGCCTCGCGCAGGGCGAGCAGCAGGGCGTTGAAGTCCGAGCGCAGGGCGGCGACGGTCGCCGCTTCGCTCTCCGCGATATAGGGCAAAGCGGCTCCGCCGCCAGGGGGCAAATCGAACAACCCCTCCGCGCCTTCGACCGTCGCGCCTGGCAGGAAGGTCAGCTTTCCGCCGACGACCCACTCGCTGCCGCCGTGCGCGTGATAGTTTCTTGCCGTGTGATCCATGCCTTTTCATCCTCCTTACGCGCTCTTCATGGCCAGACACCGGACGCCCTCCGTCTGCACCAGCCGCCCGTCCACGCGCTGGGTCACGCGGAAGCCCACCTGCCCGGTGGCCGCATAGAGCTCGCTTAGCCGCTGCATGGAGCGGCCCTCGCGGTCGGCGATCCAGTAGCTGGACAGGTCGCCGAAGAGAATGGGCTTTGCCGACGCGGCGACGGCGGGCATGTGCGTAGAGGTGACCAGCCGGTAGCCCAGCAGCCTGTCCGGCTCGCCCTCCTTCATGCCCGGCTGCCAGAGGTACTGCGAGTTTCCGTCCTTGAGCTTGCGGATGGCCTTGATGGTCGAATCGTGCATGAGGAACACCGCGCGCTTGCGGTAGGGGGCCTTGAGGGAGTAGATCAGGTCGAGCAGCTCGTCGGAGGTAAGCGCGGTGGCGCTGGCCGCGGTCACGCCGGTCGCCGCGCCGTTGGTCGCGTTCAAAAGGCCGTAGGGCTTGCCGGAGCCGTCGCCGCTGATGAACGCCGCTTCCTCTGCGTCGCCCACGCGGCGGGCAAACTCCGTGGCGATGTAGCTTTCCACGTCAAACACGCTGTCCTGCAGAAGCTCGTCGGACACCTTGATCATGGACGCGATCTTGTGCGCCCCGATGGTGATCTGCCCGAAAGCGTCGTCGGATTCGGGAATCGTGCCCTCCTCCTCGACCCAGCTGGCCGAACCGTGGGAGGCCACCAGCGGAATCTTGCGGTCGCCGGAAGCGGTGCGGATGATCTTGCACAGCGTGCGTAGCCTGTTTTCTTCCTGCAGCGCGTCCACCAGCGTGCGCTCGTACTTGTCGGGGACGAGGTAGCCGCCCTCGCTGTCGGTGCCGATCTGCAGCGCGTTCTGCACGGAAAAATGGCCGCCGCGGCTGCGCATGGCGGTCCAGAAGGCCGACCTGTACTCGTCGGAGCCGCGGCCCGTGCGCTGGTTTGGGCGGGCCTCCGGGCGGGAAGCCAGCGGCGATGCGGTGGGTGCGTTCATCTCGCGTTCCAGCGCGTCGGCGCGTTCCGCGCGCTCGATGGCGTGGCCCAGATCGACCACCTCCTGCTCCATGCGCTCGTACTGCGCCGTATCCTCGGCGGAGAGCATGCCGTTTTCGTCCTGATGCTCGCTAAGGAAGGCTTTCGCCCTGTCCCAGATCTCGCCGCGCTTCCTGCGCATGTCATGGATGTTGTTCATGGGGATTCCTCCTTATCGTTTCGTAGGGGTAATGAGCGCCAGCCGCTTTTGCAGCTGGATAACGGGGGTGCCGGGGGTCTGGGGCGCCTGGGCGGCGCTCGCCGCGCGGGCGGGCCGCCAGCGGTCCAGCCAGTTCTGCGCCTTGGCTCTGGCCTCCGCGAGGCTGGTTTCATGGGAAAAGACCGCGTCGGGAAGGCCGCTGCCCGCATCGGCGATCCCGTCGATGAAGCCGTCCTGAAGCGCCTGTCCCGCGTCCATCCAGGTGGTATCGCGCATCATGGTGCCGATCTCGTCCCGTGCCTTCCGGCAGCGCCTGCCGTAGACGTTGAGGATGCTTTCCTTGCATGCTTTGAGCAGGCGGACGGCCTCCTCCAGATCCCGCTCGTTGCCCCAGGCCATGACGCTGGGGTCGTGGATCATCCACAGGGAACCGGGGGTCATCTCCAGCCGGTCCGCCGCCATGGCCAGCACCGTAGCCGCCGAGGCCGCCGTGCCGGAGACGATGATGTGGACGTTGCCGGGATAGGCGCGCAGGTCGTCGAACATCCGCACCGCCGCATTGCAGGAGCCGCCGTAGCTGTTGAGGAAAATGCGCAGGTCCCCGTGCGCTTCCTCGCCCTCCGGGTAGAGCATCCCGTGCAGCGCTTCGGGCGTGATCTCGTCGCCGAACCACGCCTCGTCGTCGATGTAGCCGTTCAAGTGCATGTCTCTCAAGTGTCATCACCTTCTTTCTGCTTCTTTCCCTCCGCCGGTTCGCCCTCGCTCCGCCCTGACGGTCCCGCGGGCGTGCCCAGCCCGGCCTGGCTGATGGGAATCATGTTGCCGTTGACCAGATAGGCGTCCCCGCCTTCCTCCCCGGAGATGGGATTGAGGTTTTCCAGCGCGCGGATGTCGTTGGCGCTCATCCAGCCGTTCTGCCGGGCGATGGCATAGCCCTCCATGCGGCTCTTGTAGTCGCCGCGCATCAGGCCGTCGATGTTGAACTGCACATAAAAGCGCCCCTTCTCGTTTGGCGGGATCAGGGCGCGGTTGACCGCCTGCTTGATGCGCACCAGCCACGGGCGGATGGTGTGAACGGCAAAGGAGATGTTCTGGCTCTCGATGTTGGAAAACGTCGCCCGTTCCAGATCGCCGATCATGTGCGGGGGCACGCGGAAGATGCGGCAGATCTCCGTGACCTGGAACTTGCGGGTTTCGAGGAACTGCGCCTCGTTGTTGGGCATGG
This sequence comes from uncultured Eubacteriales bacterium, assembly GCA_958448555.1. GTDB lineage: Bacteria > Bacillota > Clostridia > Christensenellales > Aristaeellaceae > Limiplasma. The sequence continues at coordinate 1,004 of CAUDEL010000044.1, read as the reverse complement.
ACAGGGGCGTAAACGTCATGCCCTCCTCCAGCACGGCTACGCGCCCGGTGTTTCCCGAGCCGCCGTAGGCCGCGTTCCAGCTGGCGCGCAGGGCGGCGGGGTCCTTCACCGTATTGGGATGCGTGAGGATGCCCGAGGGCCGCGCGCCGTTGGCAAAGAACCTGCTGCCGTACTCCTCTGCCGCGATGCCAAGGCCGATGGCCGCCTTTTCCAGCGCGATGGGGCTGTACCCCATGACGCCGTCAAAGCCGAGGCCGGGGATGTGCAGCACGTCCTCCGGCGCGAGGTACGCGAGCTTTCCGTCGGAGGTCGTGTAGGTGTAGGTCAGCTTGCCCCTGCTGTCCCGGTCCACGGCCATGCGGTCGGGCAAAAGCGGATACAGCCCCACGATGCCGCTGCGGCCCGAGCGGAGGATCTGGCAATAGCTGTTTCCGTAGAGCAGCAGGTGCGAGAGCATGACCTCGCGCCAGACGAAACTGGTCATCTCGGTATTCGGCTCGTCGTGCAGCAGGCGGTAGAGCGGGTGCTCGCCGGCCTTTCGGCTGCCCGCATCGGTCGCCTCGTACACATGCAGCGGCAGGCTGGCGACGGTCTCGGCGATGACCCGCACGCAGGCGTAGACCGCGGAAACCTGGATGGCCGAGGTTGGGGTGACGGACTTCCCCGAAAGGCTTGTTCCATAGTAAAAACCCGGCGCGGCGGAGACGGCGTCGAGGGGGGATGTCCGCCTGCCGGGCTTGTCCCGCGCGCGAAACAGGCCAAGAAATGGATTTTTCATAAAAGCCTCCTGATTGCGGGCATGAAAAAAGCATCTCATCGCTGAGATGCTCTTTCCGTCGTTTCATTGTTGACCTACAACAGATTTTCGTAATCCTCCAGATGGCTGAAAAAACGTTCGACGTATACGACTCCTGCCGTTTCATCCACCTTGTAGATCATCAGGTATCCGTCGATGGGCGCTTTTCTGTATCCTTGCCGGGAAAGCAGCGGTTTCCGGCACAAGC
>CAUDEL010000043.1:0-26439 GCA_958448555.1 uncultured Eubacteriales bacterium | reverse complement strand
CCAGAACCATGGTCAGAGCCAGAACCAGAGCAAGAACCTTTTTCATGGGAATCAAACTCCTTTGCTGTATTGAATTTATTTTCTCGCGGCACGCCGCGATCAAATCACCGGCGTTTTGTGTTTATTATTATATCGGATGAAGGTGACAAAAGCAAGTAGGTATGGAAAACTTCATCCTCGAATATGCGCGTGCTTTGGCGCAAAGCGTTTTGACGCATCAAAAAAGCCTCTCCGAAAAGTCTCGGGGAGGCTTGGGAATTAGCGGCGCAGGGCGTCCGGCCTGACGCGGCGCATCAGGGGGATGAGGACCGCGCCGATGGCCACGCCGCTGATCCCCTGCACCACATTGGGCCCCACCGCTGATGCGGCCGCGGCCAGCCCGTAGCCCAGCAGCAGCCATTCGGTCACAAAGTAGCCGGCCACCATGACAAGCTCGGAGCCGGCCAGCATCAGCACGGTGAGCCAATAGGGCTTGCGGCCGCGCAGGGCCAGGACCGCGGCGGCGGCCACGAGGCCCTTGATGACAAAGGTGGGAAGGATGTAGAGGGTATAGCCGCCCATCAGATCCGCCAGGGCGCTTCCCACGGCGGCGGCGGGAACGCCCCACCACTCCAGCAGCGCCGCGCCCAGGAGGATGAAGCCGTCCCCCAGATGGATGTAGCCCTGGGTGATGGATACGGGCAGCTTGAAGAAATAAGTGGCAACAAAGACCAGGGCGGCCATCATGCCGCCAAAGGCCAGGGTAAGCGCCTGGGGGCTTGTATTTTTGCTCATGAAGACATGTCCTTTTTTTGATGTTGAAATCAGATTTCCTGCGCCTGCAGATCGCTCAGATGACGCTCCTCCTCGGCGGCGATGCGCTCCAGTGCGTCGCGCGCCTCATCGGAATGAGCCATGGCGGCGAACTCGCGGTACTTCCGGGCGGAGGCGGCCTCGGTCTGCCGGGCGAAGCGGAGCATGCCCTCCACGTCGCTGAGCAGCCCGGCGCGCGCCGCGCCCATGAGCCCTCCCTCAAAGAGAATCCCGTCCGCGGCGGCGCAAAGCGCGATGCGGCGGTCATCCGCCAGCACCTCCCCGTCGCACAGGGAACGGAAGCGGGCGAGATGCTCCTGCTCATCGGCGCGCATGAGCACCAGATGGTCGTAGAGGGGTTCGCCCCGGCGGCCGAGCTGCTCCATCAGGGAGATGGCGCGGGAATAGAGCTGTATGGCGGAAGCCTCCATCTCACAGGCCACGAAAAGGGCTTCCTGCCCGGTGGCAAGCTGCATCTCGTTCACTCCTTTCATGCCGCGCTCGGGCGGCGGCTCAGGCCTGCCGGAGATACTCGTTGAGCTTTTCCACCAGAGCGTCAGGGTCGGAGCCGTGGGCAGCGCAGGCATCAGCGATGGACTCGGCCGTGGCGTGGGGGCACCCCAGGCAGTGCATGCCAAACTCCATAAAGATGCGGGCGGTCCCGCGGTTGAGGTTGAGCACCTCGCCAATGGACATCTGCTTGTTGACAGTCATGTGAAGATTCCTCCTTATTTCGTGGGTCCCTCGCCGGGACGTGGATATCTTACCATCGGCGGCGGGGGTTGTCAATGCACGCCGGCCCGGCGGCAGGTGCATATCCGCGTGCGGTGTGGTATACTGCTGGGGAACCACAATTTCGGAAGGAAGGTCCCCTATATGCCCAACGAACCCTTTGTCTACGAAACGGAGCTGGACATGTGCTCGGTGGATTTTACGGGAAGCTGGCAGCCGGGCGCGGTATTTCGCGCCATGCAGGAGGCGGGCGACGGCCATTGCCGTGTGCTCGATCTCACCTTTGAGCGCCTCAGGACGCTGGGGGTGGCGTGGGTGCTCAGCCGGGCACAGCTGCATATGGAAGCATATCCCTCCCTGGGCCAGCGCGTTACCGTGCGCACCTGGCCGGGAAAGACCAAGCACGTGTTCTTTCCGCGCTACTTTGTCTTTGAAGCGGAGGGGAAAACGCTGGGCTGCGCCTCTACGCTGTTTGTGCTCATGGATCTGGAAACCAGAAAAATTGCCCCGCCTTCGCGCCTGGGGATGGAGATGCCGGCTTACGATCTTCCGGCGCCCCTGCCCTTTCCCGGCAACCTGCGCACGCTGAGCGCTCCGGCCGAGCGCCGCGCATACCAGCCCGTATATACGGATCTGGACATGAACCTCCATGTGAACAACACCCGCTATGTGGACTGGTTTATGAACCAGTTTCCCGTGGAGCGCCACAGACGGCAGATGGTGGATGATCTTCTGGTGCACTACAATGCGGAGGTGACCCCGGATGAGGCCCTTGCGCTGGAAGTTTCCCAGGAGGAGGACATGAGTGTCCTGCGCGGCCTGTCCGGGGAAAACGTCTGCTTCTCGGTTCAGGGCCACTGGCGGGACCGCCTGTGAGAGAACTATTGCGAAGCGGGAAAAACCGTCGTATAATGGTGCCATGAACAGGCGCGGAAAGGAGATGCGCGCATGAGAGAAACCGATCGCCGGACGGCGGATGCCTTCGAGCAGCTTTGCGCGCCCTATTCCGCCATGGTATACCGGCATTGCCTGCACATGCTGGGCAACCCGCATGAGGCCGAGGACGCGGCGCAGGAGAGCATGCTGCGCGCCTTCCGCGCCTTTTCGGCCTTTCGTGGGGACGGCGTGGCGTCGTGGCTGTTCCGAATCGCCCACAACACCTGCCTGGACATCCTCAAGAGCGCCCGTGTCAGGCGGGAGAGCCTCACCCTGGATGCCCCGGAGGCCGTCGACCCGGCGGACCCCGCGCCACCGCCGGACGAGGCATACGTCCAGTCCGCCGGCATGGACGAGCTGCGCGGGGCCATCGCTTCCCTCCCGCGCGAGCAGCAGCTTCTCATTGATCTGTTCTACGGGCAGGGCATGGGATATAGCGAGATCGCGCGGGCCGCGGGCATCCGGGAGGGAACGGTCAAGAGCCGGCTCAGCCGCGCCCGTGCCGCGCTTGAAAAGAAACTGGCAAATGCACCGTAGGAAAGGGAACCTTTCCACATCACGCTCGTTTATTCCATCAGAAAGGGGGCACGCGCATGCGCCGGGAACGGGACGATGACAGCGCCTTGGAGCAGGCGCTCTGCCGCCTGTATCGGTCGGAGGAGGCGCCGTCCGGGTTTGAAACCGGCTGGCGCGCCGCCGTCAGACGGGAGGAGAGCATGATGAACACCGGGAAAAGGAGCACGAACAGACCGATCTGGCGGGCCGTTGTGCCTGCGTTTGCCGCGCTGGTGCTGGTGGCGGGCAGCCTGTGGGCGGGCACGCTTGAGCCGGCGCAGGAGGAGACGCCCCTGAAAAAGAGCGCCGTGTCCTATTCAGCGGCCACTGGCGGCACGTCCAACGCCATGATGGCCCGGTCCGCCGACATGGCCAGCTATGACCTCACCGTCTCCGAGGAGGGGATGAACGCCGGCACGGCGGATTACGGCGCGGAGCCGGAAAGCGGGCAGAAGCTGGTGCGCACCGCCAGCCTGACGCTCCGCACGACGGCCTTCGAGGCCGACCTCCAAAGCGTCGAGGCGCTGCTGGAGAGCCTGGGCGGCTATGTGGAGAACCTCTACCAGTACGGCGACGCCCAGAGCGGCGACCTGCGCACCGCCAGCCTGAGCGTGCGCGTGCCCTCCGGCAATCTGGATGCGTTCCTGGGAGGGGTGGAAGGCGTGGGCCGCATCACCGACCGCTCGGAAAGCACCACCGACATGACCGTGGAATACACCGACAACCAGGCGCGCCTGGATACGCTGTATGCCAAGATGGAACGGCTTAACGAGCTGATGTCTCAGGCGCAGGAGGTTTCCGACCTCATCGAGCTGGAGACGGCCATCGCCGATACCCAGTACGATATCGACCGCTACGAAACCTCGCAGCGCAGCATCGACCGGCGCGTGGAGATGAGCTCGGTGAGCGTGACGCTGCTGGAGGAAGGTCCCGCGCAGAGCGCCTCGGCCCAGGACATGGGGCTGGGCGAGCGGCTCCGGGCCGCGTTTGACGCCTCCGTACAATGGCTGGGCGGCTTCTTTCGCAACATGCTGGTGTTTGTGACGATGGCCCTGCCCGTCGCGCTTCCCGTGGCTGTGATCGCGCTTGCGGCATGGCTGATTGTCAGGCGCAGGCGTGCACGGCGCACATCCAAGGAGGAATGACCCATGAAACGGCTGTCCATCCTGCTGGCCGCAATGCTGCTGTTCGTCTCCGCCGCGCTGGCGGAGGCGCCTTCGTCCACCGTCACGCCCGCGGCGGAGCTCACAATGGCGGAGGAAACCACCATCCGCGCTACGGGCACGGAGAGCGTGCCGCTGCCGGCGGATGTCGTGGTGCTCACGCTGTGCGTGCAGGGCTCCGGGGACAACGTGACCGCCGCGCAGGACAAGGCGGAACAGGTGATGCAAAACCTCCGCGCCGCGCTTGCGCAGATGGGCATCCCCGAGCATGACGCGCAGACCGCCTACTATGGCGTGGAGACGGTCTACAACTACCAGTATTCCAAGCTGGGGGAAAAGGAAACGGCCTCCGGCTACACCGTGTCCATCGACCTGTCGGTACGGCTGGACGACCCGGCGCGCGTGGGCGAGGTGATCGACGCGGCCATCCGAACCGGCGCGCAGAACAGCTACGGACTGGCCTATGAGAGCTCGGAGACCAAAAGCGCCTACTTCGAGGCGCTGGACGCCGCCACCGCCGACGCCATGGCGCAGGCAAAGGTGCTGGCGGACGCGTCCGGCCTCCGGCTGGACCGGCTGGTGAGTGTGACCGAGGTGCAAAGCGACGAATCGACCGTCATGGCCACGAGCGTCAGCGCCGAAACGCCCGTGCACCCACACCTGTCCGTTACCGCGACGGTCGAGGTGTGCTATACGGCGCATCCCTGAAGACATGAAATCTGCGCTCGGCGGCTATCTGCCGCCGGGCGCTTTCTGGTGGTCAAACGGGGGCGCGTGTGGTATACTAGGCGGGAAAGCAGGAAAGGCGGTGGGGGCATGCGCTTTACCAAGATGGAGGGCGCCGGAAACGATTATCTCTATATCAACGGCTTCGAGGAACAGGTGGATGACCCGGCGGCCCTGAGCGTCAGGATGAGCCGGCAGCACTTCGGCTGCGGGTCGGACGGGCTGATTCTGATCCTGCCAAGCGAGGTCGCGGATTTTCGCATGCGCATGTTTAACAGCGACGGCAGCGAGAGCGGCATGTGCGGAAACGGCATCCGATGCGTGGCCAAGTACTGCCACGACCGGGGCCTGACGGACAAGACCGAGTTTACCGTGGAATCCGGCGGAGAGATTAAGCTGCTCCGCCTGACGCTGGCGCCGGACGGCACCACGCAAAGCGTGCGCGTGGATATGGGCGCGCCCCAGCTGGATGGCGCGAAAATTCCTTCCACCGCCGTGGGATGCCCGGTGATCGGGCATCCGGTGAAGGTGGGGGAACGCACCTATGCCTTCACGCTGGTCAACATGGGCAACCCCCACGCCGTGTGCTTTGTGGAGGAGCCGGATACCGCCCCGGTCACCACGGACGGCCCCCTGCTGGAACGCCACGCGGACTTCCCGCAGCGCATCAACGTGGAGTTTGTAAAGGTGGAGGACCGCGGACATCTGCGCATGCGCGTGTGGGAGCGCGGCACGGGCGAGACGCTGGCCTGCGGCACGGGCGCGTGCGCGGCGGCGGTGGCGGCGTGCCTCAACGGCCTGTGCGGCCGGAGGGTAGCGGTGACGCTGCCCGGCGGAACGCTCCAAATCGAATGGAGCGAGGACGACGGACACGTGTACCTGACCGGCCCCGCCACCTTCGTGTATGACGGCGTGTGGCTTCAAAAGTAAGAGAGGATGGAGAAAAGCATGCTCAAGGTCAATCCCAACTATGAAAAGCTGCCCGGCAGTTACCTGTTTGCCGAGATCGCCCGCCGGGTGAAGGAATACACGCAGGCCAACCCTGGCGCCGACGTGATCCGCCTGGGCATCGGCGACGTGACGCGCCCCCTGGCCCCCGCCGTGGTGGAGGCGTTTGAGAAGGCGGCGCGGGAGATGGGATGCGCGGAAACCTTCCACGGCTATGGCCCGGATTATGGCTATGATTTTCTGGTCAATGCCATCATTGAAAACGACTACCGTGCGCTGGGCGTGGAGGTGGCCTTTGACGAGGTATTCGTCTCCGATGGCGCCAAGTGCGACGTGAGCAACGTCCAGGAGCTTTTCAGCGACGACGCGGTGATCGCCGTGACCGACCCCGTCTATCCCGTGTATGTGGATTCCAACGCCATGGCGGGCCGCGCCGGGATCTATGTGGGCGACCGCTGGGACCGCCTGGTCTACCTTCCCTGCAACGCGGAAAACGGCTTCGTGCCGCCGCTCCCCGACCGCCCCGTGGACGTGATCTACCTGTGCTATCCCAACAACCCCACCGGCACCACGCTCACCCGGGAGCAGCTCAAGGCCTTTGTGGACTATGCGAAACAGAACGGCTGCATCATCGTCTACGACGCGGCGTACAAGGCGTTTGTCACCACCGACGCGCCCCGCAGCATCTATGAGATCGAGGGCGCCAGGGACGTGGCCATCGAGTGCTGCAGCTATTCCAAGACCGCAGGCTTCACCGGCACGCGCTGCGGCTGGATGGTCATTCCCCACGGCGTGCATGGCATCGGCGCCAACGGTCAGCCCGTGGAGCTCAACCACATGTGGAAGCGCCGCATGGGCAGCAAGTTCAACGGCGTGAGCTACCCCGTCCAGCGCGCCGCCGCCGCGGTCTACACCCCGGACGGCATGAGCCAGTGTATGGAAACCATCCGCTACTACCTGCGCAACGCCTCTATCATTCGTGAGGGGCTCATCCGCGCGGGCTACGAGGTCTACGGCGGGGTGGATGCGCCCTATGTCTGGATGCGCACGCCCGCGGGCATGGACAGCTGGACCTTCTTTGACCGCCTGCTGCACGGGGCCAACGTGGTCGGCACGCCGGGCGCGGGCTTCGGTCCCTGCGGCGAGGGCTACTTCCGCCTGACGGCGTTTAACACGCTGGAAAAGACGCAGGAGGCGCTGGCGCGCATTGAGCGCGGCTTCTGATTAGGGCACGGGCGCGGCCGGACAGGCCGCGCCCGTTTTTGAAACGATGCTGGAGGATGAGATGAACGGGCTTTGGCTGGCGGTTCCGTTTCTGGCGGTGCGGTTCCTGCTGCCGTTTGCGCTTGATCGGGAGGCGCTGCGGCGCGCCGCGCGCTTTGCGCCCATGCGGGGCGGCGAGAAGATCGCCTATGCCGTCTATCAGGCCGCGACGCTGGCGATCTTCATCTGCCTGGGGTTTCTGACGGTGCGGTGGGATGGCGCGTGGACCTGTCTTGCGGGGAGCGTCTGCTATGCCGCGGGGCTGGGCCTGTGCGCCGCCGCCATGGTCGCGTTCTGTACGCCCGACGGCAGGGGGCTGAACACCAACGGCGTGTACCGCCTCTCCCGCCATCCGATGTATGTGGGGTATTTCGTGTGCTTTGTGGGCATGGCGCTGCTGGTGCGGTCGCCTGTGCTGCTGGGCGTGGTGCTGATCTTCCAAGTTGCCGCCCGCTGGATGGTGCTCGCGGAGGAGCGCTGGTGTCTGGAGACGTTTGGAGATGGCTATGCGCGCTATATGCGCGACGTCCGTCGGTATCTGTAAAGGCCCCTGCGGTATTTGCGCTGACGAAGGAGGCAAGGGGAATGGCCTGTTTTTCCTATCGGGGGAAATCCGTTTTCTATGAGGAATGTGGCCAGGGGACGCCGCTGATTTTCCTGCACGGCAACACGGCTTCCTCAAAGCTGTTTTTGCCCATCCTTGCGCTCTACAGCGGGCGGTATCGGTGCATTTGCCCGGATTTTCTGGGCAACGGGCGGTCCGACAGGGTGGAGGCGTTTTCAACCGACCTGTGGCAGGACGAAGGGCGGCAGGTCATCGCGCTTATCCGGCATCTCAACTGCGGCAAAGCCTGTCTGGTGGGGACCAGCGGCGGCGCGTGGGCGGCCCTGAACGCGGCGCTGGAATGTCCGGAGCTGGTATGCGCCGTGGTTGCGGACAGCTTTGACGGGCGCACGCTGCACGACGGTTTTGCGGAGGAACTGATGGCGGAGCGGGAAGCCGCCAAGGCGGACGCGAAGGCGAGGGCCTTTTACGAATGGTGCCAGGGCGAGGACTGGGAGAAGGTCGTCGCGCTCGATACCGAGGCGCTGACCCGATGCGCGCGGGAGGGGCGGCCGCTCTTTCACAGGCCGCTGGAGGAGATACGGACACCCGTTTTGCTGATGGGAAGCATGGAGGACCGCATGTGCCGGAAAAATCTTGAGGAGGAGTACCGGGCGATGGCCGCCCGTATGCCCGGCGCGTCCGTCCACATGATGAAGCGGGGCGGGCATCCGGCCCTTCTCACCAACGCGGCGGAGGCGGCGGAAGCGGCGCTTGGATTTCTGGATGGCTGCCGGCGGCGGAAAGCCGGAGAGACGTGATGATTGCGGGCCCTTTGAACCTCCCGGAAGGTTTTTTTGACAGCCTGCGCGGGCTTCTTTGGGAGGAAGCCCGCTTTTTTGTGCGAGGGGGCTTGACGGAGGGACATGACTGTGCTATAGTGTGATTGTTCATTAAGTACACTATAGCACAAAGGAGGCGCGGCGTGGACATCATCATCAGCAGCAACACCAACATGCCCATCTACGAGCAGATCACCTCGCAGATCAAGGCGATGATTATGTCGGGGACGCTCCATACCGGGGACCCCATCCCTTCCATGCGGGCGCTGGCAAAATCGCTGCACGTGAGCGTAATCACGGTGCAAAAGGCGTATGAGGATTTGCAGCGCGACGGGTTTATCGAAACGACGGTGGGGCGGGGGAGCTTCGTATCGGCCCGCAACCGGGACTTTTATCAGGAGGAGCGGCAGCGCCAGGCGGAGGCGCACCTGGAGGCGGCGGCCGGCATCGGCCGGCAGAGCGGCATACCGCTTGAAAAGCTGGTGGAGCTGCTCACACTGTTTTATCAGGAGGGACCATGATGACGGAAATGGCGTTGACGGTGCGGGGGCTATGCAAGGCGTATCCCCGCTTTCGGCTGGAGGACGTATCTTTGAACGTACCGCGCGGCACGGTCGTGGGGCTGATCGGCGAAAACGGCGCGGGCAAGAGCACGCTGATCGGCGCGGCGCTGGGCCTTTTGAAAAGGGACGCGGGGGCGGTAAGCGTGCTGGGAAAAGAGACGCTGGACGCGGAAACGCTCGGGCAGGTGGGCGTGGTATTTGACGGGAACAACTTTCCCGACATGCTTTCGCCCGCGAAGCTGGGGCGCGTCCTCAAGCGCATCTATCCCTCCTGGGATGAACCGGGGTATGCCGCGCTGCTGAAGCGGCTGGGGGTGCCGCCGGATCAGAAACTGAGCGAGATGTCCAAGGGCACGCGCACGAAGCTGTCCATCGTCACGGCGCTTTCGCACGGGTCCCGGCTGCTGGTGCTGGACGAGCCTACCAGCGGGCTGGACCCGGTGGTGAGAGACGATATTCTGGACCTGCTGTGGGACTTTGTGCAGGACGAGCAAAACGCCGTGCTGATCTCCTCCCATATCACCAGCGACCTGGAGAAGGTGGCGGATTACATCGTCTTTCTGAATCAGGGGCGGGTCGTGTTTGAAAAGCCCAAGGACGAGCTGCGCTACCGATGGGGCATGCTGCGCTGCGGAGCCGAGCGCTTCCGTACTCTGGACCCGGCGGATCTCGCGGCCTGGCGGCAGCAGGATTACGAATACGAGGCGCTGGTTTATGACCGGGAAGCGGCACACAAAAAATACCCCGACGCGCTGATCGACCCCGCCACCATCGACGAAATCATGCTCATGCACATCAGGGGGGAAAAGCCATGAAGGGCCTGTTGCTCAAGGACTATTATCTCATCCGGGACGGGATGGTGATTCTGCTGCTCACCTTTGTCGCGGTGGGAGCGGGGCTTGCGTTTCTGACCTCGCCGTGGGTGCTGATCGTCGTGGCGGGCGCCACGATGAGCTTTCAGGGGGCGATGACCGTCCAAAACGACCGAAGCACCCAGTGGGACCGCTTTTCGGCCGTGCTGCCGCTGCCCCGGAGCACAGCGGTTTCGGAAAAATATGTGCTCTATCTGCTCCTGTGCGCGCTGGGCATGGCGCTGGGGCTTGCGGTGGGAGGGATTGCGGCGGCGCTGGGCCGCGCGCCCGACCCGGAGGAGCTCTATCTGTACGCCAGCACGGCCGTAATCGTCTGCCTGATGACGGGCAGCGTGAACCTGCCCTGCACGTTTGTGCTCACGGCGGAAAAAAGCCTGGCCGGCATCATCCTGTGCGATATCCTGGTATCGGCCCTGTTTGCAGGCGGCATTTTTGCGCTGCGGCAGGTGATGGACATAAAGCTGCACATGCGTGCGGTGCTGGGCATGGGCGCGGCCCTCAGCGCGCTGTGCTACGGGATCTCGTGGGTGATCGCGGCCCGGCGGTTGCCGATGCGGGATGTGTAGCTACTTGTGATACCGCTCCCCGGCGTTGATCTTGGCCGCACGGAAGAGCTGCTCCAGCAGCATCACCCGCGCCAGCTGGTGCGGAAAGGTCATGCGGCTCATGCTCATGCGCTCGTCGGCACGCTGGAGCACCGACGGGTGCAGGCCCAGCGAGCCTCCGATCACAAAGGCGATGTGGCTTTTGCCCTGAGTGAACAAGCCGTCCAGCCGGGCGGCGAGCTCGGGGCTTTCATATTGCTTTGCGTCCACGCACAGGGCGATCACATGGTCCCGGTCCGAAAGGCGCGCAAGGATGCGCTCGCCCTCGCGGCGCAGCACCGTCTCGTTTTGCGCCTCGCCGGGCTGGACGGGCTCCGGCTCGTCGGGCACCTCGACCACGGTCACGGGCATCAGCCGGCGCAGGCGCTTCACATATTCCTGCGCCGCGTCGGCAAAGAAACGCTCGCGCAGCTTGCCCACGCAGATCACGCTCACGGGCATGGCGTGTCCTCCCCGACGGAAACCAACGTCCCCTCCACGCGCACATCCCGAAAAAGGCGCTCAAAATACGCGGCCTCGCCCGCGGGGACATGCAGGGTGCAGATCCCGTCCTGCAGGGATACCGCGGACACCTTGTGCGCGCGGCCGCGCGCATCCACGATGTACATGCCGGGGCGGAGCGCAGCCGCGTCCTGCGCCGCGCACAAAAGCGCCACGCCGCGCGCTCCAAGGTCCATCACTTCATCCAACAGCCTAAGCAGCATGCGCCCGTCCTCCTATGCCATGGTGTAGAGGTAGCTTGCCCGGTAGCGGGCCGCGACATGAAGCGTCACGTCCCCGCCCACGCATGCGCCCGCGTTTGTCAGGGCCGCGTGCGTGGTGCGATAGGCCAGGTCGGGCGTGTTGTTTTCGCTGCTGAGATGGCCCAGAAGCAAATGCCGCGTGCCGCTTTGCGCCAGGCATACGGCGGCCTGCGCGCCGCTGTCGTTGCTCAGGTGCCCCTTGTTGCCCAAAATGCGGGTTTTCAGGCGCTGGGGATAATGGGGATTCTGCCTGAGAAGCTGGGGGTCGTGGTTGCTTTCCAGAAGCACCAGGTCCGCCCCGGTCACGGCGTCGCGCACGGTGGAGGAAAAATGCCCCAGGTCCGTGGCCACGGCCACGCTGTGATTCTTGGCATAGATGCGGTAGCCCACGGGGTCGGCCGCATCGTGCGGGATGGAGAAGGGCGCGACCTCCAGATCATTGAGGAAAAAGCTCTCGCCCGCGCGGATGACGATGCGGTGGTGCGGCGCAAGCTCGCCCACGGCGCTCTCCATCCCCTGCCAAGTGCCCTCCGTGGCGTAGACGGGCAGGCCGAGCTTGCGGGAGAGGACGCCCACGCCGCGGACATGGTCGCTGTGCTCGTGCGTGATGAGCAGCGCGCGAAGCCCCGCGGGGTCCAGGCCCGCGGCGCACAGCGCGTCGAGGACCTGGCGGCCGCTCATGCCGCAGTCCACCAGCACCGCGCCCTGTTCGGTGGAAAAATAGACGGCATTTCCGCTGGAACCGCTGAAAAGCGTACAAAACGTCATCAAGGCCGATAGTCTCCTTGCGTTGAAATCGGGCGGGGACACTCCCGCGCGGGTCCTATTGTAACATTTTTCGCGCGCGAGGAAAAGGGGGAGGGAATTGGAAGCGCAAGCGGCGCGGCATGGCGGGGGATGCGGCGGCATATCCTTGTTCCACTCCCCCACAAAAATCCGACAAGGAGGAATGGATGTGACGCTTGCGGAGCTTCGCACCAAAGAGGTGATCGACGTGCAGGACGGCAAGCGTCTGGGCCGGGTGATGGATATTGAGTTCTGCACGGCGGACAGCCGCGTGACCGCGCTCGTGGTGCCGGCCGAAACCTCCTTTTTACAGAGCCTTCGCGGCGAAAAATGCGGTCTGGTCATCCCCTGGGAGGACATCCAGCGCATCGGGGACGATGTGATCCTGGTTTCCACGCAGGGGAGCTGCGCCTGCCATCAGAGCGGCGGGCGGTGGGAATAGCGACAGGGCCCCGCATCCTGCGGGGCCCTGTCACGCCTTGCCGGGGCGGGACATATCCTGTATCGTGCGCAGCCGCGCACGGAAGGAAGGAAGCGATATGATCCCAGTCAGCAAGCTGGTGGAAGTGTTCTACACCATGCTGGGGTGGCCCTACGCTTCGCCCGGCACCAACGGGCCGGCGGGCATCGACTGCTCGGGCGCGTTTGTCTATGCCTACAAGCAGTTCGGGGAGCGAATTTATCACGGCTCCAACCGCATCGTCCGCGTTTATTGCCATGAAGTGCGCCGTGTGACCAGCGCCAGCCAGCTCCGCGTGGGCATGGCCATTTTCAAGGCGCGCGAGGACACCAGCCACATGAAGGCGGAATACAAGCCCGGCGGGCGGTACTATGATCCCAACCTGCCCTATGACTATTACCACATCGGCCTGGTGGTGAGCGTGCGGCCGCTGAAGATCATCAACGCCACGCCGCCCAGCGTACGCATCGACACCGATCTGTCGCGCTGGTACTGCGCGGGCGAGCTCAACGCCGTGAACTATGCCGACGACACGCCGATCGAGCCCGCGCCGCCCCCGGACGCCGACCCCCGACTGGCGGAGGTTTGGGCCGAGCGGGGCTCGACCGTCAACCTGCGCGGGAGGCCCTCCCGCGACGCCGTGGTGCGCGCCCGCGTACCCATCGGCGAGGTGGTGGAGGTGCTGGACGAAACCAGCGACACCTGGTGGCACGTGCTCTATCAGAAGACCACGGGCTATATGATGCGGGAATTCTTGCGAGAGCAGGACGGCTGAGCCTCACCCCAGGGAGGCGAGGAACGCCTCAAAGTTCAGGTGAAGGATGCTTTCGCGCTCCCCCTCGGTCAGGGGCAGGCGCATGAAGCGCTCCACTTCCTCTCCGGGCTTCCACATGGGGTAATCCGTACCGAAGAAGACGCGGTCCGCGCCGTAGTGGCGGATGATGCGCGCGGCCTCCTCCGGCTCAAGGGCGTACAGGCTGGAGGAGGTATCGACCCATACGTTGGGGCGGCCCGCCAGGATGCGCCATGCGTCGTTCCAGACGGACCAGCCGCCCAGGTGCGCGCAGATGACCTTGAGATCCGGGACCTGATCGAGCACGCGCGCCATGCGCCGCGGCTCGCTGTAGGCGTGACGGCTGTCGCCGGTGTGGATCAGCGCGGGAAGGCCGCGCTCCGCCATGGCGCGAAACATGGCCACGGCGCGACGGTCGTCCAGAAGAAAGGCCTGGATGTCCGGGTGGAGCTTGATGCCGTGCAGCCCGCCCGCCTTGATGCGGTCCAGCTCGCCGGGCACGTCCTCATATCCCGGGTGCATCGTGCCAAAGCCGATGAGGCGGTCCGGGTGCTCGGCGCAGACGCGCATGAGGTAGTCGTTGACGGAATGGACGCGGCTGGGCGTGATGGCCACGCTGTGCACCAGGAAGCGGGAGATCCCCGCCGCCGTGCCGTGCCGGATGAGCTGGCCCAGGGTACCGTCCATGCACATGGGGATGCCGTAGAAGGTGCCGATGGACCGTGCCGCCTTTTCGGCGATTGCGTCGGGATAGATGTGCGCGTGGGTGTCGATGATGGTCATGAACAAGCGCCTTCCTTCAACCGCGGTCCTCGCGGAAATAGGCCACGCCCAGGCTCATGGGCGGCTGATCCTCGCGTTTCTTGCGCAGGCTGGTGATGATGAGCACCACGATGGTGACCACGTAGGGCAGGGCCTTGAAGATTTCCTGCATGCTGCGGTCCAGGCCGGGGATGTAGAGGTAGAGGATGTACAGGCCGCCGAAGAGGATGCTGCCCCAGATGGCGTTGAGCGGCCGCCAGCGCGCGAAGATGACCAGCGCGATGGCCAGCCAGCCGCGGTCGCCAAAGCCGTTGTTGACCCAGGTGCCGCCGGTGTATTCCATGACGAAGTACAGCCCGCCCAGGCCCGCGAACATCCCGCCCACGAGGGTGGACAGGTATTTGTAGGCCGTCACGTTCACGCCCGCCGCGTCGGCGGTGGCGGCGCTTTCACCCACGGCGCGCAGGTTGAGGCCCTTGCGCGTACGGTAGAGGAAGTAGCTCAGCGCCACCGTGAGCACGATGGACAGGTATGTCAGAAAGCCGTAGCTGAACAGCACCTCGCCCACCACGGGCAGCGAGCTCAGAAAGGGGATTCTGGCGCGAAAGGCGCTGGCCGTGGCCTGCGTGGAGATCTGTCCCACGCCGCCGGCCAGCCTGGAGAGCGAGCCGCCGAAGAAGTTGCCAAAGCCCATGCCAAACGTGGTCAGCGCAAGGCCGGTCACGTTCTGGTTGGCCCTGAAGGTGATGGTGAGCACGCTGTAGATCAGCGCGCCGAGGCCCGAGCATACCAGCGCGCACGCCAGCGCAATCAGCATGCCCACGAAGGGCACGGGGGTTTCCACGGCGTTTTCGTAGAGAAAAGCGCCCATCAGGCCGGCCACGCCGCCCATGTACATCATGCCGGGCACGCCAAGGTTCAGGTTGCCGCTCTTCTCGGTCACGATCTCGCCGTTGGCGCCGTAGAGAATGGCGATGCCCTGCGCGATGGCCTTTTGCAAAAACACGACGATCAGGTTCATGCCTTGACCTCCTCGCTGGCGCGCTTGCGCATCTCGATGCGGTAGTTGATGAAGAACTCGCAGCCCAGAATGAAAAACAGGATGACGCCGGTGAGAATGTCGCTGGCGTTTTCATTGAGGTTGAACTGCGTGGCGATCTGAATGGCGCCCTTTTCCATGAACACAAGGAAAAACGCCACCAGCAGCATCGCAAAGGGATTGAGCTTGCCCAGCCACGCCACCACGATGGCCGTAAAGCCGCGGCCGCCGGCCAGACCCGTGGAGATGGTATGGCCCACGCCCGAGGCCAGCAGATAGCCCGCCAGGCCGCCGATGCCGCCGGAGATGGCCATGGTGCGGATGATGACGCGGCCGACGTTGATACCGGCGTAATGCGCCGTGTTTTCGCTCTCGCCCACCACGGCGATCTCATAGCCCTGCTTGGAGAACTGCATATAGATATACAGGCCCACCATAAGCGCCAGCACAATGAGGATGGGCAGGAGATAGCTGTTGGTGCCGATGGAAGGCAGCCAGCCCTCCTTGCCCTGGCTGTTGATGAGGCCCACGTGGTTGGAGCCGCGGGGGTTTTCCCAGAACACGATGGCGAAGGAGACAAGCTGCATGGCGATGTAGTTGAGCATGAGGGTAAAGAGCGTCTCGTTGGTGTTCCATCGCGCCTTGAAAAACGCGGGAATCACGCCCCAGACGAGCCCGGCGGCTATGCCCGCGAGGGGGCATAGCGTGTACATGGCCCAGGCGGGCAGCGCCTTTCCATAAATCATCACGGCGGCGGAGGCCATGGCGCCCACCAGCACCTGTCCCTCCGCGCCCACGTTCCAAAACCGCATGCGGAAGGCCGGCAGGACCGCAAAGCCCACGCACAGCAAAATGGCCGCGTCTCGGAAGGTGACCCACATGCGGCGGCTGGTGCCCACCGCGCCGTCCCAGATGCCGGCATAGACGCTCAGCGGGTTCATGCCGGTGAGCCCGAAGATGATCGCCGCGCAGACCACCAGGGCGCATACCAGCGCCGCCAGCCGCACCAGCATGGCCCGGCCCAGGGAGAAATCGCCTCGCTTGACGATGTGCATCAGGGGTTCCTTGGCGCCGGTCATGGCTGCGCCTCCTTTGCGTCATGGTTGGTCATCATCAGGCCGATCTGCTCCTTGGTGGCTTCGCGCGCGTCCACCGTGCCGCTCACCCGGCCGTCGGCCAGGACCAGGATCCGATCGCACAGGGCCAGAAGCACGTCCAGGTCCTCGCCCACGCAGATGACGGCGGAGCCGTTTTTCTTCTGCTCGTTGAGCAGGCGGTAAATGGTGTGCGAGGAGTTGATGTCCAGCCCGCGCACGGGATAGGCCACCATCAGCACCTGCGGCGAGGAGGCGATCTCACGGCCGACCAGCACCTTTTGCACGTTGCCGCCGCTCATGCGGCCCACGGGCCACTCCACGCCCGGGGTGACCACGTCCAGCTCGCGCATGATGTGCTCGGCCAGCGTGCGCGGCTGCTTGCGCTCGGAAAAGAAGCCGCGGCCGCGCTTGTAGCTGCGCAGCATCATGTTGCCCGTCATGCCCATGGAGGCGACCAGGCCCATGCCCAGCCGGTCCTCGGGGACGAAGGCGAGGCGGATGCCGATGTCGCGGATCTCCTCGGCGGACATGCGGGTCAGCTCGCGCACATGGCCCTTGCGGTTGGTGTACTGGATGGAGCCGCTCCTGAGCGGCTGCAGGCCCGCGATGGCCTCCAACAGCTCCTTCTGCCCGCTGCCCGCGATGCCCGCAACGCCCAGGATCTCTCCCGTGTAGGCTTCCAGGGAGGCGTGGGAAAGCACCTCGCGTCCCTCGTCGTTGACCACGGTCACGTCCTGCATCCTGAGCTTGAGGCGGGGATGGTCGGGCTGAGGACGCTCAATGTTGAGGTCCACGCGCTTTCCTACCATCATTTCGGTCAGACTCTTCTCCGTGGCCTGGGAGGTCACGACGGAGCCGACGCTGCGGCCCTTGCGCAACACGGCCACGCGGTCGCTGAGGCTGAGGACCTCGTTGAGCTTGTGGGTGATGATGATGATGGAATGGCCCTGATCGCGCATGTTGCGAAGCACCTTGAAAAGCCGCTCCGTCTCCTGCGGGGTGAGCACGGCGGTAGGCTCGTCGAGGATGAGGATGTTGGCGCCGCGGTAGAGCATCTTGACGATTTCCACCGTCTGCTTCTGCGACACGCTCATCTCGTAGATCTTCTCGTGCGGATCGATTTCAAAGCCGTATTTTTCGGTGAGGGCGCGGATGTCGCGCTCGATCTGACGCATGTCCAGGCGGAGCTTTCCAGGCAGGCCCAGAATGATGTTTTCGGCGGCGGTGAGCACATCGATGAGCTTGAAATGCTGGTGGATCATGCCGATGCCCAGGGCGAAGGCATCCTTGGGCGAACGGATGACCACCTCGCGGCCCTCCACGTAAATGTGGCCGGCGTCAGGAAAATAGATGCCGGCCAGCATGTTCATCAGCGACGTCTTGCCGCTGCCGTTTTCGCCCAGGACGCTCAGGATTTCACCGCGGCGCACGGTCAGATCCACATTTTCATTGGCGACCACCGTTCCGAAATGTTTGGTGATGCCGCGCATCTCGATCATTGCGTTGGATTGCAAGGCTTCTCCCTCCGGGCTGTGGAATGAAACAACGCCCTGCCGCCCCAGCGGGCGGCAGGGCAGAGCCGAAAATGTCGCTTACTGCTCAACGACCGCGTTGATGCCGTCGATGATGATGTCAAAGTAGGGAGCGCTGCGCACCTCGGACTCGTGGAAGTAGCCGTCCGAAACCATCTCGGTGCCTTCCAGGCCATAGGCGGTGGTGTAGGTGGTCAGCTCCTCGCCGCCCACGGTGAAGGTGGAGCAGTCGAACACGTGCAGGGTGCCGTCCTTGAGCGCGGCCTCGACCTCGGCGACCTTTTCGGCGGTGCCGGGGGCCACGGCGGCCTCGTTGAGCTCGGTGATGTGCACGGCGCCGTCAGAGTAGCCGTAGCACCAGTCCCTGGGGATCTCGGTGCCGTCGATCACGCTCTTGATGGCGAAGGTCACGTACGCGCCCCAGTTGCAGGCGGCGGAGGTCAGTGCCTGGGTGGGGGCGGTGGGGATCATGGAGATGTTGTAGCCCACGATCGGAACGCCGGCGGCCTCACAGGCGGTGGCGGGGCCCACGGTGTCGGAGTGCTGGGAGATCAGCACGCAGCCGTCGGCGATCAGGGCCTCGGCGGTCTCCTTCTCCAGCGCCATGTCGGACCAGCTGTTGGTGTAGCGCACCTCCATGGTGGCGGAGGGGCACACGCTGCGGGCGCCCAGGAAGAAGCTGGTGTAGCCGGAGATGACCTCGGCGAAGGGGAACGCGCCCACGTAGCCGATCTTGGCGGTTTCGGCGGTGATGGCGCCGTCCTCGATCATCTGGTTAAGCTTCATGCCGGCCACCACGCCGCTGACATAGCGGGCCTCATAGATGGCGGTGAAGTAGTTGTGCACGTTGGTCAGCTCGCTGGAGCTGGCGGCGGTGCCGGTGGCGTGGCAGAACTGGATGTCGGGATATTCGGCGGCGGCCTGGAACACGTAGCTCTCCTGGCCAAAGCTGGTGGCGATGATGATGTCGCAGCCGTTCTCGGCCAGGTCCACCGCGGCCTCATAGGCGGCCTCGGTCTCGGGGATGTTGTACTTAATCATCACCTGGCTGTCGGCGATGCCCAGGGCTTCCTGGGCGGCCTTGAGGCCGTTGATGTGGTTGGCGGAATAGCCTTCGTTTTCGTCACCGATGCAGATGTAACCGACCTTGATCTCATCCGCGGAAACCGCGGCGCTCGCGGCGCTTACACCAAGGACCAGGCACAGCGCCAGCAGCAGGCTTACGAGCTTCTTCATTGCGTTCCATCCTCCTGTTATCGACATAAAAACCAAAGGGACCTGTTCATCATACACCAGCTTTGACATTTTGTAAAGAAAAAAGGCGAACATTTTTTTATATACTTTTTTGTGCGTTCGGAAAAGTGACGCTTTTGAGCGTCCCTCGACAGACGGCGGCGGGCCCTCGACAGACGGCGGCGGGCCTTTGTTGCAAAGTGTGGGAAAAACATGTATAATGAAAAATGGTCCTTTGCATCATGTCTGCCTTTGGGCGAAATGAGGTGAGCAGCGGCCTTGGGCCGTAGCTATGAGCAGCAGGGATAAAATGCTTATCACAGGCGGTCATCCCCTGATGGGTGAGATCACCGTCAGCGGCGGCAAGAATACCGCGGTGGCGGTGATTCCCGCCGTGCTGTTGTGCGACGAGCCGTGCACCATTGAAAACCTGCCGGATATCGACGACGTGCATGCGCTCATCGAGATTCTGGAGAGGCTGGGCGCGTGCACGGAGTATGTGCCGGGGAAATACCTTACGGTGGACCCGCGGGGCGCCGACGGCTTCCGTGTGCCGTTTGCGCTGACCAAGCGGCTGCGCGCCAGCTATTACCTTCTGGGGGCGCTGCTGGGGCGGGGCGGCCGGGCGGAGGTGGCCTATCCCGGCGGGTGCGACATCGGCAGCCGGCCCATCGACCAGCACCTCAAGGGCTTTGCGGCGCTGGGCGCGACGATCGAGGACCGGGGCGGCATGATCTACGCCAGGACGGATCGGCTTTTGGGCGGCGACATCTTCTTTGACATGGTCACGGTCGGCGGGACCATCAACGTCATGCTGGCCGCCGCCAAGGCCGAGGGCACGACTGTCATTTACAACGCGGCCAAGGAGCCGCACATCGTGGATCTGGCCAACTTCCTCAACAGCATGGGCGCGCGCGTCAAGGGCGCGGGCACCGATGTCATCCGCATCCGCGGCATGCAGCATCTGCACAGATGCACCTATACCGTCATCCCCGACCAGATCGAGACGGGCACGCTGATGATCGCCGCCGCCGCCACGCGCGGGGACGTGACCATCCACGGCTGTATCCCCACGCACATGGAGGCGCTGACGGCCAAGCTCCTGGAGATGGGCGTGCGCGTGACGGAGAACGACGACTCCATCCGTGTGCGGCCGCAGGGCGAGCAGCGCGCGGTGAATGTAAAGACCCAGGTGTACCCGGGCTTCCCCACGGACCTGCAGCAGCCCATGACCGCGCTTCTGTGCATGGCCAACGGCACCTCCACGGTCTGTGAGACGATCTTTGAGCAGCGCTTCAAGCACCTGGACGAGCTTCGCCGCATGGGCGCGAGGATCAAGCTGGTGGACCGCACGGTGCTCATCGAGGGCGTGCGCGAGCTCTACGGCGCGCCCGTGACCGTGACGGACCTGCGCGCAGGCGCGGCGCTGGTGGTGGCGGGGCTGATGGCCAAGGGCGTGACGGAGATCTACGAGACGTCCTACATCGACCGCGGCTACGAGCGTATCGAGGAGAAGCTGCGCGCGCTGGGCGCGGAGATCCGCCGTGAGAAGATCTGAGCTCTCGCTCGCGGGGCCGCGCTGATGGGAGGTGACGATCCTGTACGACCTCAAACCCTTCGAGCTGCTGGGCCTCAAGCCGGGAGCGGACGCACAGGATGTGCGCGCCGCCTACCGCCGCATGGTCAAGGCATGCCACCCCGACCAGTTTCAGGACCCCGTGCGCCAGAAGGCTGCGCAGGAGCAGCTTCTCCAGCTCAACCTCGCCTATGAGGAGGCGCTCAAACTCGCCTCGCAGCACCGGGTGGGATTTAACCTGATCTCTCAGGAGGAGGCCAAGCATTTTGCCCAGCGCCTGATCGACCAGGGCAACCTGGAAAGCGCGCTCAGGCAGCTCGCCCGCGCCGACGGCAAGGACGCGGACTGGTACTTTTTGCAGGGGAAGATCCTCATGGGCCTGCGCCAATATGAAACGGCGCACCAGAGCTTCCGCGAAGCCGTCCGCCGGGACCCGGACAATCGGAAATACCGCGAGGGGGCGCTGGACGCGGCCCTCGCCATGAAAAAAAGCCGCCCGCTTGCGCAGCGGCTCAAGGATGCGCTGGGGCGCAGATAGGCTTGGAGGCAGGCGATTGCCCGCCTTTTTTTGTTGCGTAAAAACGGCTGCGCCAACCTTCGCGCGGCGTTTCGACATATCCGGGTACTGCCGTGCACTATACTACTTGCATGCCGGACAAAGGGGGGCGCGGCCTGTGGTGCACGCGGAGGCTTACTTTCTGTGGAACACGGTCATGTGCCTGTGCGCGCTGCCGCTGGGCGGCAGGCTGGCGGGCCTTCCCGCGCCGGGACGGGGCGTGCTGGCGGCGGGTGCGGGGCTTGGCGGGGCGCTGGCGCTGTGCGCGCTCGTGCTGCCGCCGCTGTGGCCTGTGGCATTGGCGGGCTTGCCCTGCACCGTGGCGCTGTGCTTTCATGCGCAGGGACTGGGGCCATGCCTGCGCGGGTGCGTGACCACGCTGGGCGCGTCGTTGCTGCTGGGCGGCGGCGCTGAGGCGCTGATGCGGCGTGGGGTCAGCGCGCCGGTGGCGCTGCTGGCCAGCGCGGGCGTGGCGGCGCTGGTCTACCTGCTGGCGACGCTTCTGCCAAACGCCATGTGCGACGTGCGGCAGGTGGAGCTCAGGGTGGACGGCAACGCCGTGATTCTGCCCGCCATGCTGGACAGTGGAAACCTCCTGCGGGACCCTGTGACGGGGCTTCCGGTGCTGGTGGTGCCGCGCCGGGCGGCGGGGCTTCTGTTTCCGGACATAGGCGACCTGGACGACCTGAGCGCCCTGCCGCTGGGCTTTCGCTTGCTCAATGTGCGCACGGCCGCGGGCTCGGCGCTGCTTCCGATGTTCAGGCCCGACGAGTGCCGTCTCTACCTCAACGGCCATCCCGCCGAGGCGCGGCTGCTGGTGGCGGTCGCGGGCGCCGAGTACGGCGGCGCGCAGGCGCTGGTGCCCATGGCCGCGCTTTCGGCATCCTTTTCCTGATAAATACTGGCCCGCGCAGGCGGGGGCGAGGAGGAACACGACATGAATCAGTCACCCGAAAGGCTTCATCTGGCGTTTCAGCGGCTTCTGATGCGGCTTTTTCCGCAGGAGCTGTTCTATATCGGCGGTCCTGATCCCCTGCCGCCGCCCCTCACGCCCGAGGAGGAGCGCGCGCTGGCGCTGCGTCTGAAGGAACACGACGAGGCGGCCCGCCGGGCGCTGATCGAGCACAATCTGCGGCTAGTGGTCTTTATCGCCCGGCGCTTTGAGAACACGGGGATTCCGCTGGAGGACCTCATCTCCATCGGCACCATTGGGCTGATTAAGGCGGTGGGCACCTTCGACGCCGAAAAGAAGATCAAGATGGCCACCTATGCCAGCCGCTGCATCGAAAACGAGATTCTGATGTTTTTGCGCAAGACCTCCAAGCTGCGCCTGGAGGTCAGCCTCGACGAGCCGCTCAAAACCGACTGGGACGGAAACGAGCTGCTGCTCAGCG
This sequence comes from uncultured Eubacteriales bacterium, assembly GCA_958448555.1. GTDB lineage: Bacteria > Bacillota > Clostridia > Christensenellales > Aristaeellaceae > Limiplasma. Next base: position 3,927 of record CAUDEL010000043.1, on the reverse strand, counting down.
ACGTGCTGGGCACGCGGCCGGACACGGTGTCGGTCAACCTCGACCAGGAGATCGAGCGCGAGATCCTGCGCGACGCGCTGGAGCACCTGGGCGCGCGGGAAAAGCGCATCATCATGCTGCGCTTCGGGCTGGGCGGCCAGCGCGAGCGGACCCAGAAGGAGGTGGCGGACCTGCTGGGTATCTCCCAGAGCTACATCTCACGGCTGGAAAAGCGCATCCTAAGCCGCCTGCACACCGAGCTCAAGCGCATTGGATAACGGCCCGGCCGTGCACAAAAGCCCAAAATGTGGTATACTAAGCCTGCCGGTCAACCGGCCAAATCACCAGCTTAGGAGCGCACCATGAAAAAACGCATCGTACTGACGGGTGGCGGCACCGCCGGACACGTCACGCCCCATCTGAGCCTGATCCCGCATCTGCGCCAGGCGGGGTACGAGATCCATTACATCGGCACGGAAAACGGCATCGAACGGCAGATGATGGCCAAATTCCCCGACATCGCCTACCACGCCGTCAAAAGCGGCAAGCTGCGCCGCTACTTCAGCGTTCAGAACTTCACCGATCCCTTTCGGGTGATCTGGGGCGCGTTTCAGAGCATCGGCCTCATGCGCCGTCTCAAACCCGACGTGTGCTTTTCCAAGGGCGGCTTCGTGAGCGTGCCGGTGGTGTTTGGCGCCTGGCTGTGCCGCGTGCCGGCGGTCTGCCACGAGAGCGACCTCACCCCCGGGCTGGCCAACCGCATCTGCGCGCGCTTTGCCACCAGGGTGGCGGCGACGTTCCCCGAATGTGCCCGCGCGCTGGGAAAGAAGGGCGTGCTGACGGGCACGCCGCTCAGGCCGGAGCTCTTCCGCGGAAGCCGCGCGGCAGGGCTGGCGCTGGCCGGATTTGACGGACAAAAGCCCGTGCTGCTCATGACGGGCGGAAGCCTGGGTGCGCAGAGCGTCAACCGCTGCCTGCGCGAAGCCCTGCCGGAGCTGCTCACCCGTTTCGACGTTTTGCACCTGTGCGGAAAGGGCAACCTGGACGAAAGCCTCATGGGAACGAAAGGCTACTGCCAGAAGGAGTTCCTTTCCGATGAAATGCCCGACGCGCTGGCCGTGGCCGACGTGGTTTTGAGCCGCGCGGGCAGCAACACCTTAAGCGAGCTGCTGGCCCTGCACAAGCCCATGCTGCTGGTGCCCTATCCGCTGGGGGCGAGCCGGGGCGACCAGATTGAAAACGCCAAAAGCTATGCCCGGCAGGGGCTGGCGCGCGTGCTGATGCAGGAGGACATGACCGCCCGCACGCTGACGGACGCGCTGTTCAAGCTCCTGGACGATCGGGGGGAGCTGCTTGCGGCGCTGGAGGCCTACCCGGTCAAGGACGGCACCCAGGCCGTGCTCAAGCTGATTGAGGATGCGCAACAAAAATGACGGCATCACCATGCCGCCGATACTGAAACGGGGCCTGCGGCGCAGGCCCCGTCTTTTGCTGCCCCAAATCGCTCAGCCCTTGACGGCACCGGCCATTACGCCGCTGACGATGTACTTCTGGCAGGTGAGGTAGAAGATGATGATGGGCAGGATGCTAATCATGATGAGCGCCATTACCGCGCCCAGGTCCACATGGCCGTAGCTTCCTTGCAGGTACTGGATGTGGATGGGGATGGTCTTGTACTTGGTGCGGTCCAGCACCAGGTAGGGCAGGAGGTAGTCGTTCCACACCCACATGATCTCCAGCACGCCCACAGAGATGAAAATGGGCTTGAGCATGGGAAAGACCACCGAGAAGAAGGTGCGCAGGGGCCCGCAGCCGTCGATGGCGGCGGCCTCCTCGATGGCCAGCGGCATGCCCTTGACAAAGCCCGTGAACATGAATACCGCCAGCCCCGCGCCAAATCCCAGGTAGATCACCGGGATGGTCCAGGGGGTGTCCAGGTCCAGCACGTTGGCTGTCTTGGCCAGCGTGAACATGACCATCTGGAAGGGCACGATCATGGAAAACACGCACAGGTAGTACACCACGCGGGAGAACAGGTCATCCACGCGGGAGATGTACCAGGCGGCCATCGACGTGCAGATCAGGATCAGCGCGGCCGACAGGATGGTGATGACAAAGCTGTAGGCGACGGAGTTGATGAAGGGATATTCGCCCACGGTCATGCCGGTCTGGTAGTTGCCCCAGCCCACGAAGCTTTCGGCGCTGGGCAGGGCGAAGGTATCGGTGTTGATGGATGCGTTGCTCTTGAAGGAGTTGAAGAGCACGACCACAATGGGCATCATGTAGATGATGCTGATGACCACAAACAGCACGGTGAGGGCATTTTTGCCGATGCGTTCACGCCGCATTACTGCTGCACCTCCTTGCTGTGGGTGGCGCGGAGCTGGATGAGGGCGATGGCCGCCACGAGGATGAAGAACAAAACAGCCTTGGCCTGACCCATGCCGCGGGAGTTGGAGTTGAGGTAGAAGGTGTTGTAGATGTTGAGCGCCAGCATCTCAGTGGAGCGGATGATGGTGCCGTCCGGCTGGAAGGTAAAGGGCTGGCCGCCGGTGAGGACCAGGTTCTGGTCAAAGAGCTTGAAGCCGTTGGTCAGCGTCAGGAAGGTACAGATGGTGATGGAGGGCATCACGGTGGGGATGGTGATGTTCCACAGGATGCGCCAGCCGCTGGCGCCGTCGATCTTGGCGGCCTCGATCATGTCTTCGGAGACGGACTGGAGGCCGGCGATATAGATAATCATCATATAGCCCACCTGCTGCCAGCACAGCATAATGATAAGGCCCCAGTAGCCGTAGGTGGCGTTGAGGACGATGGAGGTATCATAGCGGGAGAGAAAGCCGTCGAAGATCATCGACCAGATGTAACCCAGCACGATGCCGCCGATGAGGTTTGGCAGGAAAAAGACGCCACGGAAGAGGTTGGAGCCGCGGATGCCGCGCGTGAGCGCATAGGCCACGGCGAAGGCGAGGATGTTGATGATGATGAGCGAGGTGACCGCCACCAGCGCCGTGTAGCCGAAGGCGTGCACAAAGCTGGCGTCTTTAAAGGCGCGCACGTAGTTGTCAAAGCCGACCCATTTGGCATTGCTGGTGGTGGTGAACTTGCAAAAGGAAAGATAGAGTCCGTGAATAAAAGGATAGAGAAAACCGATGCAAAACGCCGCGAACGTAGGAAGAAGGAAGAGGGCGAAGCATCGCTGGATCGGCCGGCGGATGAGCCGGGAGTTGACGGCCGCGTTGCTCGTTTGCTTTTTTTGTTTCATGGCCACGCCTCCGGTGGTGAAAATGAAACCGGGGAAGCGGGGTTCAGCCCGCTTCCCCCGGAATTGGCAGCGCTGCTGCCGGGAAACCTGTCAGTCAGGGATTACTGATTGGCGTACTGGGTCGCCCAGCCCTGCACGAACGCGGTGACCACGTCGTCCCAGGAGCCGCCCGCAGAGTACTGGGTCATGGCAGCCACGACCGCCGCGCGCCAGGTGTCCACGTTGGGGGTGTAGTTGAAGGCCCAGCTCACCACGTACTTGCCCTCGTTGATGTAGTTGTTGGCGTCGTTGAAGAACACGTTGTCGGAAGCCTTGGCGGCCTTGAAGGGGATGGGTCCGAACTCTTCGGCCATCATGGTGGTGCCCTCGTCGGAGGTCACAACCCAGTAGAGGAAGTCCAACGTGGCCTTCTGGTCAGCCTCGGAGGACTGGCTGTTGACGGCCCAGCAGTTCTCGGTGCCGCAGGCCAGGCCCGCGTCTTCCTCGCCCTCAACGCCGATGTAAATCGGAATCATGGCCAGATCGGCGGGATCCATGCCGAATTTCTCGCCCGTCAGGTTGGCGTATTCCCAGGTGCCGTTCTGATAGAACACGGCCTTGCCCTCGCCGAACTCGGCAAGCGCCTGGTCGCCGGTGGCGGAGGCCAGCTGGCTGGGAGCGGTGGCGCAGTTGTTGATGTAGAG
>CAUDEL010000042.1:0-26547 GCA_958448555.1 uncultured Eubacteriales bacterium | reverse complement strand
AAACGTGTCCTGGCGGAAAAGATCGCCGCAGGCGAGCTTTTTCGACACGCTGACGCCCCGCGCCAGTGGCGCGGGGTGTTCTTGCCTTGCAGTGAATCTGGAACCCGTCACAGGTTATCCACGCGAAGGGCGCGCATGGCGTTGAGGATCGCAAGGACCGAGACGCCGACGTCGCCGAATACGGCCCACCACATGTTGGCTACGCCGACGGCGACCAGCGCCAGCACCAGCAGCTTGACCACCAGCGCGAAAACGATGCTCTGGCGCGCGATGGCAAGGGTGCGGCGGCTGATGCGAACAGCGGTGACCAGCTTGCGCGGATCGTCGTCCATCAGGACCACGTCCGCGGCCTCGACCGCCGCGTCGCTGCCCAGCGCGCCCATGGCCACGCCCACGTCGGCACGGGTGAGGACGGGCGCGTCGTTGATGCCGTCGCCCACAAAGACCAGGCTTGCGCCCGCCTGCTTGCCCGCGAGCAGGCGCTCGACCTCATCGACCTTCTGGGCGGGAAGAAGCTGCGCATGCACCTCGTCCACGCCCAGCCGGGAGGCGACCTCCCGGGCCACGGCCTCGCCGTCGCCGGTGAGCATGACCACCTTGCGCACGCCCTCACGCTTGAGCGCGGCGACCGCCTCCCCGGCACCCTCCTTGACCTCGTCAGCGATGACGATATGGCCCAGGTACTCGCTTTCGCGGGCGACGTGCACCACCGTCCCCACATGCGGACAGTCGGGCAGCTCCACGCCGAGGGATCGCATGAGCTTCTCGTTGCCCACGCTCACCGCCTGCCCGTCAAGCACGGCGGTGATGCCCTGCCCGGCCAGCTCGCGCACACCGCTGAGCGCATCCGTGAGCAGCCCGCCGTGGTAGCCCGCGCAGATGGAGCGGCTGATGGGATGGTCCGACGCACTCTCCACCGTCGCGGCCACGCGCAGAAGCTCCTCTTCGGTGATCCGATCGGGGTGGACGACGGTCACATGAAAGCTGCCGCGCGTGAGGGTCCCGGTCTTGTCAAAGACCACCACGTCGGCCCTGGCCAGCAGTTCCAGATAGTTGCTGCCCTTGACCAGGATGCCGCGCCTGCCGGCCCCGCCGATGCCCCCGAAGAAGCTCAGCGGAACGGAGATCACCAGCGCGCAGGGGCAGCTTACCACCAGGAAGCTCAGCGCGCGCATCCCCCACACGCTCCAGCGGCCGTCCACAAACAGCGAGGGGATCAGAAACAACAGCAGCGCGGCCGCGCACACGGCAGGCGTATAGATGCGCGCAAAGCGGGTGATAAAGCTCTCCACCTTCGCCTTTTTGTCGCTGGCGTTCTCCACCAGATCCAGGATCCGGGCCACGGTCGAGTCGCTATAGACCTTGGTGGCGGTGACGCGCAGCAGGCCGGTCTGGTTGATGCAGCCGCTGATGACCTCGTCGCCCTCGGAGACATCCCGCGGCAGGCTCTCCCCGGTCAGTGCGGCGGTGTTGAGGGACGAGCTTCCCTCCAGCACCACGCCGTCCAGCGGGATGCGGTCGCCCGCCTTGACCACGAAAACCTCGCCGACCATGACCTCCTCGGGGTCCACGGTCTCGATCGCGCCGTCGCGCTCCACATCGGCCGTCTCGGGCCGGATGTCCATGAGGCTCGAGATGGAGGCGCGCGATTTGCCCACCGCGTAGCTCTGAAACAGCTCCCCGACATGGTAGAGCAGCATTACCGCTACCGCTTCGGCATATTCGCCCACCAGCAGCGCCCCCAGGGTCGCCAGGGACATCAGAAAGTTTTCATCAAAGACCTGACCGCGCAGGATGCCCGAGCCGGCCTCCCAAAGCACGTCCATACCCACGATCAGATAGGCCAGCACAAGCAGGATAAGGCTTACAGGCTCGTTGGGCACCAGCAGCCCGGCGAGCAGCACAGCCGCGCTCAGAGCGATGCGGAGTAGATCCCTTTTTTGCATGCGTGACATATTGCAGACCTCCAGCAGCTTATTTGACGATGGCGCAGCCGGGCTCGACCCGGCGAATGGCCTTTTCGGCCTCCGAGAACACCCGCTCAAAGTCCGCGTCCGCGGCCTGAAGCGTCAGCTTCTGGGTCATGAAGTTGACCGACGCGCTCTCCACGCCGGCAATTTTTCGGATAGCCGCCTCCATCTTCGCGGCGCAGTTGGCACAGTCCAGCTCATGGAGCTTAAATACCTTTTTCATGAGAAAACCTCCTTATTCCGTCACATGCTCCACGCCCTGGTCCAGAATCGTGCGGACATGGCTGTCGGCCAGGGAGTAGAAGATGGTCTTGCCGTCGCGGCGGCTCTTGACCAGCCTGTTTTTCTTGAGTACGCTGAGCTGGTGCGAGATGGCGCTCTGCGTCATGCTCAGAAGCGTGGCGATGTCGCAAACGCACATCTCGCTGGCAAACAGGCAGTAGAGGATGCGGATGCGTGTGGAATCGCCAAAGACCTTGAACAGCTCGCTCAGGTCAAACAGAACGCTTTCCCCGGGCATCTCGCGTTGGACCTTTTCAACGATCTCCTTGTGTACATAGAGAAAATCGCATGCCATCTGTTCGGTTTCGCCCGGCATCGGATCGCCTCCTCATAACATGAATGAATGTTCATATGAATAATACATCAACTATGAGGAGATGTCAACCGCCTTTTGGAAAAAAGGGAACGAAAAATTGACGCACGTGGCGGAATGTGCTATGATACCGCCAGCATTTTCTGGGGAGGACGAAAGATGATCCGCTTGATCGCCACGGACCTGGACGGGACGCTCTTGACGAGCCGGGGGACGCTGCCTGAGGGCACGTTTGAAACGGTGGAGGCGCTGACGGCGCGGGGCATCCTGTTCACGGCATGCAGCGGGCGGCAGCTTGGCAACCTGCGCAGGCTGTTTGCGCCGGTGGCGGAGCAGATGGCGTTCATCTGCGAAAACGGGGCGTTGTGCGTCCATGGGGGAGAGGTCATCGGCACGACCGCCATTGCGCCGGACATCGCCCAAGAGGTGATCGCCGATATTGAGCGCATGGGAATGAACCTGCTCATCAGCGGCAGGCATACCACCTACATGCTGGATCGAAACCGCCGCTACACCGACGATATTGTCTACCGCCTGAGAAACACCGTCACCATCATCGACAGCCCGCAGGACGTGACCGAACCCATGCTCAAAATCTCAGGCCAGATCGACGAGGGGCTATCGCAAATCGCGCCGGAGCTGCTCAGGAAGTGGGCGGGAAGGCTGACCGCCACGGTTTCCGGCCCGGACTGGTTTGATTTTACCGCCGCCAACAAGGGAACCGGCATGCGCATGCTCATGGCCAGGACGGGCATCCAAAAGCAAGAAGCCGCCGCCTTTGGCGACAGCTTCAACGATGAGAGCATGCTGGAGAGCGTAGGCTATCCGTTTTTGATGCGGCACGCGGACCCGGCGCTTCGCAGGCCCGGTATCCGCCTGTGCGCGCAGGTGCTTCCCGTCCTCAGGCAGATTGCCCGGGACGGAAGCCTCGAATCCCTCAGCGAATAAAATTGGTCCGCACGGGCGCCTCGCGCTCGGGCAGCGCGACGCCCGCCTGGCGACCCGCTTCCATGCACCTGAGCAGCCAGGCCATGTTGCGCGCCAGCGTGCGCATGATTTGCAGGCCCTCCGCATCCTGCCTGACCTCCTCGGGCGTGTTGCCGTGCACCTGATTCCAGTATTGTGAGGCGACCACGGGCATGCGGTTGATGGTGAAAAAACGGTTGATGTCGTCAAACGCCGTGGCGCATCCGCCGCGCCGCGCGCTGACGACCGCGGCGGCGGGCTTGTGAGCCAGCGCCGCGCCCTGGCTGTAAAACAGCCGGTCCATGAAGCACTTGAGCTGCCCCGAGATCCCCGCGTAAAACACCGGCGAGCCAAAGACCAGGCCGTCCGCCTCCGCGAGCTTTCCGGCCAGCGCGTTCACCGCGTCGTCGAACACGCAGCGGCCCGCCTTGCGGCAGCCGCCGCAGCCCAGACAGCCGCGAATCGGTTCCTTGCCGATGTGCACGATCTCGGCTTCTACGCCCTGCCGCTCAAGCTCGGCGGCGACCTCCGAAAGCGCCGTATAGGTGCAGCCTTTCTCGTTGGGGCTGCCGTTGACCAGAACCACCTTCATTGCGATCCCTCCCTGTTTCCCTATCAGTATAGCACAAAAGCGGTTTAAAAGAACATCCGGGCGGCGCGTCCTTTTGCGCCGCCCGGATGGGTTTATTTTTCCCTGACGATTTCCTCTTCCGGCACGCTGTGGGCCACGAGGCCGGGCTTGGGCTCCTTGGCCTCGGGCATGATGAGGTTGAGGATGATGCCCGAAATGATGCCCAGGCCGATGCCGCTGAAGCTGAAATCGGGGCCGCCGATGGTCGCGCCGCCCATGGCCAGCACGAGCATGACCGCGGCGATGCAGAGGTTGCGGTTCTTGGTGAAGTCCACGTGATTTTCCACCAGCGTGCGCAGGCCGACGGAGGCGATCATGCCGTAGAGCACGATGCAGGCGCCGCCCAGCACGCAGTTGGGCACGGTCTCCACGATGCCGATGGCCTTGCCGCAGAAGGAGACGAGGATGGCGATCACCGCGGCGATGCGCAGGGTGACGGGGTTATAGTTGCCGGTTGCGGCGAGGACGGCGGTGTTTTCCGAATAGGTGGTGTTGGCCGGGCCGCCGATGAAACCGGCCACCATGGTCGCCAGGCCGTCGCCCGCCATGGTGCGGTGCAGGCCGGGGTCCTTGGTGAAGTCGCGGCCCACGACCGCGCCGTTTGCGTACACGTCGCCCACGTGCTCGACCATGGTTACGATGGCAACCGGGCTGATGATGCCGATGGCGCGCAGAATCTGCGAACCGCGGCCGGCAAAGTCGAAGGTCGGGAACACCACATTGGGCAGCTCCACCCAGCCGTGCTCGCCGATGGCCGAGAGGTTCATCAGGCCCGCGGGGGCGAGACCCGTGGAGGTCACGATCAGGCTGACCACGTAGCCCGTGCCCAGGGCGATGACGATGGAAGCCATCTTGAACATGCCCTTGCCGTAGCTGGAGAGCAGCACCGCCGTCAGGCAGGTGAGCAGCGCCAGGGCCCAGCTCCAGTAATACCCGGAGGTGAAGAGCTCAAAGCCGTTGTTGCTCTGGATGTTGCTGATGGCGGAGGAGGCGAGGTTCAGGCCGATGATGGCGATGCCCACGCCGCGCACCACGGGCGGGAAGAGGCGGTCGATAAATTTCATGCCGATGAGTTTGATGAGCAGCGCAAAGACCAGGTAGATCGCACCGGCGCCCATGATGCCCCACATGGCGACCTGAATCTGCTCCACGCGGTTCATGCCGAACGAGTTGGGCGCTCCCGCCGGGTCCAGCACGATGCACAGCGCCGCGATGAAGGCAAAGGAGGAACCCAGGAACACGGGGCTCTTGCCGCCCGTGCACAGGTGGAACACCAGCGTGCCAAGGCCCGCGGCCAGCAGCGCCACGCCCACGTCAAGGCCCGTCAGCAGGGGGACGAGGATGGTGGCGCAGCTCATGGCGAAGGCGTGCTGGAAGCCCAGCGCCAGCGCCTTGCCAGCGCCAACCCGCTCGTAGGTTTTTGCACCCGGAAAAAGGAGATCGTTCAGTTTTCTGAGGCCGTTCATTTGTGCATGCTCCTTTGTGTTGATGTGCATGCAAAGCCCTGGGACAGGGAAAACCAGCCCCGAGGCCCACACTCGTTTACATACTTTACAGCACGGACGGCCACTTTGTCAACCTGAAAAATGAACATAAAACGGGCCTTTTTTTGAATCGTCCGTAAAATCAAAAAAGCGGGACCCGCAAAGCGGGCCCCGCAGGGGGATGGGAAGCCTATTTCTTGCCCGTGAGCTTCTGGTAAATCTTGACGTATTCACCGGCGCTGTGGGTCCAGCTATAATCGCCCTTCATGCCCCGCGAGCGCAGGAGCTTGATGACGTCCTCGTGCTCACGATAATACGTCAGAGCCCGGCGGATGACGTTGAGCATGTCGTGCGCGTTATAGTTGAGGAAGGTAAAGCCGTTGCCGTCCTGGGTGTACTCGTTGTAGCTCAGCACCGTATCGCGCAGGCCGCCGGTCTCGCGCACGATGGGGATCGTGCCGTAGCGCAGCGAGATGAGCTGGCTCAGGCCACAGGGCTCAAAGAGCGAGGGCATGAGGAAGAAGTCCGCGCCCGCGTACATCTTGTGCGCCAGCTCATGGTCCATGGCGAAGCGGGCGGCAAGGCGGCCGCGGTACTGCTGCTCGGCCCAGCTGAAGAGGTTGGTGTAGCGCGCGTCGCCCATGCCCAGCACGGCCATCTGCACGTCCTCGTTCATGATGTCGGCCATCACGCAGTCCACCAGGTCCAGGCCCTTCTGATTGCTCAGGCGGCCAACCATGGCGATCAGCGGAACATCGGGGTCCACCTTCAGCCCCAGGTCCTTTTGCAGCCTGGCCTTGTTCTCGGCCTTGCCGCTCATGTCCTTGAGGGAATAGTTCTTGTAGATCATGGGGTCGGTTTCGGGGTTGTATTCGTCCACGTCGATGCCGTTGAGCACGCCGTAGAGCGAATCGCGCCGCGCACGGATCAGCCCGTCGAGGCGCTCGCCGTAGTAGGCGGTGGTGATCTCCTCAGCATAGCTGGGGCTGACGGTGGTGATGGCGTCGGCATAGACCAGACCGGCCTTCATGAAGTTGGCGCAGCCAAAGCACTCCAGCTTATCCGAGCTCCACAGCCCGTCGCCCAGGCCCAGCACATCCTGCACGTCCTTGATGCCGAAGATGCCCTGGTACTGGAGGTTGTGGATGGTGAACATGCTGCGGATGTGGGCATAGAAGGGGAAGTGCGCGTACTGGATCTTCAGAAGCGCCGGGATCATGCCGCTTTGCCAGTCGTGGGCGTGCAGGATATCGGGGCTGAAGTCCAGAAGCGGCAGGGCGTTGAGGCAGGCGCGGCAGAAGAAGCCGTAGCGCTCGTACTCGTCGCCGCCCAGGCCGTAGATGTAGGGACGGCCAAAATAGTACTTGTTGTCCAGGAAATAGTAGATGACGCCATCCTTCTTGAGCATCTGCACGCCGCAGTATTGCCTGCGCCAGCCGAGCTGGACGTCAAAGTCCAGCAGATACTGCATCTGCTCCTGCCATTTCTGGCCGATGGCGGTGTACATTGGCAAGATGACGCGCACGTCGTGGCCCTTTTTGGCCAGCACGGGCGCCAGGGCGCCCACCACGTCCGCCAGCCCGCCCGTTTTGATAAAGGGCACACATTCGCTGGCTGTGAAGAGGATCTTCATGCGCTAAAAACTCCTTCCGACATCAGATAATCATGTTCTTGGAGATGACGATGGGGTAGGCGCTGGGGCCGATGAGCCTGCCGTCGTGCTTGATGACGGCCTGCTTATCCAAAATGCAGTTCTCCAGCTGCACGCCCTCTTCCACATGGCAGTCCTGCATGATGATGCAGTTCTTCACATGCGCGCCCTTGTCGATCTTGACGCCGCGGAACAGCACGCTGTGCTCCACCGTGCCGTTGATGATACAGCCGTCGGCGACCATGGAGTTGATGACCCAGGCGCCATCCATGTAGCGGGCGGGCAGCTCGTCGCGCACCTTGGTGTAGACGGGCTTATCCTCGGGGAACAGGCGGTGGCGCACATCGGTGTCCAGGGTGGCGAGGTTGAACTTGAAGTAGCTCTGCACGCTGTCCAGGCGGAAGCATATATCCTTATATTCATATCCGCACAGGTTCAGACCCGCGTCGCGCGCCATGCGCTGCAAGACGTCACGCACCAGGTCGTGATAGCCGTGCGCGGCTCCGCGGTCCACCAGGTCGATCAAAAGGTCCTTGCGGAGCAAAATCACGTCCATGCTGGTATTTTCGTAACGCGGCTTGGTGGGGTCGATTTCGATATCGACTACCTTGCCCGTGGCGTCGATGTCCAGATACGTGCCGTATTCCGGGCGCTGCATCTCCGGGTCCTTGGTGTAGAGCATCATCACGTCGCACCCGGAATCCAGATAGCTCTTGAACATGTCGGTGAAGTTGGCGTTAAAGACGATCAGGCTGTTGCACAGGAGCACGTACTCCTGCCGGCTGCGCCGGAGGTAGTTCATGTTGGAGTGCAGCGCGTCCAGCGATCCGTTGTACACGCCCACGTTGTCGCGGGTGAGGAACGGGGGCAGGATGTAGAGGCCGTCGTTTTTGCCGTGCAGGTCCCACTCCTTGCCGCTGCCCAGATGGTCCATCAGGCTGTGGTAGTTCTTTTGCATGATGACGCCCACGTTGCGCATGCCGCTGCCCACCATGCTGCTGACCAGAAAATCAATGACGCGGTAGCGCCCCGCCACAGGCATGGCGGCGATGGCGCGCAGAAGGGTCAGCTCCCGAAGAAAGCTGTCCTTCTCGCCGGTATAAATCACACCCATTACATTTTTCATGGTGCTATCCTCACTTCCTCTGCTCTTGATGGCTCACTGCGCGCGTTGCTCTCCGGCCTTGACGGCGCATCCCGCCGGAAGCTGGACCTGTTGGCCCACCACGGCGATGTTGCCCGTCTCTTCGCCGACCGTCGCGCCCGCGCCGATCACGGCGCCCTCGGCGATGATGGCCCGGCGCACCTGCGCGCCGCGCTCGACCACCGCGCCCGGCATGAGCACGCTGTCAATCACGCTCGCGCCCTCCTTGACGATGACGCCGGCAAAGAGCACGCTGTGATCGACCTTGCCGTACACCTCGCAGCCCTCGGTAATCAGGCTGTTTTTCACGCTGGCGCCGCCGGCGATAAAGTGCGGGGCCATGCCCGGGTTGCGGCCGTAGATGCGCCACTTCTTGTCGTACAGGTCGATGGGCATGGGGAGCTGGAGAAGGTCCATGTTGGCCTCCCAGAGGCTTTCGATGGTGCCCACGTCCTTCCAGTAGCCCTCGAAGTCATAGGCGAACATCCGCTGCCCGTCGTTTAGCATGTTGGGGATGATGTTCTTGCCGAAGTCGTTGGAGCTGGCGGGGTCGGCGGCGTCCTCGGTGAGGTACTTGCGCAGCTTCTCCCAGGTGAAGATGTACACGCCCATGCTGGCCTTGTTGCTGCGCGGCTTGGCGGGCTTTTCCTCGAACTCCTCGATGACGTTGCCCTCGCCCGTGTTCATGATGCCAAAGCGGCTGGCTTCTTCCCAGGGAACCTCGCGCACGGCGATGGTGCAGTCGGCTTTGTTGTCGATGTGGAACTGCAGCATGGCGTTGTAGTCCATCTTGTAGATGTGGTCGCCGCTGAGGATGAGCACATAGTCCGTATTAAACTGCTCGATGAAGGCCAGGTTCTGATAGATGGCGTTGGCGGTGCCGGAATACCACTCGCCGCTCTTGCCCTTGACATAGGGGGGCAGAACGTAGACGCCGCCGTGCGCAAGGTCCAGGTCCCAGGGCGAGCCGCTGCCGATGTAGGCGTTGAGCTTGAGGGGCTGATACTGGGTCAGCACGCCGACCACATCTATGGCGCTGTTGGTGCAGTTGCTCAGCGGGAAGTCGATGATGCGGTATTTTCCGCCATAGGGGATGGCGGGCTTGGCCATATTCGCCGTCAGGATGCCCAGACGGCTGCCCTGGCCGCCCGCAAGCAGCATGGCCACGCATTGCTTTTTGTCCATCATGGAAACGATCCACTCCTTACATTAACGTTATCAGGATTCAGCCTTTGAGGCGAATGAGTGAAGGGTCAAGCGTGTTTGTCATCCTTAGCCCCCTTCCTCCGACGGACGGGCTCCGCCAATGTGCCCCACCCGCGCTTCCCCGCGGGCGGCGGCAGAATCTTCTCATAGGTGAAGTATACGCAGCTGAGCGGAGGCACGCAGATCTCCGTCCAGAACGGGAAGCCGTTGAATTCGCCGGGCTGGGCGGAAAGCTCATAGGCGTTGTACTGGTTGCTTCCGCCGTATTCCGCCCGGTCGGTGTTGAAAATCTCCCGGAGCGTCCCACCGAAAGGCAGACCGATGCGGTAGATGGGATGGAACACCGGGGTGAAGTTGGTCACGCACAGGATGGCCCGGCCGCGCTGGTCGGTGCGCAGGAAGGCCACGACGCTGTTGTCGGTGTCGTTGGCCGTGATCCACTGGAAGCCGTTCCAGGAGTTGTCGACCTCATAGAGCGCGGGCGTCTCGCGATAGATGTGGTTGAGCTGGCGGACGCAGCTTTGCAGCGGCGCATGGCGCTCATAGACCAGCAGGAACCAGTCGAGCTGATCGTCATATTTCCATTCGATGAAATGCGCAAATTCGCCGCCCATGAACAGAAGCTTCTTGCCCGGATGGGCCATGGTATAGCCGTAGAGCGCGCGCAGACCCGCGAACTTCTTCCACAGGTCACCGGGGTTTTTGTCCAGCATGCTGTGCTTGCCGTGCACCACCTCGTCGTGGGAGAAGGGAAGGATGTAGTTTTCACTGAAGGCGTAGAAGAGGCTGAAGGTTACCTTGTTGTGGTGATACTTCCGATAGACCGGGTCGAGCTTGATGTAGGAGAGGATGTCGTTCATCCAGCCCATGTTCCATTTGAAGCCAAAGCCCAGGCCGCCCAGATAGGTGGGCGCGGTCACCATGGGGAAGGCGGTGCTTTCCTCGGCGATCATCATCAGCCCCGGGAAGTCGTGGTACACCGTCTGATTGAGCCGCCGGAGGAAATTGATGCCGTCCAGGTTCTCCCGCCCGCCGAAGCAGTTGGGAATGTACTGCCCGGGCCCCTTGCAGAAGTCGTAGTAGATGATGCCGCTGACCGCGTCCACGCGGATGCCGTCGGCATGGAACACATCCAGCCAGAAGCAGGCGTTGCTCAGAAGGTAGCTGCATACCTCGCCGCGGGCGTAGTCAAAGAGCATCGTGCCCCACTGGGCGATCTCGCCGCGCCGGGGATCGGGGTGGTTGTAAAGGTCCGTGCCGTCGAAGCGGAACAGGCCGACCTCGTCGCGCGGGAAGTGCGCGGGCACCCAGTCCAGAATTACGCCGATGCCCGCCTGATGGCAACGGTCGATGAGGTTCATCAGCTCCAGCGGCGTGCCGTAGCGGGCGGTGGCGGAATAGAACCCCGTCACCTGATAGCCCCAGCTCATGTCAAGGGGATGCTCCATCACGGGCAGCAGCTCGATATGCGTGTAGCCCATCTCCTGGATGTAGGGGATGAGCTCGTCGGCGAACTCGCGGTAGGTGTACATGGTCCCGTCGGGATGGCGCCGCCAGGAGCCGATGTGGACCTCATAGATGTTGACGGGACTTACATAAGGGTTGAAGTCATGCCGCTTTTCCAGCCATTCCCCGTCTCCCCAGCGGTAGGTGTCCAGATCGACCAGGCGGCTGGCGTTGTTTGGCCGAAGCTCGCTGAAGAAGCCGAAGGGGTCGGCCTTCATCCGCCACAGATCGTCCGCGCCCCACACGGCGTATTTATAGGTGGGGTAGCCGTCCTCCGGGACGTTTTTCCAAAGCTCCTCCTCCGTCAGCCGCAGCTCCCAGGTGCCGTCATATTGCTTTTGCATGGGCGTGACACTTTTGTCCCAGTCGTTAAAGGAGCCCACCAGCGCCACATGCTTGGCGTTGGGAGCCCATACGCAGAAGTGCCATTTTCGCACGTCGCCCTCGTAGCAGGGATGAGCTCCCAGCATTTCGTAGGCGCGCCGGTTTGTCCCCTGATGAAAGGTATCGCGGATTTCAGCCGATGGCGCTTGATACAGCATCGGAACTTCCTCCTAACGGCAAAAATTTGCGTTACGAAACACATTCGACTCTGTCTGAATTATCTAAAACTATTGTATTGGTTGACCGCCGGTTCGTCAAGTCCATTTTAGAAGATTTTTCAAGATTTTTATCTGCGTTTCCGCCGCGCGGGCCATGCCGCGGGCATGGGCGCAAGGGCCTTTGCGGCAAAGAAAAAACACGACAAAATGCACCGGCGCGCATCATTTGTTCGACCTTTGCGCACCTGTTCGGTCAGAGCAAGCAGAGTAAAAAAGACAAAGAAAAAACCGGCCCCTTCGTACGAGGAGGCCGGTGCGGCGCTCACGACCTGGCGCCCTGACAGTCCCTGGCGCCGGTCAGGGCGCCGGGGCTTTGCATTTGCGGCGGAAGCGAACGGAAGTCCGGACGGGGCTCCTCCCGCACGGCGTTGAGCCGGCTCACGCTCACCTCGTAGGCCACCTTGTTGAGCGAGGTGCCGTCGGGGAGCTGCTTCTGATAGGCCCGGCTCTGGAAACGTCCCACGAGCTGCACCCGGTCGCCGATTTTGAGGTTGGCGGCATAGCGCGCGGTCCGCCCCCAGGTGATGCAGGGGATGTAGTCGCTTTTGCCGTAGGAACGGTTCACCGCCAGCATCAGGTCCGCGATCTCGCGCCCAAAGGGCGTGGTGCGGTAGCTCGGGGGCTTGCACAGCGCGCCGGTCAACTGGACGCGGTTGGGGTTTTCCTCATCCTCCTCGCAGTTGAGAATCCGCTGGGCAAAGGCGGTGATAAGCAGCCGGCCCGCGCCCTCAATGACCTTGTTGTAGCTGCGAAGCTGCCCTTCCATGCACAGCATGCTCCCGGCGGCAAGCGGCTCGTCGATGAGCAGCCGCTCGCTGATGGTGATGGGCAGAAAGTCCTCCGCCCCGCTCAGGCGCGGCACGCGCAGCGTGGTCACGTAGAATTGCTCGCCAAACAGCTCGTGTCCGAACTGAAGGCTCTGGCAGATCTGCCCCCGCAGATGGATGATGTTTCCCGTTTCTTCCATGTTGCTCACCTCATGTTCTTGCTTTGGTTCTCAGGTTGCCTTGGGATGCTGCTTGCCCTGTACGTCGATGGTGTATTCGCCCTCCAAAAGGAGCTCGCTGACGGGTATGATGGTGTAGCCCAGCCCCTGATAATGCTCGATGACGAAGGGGAGCGCGTTGACGATGTCGTTGCTGTCGTTGTGGAACAGCACGATGTCACCGTTATCGACGCGATGGGTGCACTGCTTGATGATGTCCTCTGTGCCGCGGTCCTTCCAGTCCAGGCTGTCGATGCTCCACTGCACGCACTCGTAGCCCTCTGCGCGGGACACCAGCACCACGCGGTCGTTGTAGTCGCCGTAGGGCGGACGGAACAGCGTCGGGCGGACGCCTGTTAGTTTTTCCACTTTGTCGCTCATGATACGCAGCTCCTCCCGGATGTCGGACTCGGAAAGCTGGCTCATGTGCGGGTGCGTATTCGAATGATTGCCGATCTCATGCCCGCGCGCGAAGATTTCCTCGACCATCTCCGGGTACTTATCCACCCAGCCGCCCACCAGGAAGAACGTGGTTTTGACATCGTAGCGGTCCAGAATGTCCAGAATGGCGATCGTCTTATCCGCGCCCCAGGAAGCGTCGAAGCTGATGGAGAGCACCTTGTCGTCCCGCTCGACGCTGTAGACGGGCAGCTCCCGCTTTTTGGCGACCACGGCGGTGGCGTTGTCGCCCAGACCGATGGTGTAGGCCGCGCACAGGCCCACAAGGCACAGGCCCAGGCCGGCCTGCGTGAGGGCGCGGCGCAGGCGCGGGCGCCTGAGCGTGGCCTTCAGGCGCGCGAGGGGACCGGCGCGCGCCGGCCTGGCCGTGGGCGGAGGCTGGATGAGCGCACCCTTTTCCCGGATCCGTAGAGGCTTGTTGCTCATGGGGATCACTCCTTTTCACATGTATGTATGTGGCCGGGAGGGACGCTATGCACCGACGCATGGGAATTCCGCAAAGAAAGCCGGAAAGGGACAAAAAAAAGCCCCCTCCTGTTTCGGAGGGGGATCGGGTTGTCGAAAAAGTTCGCCTGCGGCGACCTTTTCCGCCAAATGCTTAAGAAATGTTTGCGCCGGGGGCGCAAACTCCCCGCCCGCCCGGCGAAGCCGGGCGATACGAATTCACTTTGGAGGGCCTGCGGGCCCTCCAAGCCTTCCAAAAGGGTTTTTTGACAGCCTGAGCCCCTCCTGTTTCGGAGGAGGATGAAAGGGGGCTCTCAGCGGGAGAATACCTCGGGGTTGAGAACGTTTTTGGGGATGCGCCCGGCCAGACGGTCCAAAATCCGTTCGCTGGCGGCGCGGGCCATCTCGTTGCGCGCGTGCAGGGTGTTGCTGCCCGCGTGCGGGGTCAGAAGCACGTTGTCCAGCGAGGCAAACGCCGGGTTGATGTCCGGCTCGCCCGCGTAGACATCCAGCGCGGCGCCCGCGATACGGCGGGCGCGCAGGGCGTCGATCAGCGCGTCCTCGTCCACGATGGGGCCGCGGGCGGTGTTGATGAGGTAGGCCGTGGGCTTCATCCGGGCGAGCATCTCCCGGGAGATGAGCCCCTGCGTCTGAGGCGTGTGGGGACAGTGCAAAGTGATAAAATCGCTCTGGGCCATCAGTTTCGCAAGGGGGACGCGGGTGTCGCCCAGGGCGTCGCAGGCGGGCTTGGGCGTGCGGGACGCATAGAGCACGCGCATGCCCATCAGACGGCCGAACGCCGCTACTTTTGCGCCGATGCGGCCCATGCCGACCACGCCCAAAACGGCGCCCTCCAGCGATGTACCCATGCGCAGGCCCATGCCGAACAGCTCTTTGGGAGGCCTGGTGTGCATGAGGGCGTTGAGCTCCGGGAGCCGGCGCGCCAGCGCCGTGATGAGGGCGACGGCCATTTCAGCCGTGGGCCGGGTGACGCTGTCGGGCGTGTTGACGACTGGGATGCCGCGCTCCGTGGCGGCGGCCACGTCGATGGCGTCGTACCCGGCGCCGTAACAGACGATGAGGCGAAGCGACGGCGCCGAGGCGATCAGCCCGGCATCCAGCGCCGTACAGGCCAGCACGGCGTCCGCGGTGGGAAGCAGCGCCATGAGCTGCTGATGGGAAAAGCGTTCGCCGGGAGGGGGAATGAGCACCTCGTGCCCCGCCAGCGCCTCAAAGCCCTCCGCGGGCACCCCGTAGGTGATGACAATTCTGGCCATAAAACCCTTCCTTTGCTTTGCGTCCGGCACGGGCCGGGACATATTTGGCGTTTCCCCGGGATGCACAAAGGCGCGGCGGGGAAGACTGTTTCTCAAATCCTCTGGAGGCGACGGCATGCAGCAACAGACTTTTTGGATGCGGCGTGAGCAGCAGGAATATCCCGTGCTGCGCGGCCGCCGAAGCGCGGACGCGGCGGTGGTCGGCGGCGGCCTGACGGGGCTGACCACCGCGCTGTGGCTGAGCCGCGCCGGGCTGCGCGTGGCGGTGGTGGAGGCGGCGCGGCTGGGAAGCGGCGCGTCGGGATGCTGCGCGGGGATCGTGAGCCTTGCGGGCGGTCTGTGCTATGCCCGGCTTGAGAAGCGCCGCGGCTCGCAGGCCGCGGCCGCATACGCACAGACGCAGGTGTGCGCCTTCCGGGCGGTGCGGGAGCTGGCGCGGGAGCAGGGGCCCTCCTCGGGCTGGCGGGACGCGGACGTGCGCGTGACGGCCGAGGGCGCGGACGGCGCGCAACTGCTGGAGCGGGAGGCGAAGGCCATGCGGCGGGCCGGGCTGGCGGCCACATCGGGCGCTGCGTCGCTGTGTCCCATGCCCGCCGGCGCCGCGCTGACCCTCAAGGACATGGGGACGCTCAACCCCATGCGGTATCTGCGGTATCTGTCCGCGGAGGCGTCGCGGCTGGGGGTGAAGATCTTTGAGGAATCGCGGGTTACCTCGCTGGAGACCAACATCGTCTATACCGAGCGCGGAAGCGTCCAGGCGCCCTATATCATTATCGCCACGGGCTACCCGGTCGTCAACACGCCGGGATGGTATTTTTTAAAGATGCAGCAGCGCCAGGGCTGGCTCATGCCGCTGGAGGGCGCGGTGCGCTTTGAAGGGGTGTACATGGCGGCCGACGGACGCTATGCCCTGCGCGAACTGCGCGACGGCGCGCTGCTCATGCTTGGCGGAGGCCCCGTCGGTGCCCGCGGAAACCGCGCGGTGCGCGAAACCTTTCTTCGCCGCTATGCGCCGGCGCTGGGCTGCCGCCAGCCGGCGGGCATATACGGCGGGGTGGAATGTGTCACGGCCGACGGCCTGCCCTTCATCGGCCCGTACAGCCGCAAAACGCCCAACCTGTTTGTGGCCACGGGCTACGGCGGGCGGGGGCTGGTGGGAAGCATGGCGGCGGCGCAGGCGATCAGCGCGCGCATCCTGGGGCTGCCGGGCGAGGGGTATGAGATCTATTCCGGGCAGCGCGGCGCGCTGCCGCCGCGCCTGCTGATGGAGATGGCGGGCCGGTTTGCGGGCGGGCTGGCGGCAAGGCCGTGGGCGCCGCGATGCCCGCACCTGGGATGCCGCCTGGTGTACGACGCGCAGGCCCGCATCTGGGAATGTCCCTGCCACGGCTCGCGCTTTGACGACATCGGGCGCGTGCTGACGGGCCCTGCCGTGCACGACGCGCAGGTCCGGCGCGGAAAGCGGGGATAGGTCAGGCGTTTCGTTCGCGCCAGGCCCGAATCTGCTCAAGGCGGGCCTTGAAGCGGCCTTCCAGCCCCTCCTCGGTGGGGTGGTAATACGTCTTTCCCAAAAGGGAATCCGGCAGGCACTGCATGTTGGTCAGCTTCTCGGCGGCGTCGTGGGCATACTGATAGCCCTCGCCGTAGCCCTCCCGCGCCATCAGCGGCGTCACGGCGTTTCGGATCACCAGCGGCACGGGCTGGGCAAGCTGCCTCAGCGCATCCGATTTTGCGGATTCATAGGCGGTGTAAAGCGCGTTGGACTTGGGCGCGAGGGACAGGTAGACCACGGCCTGGGTCAGATGGACCGAGCACTCCGGCATCCCGATCAGGTGGCAGGCCTGGTAGGCGGCCACCGCCAGTTCCAGGGCGCGGGGATCGGCCAGCCCCACGTCCTCGCTGGCAAAGCGCGTCACGCGCCGCGCCACGTAGAGCGGGTCCTCGCCCGCCTCCAGCATGCGCGCCAGCCAGTAGACCGCCGCGTCGGGATCGGAGTTGCGCATGCTCTTGTGCAGGGCGGAGATGAGATTGTAGTGCTCCTCGCCCTTTTTGTCATAGAGCAGGGACTTGCGCGAGAGGCACTGCTCCAGCATCTCCTCGCTCACGCGCACCTTCGGGCCGTCGCTGTCGCCGTTGAGCACGGCCATCTCCAGCACCGACAGGGCCGTGCGCGCGTCGCCGTTGGCAAAGCGGGCAATCAGCTCCAGGGCGTCCGGGGGAAGCGTGATCTCCTGCCCCCCGAAGCCGCGCGGGTCGCTGAGCGCGCGGCGCAGCAGGGCCGTCAGGTCCTCCTCACCCAGCGCGTGCAAAACAAAGACCCGGCAGCGCGAAAGCAAGGCGCCATTGATCTCAAAGGAAGGATTTTCGGTGGTGGCGCCGATTAAAATGATGCTTCCCTTTTCCACAAAGGGCAAAAAGGCGTCCTGCTGGGCCTTGTTGAAGCGGTGAATCTCATCGACGAACACCAGCGTCCGCTCGCCGAAACGCCGGTTTTCCTCCGCCTTTTGCATCACGGCGCGAATCTCGCGGATGCCGCTGGTCACGGCGGAGAAGTCGATGAAGGTGGCTTTTGTGCTTCTGGCGATGATGCGCGCCAGCGTCGTCTTGCCCACGCCCGGCGGGCCCCAGAAGATCATGGAGGAGAGGTGGTCGCTCTCAATCAGCCGGCTAAGCACCTTTCCGGGCCCCAGCAGGTGCCGCTGGCCCACAAATTCCTCCAGCGTCCGGGGACGCAGGCGGGCGGCCAGGGGCTGGGAGTCGCCACGGTCAAAAAGCGTTTGCTGTTCCATCGCTTCAACCTCCTTGCGCAAGGGACCGTCACGTTTGCCCTCACTATAACGGCTCGCGGCAAAAAAAGCAAGGCAAATCGCAAAAAAAGCGCAAAAACCACTTGCCATGGAGCGGGACCCGTGTTACAATACTCGTTGTGACATAACGGGCGGTCCTCTGTCCGGGCACAGCCGCGGGCACGAACGTCTACGAAGGAAGGAGGCCAATGAAATGAGTGAAATCATTCGTTCCATCGAAAAGGCTCAGCTCCGCACCGATCTGCCCGCCTTTGGCATCGGTGACACCGTTCGCGTTTTCGTGAAGGTCGTGGAAGGCAGCCGCGAGCGTCTTCAGGCTTTTGAAGGCACTGTGATGGCGAAGCGCAACGGCGGCATCCGCGAGACGTTCACCGTCCGCCGCGTGTCCTACGGCATCGGCGTGGAGCGCACGTTCCCGCTACATTCCCCCCGCGTGGACCATATCGAAGTGATCCGCCGCGGCAAGGTCCGTCGCGCGAAGCTGTACTACCTGCGTTCCCTGCAGGGCAAGGCGGCCAAGATCAAGGAAGCCAAGCGCGTGTGATCCAAACGCAGACACAAGGAGCGCCCAGCGTTGTTGGGCGCTCTTTTGCACCCTTTCAAAAAGGAGGACCCATGATGAAAAACCTGGACAGGGAAGCGGCGCGGCAGTATATTCTCGACGGCCTGGACCTCAGGGCCTTTGGGAGCCTGGCCCCGCGCCTGCCCCGGATCATCGGCGACATGATCGAATACGACCTGCACTTCAGGCGTCTGACCGGGACGGACGAACCCGGGAAGACCGTCGAATACGACGAGGACGAGGCGTTTGAGTACATATACGACGCCTGGCTGGGAGACAATCCCGGCCAGGACGACGAGGACATGACGGTAGCGCTGCTGCTGGACTGCTTTATGGACCTGTGGCAGGAATATCTGGAGGGCCAGCCCTGACGGGCGCGCGGCTATTCCCGGCGCATGCGGCGATAGTACCAAAGGCACATCGCGATGCCGAACACCGTCGAAAGCGGAACGGCCAGGCCCACGCCGGTCAGCGAGACGCCGGGCTGGATGCTCATGAGGTAGGAGACGGGCAGGCGGATGAGAAACGCCTGCGCGATGCTCTGGACCATGACGAAGGTGGAGCGGGAATGGCCGTTGAAGTACCCCAGAAAGCTGAACAGGACGCTGGTGAGCACGGCTTCGGGGGCAAAGCCGCGCAGGTATTCAAAGGCCCGGGCGATATCCTGGGCGTTGCCCGAAAACAGGGAGGCGAGCAAATCGCCCCTGAACAGGGCGAGCGCCGCGATGACCACGCCAATGCCCGCGCCCACGGCCATGCCGTAGAGCATGCCCTTCTTGGCGCGCTCCTCCTTGCCGGCGCCTACGTTCTGAGCCACGAAGGAGGCCATGCACTGCATGATGGAGGAGGGCACCAGCATGACGAAGGACTGAATTTTCTGAGCGATGCCGTAGCCGTTGGAGGCGTCCAGCCCCAGGCGGTTGATAAAGGCGCAGATGGCCAGAAAGGAGATGTTGGTCAAAAGCTCCTGCAAGGCCAGCGGGGCGCCCACACGGACGAACCCGGCGACCTCCCGGTCCAGGCGGATGTCCTTTCTGGAGAAGCGGAAGGGGAGCTTTTGCCGGCGGATGATGAGCAGGGAAAGAAGCACGCTGACCGCCTGGGCCGCGATGGTTGCAATGGCCGCGCCGGCCACGTTCATATCCAGCAGGGCCACCAGGGCCAGGTCGCCGACGATGTTGACCACGCAGGCGATGCCCACGAACAGAAGCGGAAGCCGCGAGTTGGGAAGATGCAGCTGATGAGGTTGTAGAACACCACAAACACGCAGCCGACCCCGCAGATGCGGATGTACTGCGCCGTCAGCTCCACGGCCTCGGCGGGCGCCTGCATGAGCACGGCGATGGGCTTGGCGAAGATCACCAGCGCCGCCGTCAGCACCACCGAAACCGCCAGAAAAAAGGCGATAGCCCGGCCGATGAGGGTGCCGATGCGCTCGCTTTGGCGCTGGCCCAGATACCGGCCGATGAGAATCATCACGCCCGCCGCAAGCTGGCTGAGCACGAAGGTGACGAGGTTCATGATGCTGTTGCCCGTGGAAACGCCCGAGATGGCCGCGTTGGTCCCGAAATGACCCACGACCAGCATGTCCACCGCGCCGTACATGGCCTGCAGAATCTGCGCGCCCAGAATGGGAATCATAAACTGCATCATCTTGCCAAAGATGCTGCCCTGTGTGAAGTCCTGTTTGCTGTCCACTGGTACCTGCCTCCTTCGCAAACGCTGTCTTGCATCTTATTCTAAACCCTGTTATTATAATAGAGTCAATAGGAGGAAGGCAGTGAAAGACCATTTAACCATCAGCAGATTTGCCAGGCTGCGCGGCATCGACATCAACTCCCTGCGCTACTATGAGCGCCTGGGCATCCTGACCCCGGCGTATACCGATCCCCAGACGCGCTACCGCTATTACACGGCCGAGCAGCTTTCGGTGCTGGACATGATTTTGCTGTGCATCAACCTGGGCGTGCCGCTCAAGGAGCTCAGGGCCTACTTTGATGAAAGCGGGGACTTTCGGAGCCGCGCCCTGTTTGAGGAGGGCAGGCGGCGCACGGAGGAAAAGATCCGCGAGCTTCAGGGCAGCCTGCGAGGCATCGAGCATACGCTCAACTATCTGGAGGATATGAGCCGCTACGCGGGGCGGCAAGGCGTCTACCGGCGCCGTTTTCCTCAAAGAAAGCTGGTAGCTCGGGCCTATGGCGGCGGGATGGATGAGCTCAGCGAACTGGAAACAGCCTTTGCCACCCTCAACGCCTATGCGCGGGAGTGCGGGATGTACCCGGTGCTGCCCATGTGCATGCTGTACCGCTGCAAGGGGGCGGAAATGTCAGTATGCTGGGAGGTTTCCGATCCCGATGCGCAAAACGGCTGCATCATTACCCTCGCACAGGGAGAGTATCTCTGCCTGCAAACGGAATGGGAGTCCGGAAGCGAACTGTGGGAGCGGGCTGCGGCGCGGCTGGGTGCTTCACGGGACGATTTGCTCTTGCTCTCAAACATGGAGGGCGATTGCTTCCGCCCGGATGTCAAGATCGTCGAGATCCAGCTGGTGGCATGTAACAGTTGACCGGCGGGCAGGAATCTCCGCGCGCAGCGGCGAAAACCCTAAACGAGTACAAGCAAGAAGGAGCATCCCCGGATGAAGTGTCCAAATTGTGGAAAGTGGAATCAGGCCAGCCTGCCGCATTGCATCTATTGCGGGCAGGAGCTGCCCAACGATGCCTACGGCCCTCAGGGGGTGCCCGCCTGGCAGCTGGAGCTGGAGGACCAGGACCGGGATAAAAGCTATATCCGCGTGGATGAGGCGGGGCGGGAGGAGAGCGCCAGCGACCCCCGCGAACGGCTGGCCAGCGAGATGGCGGACCTTAAGACGCGAAAGATCGTCGGCGAGCAGAAACAGCGCATGCTGCGGGAGGAGGCGGCGCGGCGCGGCATGGCGCCCTCCGGCCGCTCGGTTCGCACCACCAGCAACCGCGGCACCTTCTTTTCCGCCTATGACGATCCCGACACGGCCCTGCGCCCCGTGGCGCCCGAGCTGGTGGAGGAGGGCGAGGTGCAGCCCGACGCCCGGCGCGTTTATCCGCCCAAATACCGCACCACCTACTCCTCCTCCGAACCCGAGGACGAGGTCTACGGCTACGGAAACACGCGCCGCATCGTCAACATCCAGCACCCGGACGAGAGCGAACCCGTCTATGACGGCTACCATGATACCAGCGCGTACCTGCCCTCCTTTGCCAACCAGGACGAATACGAGAACTCCATGCGCCTTAAAAACGCGGCGCTCAGCCACAAGCCCCGCCGCCACAGCGGCAGGCGCGTTTTGCGCTTTTTGATTCTGCTGGCGTTTTTGGGGGTGGCCGGCTGGCTCGCGGTTGCCTTTGTGGTCCCCATGCTCACCGCCGACAAGAACGTTGACGAGCGCACCGCTGCGGTGATTCCGACCATTCGGGACGATATGGCGGCCCATACCGTGACCATTCCCGGCGAGGACGGCCAGCGCATCACCATCCGGGAACTGCGCACCTCAGCCATCGTCACCGGCGGCTTTGCCACGTTTGACATCCTGGACCACACCTGGTACGACAACTACGAGGACTATCTCCAGGACACCATGACCGTCACCCTTACGCCCTACGTCATCACCGACGCGGGCCGCCAGCAGCCCCTGGAGCCCATCCACTACGAAATTGATATCCCGCTCTCGCCCATCGAGCTCAGCACGCCGGACAGCCCCTATCAGGTGGTCAGCACGGCCATGTACAACATCGTCTTTTATGTCCGCGAGGGCAGCACCGTCACCATCAACGGCGAGGATTACAGCGACCTGGTCAACACCGAGGGCGGCAAGGTCAGCTACAATGCCACCGTCCAGCCCATCGGGGAAAACAATTTCGAGATCGTCGTGCGCAGCCAGTATTGCCGCGAGAATTCCATGACCGTGACCCTCTATCGAGAAAAGCAGGACATTCCCCTGGACCTGGCCAGCGACATCGCCAGCACCAACGACGACGGCTTCATGACCGTCCGCGGCACTACGCTGCCCGGCGCGGTGGTCAAGGTCCTCTCGCCCTACCGCGACCTGGACATCACCAACACCGCCAGCGACGGTTCCTTCAGCTTTATTGCGACCTTTGACAAGATCGGCGAGAACACCATCATCATCACCGCCGATTATCCCGGCAAAAACACCACGCGCGTGGAGCATATCGTCGATTACGTGCCCAACGTCAACATCTATTCCCGCAAGGCGTGGGATATTGCGGACGGATATACCAACCTCATGGACAACCTCAGCACCCGCGTGGCCAACCAGCAGATCTACATCTGCCAGAAGGCCATCGTCACCTCCATTGAGACCACCAAGCCGCAGCGCGCCTTCGTCAATGTGGGAACCGAGGAACAGCCGCTGCTGGTCTACGTGGAAAACGACTCCCGCACCACCTGGGAGGTCGGCAAGTGCTACGACCTCTACGGGGACGCCTACGGCATGTATGACAGCAAGCCGTGGCTGATCGTGCGCTACACGTATGTAAAAGATCCGTAAGCCCAAAAAACGGACACGCCCGGCCGCGCCGGCTTAACAGCGCGGCCGGGCGTTTGTCTACGGCTGGGCCTTCGCACGGCGCCGGCTAGCGGCGGGTGCGGCTCTCGCCCGTGACGCCGAGGGCCTTGAGCATCTCCACGAAGGGCAGAGGCATGAGGCTGAGCAGCACCGTCAGGCCCCACTGGGCCGGCGTGAGCGGCGAAACATGGAACAGCCCCTGAAGGAAGGGGACGAGCAGCACGCACAGCTGTAGCGCCAGGCCTGAGAAAAACGCGAGGATTAGCCAGAAGGTGGGTTTGGAGAAAGCGGAATGGGTGTTGCTGCGCACGTTGAAGGCATGCACGAGCTGGGACAGCGCAAGGACCGCAAACGCCATGGTGTGCCCTGTCTCCGGGCTCACGCGGGCTCCCGAGAGATAAGCGGCAAGGGAGAGCGCAGCGATCAGGCCGCCCTGATAGAGCACGCGCAAAAGCAGGGGACGGGTGAAGATGGGGGAGCGGGGATCGCGCGGCGGCTGGTCCATTACGTCGGGCTCGGCAGGCTCTCTGCCCAGCGCCAGCGCGGGCAGGCTGTCGGTAATCAGGTTCACCCAGAGGATGTGAATGGGCAGCAGCGGCGTGCCCAGGTTGAGCACCGTGGCCACGAAGATGAGCAGCACCTCGCCCAGGTTGGAGCTGAGGAGAAACTGAATTGCCTTGAGAATGTTCATGTAGAGCACGCGGCCCTGCGCCACGGCGTCGACGATGGTGGCGAAGTTGTCGTCGGTGAGGATCATGGCGGCGGCTTCCTTGCTCACCTCGGTGCCGCCCAGGCCCATGGCCACGCCGATATCCGCGCGCTTGAGCGCGGGCGCGTCGTTGACGCCGTCGCCGGTCATCGCCACCACGTCGCCCCAGCTCTGCCAGGCCTTGACGATGCGCACCTTGTGCTCCGGGGACACCCGGGCGTATACCGCGATATCGCGCACCTCCTCGCGCAGCCGCGCGTCGTCCATGCGCTCCAGGTCCTGACCCGTCACCACGCGGTCCTGCTTTTCCAAAATCCCCAGGTCCCGGGCGATGGCGCTGGCGGTAAGGCGGTGATCGCCCGTAATCATGACGGGCTTGATGCCCGCGCGCCGGCACCGTGCCACGGCTTCCCGCGCGGAGGGCCGCGGCGGGTCGATCATGCCGGCCATGCCCAGGAAGGTCAGATCCCGCTCATAGGCGTCGCGCTGCCCGGGCGCGGCGAGCGAGGCGGCCTCCCCCGTGGCAAAGGCCAGCACGCGCAGCGCGTTTTGCGCCATCCCGGCGGCGGTTTTCCCGATCCGGGCACGGTCCTCCTGCGTCAGCGGGCGCGAGGCGCCGCCGTCCGCCACGGACGTGCACAGCGCGAGCACCTCGTCCAAACCGCCTTTGACGCAGAGCAGATACCGACTATCCGGCAGGGCGTGGACGGTGGTCATGCGCTTGAGCGCGCTGTCGAAGGGAAGCTCATCCACCCGGGGCATGGATGCAAGGGCGGCGGAGGGATCAAAGCCGTGCGCCATGGCATACCCCAGCAGGGCGGTCTCCGTGGGGTCGCCCGTGAGCACGGAGTTTCCCTGCTCGTCCAGCGCAGGCTTCGCGTCGTTGCACAGCGCCATCGTGCGCAGAAGCGGCTCGGAGGGCTGGCGCGCGCCGGCGTCGAATCCCTCGAAGGGATCGCTCAGGGCTGTGACCGTCATGCGGTTCATGGTCAGCGTGCCCGTCTTGTCCGAGCAGATTACGGTGGCGCTGCCCAGCGTCTCCACGGCCGGGAGCCGGCGGATGACGGCATGGTGCGCGATCATCTGCTGCACGCCCAGAGCCAGCACAATCGTTACGATGGCGAGCAGTCCCTCGGGAATGGCGGCCACGGCCAGGCTGATGGCGGTCATGAACATCTCGCCCGCATCGTTTCCGTATGCCACGCCGGCCGCGAACACCGCCGCGCAGACGATCAGGCACAGCAGTGCGAGCTTTTTTCCAAGGTCCGCCATCCGGCGCTGCAGAGGCGTTTGCACGCCTTCCTCGCTTCCCAGCATGCCCGCGATGGCGCCCAGCTCCGTGTCCATGCCCGTGGCGACCACCAGCCCTTCGCCGCGGCCATAGGTGACCAGGCTGCCGGAAAAGGCCAGGTTCGCGCGGTCCCCGAGCGCAAGCTCTCCCTCCCCGGCGATGGCGTCCGTGCGCTTTTCCACCGGCTCGCTCTCCCCGGTCAGGGCGCTTTCATCCACCCGAAGGCCGGCCGAAACCGTCAGCCGCAGGTCGGCGGACACATAATCGCCCGCCTCTAGAAGCACCACGTCGCCCACGACCAGCTCCGGCGCGGGCACGGTTGCGACCGCCCCGCCGCGCCGCACCCTGGCCCGGGGCGAGGAGAGCTTTTTGAGCGCCTCCAGCGATTTTTCCGCCCGGTTTTCCTGAATGACGCCCAAAAGAGCGTTGAGCAGGACCACCAGCAAAATGATGCCCGCGTCCACCCATTCGCCCAGCAGCACGCCGGACACCAGAGCGGCCGCAAGCAGCACCAGCACCATCACGTCCTTAAACTGCGCAAGATACATCTGCCAGACGGTCTGTTTTTTTCCCTGCCGCAGCGCGTTGGGACCGTTTTGCTTCAGCCGCCCGGCGGCCTCGTCGGCGGTGAGGCCCATGGCGGCGTCGCTGCTCAGCGCCCGCGCGGTCTCATCCACGCTTTTTCTGTACCATTCCAAATCTTCCACTTCCTTTCGGGAACGGGTCCGCTCCGGGAGCGATTCGTTCTTGCTGAACCATAGCATAAAAAAGCGGAAAGAAAACCTGTTTCCGCTTCAATCATACCCACGTCCAGGCCCAAACATACAATTCCGCGTTTTACCTGCCAGGCGCGTGAAGGGCGGAAAGAATGGCCCTGATCTTCGTGAAATTTGCGAAATTCTACGCTTCGTGGGTAGCTTTGCGGCGAGCTCTGGGCTACAATAGCGGCGAAAGGAGTGGGGCCCATGGACCAGATCCGCATCGGCAGATTCATCGCGGAGAGCAGGAAGGCGCAGCGACTGACCCAACGGCAGCTGGCGGACGGGTTGGGTATCAGCGACAAAACCGTTTCCAAATGGGAGTGCGGGAAGGGGTTGCCCGAAGTTTCGCTGATGCTGCCGCTGTGTGAGCGGCTTTGCATCACGTTAAACGACCTGCTTTCGGGCGAGCGGATCGTGCAGGACCATTACCAGAAAAAAGCGGAGGAAAACATGATGGAACTGATTCGGGAAAATACGGAAAACAAAAAAAGGCTGGCGCTGTCGCTGATCTGCGGCGCCATTACGCTGATTGCGGTATGCGCGCTGATTGCTCTTGCCGCGTTTCTAACGCTGCCCACGGCCGCACGGATTGCGCTGGTCGCCCTGGCCCTGATAACGGTCACGGCGGGCGTAGGAGCCGCCGCTATGCTGGACGCGAGGGCCGGCTGCTTTCAATGCCCGCACTGCAGGGCGACGTTCACGCCCACCCTTGGAGAATATGTGAAGGCCTACCACACCTTTACACGGCGCAGGCTCGTATGTCCGACCTGCGGCAAAACGGGCATGTGTAGGCGGCGCATCGCCAGATAAAGAAAGGGCGGGGAGCCATGGGGCTCCCCGCCGCAGTCCGTTGAAAAACCCCTGATTTTGGAGGAGATCCGCGTTTCTTGCGCCCTTCGGGCGCTCGCAACGCTCGCGAAAAATGCTGCGGCA
>CAUDEL010000041.1:0-27508 GCA_958448555.1 uncultured Eubacteriales bacterium | reverse complement strand
CCCTCCGAATGAAATCCGAACCCAGCGACATGCGCGGTGGGTTCGGAAGCCTTGCGTAGCAAGGTTTCCCTGCGCGTTTCCCCGGCCGCGCTGAAAGCGCAGGGGAAACGTGTCCTGTCGGAAAAGATCGCCGCAGGCGAGCTTTTTCGACAAGCTGAAGGGAGTTGCAGTCCCGCGTAAAGCGGTGCTGCAACTCCCTTTGGTTTTGAGGTGAAAACGGCTTTCCGGCGCTTCTTTCCTGACAACGCTCCATTTTCCAAAGCGAAAATGAGACGGATTTTCGTTTTCCACGCAATAAAGCACGCCCGGCCTTGTCGGGCTCGGGCGGCAGGCGCAGGGTTACACGAGCGTTCTGCGCTCGCGCTCTGCATCGGCGGCATCTTTGCCGCTTTCGTACCAGATCGGGCTTGGGAAGCGCAGGAAGCACTCCTCGCCCGCGCGGAACATATTGCGGTGTGGCGTCTGAACCCGAACGGACTGGTCGCCCAAAGCCACAATATATTCGGTGAAATCGGTCAGGAACGCGCGTTTGAGCACGCGCGCCTTGTAACCTTCCCTTCGGTTCATCTCAATGGTGTTGGGACGGGTTGCCAGCACCATCCTGTCGGCCGTCCCCCGCGCAGGCTCAATGCCAAGAGGCGCGCTGTGATCGCCCTTGGGGTATACCCGGCCATCGACGATATCCACTTCCGTGAAATTAGACTGTCCGAGGAAGCTGTGTACAAAACGGTTGGTGGGGCGGTTGTACAATTCCGTCGGCGTTCCGATCTGCACCACCTTGCCCATATCCATCACGAGCATGCGATCCGAAAGCGCCATGGCCTCCGACTGATCGTGCGTAACGAAGATGATGGTAAAGTTGAATTCCTTTTGCAGCTTTTTGATTTCAAAGCGCATGCTCTCGCGCAGCTTCGGGTCCAGGTTGGAAAGGGGTTCGTCCAGCAGCATCACCTTGGGATTGGTCACAATGGCACGCGCCAGGGCGATGCGCTGCTGCTGGCCGCCAGAAAGGTCCGACGGGTAGACGTTTTCCATACCATCCAGGCTGCAATGTTTGAGCGCCGTGAGCACGCGCTCACGGATTTCAGCGCGCGGACGCCGCTGTACCTTTAGCGGAAAGGCCACATTATCGAACACGTTCATGTGCGGCCATACGGCAAAGGCCTGAAATACCATGCCAAGGCCGCGGTCCTCCGGCGGCACGTAGAGGTTTTTGGCGCGGATGGAGACCGCTTTGCCATTGAGGTAAATCTCCCCCTCCGAGAGATCCTCAAACCCGGCGATCATGCGCAGGGTGGTGGTCTTGCCGCAGCCCGATGGGCCCAGGAAGGAAAAACATTCCCCCTCCTTCACATTCAGGCAAAAGTCCCCCACTGCGGTCACCGTACCGAGCGTTTTGGTGGTAAACGTTTTGGTTACATGATTCAATACGATCTGATCCATGGCTCACTTTCCCCTCCTGTCCTTCGTGATGGCCTTGACCACGCCGTTACAGATCATGATAATGGCGATGGCAACCGCCGAAAGTGCGGCGGCCTGGGTCATATACCCGTTCACGCGCAGCTGTTGGATCTGCACGCCAAGGGTACGGCTGTTGGGGCCATAGAGCAGCACGGAGGTGGTCAGCTCGCGCATGGCCGGCAGAAACACCAGGAAGAAGCTGGATACCATGGCCGGCTTAATCAGCGGCAGGGTGATATCCGTAAGCGACTGCATATGTGTGGCGCCGCACGAACGGCTGGCCTCCTCCAGAGACAGATGGACCTGCTGCAGGGAGGCGGAGCAGGATTTGAGCGTGTAGCTGAGATAGCGCGCCACATACGCCACCATGATAATCCAGATGGTATTGTATAGCGTAATGCCAAAGACAGCGCCGCTCCATGCCAGGATGCAGCCGATGGCCATAACGGTACCGGGTAGCGAATACGGCAGCACCGCCAGGGTTTCCAGGGCTCCGCCGCCCTTGGGGCGCACCTTGTAAATAACATAGGAGAGCATCACGCCCAGGAACAGGCAGATCAGGCCGGAACCAAAGCCCAGGAACAGGCTGTTTTTGATGGAATCGGTCACGGCGCGGTTGTCGATGAGGATTTTCTCGTAGTTGACCAGCGAGAAGTTCACCAGATCGAAAGGCAGTCCGTAGGCTTTGAGCAGGCTGACCAGCAGGATAATCACCAGCGGGGTCAATACCACCAGCGCCAAAAAGAGAATGGAAAATATCAGCAGCGGATATTTGGCCGCGCGCAGCTTAATCATCGCCGGGCGCATGGATTTGCCCTTAATGATGTCATAGCGGCCGGTCTTGAGCAGCTTGCGCTGCACAAACAGCGCGATGGAGACAACGATCACCAGCACCACCGAAAGGGCGGTCGCCTCACGGATTCCCTGGAAATCGCCGCCGGCGCGGTTCACGCGCTCCACGATCATGGTAGGCAGGGTAAAGATGTTTTTGGAATAGCCGAGCATGGATGGAATACCGTAGTTGGACAGCGAGGTAATCAGCACCAGCAGCGTGCCCGAGGAAATCGCGGGAATGGTGAGCGGAAGGGTTATTTTTCGGATGACATACCACTGCTTCGCACCGGCGATGCGGGCGGACTCCTCCAGCGTGGGGTCCATGCGCTCCAGTGCGGAAACCACCTGCATATACACAAACGGGAAGTAGTAGATGACCTCGATTACGATGATGCCTGTGACGGTATTGATGTTGAAGGGCGCGTCGGCAAGGTGAAACAGATTCATCAGCAGGCGGTTGATATAGCCACCCCTGCCGGAAAACATCATATCCCAGGCCATGGCGGCCAAAAAGGGCGGAATCATGAAGGGAATGGAAAACAGCCAGCGCATCAGGCCCTTGAGAGGGATATCGCTGCGGCCCAGCAGCCAGGCAAAGAACACGCCCACCACCGTCGCCAGGAGCGTGGCGAAGACGGCGATAATGATGGTGTTTTTCATCGCCACCAGGTTCTCCTCTCGCAGGATCACCCGCGCGAACATCTCAAGGTCCAGCTTCGTGCCGTCCCAGAAGGTGTTGTAAACGATCATAACAACGGGCAGAATCACGACGGTCGTCATAATCAGGAAACAGATGATCGTCATGATCTGGTCCATCCCGAAGCGCTTGCCGTCCATGCGGGCAAGATCGCTGTTTTTTCTGGTAAAGGTCATCTTCATGCGGACACCTCATCCTTCTGCGGCCGATAATACTTCTCATTGAGGAATTTCAGCCCCACGGTTTCGCCTTCACGGTACTCCCGGCCGTCCAGAGAGTCCAGCGTGGAGCGCTGAACGCGAAGCTCCGTGCCGTTGAGCGAAACGAAGTAATTGTACATGCTTCCCAGAAACACCGCCTGTGTAATGGTGGCCTTGACGGGACTGGAATCGTCAAAAAGAATGTCCATCGGACGAATCCCCATCACGTTGTCGGTGCCGGACAGGTAGCCTTCCGGCTGCGAGCAGGCGTAGCAGAGCGCATCGTCCGCTTTCCAGAGATAATACCGTCCCGCCCGCTCCACGATCGGAATGAAATTGGAGACGCCGATGAAGCTGAACACAAACCGATTCGCGGGGTGCTCGATAATCTCCTCATCCGTGCCGATCTGACTGATGCTGCCGTTCTGCTCCATAATCGCCACCCGATCGCAAAGCTGGAGGGCGGCCTCCTGATCGTGCGTGATGTAGATGATGGTGGTATGCAGGCGCTGCTGCAGCATACGGATTTCATCCAGCATGCCCTCGCGCAGCTTCGCGTCCAGGTTGGTAATGGGCTCGTCCATGATAATCAGCTCATTGGAGCATGTAAGGGCGCGCGCAATGGCCACGCGCTGCTGCTGGCCGCCCGAAAGCTGTGCGGGCATATGCTTTTCATAGCCCGTCATCTGCACCTGATCCAACGCGTGCTTAACCTGAGCGATCGCTTCCTCCTTGGGAACGTGACGCTTTTTCAAAGGGTACATCACATTGTCCCATACGGACAGGTGCGGCCATACAGCGTAGTCTTGAAACACGATGCCCAGATGGCGTGCTTCCGGCGAACGGTTGACCCTTTGCGCTTTGCTGTAGACCAGCACGTCATTGATGAAGATCTCGCCTTCGTCCGCATTGAGAAAGCCGCCCAGCGCGCGGACAAGCGATGTTTTTCCGCATCCCGACGGACCAACGATGCCAAGGATTTCTCCCTTCTTCACCTCGAGGGAAAAATGCTCAACCACCGTATGTTCGCTATAGCGGATGGTAAGGTTTTGAAACTTGACCAAGCGTAAAAACTCCTTTCCAACGCACGCGGCAGTCCGGCGCGGCCGCGGCCCAGATGATCCCCGGATCGTGCAGGAGAAAGGGCCGGCATTGCGCTTATTCACAGAATCTGCATGCCGGCCCAGGTTCCCCGCTATGTCCCCTTTGTCGACAAGGGCTTACTTTTTAAAGATTTCGTCGAACTTGTCTATGATCTCGGTGCTCTTGGCGGACAGGTCCTCAAAGTCGATGGGCATGGCGTTTTGCGCGATGTAGGTGGAATCCAGCATCCCCTCGGGCAGCTCAACGCCGCTTGCGACGGGGGTGGTATAGTATTCGCTGAGGATCTTCTGTCCGGCCTGGGGGTCCAGGATGAAATCATAGAGGAGCTTCGCAAGCTCTGTGTTGGGGGCGCCCACAGGAATACAGATGGGGGCCGCCATGGCGATCATGTCGGTGGTATCCTTGTACTGCACGGGCGAGCCCTCGGCAATCAGCGCACGGGTGGTGTAGTCCAGGCCAAAGGCCAGCTTGTAAGAGCCGGAAGCGACCTTGTTGTTCACCGCGCCGGTGCTGGATTCCAGCTCCGCGCCCAGCTCCTTGAGCTTTTCAAAGTACTCCCAGCCGTACTTTTCGTTGTTGACAAAAGCATACACCAACGCACGGGTGGAGGCGGAGCCGGTGGGATCGGACAGCAGGATCTGATTGCGGAAGGTATCGGTGAGCACACCGTCGTAGTTGTCGGGAATTTCCTCGGGGGTGCAGGCCAGCGTGGAGTACGTGAAGCCAAATACCAGCATGCGAGCACCGGTGAAGTACCCGTCGGGATCCTTGAACATCGGATCGATGTATTCGTCGAAGCGGGACACATACTGCTGTAGCTGGTTGCTCTCCTTCATGGCGATGGTGGTGGAGAAGTCGGCCGGCCAAAACACGTCGCAGGCGACGGCATTGGCCTGGAACTCGGTAGCCAGCTTCGTTACGCACTTGCCAGAAGTGGCTGCGTAGTAGTCCATCGTCACATTCGGGTACTTTTCTTCAAACGCTTCCTTCAGCGCCAGCACAATGTCCTCGCCCGCGGAGGAGTAGAGCATCACGTTGCCGCTGTAGCTGGTGGGATCGGGCTCCTCTGCGCAAGCGTAAGCCGTACAGCAGAGCATGAGCGCCAGGGCCAGGATAACAGCCAGGATTTTCTTCATGGGGGAAACCTTCTTTCTGTTGATTGAAATAATAGGGGGTGTTTTCAACGGCCGTTCGTTTGTCTACAGCATAAATCCATGCAAGTTCGCTGTAAAGTACAAAATTTGAATGTTTTAAAGCAAGTTCATTTTTTATATTTTTTTATCGAAACCAGTTTAAATCCGTCAAAGCATGTGTTATGCTCAACTTGTTCAGTCTACCGGCGGAGGGCGATTTCATGAAACACAACTACGGCAACTTCCCCTACCGTAAGCTCTATCTGCTGTTGCTGTGCATCTCCGCCGTCGTTTTCTGCGTATTCCTATTCCTCTATTACGGGTTTCAGCAGGCCTTGATGCAGTCCGTCAGCACCCTCAACAACGACTTTGTGCAGCAGGTCAACAGCACGGCGGCCACGGCGGAAAGCGTCCTGCAAAATTTCTCGGCCCAGATTTTCAACATTCGCAGCGTCAAAAAGCTTCGTACCTATCAGGAGCTGAGCAATGCCGAAATGATCGAAGGCATCCGTTCCTTAAACGACTTTACCGCTTCCAGCGCGATTATTGATTCCATCTACGTTTATAATGGCAAGCGCGATTACGTATACAGCACCGTTTCAAGCGGCGCAGTAAGCGACCGCGCCGACCTGTTTCTGGACCAGGCGGCCGTTGATCTGATGCGCAACAAAACCTCGGACCAGCGTCTCAAGCCGCTGCCGCGTTTCAGCACCTCCTCCAGCAGCACCGTCAATCAGGACATGTTTTCCATTCTTGTCTTTGACCTGGATACCCAGGGCCAGCCAGAGGACAATGTGCTGATGATGAACATCAGCAGCGCCTGGTTTTCGGACCTGTATTTTGGTAAAAACGAGGATGCCGCCATGATCGTCGATGAGGATGGCCAGCTTATTACCCTTTCCTCCAGCGTAAGCGAGGCGCAATGTCTTTCGCTGCTGCCCAGGCTGATGGAAACTCTGCGCGCCTCTCCCGGTCATGGAGACTGCGTGCTGGACCTCAACGGAAGTGAAAAGCTGCTGTGCTTTTTCACCGGCATGAGCAACCGAAACTGGTACTACGTGCGTATGGTGCCGTACAGCAAGTACCTTACCGGCCTGATGGATGTTCAGGGAACGACGTACCTGTTTCTGGTGCTGACATTTGTAGCCCTGGTAGTGGGCATCATCGTGATGGCGTTTCGGCTATGGATGCCCTTTCACTATATCCGCACCTCACTGTCGGACATCGACAGCGCACCCGAGCAGAAAAAAGACCCCGTCGAACAGCTGAACCTGTTGATTTCCCGCTCTGCCGATTCCACCCGCATCAACGAAGCGCTCAAGCGCATGCTCAAGGATTCCGTCCTCTCCGGCCTCTTGCTGGGAAAGGAAAAAAGCGAAGGCCCCATAGCCGAAGAGTACGATATGTGCCTGACGGACGCCACCCCCTTACAGCCCGTTTTTATCAGCAGCAACCGAAGCGAGCACCTCATGTCCATCGTGCGTCCCCGTTGTCCGCACAGCGAATGTGTTTCTGTTCCCGGCGAGCATACGGTGCTTCTGCTTCAGCCGCAAGATCCCGCTCTGGTCATGCAGCTTTGCGCACAGATCGTTCAAAAAAACCCGCGCTGGTATGTGGTGATCGGCCGGACGGTGGAAAGCTGGGGCGATTTGCCCGCCGCCTACAATGAGATGTCCGAAGCCTACCGCCTGCGCTTTCTTCGGCCCGAAGGAAGCAGCCGCTGCATCGGCTGCCTGCCTGCGCTGGATGGAACGACGCTGCTGGCGGACCAGAAGAGCGGACAGATTCTCGAGGCGGTAAAGGCCGGCAAGGACGAGGCCGTAAAAGCCGCCTATGATGAGTTCCTGCTTTTGCTAAACGGCAAAACGTATCAAAGCGTCGTGTTTGCCCTGACCCATCTGGCCGGCGACATGCTTAAGCTCTATTACGAATATTTTCCAGATACTTTGCCACCCCGTAAAGTGGCGCTGAAAGAATTTGGAGACCGCTTGGACGAGATGAATTCGCTTGAGGAGATCAACGGCTATTTCCTCAGCCGCTTTGCTCAGATGACCGAAAAGGTGCGTCAGGACCGCAAAAACCGCCAGGGCCAGCTACTGGACGAGGTGCTGCGCGTGATTCAAAGCCGCTACACCGATTCGGACCTGAGCCTGCAAACCCTGGCGGATGCCTTTCATATGTCGCCGGCCTATCTGGGCAGGCTTTTCCGGCAGGCGCAGGGACAGTCCGTAGCGGACTGCATCACCGGCCTGCGGGTCGAGGAAGCCAAAAGGCTGCTGAGAGAAACGGATATCAAAATCAAGGACTTCGGCCCCATGATCGGCGTGGAAAACGTGCAGTACTTCTTTGTGCAGTTCAAGCAGGCCACCGGTATGACCCCAAAGCAGTACCGCGTACGCAGCCGGAGAACGGACGGCCGGGAGAATCAGTCCCCCTGACCGCAGGGCGTACCTGTGCCCAGCACCATGGCGTCGTACGCCTTTTTGACCTTGTCATAGTTTCCATCACGGTCCAACGCCAGGCCACGTCCCACGCCGTCTGCGATCTGCCCCGCTCCGATGCGGTTCAGCTCCCCCTCCAATTCCCGCAGAAGCTGCGGGGCGCTTCCGGGTTCAGTGCTTCGGCCGTCAAAAATGATGTGCAAAAACACCTTTTCCAGGCCGGCTTCCTTTGCCATGCGCACCAGCGCCATCGGATAGTCGATGGATCCGTGGGAGGAGGCGCGCGTCAGATAGGACAGCAGATGTAGGGCTGCATGCCTGTCCCGGGCACGCTCGGCCATCTCAACGAAAACGGGGTTTGCGGCGAAGGTTCCGTCCGCCATCGCGCTTTCCAGGCGCATATCATCCTGCGGCACCGTACGCCCTGCCCCAAGGTTCATATGTCCCGCCTCGGAGTTGCCCGCCTTGCCTGCGCAAAGGCCCACCGCCTCGCCCGAGGCGTCCAGCCTGGAAGAGGGATAGCGACCGAGCAGTTCATCCCAGTAGGGCGTTTTGGCCAAATGGATGGCG
Organism: uncultured Eubacteriales bacterium; assembly: GCA_958448555.1. Classification (GTDB taxonomy): domain Bacteria; phylum Bacillota; class Clostridia; order Christensenellales; family Aristaeellaceae; genus Limiplasma. The sequence goes on along the minus strand of CAUDEL010000041.1, from coordinate 19,068 downwards.
TCGTTATCGTCCTTTGTCCCAAGGCCCCACCCGTCCAGAATCATCAGCAACACCCGGCGTTCTCCGCCATAGTCGTGATCGGGGGTGAGGGTTTGCCCTGTCATCACGCCGGGTTTGGGAATTCCCATCGCATGCAGCACCGTTGGCGCCACATCCGCCAGGATGCCGTCGCGGGCGGCTACGCCCTGCCGCGTTCGAGGGTCCAACGCCAGAAAGGGCACCTGATTGCGGGTATGCGCCACATGCGGCTGACCGTTTGGGCGACAAAGCGTTTCGATATTGCCGTGATCGGCGGTAATCAGCACCACATAGTCTTTTGCGAGGGCGTCGTGCACCAGCGTCTTGAGGCGGCTGCTGACCGCCTCCGCCGCCCTGAGCTTGGCTTCCGTGCTGGAGGTATGGCCAATCACGTCGCCGTTGGCAAAGTTGACGACGATAAAATCCGCCTCCCCCAATCCCTTTCGGGCCCGTTCAACCACTTGGGGCAGGCTGAGGGCCGGAACCGTGTCGAAGGGCACGCCCCTTGGCGACGGGACGCAAACATCCGTTTCTCCGTCAAAGGGCTCGTTTCGTCCGCCGTTGAAGAAGAACGTGACATGGGCGTATTTTTCGGATTCGGCACAATGCAGCTGGGTCTTCCCATGCTCGCTGAGCACCTGCGCCAGCGGCTTTTCCACCCGGGCGGGCGCAAATGCCACCGGCAGATGCTTGAATTTGTCGTGGTACAGGGTAAGAATACAAAAGTCCAGATGTGGCAGGAATCTGCGTTCTACCGCGGAAAAATCGGGATCAACAAACATGTCCGTCAGTTCGATTTCCCGCTCTCCCCGCCTGCAGCAGAATATAACCGCATCTCCGTCTCCAATGGTGCCAACCGGCCGCCCCGATCCGTCCACCCGGACCATCGGCTCCAGATAATAGTCGGTTTGTCCCTGCTGATAGGCTTTTTCAACCGCGCGAGCCAGTTCAGCCCCGCCGTGTGAGATGGTGTTCAAGGACGGGTTCCTCCTTTCAATCGCTAGGGCTTTGGAGCATACAGCTCCTGCATGATATGAATGAGCGCTTTCTCCTCCCGGTTGAGCACGCGCTTTCGCACCTTGACGGCATAGACCCAGCGCCGCAGGTTTAGCCCCTCGATGGGCCGGGAACGAAGCAGCCCCGCTCTTTCCTCCGCCGCCACGGACCGCACCGAAAGGATGCCGATCCCCATGCCGCTGATGATTCCCTGCTTCACCGCCTGCGCTGTGCCCAGGTCCATCACATGTTGGAGCTTAAGCCCCGACTGCGCCAGCTTCTCCGTCACAAAGCGCCTGGTGGCAGACTGCTCCTGCGGCAGCAACAGCGGATAGCGAAGCAGCATGTCCGCCGTTACGGCGTCCGCATCCAGCAGCGGATGACGCGCCGGAAGCGCCAGCCGCATTTCATCCTCCGCTACGGGATAGCGGTCTATCGTCTGGCTGGCGAGCAGCTCGTCGGTTTCCGGCGCAAGGGCCAGGGAAATCTGCCCCTGCGACAGAAGCTGCGACAGGGCGGGCCAGAAATCAATGGTGAACATGATTTGCCGGTCCGGCGCGCCTTCCTTGTAGCGCGCCAGGGCCGCCGGCACCCAGTAGGTGCCGATAAAATTGGTCGCGCCAAAGGCCAGGCTTTGGTTTTCCGCAAGGCGCAGGCGGTAAAGCGTTGCGCGAAGCTGGCGGCAGTCCTCCAGATACCTTTCGCCAAAGGCGTATACGGCTTTGCCGCTTTCGCTCAGTACCAGCTTCTTTCCCTGCCGGAAAAACAGCTTGCAGCCAAGCTCGTCCTCCAAAGCCATCACATGCTTGGATACCGCTGATTGCGAGCAGTACAGCTTTTGCGCCGCCCCGGACATGCTGCCCGTTTCCACCACGGTACAAAAGCTGGTTATCCTTTCGATATTCATGCTCCCTTCCCCTCTCTTTCGACCATTCCGCTTTCCCTTCGTATTATGACATATTGGAATAATGATAAACAGAATAATATGCTATAATTATTTCTGTTGCTTTTATTCTATTATATTTTGTACTTTAATGCAAGATTGGACAAGGGGTGTGCGGCACGTATGGAAGGCGCGGTATCCTCTTTGCAGCCGAACGGCGGAAGGGTTCTTGCCCTGGGCGGCAGCGGCGAAAACGGAAGGAACTGTTTTTTGCTCGAAGCACCGGCTGGCAACCTGCTCATGGATTGCGGCGTAAAGCGGGAAATCACGGAGGACTGGCGGGATGCCTATCCGGCTTTGACCGCGGACATCGCCAAAAGCCTCAGCGCGGTTTTCCTTTCGCACAGTCACGAGGATCATTGCGCCGCGTTGCCTTACCTGCATGCGCTTGGCTACCGGGGAGCGATTTATGCCTCGCCCGAGACCATTGAGGCCACGCCCCGCATGATCCACAAGTGGATGGCGTATGCGCAGTCCCATGGGTGTTCTTTGCCCTACGGCGAGGCAGACGTGGCTGGCCTGCATTTTTGTCCGCTGCAAACGGGCGAGGGGAAGATGGGGCCCTTTTCGGTGTTGACGGGCCGCAGCGGACATACCGTCGGCAGCCTGTGGGCGGCGCTGAAATGGCGTGCGGAGGGCGATCCGCTGTTCTATTCCGGGGATCTGTGTCTGTGCTCGCATACGCTGGCGACAGATCAGCCCCCTCGGTGCGGCGCCGCCGTGCTGGACGCCGCCTATGCCGGGCAGGTCCTTGACCAGGCGGGTCAGTATGCTGCGCTGGAGGCGTTTGTTGCCCGGGCCGCCGCGCGGGGTGGCCGCGTGCTGTTGCCTGTCCCCTCGCAAGGGCGCGGATGCGATATGCTGCTGTACCTTGCCAAGCGCTTCCCTCACCTGCCGGTTTGGGCCGAGGAGGTCCTCGTGCGCAGCTGCGAGGCACTGTTGCGCCAGTCCACATGGATCAGGGGAGATTTGGAGGGGCGCTCTGCGCTTGCTCAGGTGAAACGCGTATGCACGCCGGCGGACCGTGCCCAGGCCTGCGCCTGCGCGCCGTGTCTTTGCTTTACCACCGACGGGATGCTCACCACTGCGGAAAGCCGGTTTTACCTGGAGGCCTTTGGCAGCGATCCGGCCAGTTGCGCCGTCATCACGGGACACGCCGCACAGGGCACGCCTGCTGCCAATCTGCTGACCCCCGGGTGGTGCGTCGAAAACAGCATCGCCATGCAGACGGAAAAAATCACCATCAAAGTCCATGCCGATGACGAAGATGTCTTGTCGGTTTGCCGGCGGCTGGGTACCCGCCAGGTATTGCTTTTTCACGCGCCGGCCGCATGCTGTGCCGGTCTGTATGAGGCTATCGCGCATCTGGGCGACAGCTGAACACCTTTTATCAGAAAGGGCGGCATGCGTTAACCGGCTCGTTGGAGCCCATCGTCACGGAGCCGCCTCTCAGGCTGCCTCCAGCCTGCGCCTTGTCCCGTCAAAACGGCGCACTCGCTCTGCCAAATGGTGAGGCACGAAGCAAACGGCCAGGCCGATAAAGGTTGAAATTCAAGTTATACGAGTTCCTGCGCGCATGTGCTCACTCAGGGGTAGGCCCAGCAGAGAGCACAGCAGCGGGGCCACATCCAGTGTGGTGAGCGGTTCCTCCCGAGAAAAATCTCCGCACGTCACCTGCGGGGAAAGGATGTACAGTGCCGTTTCCCGCTGAATGGGTTCGTTGCCCTCATGCAATCCCAAGAGGTCCATGCCGTGATCTCCGACGATCACCAGCTGATAACCATCCTCGCGCCATTGCTCGTATTTCATCGCCATCAGGTCGCAGCAGCGGGCCGCCTCCCTGGCGTATTCACGGGAACCAGCCCCGTGTTTATGCCCCATATCGTCCACGCCCATGGGATGGATCATCAAAAAATCCGGCCGATAGGCTTGCCGGAGAAACTCGCCATCTGCAAACAGATGGGAATCCGGGTACTCATCCTCGCTGTAGAAGATGCCATGCATGATGTCACCGGAACCCTCCAGACAATAGCGATCCCTGAAAAGGTCAAAGGGAAGCGGCCGGTCGCCATAAAGTTCCAGCAGCCAGTCATATCCTGCGCAGGCATTCACCAGGCCGGCCTGCTTGGTGATGGAAAACAGATTGGGAAAGCGGCTTCGGCGGCAGGTGTTGTTTGAGGTGACGCCATGGCGAAAAACCGCAACGCCGGTCAAAAGCGTTTCGTACATCGGCCTGGAGATGGCTGGAAGCTGACCGATCAGGCGGTATTTGGCTGCCTGCCCCGCCTCCGTCATGTGCTCCAGAAATCCAAAATGCTTGGTGGCTGTATCCAGGCCCAGGGCATCCACCAGGACAAAAATCAGTTTCTGCATAAAGACTGGCCCTTTCGCAAGTAGACTTTCCGTTCCGCATCGGCTGTGAAGAATAACGCAGGGAACCGGCGGTGGGCCGGTTTCCAGAAGCCGCCAGTGGCTGATTCGCCCGGCGGGCGTTTACCCCTCAGGCGCCTCAGTGCATCAGAGGCACGGCCACTTCTTCACACGGCGTGGCAATCTGCCGGCAGGCGGTGGAGAACCGCTTCACATCATCCGCGGGAATCGCGTTTTCATACAGCTGGTCAGGCAGTATGGATGAACATTGCCCATATTCCCGCCCATGCCATACGCTGCGCACAGCACTTCCACCCACAGGCAATGCAAGTCCCCGTGAGAGAATCAGGGAAACCATTTTTCCATCTAAACCTTCTCCTTCCGACATGGTGTTTTTTCATACCATTCCGCGCTTGAACAATTTGAACCGCTTTATTATAGCCTTACTATAAAAAAAGCCGATGGGAAAGTCAATATTTCCATATTATTTGGACCGCGAAACATGATTGATCCCGTTTTTTATGGAAAAACACGATTTACGAAGTTGAAAGGGCCGCTCGCCGAATCTCTTTGCCGGTTTGCCAAACGCGTCTCAAAAGCAAACCCGACGCGAAAAGGCATCCGTAAAGAAAGAACGCACTTAACCCATAATCAAGTGCGTTCTTAAGGTGGTGCTGAAAGCGGGACTCGAACCCGCACGCCCAGAGGACAGGAGATTTTAAGTCTCCGGCGTCTGCCATTCCGCCATTTCAGCGATTCCGTTCGTATTATCCCGCAAAAAGATGCGGAAGTCAAGCCGGAATTGGAAGCGGGCTCAGGGAACGGGATCGAGCCGGACCGGCACGGGCGAAACCTGCAAAAGCGCAAGCACGCGGTCCCAGAAAACCTGCTGGGAGAAAATGAGCGTCGCCGCGTTGTCGCAGGGGTGAAAGGCGATGCGGGGCGTATCCCGGATCCCGGGCTCATAGCAGAGGGTGATCTCATGCGCCTTGTCAAACCAGAGGCCCAGCGGGCTTACGCTTCCGCTGGTAAGGCGCAGACGCCCCTCCAGGGCCTCCTCGGGGGCAAAGCTCAGACGCGAAACGCCCAGCGCCTTGCTCACCACGGCGGTGCGAAAGGGCGTGTGCGGCTTTAGAAGCATCAGGTAGAAAAGGGTCTGCTGGCGGTTGCACAGCAGGATGTTTTTGCACATGGTCACATCGGGGCCGATGAAGGGCATGCGCAGGCAATCGTCAATGGTGTAGGCGCGGTCATGCTCGTACAGCTCGTAGGGGATGCCCTCGCGGTCCAGAAGGGAGAGTATTTCGCGCCGAATGGAAAGCGGTTCCGTCATCAAAAATCACCTCATGGCTATGATAGCGCAAATCCGCCCGTTTGTATAGCGCAACCTCTCCTCGCATGATATAATGAAGCCTGTATCAAATCGAAAGGATGCGTTTCATGGACATCACTCAAACGCTGTGTCAGGAGTTTCATCTCAGGGCCCAACAGTGCGAAAACGTGCTGCGTCTGATCGACGAAGGCAACACCATCCCCTTTATCGCCCGCTACCGCAAGGAGCAGACGGGTTCGCTGGACGATCAGGTCCTGCGCGAGATCCACGAGCGCCTGCAATATCTCAGGGGACTGGACAAAAGGCGCGGGGAAATCGCCTCCACGCTTGAGGAGCAGGGCAATTTGACGGAGGAGCTCTCGGCCCGGCTGGCCTCTGCGCTCACGCTGACCGAGCTGGAGGATCTCTACCGGCCCTTCCGCCCCAAGCGCCGCACGCGCGCGACCATCGCCCGGGAAAAGGGGCTGGAGCCCCTGGCGCTGGCGCTGCTCATGCAAGATCAGACCAAGGGCAGCGCCGAGTCGATAGCCGGGCCCTTTGTCTGTCCCGAAAAGGGAGTGGAGACGGCCGCCGACGCACTTCAGGGGGCCCGCGACATCCTGGCCGAACAGATCAGCGACGATGCCGCCGCGCGCAAAGAGCTGCGCGCGCTGGTTTTTCGCACGGGCGTGCTGGAGAGCAAAAACGCCGGAGATGAGGACAGCGTCTACAGCATGTACTACCATTTTTCCCAGGAGGTGCGCGCCATTGCGCCGCATCGTGTGCTGGCGGTCAACCGCGGGGAGCGCGAGGGGTTTCTCAAGGTCTCTTTGCGCATGGACGACGCCGCATGCGAAGGAATCCTGGACAAGGCGTTTGTCCGGGAAGGCAGCGTGACCAGCCAGCAGGTGCGCGAAGCGGCGAGGGACGCGTGGGAGCGCCTGCTCAAGCCCAGCATCGAACGCGAGATCCGCTCCGAGCTGACCGAGCAGGCCGGCACGAGCGCCGTGCGCGTGTTTGGAAAGAACCTGCATCAGCTTCTCATGGCTCCGCCCGTCAAAGGGCGCGTAACGCTCGGCGTGGACCCGGGCTTTCGCACGGGCTGCAAGCTGGCGGTCGTGGACGAAAACGGCAAGGTCCTGGCGACCGGCGTGGGGCATTTTACGCTTCCGGGGCAAGAGGCCGCCAAGGCACGCGCACGCAGGGACATCGTTGAGATGTGCCGCCGCTTTGGCGTGACGGCCATTGCCATTGGCAACGGGACTGCCTCGCGCGAAGCCGAGCAATTCATTGCGTCCCTGCTGCCGCAGTTGCCGCAGGGCGCCGCATACATGATCGTCAGCGAGGCCGGGGCTTCGGTCTATTCCGCCAGCAAGCTGGCGGCAGAGGAGTTTCCCCAGTTTGACGTGTCCCTGCGCAGCGCGGTCAGCATCGCCCGGCGCATGCAGGACCCGCTTGCGGAGCTGGTGAAGATCGACCCCAAGGCCATCGGAGTGGGACAGTACCAGCACGATCTCAAGGAAAGCCAGCTTGAGGAGGCGCTGGACGGCGTGGTGGAGGCCTGCGTCAACAGCGTGGGCGTGGAGGTGAGCACGGCCTCGGCTCCCCTGCTTTCCCATGTGGCGGGCATCGGTCCGGCGCTGGCCAAGAGCATCGTGGCCTACCGTGAGGAAAACGGCATTGCCAGCCGCGCGCAGCTCAAAAAAGTCCCCAAGCTGGGCCCGAAGGCGTTTGAGCAATGCGCGGGCTTCCTGCGCGTGCGTGACAGCAGGAACGCGCTGGACGCCACCGCCGTCCATCCCGAGAGCTACGACGCGGCCAGGGCGTTGCTGGAACGGCTGGGCTACCGGCTGGAGGACATCCGCACGGGAGGGCTGGGCGATCTATCGGCCCGGGTCGAGGCGCAGGGGCTGGGAACGCTTGCCGCGGCGCTGGGCGTGGGCGAACCCACCCTCCAGGACATCATCCGCGAGTTGCAAAAGCCCGGACGGGACCCGCGCGACGACCTCCCCAGGCCCATTTTGCGCACCGACGTGCTGGACATCAAGGATCTTGCCGCCGGGATGGAATTGATGGGCACGGTGAGAAACGTGATTGACTTCGGCGCCTTTGTGGACATCGGCGTGCACCAGGACGGGCTTGTGCACATCAGCCGCATGAGCAACCGCTTCATCCGTCATCCGTCCGAGGTGGTGAAGGTGGGCGATGTCATCAAGGTCTGGGTTCTGGACGTGGACCTAAAAAAGCAGCGTATTTCTCTAAGCATGCTTCCACCGGCGGAAAAATGATGTATTTCACCTGCATTTTGTCCTCCTCCCCCTTGACATGCCCCAAAAGGGGTGTACAATAAGGGAGAATTTGACGCGACATCCGCGTCAGAGGAATAGAGGCGCGGCTGACATCAGTACCGCGCGGTAGCCCCTCGCCGGGCCGTGACCGCGCGCGAAAGGGAAAGCCGCCGAAGCGCCGGCCGGGCAAGCGGCCGGGTGCTGGGCGTCGGGAGAAGATCCCGCCGACTGTCACGGCGCATGCCGTGGAGCGCTATTCGCACGTTTCCATCATCATGTGAAACAAAGCAGCAATGGCGCATGCCGTTGTTGCTTTTTTCATTACGAACAAGGAGGAACAGGCACAATGAAAAAGGTTCTGGCGGTCATCCTGGCGGCTCTCATGCTGGTTTCCTGCACGGCCGCCCTTGCGGAAGGCACCTTCCGCGTGGGCATGGAATGTAACTATGCTCCCTATAACTGGACGCAGGCCGAGGAGAGCGAATATACCGTGCCCATTGAGGGCGGCGGCGGATACGCGGACGGCTACGACGTGCAGATTGCCAAGCGCATCGCGGAGGGGCTGGGCAAGGAGCTCGTCATCGTCAAGACGGAATGGGACGGCCTGCCCATGGGCGTGATGAGCGGCGCGTTTGACGCCATCATCGCCGGCATGAGCCCGACCGAGGAGCGCAAGGCCACGCTTGATTTCAGCGATCCCTACCGCACCAACAAGCTGGTTGTGGTCGTCAAAAAGGACAGCCCCTTCGCTTCCGCCACCACCCTCGATGAGCTCAGCGGCGCCGTTATCACCGGCCAACTCAACACCTTCCATTACACCGTTATCGACCAGATCCCGGGCGTCAACAAGGCGATGGCCATGGAGACCTTCCCGGCCATGATCGTGGCCGTGCAGAGCGGCGCGGTTGACGGCTACGTGGCGGAGGAGGACGGCGCGCAGGCGGATACCACGGCCAACCCCGACCTGACCTACATCAAATTCGCCGACGGTGCTGGTTTTGAAGCCTCCGAGGCCGATACCTCCATCGCCGTCGGGCTGGCGAAGGGCAGCGAGCTGCTTGCGCCCATCAACGAGATCCTTGCCGGCATCGACGATCAGACCCGTGAGGAGCTGATGGCCGGCGCCAAGGAGCGTCAGCCGCTCAACCAGTAAGCCTTTGGAGCGCGCCGCCTGACGCGGCGCGCTCCCTTTGACGGCTGCAAAACTGTGCGTTTTCGATAAAGGAGTTGCCCTGATGTCTGCTTTACCAACCACCTTTTTCGGCTGGGTCGGCTTCATTTTGGATAAGTACGGGATGCTCTTTCTGGGCGGCGTGGGCGTCACGCTGCTGGTGGCCATCACCGGTACCGTCATCGGTTTTGTGATCGGCCTTCTGGTCGCCATTCTGCGCACCATTCCCCTCTCCCCCCGCGACCCATGGTATCGCCGGATTCCGCTCAAGGTGCTTTCGGCCCTGCTCAACGTCTACATCGAGGTCTTTCGCGGCACGCCCATGATCGTCCAGGCCATGGTTATCTACTACGGCTGCATGCAGATGGGCCTGAGGATGCCGGTGCTGGTGGCGGCTGTGCTGATCGTTTCGGTCAATACGGGCGCCTATATGGCCGAAATCGTCCGCGGCGGCATCATCAGCGTCGACAAGGGCCAGAAGGAGGCCGCCTGCGCCATTGGCATGACGCACTGGCAAAGCATGATTCACGTGGTGCTGCCGCAGGCGGTGCGCAACATCATGCCCTCCATCGGCAACGAATTTGTTGTAAACATCAAGGATTCCAGCGTCCTTAACGTCATCTCCGTCAACGAACTGTTCTTCATGAGCAAATCGGCGGCGGGCACCTATCTGCGCTATTTCGAGGTCTTTTTTATCACCGCATGCATCTACCTGGTGCTGACCTTCACCGTGACCCGGCTTCTTCGTGTGCTGGAGCGCAAGATGGACGGCAAGACCAACTACATCATCTACGGCTCCCAGAGCGATTCCAAGGCGTCCATCGTCGTGCCCAAGGAAGGAGGCGTGCCAAATGACTGACCTCTCATTCCCCATTCTCAGCGTGAGTCATCTGAAAAAAAGCTTCGGCGATCACGAGGTGCTCCGCGACATCTCCTTTGATGTCTCCCAGGGCGATGTCGTCAGCATCATCGGCTCCAGCGGCAGCGGAAAAAGCACCCTGCTGCGGTGCATCAACTTTCTGGAGCAGCCCAGCGCCGGGACCATCCTCTTTCATGGCAAAAACGCCGAAACGGAATGGAACCGGCCCCAATACCACGCCAAGGTCGGAATGGTGTTTCAGAGCTTCAACCTCTTTGGCAACATGAGCGTATTGAAAAACTGCATCGCCGGGCAGGTTCGTGTGCTGAGGCGAGGCCGGCGAGAGGCTGAGGAAAAGGCGCTGTTTTATCTGGAAAAGGTCGGCATGGCCCCCTACCGCGACGCGCGTCCGGCCCAGCTTTCCGGCGGCCAGAAGCAGCGCGTGGCCATCGCCCGCGCTCTGGCCATGGACCCGGAAGTGCTCCTTTTTGACGAGCCTACCAGCGCGCTTGACCCCGAGATGGTCGGCGAAGTGCTCGGCGTCATGCGTGAGCTGGCGGCGTCAGGGCTGACCATGCTCGTGGTCACGCATGAGATGGCCTTTGCGCGGGATGTGAGCCGCCGTGTCATCTTCATGGATGCGGGCGTTATCGCCGAGGATGGCGCCCCGGAAGACATCTTCGTCCATCCCCGCCAGCCCAGGACGCGCGAATTCCTCAGCCGGATTCTGGAAAAGTAAACCCTGGCGGCCGCCACTCCCGCATGGCCGGGCGGCCGCCGCCTAAACTCCTCCCTTTTTAAGCAAAAAACTTGACAGTATGGCAAGAAGCTGCTATAATATCCAACGCTGTGATTGACACAGCGGATCGACCAGGGAGAGTTGGCTGAGTGGTCGAAGGCGCACGACTGGAAATCGTGTTACGGTTGATAGCCGTACTAGGGTTCAAATCCCTAACTCTCCGCCACATGTCCGCCGGTTTTCGGAAGAAAGCCGGCGGACTTTTTTATATAAAGAACCCCGGGAGAACCCGGGGACATCGGCCTCTTTGCAAATCGGCCTTATGTTCTGTTTTTGTGGTCCTCCTCGACTTGCTTTTTCCACCCACTTTTCAGCGGCGCGCAGGCCCGGACAACGCTGACCGCGCTGCCGACCGCGTCATAGGTAAGCCGCGTTCCCTGGCTGTCGCCGCAGTAATTGGCGGCGCGGTCGGCGTCGATGCCGAAGCTGCCGGCCGTCTTGACGGCGTCGATGTTCGCGCCCAGAAACAGGAATTCCCACCCGTGCTCGTCCTTCTGCCGCTTAATCATCTCCCTGACCCGATCGATGGAATAGGTTCGGCTCGCGTTTTCCATGCCGTCGGTGGTGATGACAAACAGCGTATGCTCGGGAATGTCCTCGGGCCGCGCGTATTTATGCACATTGCGGATGTGGTGAACCGCGCCGCCAATGGCATCCAGAAGCGCCGTGCATCCGCTTGGCCTGTATTGCCGCTCCGTCAGCGGCGGAATTTGATCGAGCGATACCCGGTCATGGATGACTACGCTTGCGTTGTTGAACAGGACGGTGGAGACAAGCGCCTCCCCCGGCTCCTTTTTCTGCCGGCCGATCATGGCGTTGAAGCCGCCGATGGTATCTCCCGCCAGGTCAAACATGGAGCCGCTCTGATCCAGAATGAAAACCAGTTCCGTCAAGCCCTTTTTCATGCTCTTACCTCCCCGTTTTGTTTTACGGGGACAGTATAGCAGGCTGCATCGCGGCTGTGGTCGCCTGACGGGCGACAAATGCGGCTTTTCTGCGGAGCATGTCAGCAGCCCAGCGGCTGCAGGTCCAGATCAAAGAGGACCTCGTTGAGCTCAAAAATGTTGTAATTTCTGTTCATGATGAAATATTCCACCACGATATCGGCCTTGCTGCTGTGAGAGAGGGCAAAGCCAGCCTTCATCATCAGCTCCCGCGTTTCCTCAAGAGGAAGCTCCAGTGCGATGGCAAAGGCCATCACCGTCTGTTTGCCCGGCTTGTAATCCGGGTTGGTCTTGATCTTATGAAACAGCCGCCGGTCGATGTTGGCCCGCTTGTAGCAGACGGCGTCCGTGATCCGCTTTTCATCGATCTTGCGTATGAGCATCTGCGAAAAGCTCTCGTCAATTTCCTCCAGCCTTTTTTCCAGCCCGATCGGCGCTGCCGCCGGAGGGCATGCATAGCATTTTTGCTCCGATGCGATGTCCCTGCGGGAGGATTGGGCGTCCGGCCTGCATCTGATCCTGCGCAGCAGCCGGGGGCCAGCGTTGGCCTGTTGGCAGTCGGCGGCGTCTGCGCATTGCTGCTCCCCATCCCTAACCGGCCGCGCCGTGGGCTTTCCTTCCTTCTCCGGGGGAAGTGCCGCCGGAGGCGTGGGACAGGGTTCCTGCTCCGGCAGATAGTTGGCACGGAAGATCCGGCGTGCCTCTTCCCTGGCAAGGTCCAGGTGCGTATCGACATACACGTCATCGATGTATGCAGTTACCTGACCAAACAGCTTCCCGCCAACCATAAGCGCGTCCTTGGAAAAGACGACAAGGTAGACCGTCATGTCGTTTTCCATCAAAAACTGCACGATGGTTTCAACGGCCACCTGCATCGCCTGTGGCTTGGGATAGCCATAGGCGCCCGTGGAAATCAGCGGAAAGGCGATGGTTTCGCAGCCATGTTGCCGGGCCAGCTCCAGCGAGCGGCGATAGCAGGAGGCAAGCAGGGCCCGTTCCCCGTGCTCTCCGCCCTGCCAGACGGGGCCTACCGTATGAATGACATACCGGCACGGCAATTCGTATCCTGCGGTCAGCTTCGCCTCCCCCACAGCGCATCCGCCGAGGGCCCTGCACGCCGCCGTCAGCCCAGGCCCCGCGGCGCGGTGGATCGCCCCGTCCACGCCGCCCCCTCCAAGCAGCGATGAATTGGCAGCGTTGACGATAGCGTCCACCTGCATCCTGGTGATATCGTTTCTGACCATCTGAAGCGGCATGCGTTTCCCCTTCTTTCGCTTAACGCAAATCAAATCCGGCCCGGCGGCGCTCTCTTTGCGCACCGCCAGTGAGTTTTCTTTTCTGCATGATGCCTTCCGTTTCCTGCTCGGCTTCATAAGCCGCCCTGCGTGGGGCCTCTTTTCATGTAAAAAAACGGCGGCCGCATGAAGCGGCTGCCGGGAAGACAGGCTTGTCAGGCAAATACCGGGCGGTCATTTCCGTCGTACGAAACGGGCCAGACATAGGTATTGCGGTTGGGATCGCCCAGGGGAGAGCCACGGAAGCCCGGATAGGGACGGGCGTGGAACACCAGAAGGTCGCGTCCCTGCGCGTCCCGCGTAAAGCTGTTATGGCCGGGGCCATAGATTTGATGCGCCTCATCGGTTGTCATCACCGGCCGCGGGCTCTTTTTCCAGCTCGCGGGGTCCAGCAGGTCTGTCCCCTCCTGCGCCTCCAGCATGCCCATGGCATAGCGCTCATCGGTAGCGCTGCCGGAATAGGTCAGGTAGAGCCTGCCGTGATGGCGCAGCACCGACGGGCCCTCATTGACCAAAAAGCCCTGACATTCCCAGTCATATTCGGGCCTTGAGAGCAGTACGCCGGGCAGCTCCAGATCCGTCGCCGACCGCATGCGCGCAATATAGAGGTTGCTGTTGCCGGGGATGGCGTAGTCGCGCTGGGCCCATACAAAGTAGCGCTGGCCCCCGGAAGAGAAGCTCGTCGCGTCCAGCGAAAAGCTCTCCATCCCCGTCTGAATCTGCCCACATTCCTCAAAGCGCCCCTCCATCGGGTTTTGGGCATCATTGGCAAGCGCGTAGATGCGGTGATCGAAGACCCCGTGCTCGTCCGGCTCGGCCTGGGCGGCCGCAAAATAGATCATCCATTTCCCGTCGATGCGGTGAAGCTCAGGGGCCCAGATGTAGCGGCTCATGGGGCCGTCCTCATGGCGGCGCCAGACCACCTTTGGCCGCGCCGCGGCAAGCTCCTCTATGCTGCGGGCGCGCCGCAGCTCGATGAGATCAAAGGCCGGCACCGTTGCCGTGAAGTAGTAATACCCATCCTCGGAGAGCAGGATGCAGGGATCGGCGCGCTGGAGAATCAAAGGCGGATCGTATCGGTTCATCGCGTTTCCCTTTCTCTAGTCCAGGCGGAGACGCCCGCCCGGCGCAAAGCTTCGCAGGCCGCGAAGAAAGCTCTTCGCGGCCTGCCAGTTAGGATCAGTCCTTGTAGTTGTCCAGGCCGGTGCCAGTATAGGGCACATATTCCTGAGCGCCGCGGGTCTCGGTCGCGGCACGCTCACCGGCGATCCTGCCAAAGACCAGCGCCTGCAGCAAGCCGTTGCCGGACATATAGTCCGCACCGGCGCGGGTGGAGAAGCCCTCGGTCACGCCGCCGGCCGCATAGAGGCCCTGGATCACCTCGTTGTCCTCGGTCAGCACATGAGCCGCCACGTCCGTCACCAGGCCGCCCTGGGTATGGCGCAGGTCGGCAGTCATATAGATGGCGTAGAAGGGAGCCTCGAACGATTCGGGAAGAAGCGTGCGGTTGAACTTGTCCTCGCCCTTCTCGATGCCCTCGCGGTATTCCTCCACGACCTTCTCCAGCTTCTCGGCATCCAGGCCGGTCTTTTCCGCCAGCTCGGCGACGGTATCGGCCTTGATGAGCAGGCCCTTCTCCTCGTAGGCGCTCAGGTCTGTCTGCTGGGCGTTGGCCTCGTCAAAGATCAGATACACATGATGCTCGGGCTGGGCGATCACGTGAGGCGCAATCTGGGAATAGCCGTTGTGCTCGTCGCAGAAGCGCTCGGTGTTGAGGTTGACCATGATGCCGCCGCGGTCGGCAAGCCCCTGGTCCATGGCGCCCACGCCCTCACAGTAGAAGCCGTAGCCCTGATAGGCGTGCATGTTCTCAACCGCAGCGCCCAGCTCCATGCCCCAGAGGATGCCCTCGCCAGTGGCGCCCGGGGCGACCATGGGATAGGCGTCCACGATCTCAGGGATGTACTTCTCAAGCATTTCCTTGTTGGCCGCAAAGCCGCTGGTCGCAAGGACCACATTGTCGGCGTAAATCACCATCTCGCCGTCTTTGCCCTCGGCCGTCGCGCCGATAACCTCGTTGGCCTGATTGGTAATGAGGCCTGTTCCGGTGGTCTCGAGCATGACCGTCACATTCTCAAGGCTGTTGAGGTGGTCAATCATCTTGGACGTCATGCCGGCGCCGTTGCCCTCGGCGTTGAGCATGCGGTATTCAGTCTGACCATAGTAGAGAGAATCCATCAGCGTCCAAACCACGCCCATGCTCTCCAGCCATTCGGCTACAGGCGTCGCGTTTTCGGCGACCGTGTACACAAGCTCCTGACGGGCGCTGTAGTTTGAGGGGCGCAGGATGTCGCGGGCAAGCGCCTCAACGCTGTCCTCGATGCCCTTTTCCTCCTGCTGTTTGCTGTTGGCCGCCGGGATCTTGCCGCCGGAGATGATCGTCGCGCCGCCCAGATAGCCCAGCTTCTCAATCAGCAGGACATCCGCGCCTTCCTCGGCGGCCGCGATCGCCGCGGAGATACCGGCCCCGCCGCCGCCAATGACCAGCACCTGCGTCTGCAACACGGACGTTTCAGCAGCCTCAGCGCAGGCACCCGCGCTCACGGAGAGCAAAAGCGTCAGGCTCAAGAGAACGGACAATAACCTTTTCATCAAGCATACCTCCCATAATACGATTGTTCTTGCAGGGATAAGCCACAAGCTATGATATTAACTTGTCAATCGCTTGTCAATGGTCATTTATACCCTATTTTTATATTGGAATTAGGCAGTTCTTTCATACCAACAGCCCCGCACAGCGGGATTGCTGTGCGGGGCTTGAAGATTTTGGTTTACTCGGCAAACGCCTGGATCAGCGCGGTGGCAATCGCCTGGCAGTCGATGGTTGCGCCGGCGATGACGTCCACATCGGTGCTCTGGCTGTCGATCACAGCGCCGACATACTCGGCCAGCTGCTCGTCGGTGATGAGCATCTCGGAGCGGCCCTCGCCGATGGTGATGCCGGTCAGCTTGCCGCCCTCGACGGTCATCTTGACCTCGATCTTGTCGTGCAGGCCGTCCACAACCGCGACGTACTCGCCGTCGGCCGCCTCAGCCCACGCGGGACCCGTTGCTTCTTCCTTCTCGACTTCCTTGATCTCGGACTCGCCGCCAAATGCGGTCTGCGCAGCGGCACGGCCGGAGAGCATGGCTTCGGAGAGGAACACGCCGTTCTGGTAGAGGTTGGACACGTAGCTGCCCAGCTCACCAGCCTCATAGAGGCCGGGGATGGGGTTCTCGTTCCAGTCCAGCACGCGGCCGTCGGTGTCGCGCTTGGCGCCGCCGGTGGTGGCCACGAGGGTGGGGGTCAGCGCCACGGCGTAGAAGGGCGCCTTCTCGATGGGAGCCATGGTTTCAGGATCGCGGCCGAAGTCCTCGTCCACGCCCTTTTCGCACATCTCGTTATAGCGATCGATGGCAGCCTGCAATTCGACGGGGTCGCGGCCGATCTTCTCCGCCAGCTCCTCGATGGTATCGGCCTTGATGATCCAGCCCTTTTCGATTTCGGCCAGGTTGTCATTGGACCAGGTGTAGCCCTCGGTGGTGGTGGGCCAGCTCAGCCACTGGCTGGCGATGGAGCCGGCCTCGCGGGTGGATTCGTCAAAGATGAGGTGCACGGGCAGGGCGCGCTCGTGGGGCAGGTCGACATAGCGACCATACTCCATGTACTTCATGTGCTGGCGGTGATAGCCGTAGGACTCGTTGTAGAAGCGGGTGTTGTCGGAGGCAACCTCAATCCAGGAATTGCCGGGCATGTCGAAGTTGCGCATGAAGGTGGATTCGTACTCCGGCACCTTGATGCCCAGCCAGAAGCCGCCGGACTGGGTCTGGTTCTTCATGTGCCAGATCTTGGCGCCGGCTTCCATGAGCATCTTGATGCCGTCGCCGGTGTTGCCGGGGGTGCCGGCGGTGTAGACTTCGTCCATGCCGTGGAAGTCACGCTGCATCTCGAGGTTGTTCTCGTAGCCGCCGCAGGCGAGCAGGACGCCCTTCTTGCTCTTGATGGTGTACTCGTTGCCGTCGGCATCCAGGGCCACCACGCCGCTCACTTCGCGGGTGACGGGGTCCTGCACCAGGGCGATGGCGGGGTTCTCGTAGCGGACTTCAATCTCGCGCACCTTGGCAGCCTCGGCGAAGCAGCGCCACACGCCGCCGTTCTCAAAGGCGCCGGAGTTCTTCTTGCGCAGGTGGGCGCTGGTGCCTTCAAACACGCTGCCAGGGAAGGTGTCAAACTCAACCACCAGGCTGCCCCACTTCAGTTCGCCGCCGCCCACGTAACCGGCCTCATAGCCGGCGCTGTCAGCCACGCTCTCGATCCAGGCAAGCTGGGAGGCGAAGCCGTTGACGAGCCAGTCAAGATACTCCTCGGGGATGGGGTTGGGCTCGTTGCAGGCCTCCAGGTACTTCTTGAATTCGGACACGCCGTTCTCAGAAGGCACGATGAAGGTCTGGCCGGAAGCGATGGAATTGCCGCCCGCAAGCGATTCGGGCATCTTCTCCAGAACGACCACATTGGCCTCGGGGTCGATATCGTGCGCTTCCACAGCGGCGGCAGCGCCAGCCAGGCCAAAGCCCACGATGACGAAATCGACTTCCTCGTCCCAGGTTTCAATGGTTTGCGTCGGGCGGACCCACTCCGCGCTGGCGGGAGCGGCCACACCCAGCACAAGTGTTGCCATCAGCAACAGAGCCAGAAGTTTCCTCATGGTGTATACCCCCAAAATTGTATTTATGACGCGCGCATTTTGTGCGCGTAGCCATCCGTTCCTTGTTCCCCTGCCTAACTTTGATACATTTTTCACAACCATGTCCGCGAAAAAACGCCTTTCAACTCCGTCACGGCCTTGTCATTTTGGCGTTCATCGTGTACACTTACAGTATAATGGCTCAAGCAGCTTGACAGTCAAGCGTTTCCAAGCTCAAGCAGCGAGGTTTTTTTGAGGGGGAAAGGATGAAGATTTCTATCGGGACGCTTTCCAGAGCGTTTGACCTCAGCGATGAGGCGCTTCGCTTTTACGAAAAAAGAGGGCTTTTGCATCCAAAGCGGCAAAGCGGAAATGGCTACCGCGTTTTTGAGCAGGCGGATATCCAGCGCATCTCAAACATCAAAAGGCTCAAAAGCCAGGGCTTTTCACTGGAGGAGATTCAGCGCGTCTACTCCGGCACAGCCCAGGAGGACTTGATTGCGCTCTATGAGCAAAAGATCCTGGAAATGCAGCGCAACATCAACTGCTACAACCATATCCTGGCCCGCATGCAAACGGCCTGTCTGACCCTGAAGACGGCGCAGGAGGAATTGATGCGGCCCTGCCGTATATCCCTGGGCCGGGTATACCTGCTTGAGTATCCGTCCGTTCTTGCCATGTGGAACTGTCTTCCGAAGGATGCGCTTCTCAAGCGCCTGTTCGAGGCGCTTTCCCTGACGGCATATACAACGCTCATCAACCGTGAATCGCTGGAGGGATCTCCCAGCCGCCTCACAAAAGGGATCCTTTTTTTCGAGGAGGACGCGGAGCTGATCGGCGTCCCCAAGGACCAGTTTCGCTGCATTGACGCCACCTGTGCGGTCGGCTGCCTGTTTCGCCTTGAAAACGGAGATTTCAACGCGCAGGTACTGCTCGATGCGCTCAAGGATTATGGGAGGCGCCATGGCCTTCATGCCTCGGACGATCTGTTTTCCCAGCAGCTTCTCAGCCACGTGGACGCAAGTGGGCAGGCCATTCACTATGCCCGCCTGATTATGCCTGTCTCGGCATAAAAAACCGTGATTCCCGCTGGGAATCACGGCCAGGCTGCTGACAAAGTGCGGGGTGCAGGGGGATCATCCCCCTGCCGGGGTTTGGGGCAGAGCCCCAAAGCCTTATGCCGCAGCATTTTCCCCGAGCGTTGCGAGCGCCCGAAGGGCGCAAGAAACGCGGCTTTCCCCAAAATCAGGGGTTTTTTCAACGGTCTGCGTGATTCCCGCTGGGAATCACGGCTCAGACTGCTGACAAACACTTTCCGGGAGGTTTGGAGGGCCCGCAGGTCCGCAACC
>CAUDEL010000040.1:0-29171 GCA_958448555.1 uncultured Eubacteriales bacterium | reverse complement strand
CAAAAGAAAGCGGGTTTTTCCGCAAATATCATTGCCCGTCTGAAACGAAACGGTTTCGTTTCTTTGGAAACCATTGAAAGTATTTGCCGTATTGATCGATGCTACGGACAATAAGCCGTCTGCTTCGAATGTCGGATAACGCAATAGAGCACACAACAGGCTTACAGTCAGTTGTGTGCTCATGTTTGTTTTAGACACTGATTTCGTTCACACTTTGTTATGTGGACTATCTGCGGATTCTATGGCATAGTGTCACACCGCAAGGAGGTGCAGATATGGGAAACAGCATACTTGAGGAAGTGTGGTACTCATCGTCAATTCTTTCCCTTCATGTTGACAATCCTCAATTTATAGAGACCAAAATAGTTAACAGACATATTCGCCTATGAACTTATCTCGGTCAAGAAAAACTATCTCCCCGCAGTGATATTTTCATGCTCTGGCATACGGCTTTCCCTCCTTGTTATAGGTTAAATTGAACACCAAGTCGCTCAGCCATTTTTTGAATTCGGGATTGTCCGTGAATTGCTTGAACAGTTCCATGTTGTCTGCCATGATTGAGAAGATGACCTTCTGCAACACTCGGTCGCTTTCAGTGCGCGCCTCCTGCTTGTCGCTGTTGCGCATGGCATTCTGATACTGTTCGTCACGGCTGACCATGCCGGGAATCTCCAGGATCTGGCGGCGGACGTTGTCCGCATCATTCCATTTGATATTGCCAAACATGTCATTGAAATCGGAGAGTATCGCGCTGAGCAGGTCCATTTCCGGCTCCTGTTTTCCTTTGGCAGTGCTGGTAGGAACAGGACCGACCTCGGCGTCTTCATCGGGAAGAATCAATGAAATGGTTTCCCGCTTCTCAATGCGATAACTGTCCAGATCAATGGCCTCCAAAATGCCCTGTGCAAAGTCGTCCTCCTGCGGAGAGGGCAGCTTTTGAATCAGCATGTTCAGGAAGATCGACAGCTTTTCCCACTCGGGATTGCCATAGGGCAAAATAGCGCTTAGGAAGCCGTAGGTGCGCACAAAACCCTTTGCCGCGCTCTTGAACTTGATCTGTCTATCCGTTTCAAGCTGCTTATACAGGGCGGCACAGGCATCCAGCACCGGGTCCAGCTGGTCGCGGTCCGCGCCATCCAGATACCGATTCACCAGCTGTTCCACCTGCTCGTCCGAGTATACCTGGTCTGTCTCCATTTCGGCAATCAGGTCGTACAGCTTGTTTGGGTCGGTCTCACCGGACAACAGCGTGGTCTTGTAGTACCGGGAGAAAGACTGGATGATGTCGTCCGGATTGTTGAAAAAGTCCAGCACAAAGGTGTCGTATTTTTTCGGACATGCCCGGTTCAGACGGCTGAGCGTCTGCACCGCCTTGATGTCGTAGAGCATCTTATCCACATACATGGTGTGCAGCAGTGGCTCGTCATAGCCGGTCTGAAACATATCCGCCACGATGAGAAAACGATAGGGGTCCTTCTTGAAGGTCTTAGGAATGGCCGCGTCCGAAAAGCCATTCAGTCCAGCAGAGGTGACGGGCGGCCGATGCTCGTCCAGCTGCTTTTCGCCCGAAAAAGCGATGATCGCCTTGTAGGGGCTGCGCCGGTTGGCCAGACACCTGTTCAACGCATGGTAATAATCGATGCAACGCTCGATGCTGCTGGTGATGATCATGGCCCGGGCCTGGCCGCCGATCTTTCCCTTGGCGATGACCTGATCGTGAAAGTGGCTGACCATCATGTCCGCCTTTTCGGCGATGGTAAACGACTGGCTTTCCACAAAGGCGCGGAGTTTTTTCTGCGCCTTTTTCTTGTCGAACATCGGGTCATCTTCCACGATTTTTTTGAGCCGGTAATAGCTGTCGATGGGCGTGTAGTATTTGAGCACGTCCAGAATAAAGCCTTCCTCAATGGCCTGCTTCATGGTGTACACGTGGAACGGCCGGTGCTGTACCTCGCCCTTCTCGTTGAGAATCGGGATACCATATGCATCGACAACCAGGGTGCCGAAGGTTTCCAGCGTCTTGTTCTTCGGTGTGGCGGTGAAGGCAAAATAGCTGGCGTTGGTCAGTAGCTTTTTGCCCTCACACATGGCATTGATCTTATCCTCGTTGTCCATATCCGGGTCGGCCATGATGGCGGAAAGCGTCATGTTCATTTTGCCCGCGGTCTTGCCGTTCTGGCTGGAATGCGCTTCGTCGATGATGATGGCAAAATGCCGGTCCTTGTGATCTTCGCTGATCTCGGGCAGCACATACGGGAACTTCTCAATGGTGGTGATGATGATGCGGCGTCCATCCTCAATGGCCTTGCGCAGGTCGCCGGAGCTCTCCGCCCAGGCAACCAGTTTGCCCACCTGTGCAAACTGGCGGATATTGTCGCGGATTTGCTTGTCCAGAATCACGCGGTCGGTAACTACAATGACGGAATCCACCAGCAGATTCCCCTGCGCATCCTCCAGCCCGGTGAGCTGGTGCGCCAGCCATGCAATCGAGTTGGATTTGCCGCTTCCCGCGCTGTGCTGGATCAGATACCGCTTGCCTACGCCATGGGCTTTGACGTCCGCCAGCAGGCTTTCCACCGCCATCAGTTGATGATAGCGCGGAAAAATCTGTTTGTATTTGGGCTTGCCGGTTTCCTCGTCCTTTTCCTCGATCAGGGCGGCGTAGTTTTCAATGATGCGGGAAAGCATCTCCTTGGTGAGGATTCGCTTCCACAGGTAATCCGTCATCAGGCCGTCCGGGTTCGGCGGATTGCCCGCGCCGTCCTTGTATCCCTTGTTGAAGGGGAGGAACCAACTTTCCTTTCCCTGCAGGCGAGTACAGAACTTCACCTGCGCATCATCCACCGCAAAGTGAACCATGCAGCGCGTAAATTGGAACAGCAGCTCCTTGTGGCTGCGGTCATGCTGATACTGATAGACCGCGTCATCCACGTTCTGTTTGGTGAGCTGGTTTTTCAGCTCGAAGGTGATCACCGGCAGGCCATTGATGAAAATGCAAAGGTCCAGCGACAGCTTGGTTGCATCGGGGGAGAAGTGTAGCTGGCGCGTGACGCTGAATATGTTCTTGGCATACAGCTGCGCGGCGGTGGGGTTATTCACGCTGGGCGTCATGTAAAACATCACCAGGCTGGCCGGGTAGACCTTGACGCCCTTGCGCAGCACGTCAATGATGCCGCGCTTGGTGATCTCATCCCGCACGCGGGAGAGAAACTGTGCGCGCTTGAGCGGGTGGGTTTCCAGCTGCAGCTTTTCCACGGCTTGTGGCTGGGTGTCTTTCAAAAAGCGGAGGAGGCGCACGGTGTCCAGGGCGTATTCCATGTTGTAGTCATGGCTATGTCCCTGTTCGTAATGATTCTGCTCGACAAGCCACTTCACAATCAGGCTTTCGAGGCCGGATTCGGAAGTATTCGTAAACATGATGCTACCTCCCCTATAGTTCCATTGCACTGATAAAGTCTCTTGCATCGGTATATATATCAGCATCCAGATCTGGATAAGATTCAAGAACGGTGTTTACCCATTCGGGACCATGGCCACCGACAGCTTTGACAAAGCATTCGAGTTCTCCAACGGTCACAATGAATATGCCATTGTTTTTGCACAATTGATTTATTCGGGCAAACGCGATATTGGCGTCACCACGTGGAAGTGCATTTGAGCCAGCGTCTTTCAATGCTTTCCACTTTGAGATAGTCTTTACTTGTTCTTTAATTAAACTGATCTCATTATTCGAAAGATACTTTCCTTGAGAAGAATTAAAGACGCTGTCAATACACCGCTTAGCGGATACCCTTTCTATTTGTTCCTTAGGACTGTGCAGATTTGAAACCAACGTGATATAATCTCTTTCGATTGTGCTCCAATCCATTCTAAATGCTTCGATAATCCCCTTGAATACCTCTTTATCATTCAGAACATCGATATCAGAAATCAGTTTTATATTTACATCGAGTGCTCGTAATGCGGTGATAATCTTTGCCATTCTATGTTTTCCACCGCAATGGACAAAAAGGGTTTCGGAGTATCTTCCAGCTTTGTGCTTTAAGTGGCTTTCAACAATGGAGTAGAAACGACAATCCGAATCACTTTCACAGAGAACGACAGTTTTATGGAATAGACTGGACATAATATTGGAATAACGCAGTAAAGGATCGTTCCATATAGAAAAAAATTGATCATGATTAAGGACTGAAAACTTGTTTGTATCATTATCTCGTGTAATGCGTATAATCTTTATCCTGCCAGGACAAGTTTCAATAAGCCCCTTGATGATATCTTCACTGTGTGTTGAAATAAACGCTTGTTGTTCATCAGAAAGCGCTTCCCCAATAATCTGTCCCATAATACGCGCTTGTGGTGGATGTAGGAACGATTCGGGCTCGTCAATGAGATAAGTGTGATAGTAATCCAACATTAAAAATAATAGTATGCCAACAAAGCTTTTTATGCCATCACCTTGATTTTGTACCTGCTTATATGTACTAAGAATATCACTATATGCTTCCTGGCGCGCTTGTTCATCTTCATATCTCTCCGAAAACGTCACGGGGTCTCCCATACACAATGGAATCGTAGCACCATTTGTGGTATATGGGATGAGGTCGTAGTTAAAGGCTTTTTTGAAGTTTGCGGATAACCAGCGTCGATATTCTCCGTTGAAAGCAGCAAAATGAATGGGGTGAGTTTTGGCTTCATGGCGGGATATTGAGTTTGGAGGCTGGCAAATATTAAGGCGAGCAGCTGTATCTAAGTTTATGACAAAAGCTGAATGCAAGAATCCAAGATTTTTAGTTGCCTTAAATACGTCTTCCATAGGCTCACTATAGCCAATTTGTTCGTTTAATAGTTTATAAATTGAATGTGATCCGCTTATTTGTGCAGGAGAAATACCGTCTAACACAGCACGAACGGATCCGTATTCTTTTTTGATTTGGACATCTGATATTACTATGCTAGGAGTCGGTTCCTTTGATAATGCGTATATATCTTTCAAAGATTGACTTTTTCCTGCATTATTTGGACCAACGAAAATGACAATATCATTTTTTCGTATATCAATTGTCTGCCCATTATTGAATGTCAACTGTGAAATATAGCCGCTTGCCTTAGAATCAGACATTATTTTACCCCCATATATTCTTCAGCTTCATCCATCTGCTTACTATCAGTATCTTCAGCATATATGAAGTCTGGCACCTCGACGCCTCTAACATCAATTTGCCCCGTGACCACGTCAGAAATCAGGCGGGTGCGATATTCGATTATTTGTTGGATCTCCTTTTCAAGGGTGTCTATCGCTTTTTGGTATTTGGGTATTTCTGAATCCAACCGGTCTGCAATTTCGACTTGTTCAGCCATGGGGATAACAAATAACCCGACTTTAATAAAGTTTGAAAAGCGCAAGTCCTGTCCATCACGAATAAAGTCAGATGTTTTTTGTAAAGCGCCAATGTACGAAGCAGACTTAAAGAACCATTTGTAGAATGGAGAATACACATACTGTTGAAGCCGCAGAACAACGTAGTGCCAAGTAACACAACCGGGTTTATCACATTTTTCCAGACCACCTTGAAAACTGCGTAAACTGATAATAAAGTCATTCGGTTCTACGTGTAACCATTTGTCAAGGTTGTCGTTAGCGAGCACAATTCTACGGTTTTCCCGCCTCATGTACTCTGCTTGTTCTATGAGCCCATACTTCTGAGTCGCTGCAAGCATCGGGTCATCTTCATGACGTAATTCAGAAATATTTCTGAATAATGCCTTTGCAGGGACGGGTTTCCAATGCGCAGGTATCTTTGGAAGCCATTGCATTCCACTTTCTTTTAGCGGAATATCGCCAACGATTCCTCTAGTCACGGCGGTATTGATGAAAGCTTCTTTGTGTTCCTTCAGCAATTCGATTTGCTTCCGCTTCGCCGCGATCAACCGGTTGATTTTCGACACCTGCCAGTCGAGGTAGCGCACAATCTGGTCTTGCTCGTCGCGGGGAGGGACGGGAAGATATTGACGTGCAAAAACATCAAACCGGAAATCAGAAGAGCGCTCGCGAATCCCACGGTATAGGGACTGAATAAATCCTGCCCTGGCCATCTCCCTCAATGCATATGCATAATAATAGTTATTACTATCTCCTTTAGGGGTGCATACGTTGTATACGGGAGTTCCTTTACCATCGGAATCAGAAACGCCAATTGCACCGGCAAAAGCGTCCATAACATGAATAACAAGATCACCCTTGCGAATGCCTTGATAACCAAATTCATTAAGAGCTTCTGTGAAACCTGTTGTTCGTCTGTTTTTACGCAGAGTCACTCTGCCATCCCGAAAACACGTAACAACTTCATCAGTATCTTTAACAGCACGCTGTTCCTTCTTGTAAAGATTTTTACCTCTTTGAGATATCCAATGATCTGGAATCTGCTTTATCCATGGAATATTACAAGATTTATACGCTTCATACCGCTTCATTCCTGAATCCCCCCGAGGATCTCCGCCAACATGCCGTCCGTCTCCTGCTCCAGCGCACGCAGGTCCGCCACGATCTCCTCCATGGAGCGCAGCTGCGTGGGCTTGTAGAAGTACTTGGTAAAGCTCAGCTCATAGCCGATCTTCGTGGCTTTGGGATCGATGTACGCGCCGGGGGCGTAGGGGCGGACCTCATTTTCCATGAAGCCCTCGATGCCGCCCTCGTAGCCAAAGGGGATGATTTCGGTATCGCTCTTTTCCTTGTCCGGCTGGATGCGGCCCTTCTTGTCGAGCACGGGGTTGCCCTGCGCGTCGAGCAGCGGCTGCTGCACGGCCACCTTCCAATAGCCAAATTCGCTGTTGGGGAAGATGCGGCTGACCTCGCTCTCCTCAAAATCCATGAAGATACGCACGATCTCCCGGCGCTGCTCCGAAGATAGCTCGCAGTTCTTTTCGCCCATGTTCTTGCGCAGGGGCGTCTTGATGCCGGTGGCGTCGATAAGCTGAATCCTGCCCTGGCGGCGCGCCTCCTTGCGGTTGCTCAGCACCCAGATATAGGTGCTGATGCCTGTGTTGTAAAACATCTTCTCCGGCAGGGCGATGATTGCCTCCACCAGGTCGTTTTCGATCATGTAGCGGCGGGCGTTGCTCTCGCCGCTGCCCGCGTCGCCGGTGAACAGGCTGGAACCGTTGTGTACCTCCACAATGCGGCTGCCCAGCGGAGTATCCTGCTTCATCTTGCTGATGTTGTTGAGCAGGAAGAGCAGCTGGCCGTCTGAAGAACGCGGGATCATGGGCAGCGGCGCGCCATCCTGCGTGGCGGCGTTGAAGCGGGTATCCACGATTTCCTTTTTCTTGCCCGTGGCCATCTTGTCTGCGTCGGTCTTCCAGCTCTTACCATACGGTGGATTGGCCAGCATGAAGTCAAAGGTACGGGTGGCGTGCTGGTCGGAGGAGAGCGTGGAGCCGAAGGCGATATGCAGCGCCTCCTCGCCGTCGCCCTTGAGCATCATGTCCGCCTTGGCGATGGCGTAGGTCTCGGGGTTGATCTCCTGCCCAAACAGATGGATGGACACCTTTTTGCCGGACTGGGCGGCGATGGCGTTCAGGCGATCCTGCGCCACCGTCAACATGCCCCCAGTGCCACAAGCTCCGTCATAGCACGAGTACGTGGCGTCCTTGATCTGGTCGGCAATGGGCTCAAACACCAGGTCCGCCATCAGCTCCACGACGTCGCGGGGCGTCCAGTGCTCGCCGGCTTCTTCGTTGTTGGCCTCGTTGAATCGCCGCACCAGTTCTTCAAAGAGGGTGCCCATGGCATGATTATCCAGGCCAGGCAGATCGCCGCACGGCTTGGGGCTGAGATTGACATCCTTGCTGACAAACTTCTGAATCACCGCACCAAGAATATCGGCGTCGACCATGGTTGTGATCTGGTTGCGGAACTTGAACTTGTCCAGAATCTCCTGAACGTTGGGAGAAAAGCCGTCGAGATACGCTTCAAAATCCGACTTGAGCTTCTGGCCTGCCGAGCGGCCGGTCAAATCGCGCAGACAGAAGGGCGAAGCGTTGCAAAAAGCCTGACCGGCGGCGTTGCACAGTGCGCCCCACTGGTTTGTGATGCCCGCGTCGTCCAGCACTTTCTTCATACCCAGCACTTGCTTCTTGGTGCCCTCCAACACGGCGTCCAAGCGGCGGATGACCGTCATGGGCAGAATGACATCGCGGTACTTGCCGCGCACATACACATCCCGCAGGCAATCATCGGCGATGCCCCAGATGAAATTGGCAATTGTATTGAGCAAATGGGCATCCATTCGAGCAGCCTCCTATATTATTCGTCCGATTCTTTGGAATCGCTGATGACTTCAGCGATATCATTCAAATCACAGCCCATTGCCTCGCATATGCGCAGCAGCACATCCGTCGTCACATTTTCGCCTTTTCCGAGTTTTGCAAGGGAAGATGAGCTGATTCCAGCCATCTTGCGCATCTCGGAACGCGTCATGTCCTTATCGATCAACAGCTTCCACAGTTTGTTATAACTCATCCGCATTGCTTTGCTTTTTCTCCTTGTTCCAAGATTCACCGTAGAGTTCACAGCCATTGTCCGAAAGCCGCAGCACGCAGTTGCTTTCAAGAAGCTGTTGTGTCGTCGGCTTATAAGCGATTTGCTTGTCAAAGGCGATAAATACTTGCTTTTGGCTCCGTGCATAAATTTGCATGATGCCGTCAATTGCGCCGTCGCCGATGTTCTTCAGAATCAGGGAATCGTGCGCTATGGCCGGAAGCGCCGTCAAGTATAGAACCGCCAGATCATAGATGACCATTCCCTTGTAATTGGAACCTGTGCCGGTATCATCGGGCGTTTCAAACGTGTAGCTGTTGTATTCATGAAAAATCAGGCGCGGAGCCTGCCGGCGGTCCGTAAAGAGCGAATCGTTGAACGCTTTCATTTTAGCGTTTACTTCATCCTGGATTTCAGTCAGTATGTGCCGAATGCCTTCCTTCAACAGCTGGTCAGCGATCTTTTTTGCCTCCTGCAAATCCGTCAGCGTCAGATAGGCTTCATTCTGTGCGCGAAGCGCATCAATGCGGCCCTTGATTTCCGCATGACTGTCCAGAAATTCCCTAGACAGATTACCGACATACCCCATGTCGGCAATCCGCTGATTTACCTGTGTCAGCTGCGCATAAAGCGCTGCGATCTGCGCCGCGACTGCAGTTTGTTCCTCGGCGAACTGCTTGTCCAGAATGGTTGCCAGCTTTTGATGGAAATTTTCCACATCATACAGCTTGCGCAGATTGACGCCGGGAAAGAATTCCGCCAGGGCAGAAAGGTCGGCTTCCGTCGGATAGAGGCCATATTCAAGGCTCATTTTCAGCAGATTCAGCCTACGCTCTGCAGTTTGAAGCTCTGTTTCGGTCTGCAGCTTGGCTTGCATGAGCCTGGCCTTTTCCTGACCTTTGGCAATGTCCTCGGCAGAGTTGCTATCGTTTTGCTCAATTATGAGCGTATTCAGTTGCATCTCCAGGTCACGGATTGCCTTGACATTTTCTTCGTACTGCTTGACGCCTCCAACCAGATCGGGAACAAAGCGATACTTCCGGGCGGCACGGTAGGTATCCAGTTTCTTTGTTGCTTCGTCAAGACCCTGCTTGCGCGGCTCGATATCGATGTAGCGGTTGAAGAGCTTTACAAGCATGTCGATGGATTTTTGCATATTCTGTCCCGGAATACCACGAAGGGGTTTGCGCTCGTCGGTGTTATCCTTGCCGTAGATGCGGAAAAAGCTGCTGAGCGTCGTACGGAAAGACAGGTCCGGGAAATCAATATGATATTTCACTTTCAGCCAGTCAGTAAATTGGTGCAGCTCCCATTCTTGCGCAAATACATAGTTATCATCGCAAAGAAACACTTTATCGGTCTGCGCGGTGCTACGGGCAAACCTATAGATCTCTCCATCGAACTGGAAAGCAAAACTTAATACATGCTGCCCCATGTGCTTCACACCATCGCTGGAAGCATAGGTTTTGCCGCCGAAGGCGAAATCGATGGCGAGCATTGCAGAGGACTTGCCGATGGAGTTTTCGCCATCCTCCTTGCCGAGAATAACATTCAAACCTGTTTTAAAGCGAATGGGCGGACGCACTTTCCCTTTTTCCTTGAAAACAGGGGAGCTCAATTCAACAAGCATAGGGACACCTCGCCTTTATCATTCAGATCTATAGCGCGCAGTGCAAACAGGCAATCCATAACCGACAGGAAATCGGTTGGCTCCTGCAACGAAGGCCGTAGGGCCTGAAACAGAGCAGCAGCAGGCATTGGTCCATCTTTTAATTTGCTTAGCACGATGGGGATCAACGCCAATGTACTGTTTTTGTATGAATATAACTTATTCGGCAACTGCATCGAATACCTCACAACTCTGAATGAAGTAGCATACAACAATCTGACAATATACATCGTCCTGCAAGCTGGTACGGTGCAGCTTTTCTGTGATCTCTCTGAAAATTTCCATCTGGGATAGATGGGATTTTTTCAGCCTTTTATAAATCGCCTTCATCTGATCCTGCAGTGCTTCATAGTCAATGAGACCACGTCTGTCAAGATTCGTCATGAGCTCACGGATTTTGAGAAAGTATGTTGTCACGTTGTTCTTTACGGTAAGGTAAAGAATATAATTGTCGGTGGGATTAACCTTTTTTGTCAACTCCTTCGGGTCAAGCTCTGCTTTGAAGAACGCTTTTTCCTTTAGATCAGCGAGCCTCCGAAGCACACCAACGATCCCTTTTTCCAAGGCAATGCCGTCCAGCAGGCGGGCACTCTGACCATGGGTGATGAGAAGTGCTTTCACATTAGCCAGTTCTTTTGTTTTGGCCTTGCTGTCATCCATTTGATAAGTCGCATGGCACATGGGGCATAATGCGATCAAATTATCGGTTGTCACCTTTTTCGTTTTATCGACCAAACTTATCTCATATACCCGGCTGACTTTAGAATCCGCTACAGCGCTTAGCTGTTTTCCACATCCGGGAAATGGACAAAAACCGTCGCACTCTTCATAGAGATAGTCGCCATATTTGGCCTTCCAATCAGCGAAAAGCTCCTTTTGCTTTTCTTGCTTAAGAGCATCCTGTGAAACAAGCCCGGCGGTGCGTCGAATGATATCCACCATCATGTCGGCAATGACCTTGCCAACGGTGTCCGCAGTAACTTCTGGCACATAAGCCGAAAGATCCTCGGAAAGAAGCTGCCGTGTTGTCACCGGCCGTTCATTGATACGGGAGGCCAGGTTGTCCGGAGTCAGCCGATACACAATAGCTTGTGCAAATTTCCTTGAGAGACCACGCTTTGTAAAGGAACGAAGCGTGGCCTCTTTTGTTATTTTGGTCTCCGGGTCCTTGGGGGTTCCCCATTCCTCCTCGGAAACCTCGGTCAACTGCGCAAACAACTCTCTGCAATACATGGGCGCATTGTAACCATCAGACAGGCGTTTTCGCAAAATCGAGAACAAGGTGGGGAATTCCATATTACCCATTCCTTCCTTGCGCTTTTGTACCATCGTGTACCACGCTGTACCAAACCACCACCAGATCAAAATCCTCAATCTCTATAATTTGGAATGTCGTCAGGCAGATGTATGGCAATTCCATTATATCCCATGCAGTGCCGGGTGTCAAATATTATATCTGCGAAAAGGACATGTGAGTAGACGAATGCCACAACTAGTACGGACTGATCTTACCGGGTAGCTACCGATGATTCTTTCCGATCCGGCTGGATGACCTGCACACCGCGGGAAGATGGTGCTTGCAGCCCCGCAAAGAAGAAAACCCGGTTTGCGGCGGCTTGTCAAAGGCTGCTCAAGAACGGGGCGGCTCCTTCAGCTCCATATTCTATAAGCTCTGTTCTCCTCTGGGTATGGATTTCTACGAAGGCTTTACGAATTTTCTTTGCAAAGGATTATCAAATGTCTCATTAGGTGAGACCTTTGAACTCTATTATGGAGCTACCAAAGCGAAAGGGGGTGTGGAAATGCAGAGCGCGCTCGAAAGGCGACAGGCCATGCTGGAACTGCTGTCGGACCGGCGGCAAGAAACGGTCGCCAATCTCATGGCAGAGTTTGGTGTCAGCCGTTGTACGGTTCTCAGGGACATCGAGACGCTCAGCTGTTCCGCACCCATCTTTACGGTGCAGGGGAATGGCGGCGGTATCCGTGTCGCGGAAGGATATTACTATGGCCGCCGGTATCTGCACAGCGATGAAGAGGCTTTGCTGCGCAGACTCATACACGGGCTGCAGCCGGAAGAGCAGAAAACAATGCAGGGTATACTCAAGCGCTTTGGAAGGCCAATAGTTGCTGTTTGATATGTGGTATTCAAGCAAGTATGTTTGATGACACAGCACTGTTAACACCTAAAACTCGGTAAGCAACGCGTTTACCTTCGCCTGGGACAAGCAATATGCTGCGAAAAGCGCAGTCAGGACGCTGGCTGATCCGACGCAATGCAGCATGTATCTTCGCCCCTTCCCCCCGGTCAGTGTCGGAGCCTGGCTGAGGTTCCACTGAAAGAACGACTCACAGGAGGAACCAGGCATGATTACAAGAGATTCCATTCATCGCTTTGTCATGGCGGGCTGTACTGTCTCCGTCGACTTCACGAAGCGGGGCTGGCGGCAGTTCGCCGCGGTCAACCGCAGGCTGGCGGCACGATATATCCGCGCGTTCATCCTCAAGCGGGAGCTTAAGCAGTACATCGCCGCGCACGAAGCGGCAGGCGTGCATCTGGATACGCAGTGTCAGGAGGTGTGCTATGACAGCGGCATCTATTTGCTGCTGCGCAGGACGCAGGGAACATGGTACATCACCGACATCGTCCTGACGGACGCGGCGGCCGGCTTCGTGCCCGTGTTCCCGTGGGAGCGTGTCCGGCGCGGCGTATCCGGGGCTTTGCGGCGTGTGCCGCTGTGCCGGCAGAATCCGGCCGCGCGGCCGTCGGGCGTGGAGGCGGTGTGCCTGTGAACCGGGAAGAACACGGGGAGCTTGCCTTCTGCGAGCGCTGCGGGAAGCGTGCCGGATGCACCCTGTACATGGATGGACGCCTGCGCGGGGAGTGCGAGCTGCTGGACGACCGAAAGCCGCTGAGCTATCGGAACCATGAGGGGTATGCCGATCCGACGGCCTACTACGCCCTGCTGAACATCGAGCGCGAGCGGAAACGCGGAAAGCGTCCGCTGCAAAAGCGCAGGCCGCGGACGCAGGTCGAACACTACGACTGAGAAGAAGGGGGAATACCATGAGCAAAAAGACCTATACCCTGACGGCGGAATCGGTCCGCCGCGGCCATCCCGACAAGCTCTGCGACCAGATCGCGGACGGCATCCTGGACGCCTACCTCAGGCGCGACCCCAAGGCCCGTGTGGCGGTCGAGGTCATGGCGTCCAACGGGCGCATCACCATCGCCGGGGAGGTGAGCGCCGGGGCGGAGCTTCTTGAGGAGCGGGTCATGTGCGACACGCTGGAGCGGATCGGCTACCGAAGCGCCGACCTCAGCGACGACGGCGAGCTCGACGTGACCATCGGCATCCACGCACAGTCCCCCGACATCGCGCAGGCGGTGACGCGCACGGAGCCGGGCGCGGGCGATCAGGGCATCGTGACAGGCTACGCCACGGACGAAACGCCGGAATACCTGCCGCTGCCCGTGGTGCTGGCGCATCGCATCTGCAGGCTGCTGGATGAGGAACCGCTCCGCGGCGCCGGCGTGGACGGCAAGGCACAGGTGACGGTATCCTACAGCAGCGGAACCCCCGTAGCGGTAACGGCGGTGGTCGCTTCCGTGCAGCACGCCAAGGACGCGGATCTGGATGCGCTGCGCAGGGACGTCGAAACCCGGATCATCCGCAGGGCCATCCCCGCAAACCTTCTCACAAAGGAAACGCGCCTGCTCATCAACCCTTCCGGGCGCTTCGTCAAGGGCGGTCCGGCGGCGGATACCGGACTGACAGGGCGCAAGCTGGCAGTGGACCAGTACGGCCCGGCCGCCCACATCGGCGGCGGCGCGTTCTCCGGCAAGGACCCCACCAAGACGGACCGCAGCGGTGCGTATGCGGCCCGCTGGGTGGCGAAGAACCTCGTGGCCGCGGGGCTGGCGAAGCGTTGTGAAGTGCAGATCGCATACGTCATCGGAGAGAGCCGCCCGATCAGCGTGACGGTGGACGCCATGGGAACGGGCCTCGTTCCCGATGCCGCGCTGGAAAGAGCGGTGAAGGAGGTCTTTGATCTGCGCCCCGGCGCAATCATCGACGCGCTCGCCCTGCGCCGGCCCATCTACGCACCCCTTGCCGTCTACGGCCACTACGGCCGGCCCGAGTTGGATCTTCCATGGGAGCGGACGGACCGGCGCGCGGCGCTGCTGGCCTCCATGGTGAAACAGGGATATCCGCTGTGAGGCTCTCCATGAGTCAGGAGGGATTGGCCGATGCACCCCATCCGCGCTCCCACCCGGAATCAGGTCCGTTACTCCCCGTCATCGCACCGGTGGCGGATTTTTTGTACCCGTTTTGCAAGGAAGGAGGTCCATTCATGACCATACATATCCAGATGCTTCAGGAGATCGCAACGAACGCGCAGGCGATGGCCGAGGCCGCACAGGCAATGGCGGCGTCCATGCAGGCCATCGTGGACGACTGCGCCCGGCAGCTTGCCCTGCGCAAGGCGGCGGGGGAAAGCGAGGAAGCCGTCATGAACGAAGCAATCGGGCCAGCCGCAACCGGCAAGCCCTCTGCGCCACAGACAACCATCGTGGAGCTGCGCGCCTTTGTGGCGGAGCGTTCGACCCCGGAGAACCGGCCGAAGATCAGGGCCATTCTGGAAAAGCACGGCGTGAGGAAACTCACCGAGCTTCAGGAAAGCCAGTATGCCGCCGTCATGGATGAGGTGGCGGCGCTGTGAGCGAGATCCAGCACAGCACCCGTTCCCATGCCCGGCTCAACGCCTCCAGTTCTCATCGCTGGATGATGTGCCCACCGTCGGTGAAGCTGTCCGAGCAGTTTGCGGACAAGCCTTCCCAGTACGCGGAGGAAGGCACCTTTCTGCATGAACTGTGCGAGCTGAAGCTGCACCGCTATCTGGGGGACATGACCCCGGAAGTGCTGGAAGCGCAGTACGCGG
The DNA here is from genome assembly GCA_958448555.1 of uncultured Eubacteriales bacterium. Taxonomy (GTDB): domain Bacteria; phylum Bacillota; class Clostridia; order Christensenellales; family Aristaeellaceae; genus Limiplasma. The sequence continues at coordinate 14,025 of CAUDEL010000040.1, read as the reverse complement.
CCCACCGCGACAGCGACTTCTACAGCGACGAGGCCGAAAGCGTCACCGACGAATACGCCGCCTTCTGCATTGAGACGATTGAATCCGTGCGCGCCTCCTGCCCCGATCCGCTGATTCTGGTGGAGCACCGGCTGGACTACAGCGAGTATGTGCCGGAGGGCTTTGGCACGGGCGATCTGGTCATCGTGGCGGACGGCGTGCTGGAGGTCATTGACTTCAAGGGCGGGCGCGGCTTGCGGGTGGAAGCGGAGCGCAACAGCCAGCTCATGCTGTACGGTCTGGGCGCGGTTTTGGAGTTTGACCCGCTGTACGATATTCGCACCGTGCGCATGACCATCGTGCAGCCGAGGCTAAACAACCTCTCTGCCTATGAAACGACCGCCGATGCGCTGATCCGCTGGGCGGAAACGGAGGTGCGGCCCAGGGCGCTGCTGGCGGCGAAGGGCGCGGGCGAGTTCTGCGCGGGCGAGTGGTGCCGGTTTTGTAAGGCCAAGTACACCTGCCGCAAGCGCAGCGAGTACCACATGCGTCTGGCCGAGCGCGATTTCCGGCAGCCCGACCTGCTGACCGACGAGGAGATTGCCGACATCCTGCCCGTAGCGGAGAGCCTGAACAACTGGGTGGACGACCTCATCGCCTACGCGACGCAGCAGGCGGTAGACGGCAAAACCTGGCCGGGCTACAAGCTGGTGGCCGGGCGCAGCGTGCGCAAATACACCAGCGAGGCCGAGGTCATCCGTGCCGCAACGGAGGCCGGCTACACCGACATCTACAAAACCACGCTGCTGGGCGTGGGCGATCTGGAAAAGCGCATGGGCAGGAAGAAATTCTCCGAGGTGCTGGGCAAGTACGTCGTCAAGCCCATGGGCGCGCCGCAGCTCGTGCCCGAGAGCGATCCCCGCAAGCCCTATGCCGACGCGGCGGGCGATTTCAGCGACAAACCGTAAGAAAACAGGGAGGTCATTTTATGGCAACGAAAGTCATTACCGGCAAGGTACGCGCGTCCTTCGTCCACATCTTTGAGCCGCAGAGCGTGAACGGCTCCGACCCCAGGTACAGCTGCTCCTTCATCATCCCCAAGAGCGACACAGAGACCATCGGGAAAATCAGGGCCGCGATTGAGGAGGCAAAGCAGAGCGGCGTGACCAAGTGGGGCGGGAAGATTCCGCCGAACCTGAAGCTGCCCCTGCGCGACGGCGACATCGACCGCCCCGACGATCCCAACTACGCTGGCGCCTACTTCGTCAACGCCAACAGCAACGAGCGGCCCGGCGTGGTGGACCGCAGGCGCGTGCCCATCACCGACCCGCTGGAGGTGTACTCCGGCTGCTATGTCCGGGCATCCCTCACCTTCTATCCCTTCAACACCAACGGCAACCGTGGCGTCGCCTGCGGGTTGCAGAACATTCAGAAGTGGTGCGACGGCGAGCCGCTGAACGGCCGCGTCCGCGCCGAGGACGAGTTCGACGCGCTGGACGATGCGGACGACGAGGATTTCCTCGACTAAGGGAAAGCCGCGCATCGGTCGGTTCACCGGGCGCGGCTATTGGATTTCCTGTTCCAGATCATCAAAGATGGGGCTGTCAAAGAACTCCCGCAGGCTGATATCAAGACCATCGCACACCTGCTTGATCGTCACGATGCCTGGGTTCCTGCTCTTCGTGTTCAGCATACTGTAGATCGTTGTCGGCGGAACCCCAGCATCATTGGCCAGCGTATTGACGGTGATGTTGCGGCTCTTGCACAGTTCCATGATCCGCTGCGCCACCGCCTGTTTTGCGTTCATGCAACCACCTCCCCGCCTTTGCCGCAGGTGTTACTTGACCTCCTGATCCAGATTGTCGAAGAGGTCCGAATCGAAAAACTCGCGGATACTGATTTCCAGCCCGTCGCAGAGCTTTTGGATCGTCGCAACGCCGGCGTTGTTCGTTCTGCCATTTACGATGTCGCTGACCGTGGACTGCGTGACGCCGGAGATGATGCTCACTTTGTTGATGGTGATGTTGCGCTGCGCGCAAAGCTCGTACAGCCGCTTTACGACCGCCTGTGAAATCGTCATGCCTGCTTTCCTCCATCGGAATACCGTTGAATTCATGATATCCATTCGATGATAAAAAGATTAACGGAATATCGTTGACTTCTGACGGAAGAGGGCATATGATAACGGTATATCGTTAACAAATGAGAGGTTCAACGCCATGCGAAAGAAGCTCGCATTCACCGGCCACCGGCCCGAATCGCTGCCCTTCGGAGAAAACGAGAACGATCCACGTTCTATCCGTCTCAGGGAAATGCTTCTGACAGAGATCACGGACCGGGTAAAGGCGGGATACGATACCTTTTATACCGGATGCGCAAGAGGCATGGATATCGTTTTTGGCACACAGGTGCTGCTGGTGAAGAAGACGGCCTGTCCCCACATCCGACTGATCGGCGTGGTCCCTCACGAGGGGCAGGCGAACCATTGGACCGAGACCTGGCGGGAACGCTATTTTGACCTGCTGGAACAGGCAGACGACGTGGTCACGCTCTCTGCCCGCTACTTTGATGGCTGCTATCATGCCCGGAACCGGTACATGGTTGACGCCGCGGATGCCCTCCTGGCCGTATGCAGGAAGGGTACCTCCGGCGGCACGCAATATACGGTGAAATATGCATGGCAGAAGAACCGAGAGATCGTCGTGATCGACCCCGACTCGCTGGAGCGCAGACTGCTGCCGCCCAGACTCACCGCGCTCTGAGAGCGCAAACACAACACAGGCGCATCCGCGAGGGTGCGCCTTTTGATTTGGAGGTGATGCGCTTGCGCGTTATGCATCTGGACATAGAGACCTATTCCTCCGCCGCCCTCCCCAAGTGCGGCGTATACCGCTACTGCGACGCCCCGGATTTCGAGATCCTTCTCCTGTCCTACGCCTTTGACGACGCGCCGGTGGTGACCGTCGACATGGCGTGTGGGGAATCGCTGCCGGATGAATTCCTTCATGCGCTTGAGGACCCAGACGTCCTGAAAATCGCGCATAACGCGGCCTTTGAGCGGGTGTGCTTCTCCAAGCACCTGGGGCGCTGGCTCGATCCGGCACAATGGCGCTGCACCATGGTCATGGCGTGGTACCGGACGCTGCCGGGAAAACTGGCGGACGTCGCGGTGGCTCTGGACGTTACGGAAAAAAAGATGGAGGAAGGCAAGGACCTCATCCGCTACTTTTCCGTGCCCTGCAAGCCGACCCAGGCCAACGGCGGACGCACGCGCAACCTGCCGCGGCACGCGCCGGAGAAGTGGGCGACCTACAAAGCCTACAACGCGCAGGACGTGGAAACCGAGCGCGCGATCTGCCATGCGCTGCTCAGGCATCCGCTCCCGGAACACGAATGGGCGCTGTACGCGCTGGATCAGCGCATCAACGACCGGGGCGTGCGGGTGGATCGGCTGCTGGTGAAAAACGCGATGGCGGTCGATCAGACGTTTTCGGAGCGAGCGTTCCAAAGGGCCAAGGCGTTGACGGGGCTGGAAAACCCCGGCAGCGTCAGTCAGCTCAAGGCATGGCTGGCGGATCAGGAGATCCCCATGGAATCGCTGGCAAAGCGGGTGGTGCAGGATACGGCCCGAAGCGCGGACGGCATCGTGAAGGAGCTGCTGGAACTGCGGCTGGAACTGTCCCGGACCAGCGTGAAGAAATACGAATCCATGGCGCGGTGCATCTGCAGGGACGGGCGGGTGCATGGCCTTTTGCAGTTCGGAGGCGCGGCCCGCACCTTCCGCTGGGCAGGGCGGCTGGTGCAGGCGCAGAACCTTCCCCAGAACCATCTGCCCGATCTCCCCCTCGCCAGAGACATCGTCAGAAGCGGCGACGAGGAACAGCTGGAGCTGCTGTTCGGCTCCGTGCCGGGCACGCTCTCCGAGCTCATCCGCACGGCGTTCATCCCCAAGGATGGATGTCGTTTTATCGTGGCGGACTTCTCGGCCATCGAGGCGCGTGTGCTGGCATGGCTGGCGGGCGAAGAATGGGTGCTGGAGGAGTTTCGCGGCAGGGGCAAAATCTACGAGGCGACGGCCAGCCGCATGTTCCATATCCCGCAGGAGACCATCGTCAAGGGGCATCCCAACTACGAGTACCGCCAGAAAGGAAAGCAGGCGACTTTGTCTTGCGGCTACGGCGGAGGCGTCGGCGCGCTCAAGGCCATGGGCGCGAAGATGCCGGAGGAGGAGATGCAGCCGCTGGTGGACGCCTGGCGCGCGGCGAATCCGCACATCGTTCGGTTCTGGAACGCGCTGGGCAATGCCGCCTCGGAGGTGATTGAGCGGCAGAATAGCGTCCGTGTGGGCAAGGTGACGGTGTACCGGAAGGAAGGACATCTGCTGATCCGCCTGCCGGGCGGGCGCGACCTGTGCTACCTCTCGCCGCGCTTTGTGACAAACCGCTTCGGCAGCCGGGGCATCGGCTATCTCGCGCCCGCGGGAAACGGGCAGATGACGCTGCAGGAAACCTTCGGCGGCAAGCTCGCGGAAAACTGCACGCAGAGCATCGCCCGCGACCTGCTGGCGCACGCCATGTTAAGGCTCGAAGCGGCGGGCTATCCCATCGTGTTCCACGTCCACGACGAGGCGGTCATGGAAGTCCCCGACGGGCAGGGCAGCGTGGAGGAGGCCTGCCGCGTCATGGCCGTCCCGCCGGACTGGGCGCGGGACCTGCCGCTTCGGGCGGAGGGAGACGAGATGGCATACTACAAAAAGACATGATAAAGGACAGCCTTCACCATTTGAAGAATCTCCTTGTCCATTGCGGGCAAGGAGAATGAAATGTGTGCGTGTTAAAGGCCCAACGAATCGTTCAATATGCTTTTCAGATCGCGACCGCTGTACACGATGCGGACAATTCGCACTTCACAGGCAGGTTCATGGACAAGATAGAAAACAGTGTAGTGATCTACGATCAGCTTACGCATACCCATGGAAAACCAGGGCTCCCAGTTGACACTGGCATGGCGGGCGGGGAGCTGTTCCAGCTTGCGAATTGCGTTGCGGATTCCGACGGTCTGCTTCGCGGCGATCTCCGGTTCCAGAAGCTCTGTGGCGATGTAGGTATAGATGCCAAACAAATCGTCTCTGGCAGCGGGCGAGTAAACCACGCTGTAAGTGTCCATCAGATGCCAAACTCCTTCGCAAGCGCCTGGTCGATCTCATCCGCTGTGAAGCTTCCCTTATTGAAGGATTCCACGCCCTTGCGCAGTTCGGCGTCCAGTTGTTCTTGCGTCATCCTGCCGACGGCGGTTGGCGCTTTGGCAGGAATACGCGCGGAGAATGGAAGACCATTATGGAGAACAACCTGGCTATAGGTCATCTGGATAAGCGCCGACGGTGTGATACCCAGCTGTGCCAGAATGGCCTCGGCGTTTTCCTTGAGCTGTGCGTCAATCCTGGCGTAAACGGCAGATGTATTTGCCATATCCATCAGTCTCCTTTCTGTTCATACCTGTAGTATATCCGATTTTGCTTGCATATGCAAGCAAATGAAATCAAAAGAGGTCAAAGGCCCAGCCGAAGGAGGTACCTACATGCAAATCACCCACGACAAAAAGCTGCTCATCGCCACGGGCCGCAGCCGCAAGGCGGCGCAGTGGCAGAACAGGGAGATGCTCTGGAGCGAATTTCTGGATAAGCTCTCCCGACCCACCCGCACGCGGGAGACGGTGGCCGAGTATGCCGCCATGGGCAAGGCCGAGCGCGACGACGTCAAGGACATCGGCGGGTTTGTGGGCGGCTATCTCAAAAACGGCAGGCGCAGCAACGCGGGCGTGGTCAACCGCTGCCTGGTCTGCCTGGACGCGGACAACGCCGACGCCGCCCTCGCGGACGATCTGGACATGACGTTCATCAACGCCTACGCACTCTACTCGACCCACAGCCACACGCCGGAGAAAATGCGGCTTCGGCTCATCATCCCGCTTTCCCGCACGGTCACGCCGGACGAGTACGCCGCCGTCTCCCGCCGCATCGCGGACGGGCTGACGCTGTCCCGCTTCGACCCCACGACCTTTGAGCCCGCGCGGCTCATGTACTGGCCCAGCGCGCCGGAGGACGGCGAGTACGTGTTTCGCTACGCCGACGAGCCGTTTCTCGACCCGGACGCGGTGCTGGCCACCTATCCCGACTGGACGGACGCCTCGCTCTGGCCGACCACGAAGCCGCTGGAGGCAAAGATGCGCCGTACGGTTTCCAAGCAGGAGGACCCGCTGGAGAAGCGCGGGATCATCGGCGCCTTCTGCCGGGCGCATGGCATCACCGACGTGCTGGAGCACATTCTCGCCGGCCGGTACACCGCCACGGCGCAGGACGACCGCTACACCTTCGTGGGCGGCAGCACCACGGGCGGGCTGGTGGTTTACGACGACAAGTTCGCCTATTCGCACCACGCCACCGACCCGGCGGGCGGGCAGCTGTGCAACGCCTTTGATCTGGTGCGGCTGCACCTGTTCACGCCGGGCGGCACGGCCCCGGACGGCGCGCATGTGGGCGACGAAAAGGACTCCGTGCGCCGGATGCAGGAGTACGCCGCGCAGGACGAAGCCACCCGGCGCATGCTCTCCGAGGAGCGCCGCAGGCAGGCGGCGCAGGAGTTCGGCGATCTGGATGCGCCGGAGACACAGCCCTCGCAGGACGAAAATTGGCAGGAAAAGCTGGAGGTGGACAGGCAGGGCAAGGTCAGGGACACGCTGGGCAATCTGGCGCTGATTCTGCGCAACGACCCCCGGCTTCGGGACATCGCCTACAACATCCACCGCAGTGGCATCGACATCCGCCGGGATGCCGAGGGCCACAGCTCCGTCCCGTGGACGCCTATCAAGGCGGGCTGGAACGAATCGGACCTGGGCGCGCTGCAGATCTATCTGGAGCATGTCTACGGCCTCTACACCCCGTCCAAGCTCAAGGGTATTCTGCTGGCCATCGCGGCGGAACGGGGCTACCATCCCATCCGTGACTATATTGAATCCCTGCCCGCATGGGACGGCGTGCCGCGCGTGGACACGCTGTTTGTGGATTATCTGGGCGCGGCGGATACCGCCTATACCCGCGCCGTGGCGCGCAAGATGATGGTGGCGGCGGTGGCGCGGGTGTACCGGCCGGGCGTGAAGTTTGACAGCGTCGTAGTGCTGAACGGCCCGCAGGGCATGGGCAAAAGCTCGTTCTTTGCCAGGCTGGGCGGCAGGTGGTTCAGCGATTCCCTCACCATCGGGGACATGAAGGACAAGGCCGCGCCGGAAAAGCTGCAGGGGTACTGGATTCTGGAGCTGGGCGAGCTGGCGGGGCTGAAGAAGGTGGACGTGGAGACGGTGAAGGCGTTCATCACCCGTCAGGACGACAAGTTCCGCCACTCCTACGGCTACAGCGTGGAGGACCACCCGCGGCAGTGCATCATCGTGGGCAGCACGAACAACGGCGACGGCTTTCTGCGGGACATCACGGGCAACCGCCGCTTCTGGCCGGTGACCTGCACCACATCGGGAAAGCACCGCCCGTGGGAGGTGGCGGAGGTGGTGGATCAGCTCTGGGCGGAGGCGTACCGGCTGTTTCAGCAGGGGGAGACGCTGTATCTGCCGCCGGAGATCGAGCGGATGGCGGAGGCGGAGCAGACGGAGGCGCTGGAGAGCGATGTGCGCGAGGGCATGATCGCGGAGTATCTGGAAAAGCTGCTGCCGGAGGAGTGGGACAGGATGGACCTGTCCGAGCGGCGCGGGTTTTTGCGCGGCGACCCGTTTACGGGCGGCGGCCGCACGGGCACGGTGCGGCGCACGGTGGTCAGCGCGGTGGAGATCTGGGCGGAGTGCTTCGGCAAGGAACCCACGGCCATCCGACGCAGCGATACCTACGATATCTTCGGCATGCTCATGAAGATCGGCGGGTGGGAGAAGTACAGCGGGAACAGGAGCGCATCCATGAAGCGTGCGTTCTACGGCATCCAGCGGTGCTTCGTGCGCAGGTAGGGAATTGGCCGCAGCAGGCGGATCGCATTGCCTCCGCGCTTGCGGTCGGTTTGCCATGTGCGATGGCAAGCCGAAAAGATACGGCGGACGCTTGCCAATGACGATGGCAAACCAGGGCAATCGGGGAAGGCAAACGCAGGCATATATAGGAAGAAAACTCCTGTGTTTGCCATTTGCCATCTTTTCTATAGGGGTTTTGAAAAAGAGAAGAAAAAAGCAAAAAACGAGCGTGTATGTGCCCGTATGCACCTGCGCGCGCGAGGCAATGTACGTTGCGCCTGTTTCGCTCAAAACAGGGCTGCCGGTTCCGCGGCGACTTCTCACGATATGCCGTCGCTCCCTTATGTGGCTGCAAGGCATGACATGCGCGCCAAACCTTGCTACCGCATAGGGGAGCTGCTTATAGCGCACTACGAATGGAGCTGATATCCTATGAACGCACATAGACCCCGTGATGCGCGGCCGCTTGCGGAGCGCGACCTGCATGACTACCAGCGCTTCTGCGTGGAGTTCATCGAAGCGCATCCGCAATGCGGCGTGTTTCTCGACATGGGGCTGGGCAAGACGGCCATTGCCCTGACCGCCGTAGCCCATCTGCTCTATGACAGCTTCGAGGTGAGCCGCGTCCTGATTATCGCGCCGTTGCGCGTGGCGCGGGATACCTGGATTGCCGAGCTGGACAAGTGGGAGCATCTCGGCGGCCTGAAGCTGGAGCGCGTGCTCGGCACGCCCAAGGAGCGCGTCGCCGCGCTGAGCCGGAGGGCCGATTTGTACGTCATCAACCGCGAGAACGTGGAGTGGCTGGTCCGGCACTACGCCGGGCGAAAGCTGCCCTTCGATATGCTGGTGATCGACGAGTTGTCATCCTTCAAGAACAGCCGTGCAAAGCGGTTTCTGGCGCTCAAGAAAGTGCTGCCCCAGTTTTCCCGCGTCGTTGGGCTGACCGGCACGCCCGCGCCCAACGGGCTGGAGGACCTCTGGCCCCAGATCTATCTGCTGGATCGGGGCGCGCGGCTTGGCAGGACGATGCGCAGCTATCTGGACCTGTACTTTGACACCCCCAACAGCTGGACGCCCTACAGGCGTGAGCTCAAGCCCGGCGCGGAAGAAGCCATCTACCGGCGCATCGGCGATATCTGCGTGTCCATGCGGGCGACGGATCACCTCAGGATGCCGGAGCGGGTGGACAACGTGGTGGAGATCCGGTTGTCCGCAAGAGAGGAAAAGCTGTACCGCCGGATGGAGCGGGACATGCTCTTGCCCTATGCGGACGGGGACGTCCTCGCCCTCAACGCCGCGTCGCTGGCCGGAAAGCTCCTGCAGCTTGCCAACGGCGCGGTCTATGATGAGTTCCACAACGTCCGCGTGATCCACGACCGCAAGCTGGATGCGCTGGAAGACCTGATAGAAGCAGCCAACGGCAAGCCCGTGCTGGTGATGGTCAACTACCGGCACGACCTGGCGCGCATCCGGCAGCGGTTTGGGACGTACGGCCCGGAGAATCCGGGCGGCGTGCGGGAGCTGAAAACGGCGCGGGACATGGCGGACTGGAACGCCGGCAGGATTCCCGTCGCCGCGACCCAGCCCGCCTCCACCGGCCACGGCCTCAACCTCCAGCACGGCGGCAGCACCATCGTGTGGTTCGGGCTGAACTGGTCGCTGGAGCTCTACGAGCAGGCGAACGCCCGGCTCTGGCGGCAGGGGCAGGAAAATACGGTGGTCGTGCATCATCTGGTGGTGAAGGGCACGATGGACGAACAGGTGATGCGGGCGCTCAGGGACAAGGCCGCGGACCAGAACGCGCTCATGGCGGCGGTGAAGGCAAAGATTCAGGCCGTGAAAGAACGGGATACCCTGTCGGGGGGTGAAAGACTTGCCTGAGAAGGACATCGTTGCGGCCATCAGGCGGTATCTGGCCACGCTGGGCGAGGACGTGTTCTTCTGGAAGGAGCACGGAGGCGCGTATGGAACGTCCGGCGTCCCGGACATCATCTGCTGCTACAGAGGGCGGTTTCTGGGGCTGGAAGTAAAGCGGCCGGGCGGCAGGCTGACGCCGCTGCAGGAGCGGACCCTCGCAAGGATCAACGCCGCCGGCGGCATCGCCCGCCGGGTGGAGAGTGTGGAAGACGTGAAGACCATCATTCGTCAGGCGGATGGGGGAGAGGAGAATGCAAATGACAGCAAAGGAATATCTGTCCCAGGCGTTTCACATCGACCAGAGGATAAGCAGCAAGCTGTCGCAGGTGATGCGGCTGCGGGAGGCGGCGACGAGCTGCACGGCAACGCTGTCGGATATGCCCCGGCCGGACAGTCCGAGCCGGCAGCAAATGACCGATACCATCTGCAAGATCGTGGATCTGGAACGGGAGATCAACGAGGACATCGACCGGCTGGTGGATTTGAAGGCGGAAGCCCGTCGGACGATCAACGCCGTTTCGGACCCGGACCAGCAGCTGATTCTGGAGCTGCGGTATCTGTGCTACAAGCCGTGGAACGAGATCATGACGGAGCTTGGCTACAGCGAGCCGACCATCTACCGCCTGCACGGCGAGGCTTTGAAAAAAATTCTTGTGCCCGGCGAAAAATGATAGCTTTTGATATGGTTTGAGAGTCGTGATCTGTGCTATCATTAGACTCGTCGGAAAAGGACACACACCGCCCTTCGGAGATCAGCAGCGCTCCGGAGGGCAGTTTTTATTCCGCTGTGTCTGATGACAAAGAATATCCGGAAACCGCTTGACTTTTCATCGGTTCAGAGCGTATATGTCACTACCCAAAACGAACGGAGGGATCAACATGACGCTACAAACGAACCCCGCGGAGCGCCGGGAGGTGGTCCGGGCGATTTCGGAGCGGCTCGGCAGCCCGGCGGTCTACCTGCGCATGCCGACCTGCGCCTACCGGATCGGTGACCTGACGGTTGAGCGGGACGGAAGCATCGCAAGCGACGACGGGGCGCTGCTGGACGGGCTCAGGCCGATGCTGATGGAACGGGGTTGGCTGACGGACGCGGCGGATTCCGAAGTGGAAGCGCCCGCGGCAAAGACGGAGCTGGGCTTCCCGGTGGAGGACTGGACGGTTCCACAGCTGAAGAACCTTCTGCACACGCTGTACAGCAACCAGCACGTCCTCCGCCGGATGATGGAAAGCGACGCCCTTTACATTGACCGGCAGCTGGTGGAGCGGTTGGATGAAGCGCAGACCCTGGCTGATTGGGAAGCCCGGCTTGCGGATGGTCTGGCGGCGGAAACGCTGAAGGGTTGCCGTATCCGGGACGGCAAGTTCACATTCGAAGCAACCTTCGATGACCGCGACCCGACCCGATGGCAGGTGTACGGAACACTCCTGGGCGCGATACTCCAGCACGCGAAGGCCGCCAAGCGCGTGTTCCTCAAGGCGGACGCGGATTCCGAAAACGAGAAGTACCGCGCCAACAGCCTGCTGACGCGGCTAGGCTTCGCAGGCAGGGATCACAAGGAGCTGCGCCGCATGCTCATGGGTCACCTTAGCGGCTATGCCGCATTCAAAAACGAGACGGGCATGCGGGCGCACCGGGAGAAGTACGCGCGGCTCCGCCGGGAGCGGCAGGCGGTGGGGGAAGGGGCGGAGACATGAGCGCGTGGATGGACTGGATTCGAGATGTCGCACTCAACCGCATCGACACGGTGGAGCGGGATTTGAGAGCGCACCCCGAGCGCAGCCCCCTGTTTGACAAGGCGGTGCGCGAACTGCACGCGGCGCTGGACGAAACCGAAGCGCACCCCAACGCGGAGCTGACCGCGCGGGACGATCTGTGGATGGGGTACACCGCTGCGCTGGCGCTGGAAATGTATCTGGCCGGGGCGCGGGACGGCGGGCGCGTGTATCACGCCTTTGTCACCGGCGAGTTGCCGGGCGGGGCGATTCAGGAGCGGAAGGGAGAGGATCAGCATGCTCGGACCGACCCCTGAGAAGCTGGCATGGCTGCGGGAGCACTACAGGCCCGGCGCGCGGGTGAAGCTGATTCGCATGAACGACCCCTACCGGCCCGATTTGAAAGCGGGCGCGCTTGGCACCGTGATCGCCGTGGACGACATCGGCACGATCCACGTCGCGTGGGACGGCGGCGCTTCGCTGGGTGTGGCCTACGGCGCGGACGCATGCGCGGTGGTGGATTTGGAAGGAGGAGAAGCCCTTGACGGAACGGATGGAACGTAAGCTGCTGGATTTGAAAGCCCGGCAGCAGGCGGGGGAGCGCATGCCCTGCCCGCGCTGCGGAGAGGACCGCATGAAGGAGCCGATACACACCAACGCCTTGAGCCGTGTGGCGGACGTGTACGTCTGCGATGCCTGCGGCATGGCGGAAGCCCTGCTGGCCTTCATGAAGCAGCAGTATCCGCTGACCTGCTGGGCGGCGTTTCAGCCCGAAAGGCCGCCTGCCGATTTCAAAGCGCGCCCGGCGCGAGAGGTCATGGAAACGGTACTGCGCACGCAGAGTGAGGACTTGCAGCGAATCTTCCTTCTTTGCCGGGACGATCCGGAAAACGCCGAGTGGTACAGGCTTGAGGCATTGGAAAGCTGCCCCGGCCTGACCGAGCTGTGGCCGCAACCCTTTCAGGCAAAGTTCGCTGCGGCGGACGGCGCGGTGCTCATCCGATTCCGAAGCGGCCCGGACGGCATCCAAATGGCGGCAGACGTCGTCGATTCGTAAGGCGGCCCCATGGGAAAGCGTCAGGCAAACGCCCGGCGCTTTTCGCCTTGTCACGCGGCCCACGCCAGCGCACGTTTCGCCCGAAGCCCATGCGTCCCGCCCCGCCGCCCAGGCCCGACAAAAGCCAAACAGGCCCGCGCCTCGCAAGGAGGGCGGGCCTGCCGCATGGATGGGACCTGGCGGATTTAAAAGCCGCTACGCTTCCGGCTGCGGCAAAGGGCGGGCTCCAGCACCCGCGCGATTTCGTCGCGGAAGCCGAGCTGTCTGTACGCGTCGCGGATTGCGCGGTAGTATTCCGCCGTCGGGGGCTGCCGCCGGATGAGAATCATGACGTACACCATGCCCTCGATTTCGGAGCCGTCGGAAAGGATCGCCCGCCGCCTGAGCTTGACGTAGTAGTTCGGGAACCCCTCGTAGCGGTCGAGGCGCTGCTCGTCCGCCTCATCGATTTCCCAGACGGCCACCGGCACGCGGGCGTCCCGGGCGCGGCTGCGTTCCACTGTGGCGTGGAGGTAAAACGCCAGGCGGTGATTTGGGAGATATCCCGTGCCGATCAGCTTCGCGCCCGGGCAGCGGTAAGCCATCTGTTCTTTGACCATGTTGGAGCCGTAAGCGATGTACTTCATGTGCGTCCTCCTTTTCGTGTCCGTGGGTCATCGGGCCGCGCGGCCGGGCCGATTTGAAAGCGCCGGAGCGCGGCCTCCCGTGTGTGTTCCATGTCCCTACCTCCCTGATTTGAAAGTGTGCGGCTTCCCGCGACCGGCTCGCGCCGGTTTCGGCCCGGAGCCGCCGGACCATCGTCAGGCGGGCCATTCAAAAGCCGTACCTTTCTCCCAGCGTCAGCCGGGCGAGGCGGCGCTCGCTGCCTTCCTCCCAGCTGCGCTCGATCAGCTCGATTTCGGAGTACAGGTCGGCGCTGTCCGGCTCGGCGAAGAGCCGGAAGGCGTTCCACGCCTCCGCGAGGCTGAGGTGCTCCTGTTCCTCACAGGGAATCCCGCCGCCGGGGTCACGGTGAATGAAGCGAATCGTGTAGGTGATGCTGGGCATGGTGTGTACCTCCTTGCTGATTTGGAAACGGTGCCGTGCGTGGCCCCGAAGCCTTATTCGATTTCGGAGTCCTCCTCAAGGTCGTCCCAGGTAATGCCGCCGTAGGTGTATCCGCCGTCGTGCCTGAGGTAGACCGGCGTGTCCTCGTCGAACGCCCCGAGGGCGGCGATCAGCTCGCCCACGGTCATGGTGTTGCGGATCTGGTCGGGCGCGTAGCCCGCGCGGTTGGCATTGATGTACAGTTTCATGGGTGTACCTCCTTCTCGATTTGGGAACCGTGTCAGTCGCGGCAGCAGGGGCAGCGA
>CAUDEL010000039.1:0-30258 GCA_958448555.1 uncultured Eubacteriales bacterium | reverse complement strand
ATCAACAAGCTCATCCGCGTCTCCCGCCAGCTTTTGCAGGAATACGGCCGCGAGCCCACGCCCGACGAGATCGCCAAGGTGATGAACATCAGCGAGAGCAAGGTGCGCGAGATCATCAAGATCGCGCAGGAGCCGGTGTCGCTGGAGACGCCCATCGGCGAGGAGGAGGACAGCCATCTGGGCGACTTCATCCCCGACGACGACGCGCCCGCGCCCGCCGAGGCCGCCAGCTTCACGCTGATGAAGGAGCAGCTTCTCGACGTTCTGGACACCCTCACCCCGCGTGAGGAAAAGGTGCTCCGCCTGCGCTTCGGCCTGGACGACGGCCATCAGCGCACGCTGGAGGAGGTGGGCCGCGAGTTCAAGGTGACCCGCGAGCGCATCCGTCAGATCGAAGCCAAGGCGCTGCGCAAGCTGCGCCATCCCAGCCGCTCCAAGAAGCTCAAGGACTACCTTGACTGACCGGGTTCTTCGCCGCGCGCCCATGCTGGACGGGCGGCTTTCCGCCGCCATAGCGCTGGGAGCGGGCACGCGGGTGTTTGCCGACATCGGCGCGGACCACGGCCGGCTGAGTGCGGCGCTCCTGCTCGGCGGCGCCGGCCATGGGCTGGTCAGCGACGTGAGCGCGGCGGCGCTGGAAAAGGCCCGGCGGCGGCTTTGCGCCCTGGGGCTGGAGGACCGCGCCACCTTCGCGGTGGCCGACGGCCTGGACGTCCTGAGCGCGCTGGAAGGGCCGCCTCCCGACACGATCTTCGTGCTGGGCATGGGCGGTGGGACGGTGTGCGGCATCCTGAAAAGGGGCTGCCATCGCCTGTGCGGCGCGTCGCTGGTTCTGGGCGCGCAGACCGATTTGCCCATGGTGCGCCGGGCGGTATCGGACATCGGCTACCGCATCCAGCGCGAGCAGATCGCCCCGGCCGGCGGGCGGGATTACGTGCTGATGCGCTGCGGCGTGGCCAGGCCGGATGAGGCCGCCTATACGGAGGAGGAGCTTTGGCTCGGACCCGTGCTCCTCAGGGAGCGGCCCGCGCAATGGCGGCGCGTGCTGGAGCGTCGCGAGCGGATTTTGCAGCAGGAGATCTCGGCCATGCAAAGGGCCGATCTGGAGAAGGACAAGGCGCGGCTGGCGCTGAGCCGGCGCGAGCTGGGCTATGTGGCCCGGGCGCTGGAAGCGGAAGGGAAAGGGGACAGTGTGCCATGAAAATCAGGGATGTGCTGAGCTGGCTTGACGCGCTGGCGCCCTTTGAGAGCGCGGAGGACTTCGACAACGTGGGCCTGCTGATGGGCGACGAAAACGCCGCGGTGCGCGGTGTGACGTTCGGCATGGACGTGACGGAGGCGCTTGTGGACGAGGCGCTCTCCCACGGGGACGGGCTGATCGTGACCCATCACCCGTTCATTTTTCACGCGCTCAAGCGCATAGACTATACGGGGCCGCAGGGCCGCGCGCTTTTGAAGATCGCCCGGGGCGGGCTGGGCGTCATCGCCGCCCACACCAACTGGGACAAGGCGCCCGGCGGCGTGGGCGACAGCCTGGCCGCGGCGCTGGGCCTTTCGGACGTCTCCGCGCCGGACGAGTACATCCGGCTGGGCACGCTGCCCGCGCCGCTCAGCCCGGGCGAGCTGGGCGCGCTGATCCGCCGCGCCCTGCACATCGACGCGCGCTGTTATCCCGCCTCCGATTCCCCCATCAGCCGCGTGGCCGTGGCGGGCGGCGCCTACGGGGAGGGCTATGCGCTGGCCGTCTCCAGCGGCGCGCAGGCCTTCGTGGTGGGCGAGGTGCGCCATCACGAGCTTTTGGACGCCTGCGCGCGCGGGCTCACGGTCTACGACGCGGGGCACTTCCCCACCGAGCTCCCGGGCGTGATGTCCCTGTATGAACGCTTTCTGGCGGATGCGACCCGGGCCGGCTGGCCCGTCAAGGCCCATCTGCATTTTCAGCCCCCCTACGCGGGCGCGTTTCTGGCCCCCTGAGGGCCTTCCCGACGAACCACAAGGAGGTACGCATGGAACAGACAGAACTGTTGTGGCAGTATCAGCAGGCCGACATGGCCGCCGACGCCTTTGAATCGGAGATCAAGCGAAGCCCCAACCGCATCGCCTTGAAAAAGAACCGGGAGTTTCTCGTCGAGCAGCAAAACGCCGTCAAGCGCATGGAGCAGGAAGTGGCCGAGATGCTCGACCGGGTGGACGTCATCAAGGTAGCCATCTCCCGCATGGAGGAGCAGCTCGCCGCCCTCAAAAAGCGCATGGACGCGACCCCGCCCACCGATCTCAAGCAGGCGCAGGACATGAGCCGCGACGCGCAGAAGCTGCTGTCCGACCTGAGCGACTACGAGCAGGAGATGAAGCGCATCCAGAAGGACGCGGCCGACCGCGACCGGCTGGAGAAGGAGATCCGCATCAAATACGCCAAGGTCAAGGCCGAGTACGATAAGCAGAAGGTGGCCTACGAAGCCGAGTACAAGGAGCAGATGGCCCAGCTCGAGCAAAAGCGCGCGCAGGTGCAGGCCAGGGCGCGGGATATCGACCCGGCGCTTCTGGAAAAGTACAGCGTCATCAAAAAGCACTGCATCCCCCCGGTCGCGCGCCTCTACGGCGACCAGTGCGGCGGCTGCAACATGAGCCTGCCGCAGGTGACGCTGCGCAAGTTTAAAAACGACGCCAAATACATCGAATGTGAAAACTGCGGCCGTCTGATTATTCAGTGAGCCGCATGCGCTTTCGGGGGCCGCCGGGGTGTCCGGCGGCCCCGGCGCGCTTTTTTTGAAAGGAGGGGCCGGCATGAACATGGTGGAGATCATTGAAAAAAAGAAGCTGGGCAAGGCGCTTTCCGAGGAGGAGATCGTCTGTTTTGTCAGGGGCGCGGCGGACGGCAGCATCCCCGATTATCAGCTCGCGGCGCTTCTCATGGCCATCCGCCTCAACGGCATGACCCGTGAGGAGACGGTGGCGCTGACCCTGGCCATGGCCCATTCCGGCGACATCTGCGACCTGTCCTCCATCCCGGGCATCCCGGTGGACAAGCACTCCACCGGCGGCGTGGGCGACACCACGACGCTCATCCTGGCTCCGCTGGTGGCCGCCTGCGGCGTGCCGGTGGCCAAGATGAGCGGCCGCGGGCTTGGGCATACAGGCGGGACGCTGGACAAGCTGGAGAGCATCCCGGGCATGCGGGTGGACCTGAGCGAGGAGGCGTTTCTCTCGCAGGTGCGAAAGATCGGCGTAGCGGTGATCGGCCAGACCAGAAACCTCGCCCCTGCCGACAAGGCGCTCTACGCGCTGCGCGACGTGACGGCCACCGTGGACAGCCTGCCGCTGATCGCCTCCAGCATCGTCAGCAAGAAGCTGGCAAGCGGCGCGCAGGGCGTGGTGCTGGACGTCAAGACCGGCGCCGGAGCGCTGATGCACACCACGGAAGCGAGCATCGAGCTTGCCCGGACCATGGTGCGCATCGGCTGCGACGCGGGCCGGCGCATGATGGCGCTGGTCACCGACATGGGCGAGCCGCTTGGCAGCCATGTGGGCAACGCCCTGGAGGTCAAGGAGGCCATCGACGCGCTTTCGGGCCGGGTGCAGGGACCGCTTCTGGAGGTGTCGCTGGAGCTGGGCGCGCGCATGCTGATGCTCGCGGACGCCGCGGCGGATCTGTCGGAGGCCCGGCAAAAGCTCATGGACGCGCTGGAGAGCGGACGCGGGCTGGATCGCCTGCGCGCCATGATCGCGGCGCAGGGCGGCGATCCCGCCTGCTGCGACGACGTGACCCGTCTCCCGCAGGCCCTGGTGATCCGGGATGTGCCCGCGGCCGCCGCCGGCTATGTGCAGCGCATGGACACGGTGGGCCTTGGCAGCGCGGCGCAGGCCATGGGCGCGGGCCGCAGGGTCAAGACCGACGTGATCGACCCCGCGGTGGGCTTTGTGATGCGCCGCCGCATCGGGGAACGGGTAGAGGCGGGCGAGGCGCTGGCCACCGTCCACGCCCGCGACGAGGCCTCGGCGCAGGCGGCGTCGGAGGCCATCGCGCGCTGCGTCGTCATCGGGCCGGAGCCGGCCGCGCCCTGCAAGCTGATTCATGCCATCGTGACCTGCGACGCCGTAGAGCGGCTGTAGCCAAATAAAGGTTGAGTCCGCGCCGGTTTGGGCGTATAATGGGCGTGTCCCGCGCAGCTCGGGGCACGCCTGTTTTTGGCCACCCGCAATTCCAGAAGGAGGGATCCCATGTCCTTTTCCGTCAACGACCCGTTCCTCTATCTTCTTTCCGCCATCATCGTCGCCTTCGTCATCGCGCAATCGGTCTTTTTCCTCGTCAAGGCGTCCCGCCGTGCCCGGCAGATGGGCATCGCCACCGCCACCGTGCGAAAGACCATCCTCTCCAGCGCCCTGTTTTCCATCGCGCCGGCCATCTCCATTCTGGTGGGCGTGATTACGCTGAGCAACTTCATCGGCCTGCCGTTCCCGTGGCTGAGGCTGAGCGTGCTGGGCGCCGTCACCTACGAGCTCCCCGCCGCCACCATCGCCGCGGGCACCATGGGCGCCTCGGTCAAGGAGACCATCACCGACCCGCAGGTGTTCTCCGCCATCGCCTGGACGATGACGCTTGGCATCATCTCGGGGATCGTGCTGGTGCTCTTTGGCCTCAAGCGCATCCGCCGCGGCATGCGCTCCATCACCGGCAAGGACAAGCGCTGGGGCGAAATCGTGATGGACAGCCTGTTCCTTGGCATGGTGAGCGCCTTTGTGGGCATGCTCTTTGCCGATATCCGCTCGGGGCTTCCGGGCTTCATCCCCATCGCTGTGGCGCTGGTGTCGGCGCTGATGATGGGGATTTGCGGCGTGCTCATCAAGGTCTGCAAGATGAGCTGGCTGGAACAGTACGCGCTGCCGCTGTGCATGCTGTGCGCCATGGCGCTGAGCATCCCGCTGACGGCGCTGATGGCGTAAGGAGGGCCAAGCGATGAAAAACGATCAGAACATCTCCGTATACGAGCAGAGCGTGCACGTCTACGGCCGCATCTGGACGGGCATGGCCCTGATTCTGATGATCCTCACCCCCGTGGCCATCTGCTGCTACTACAGCGCCTGGCCCCCGCTGACGGCCGTGCTCAAGTCGCTTCTGGGCGTGGCGCCCATGTACTGGACGGTGGGCATCATCGAGGTCTTCACCTTCGTTCCCATGCTGGGCACGGGCGGCTCATACCTTGGCTTTGTGACCGGCAACCTGACCAACCTCAAGGTTCCCTGCGCGCTCAACGCCATGGAGGCCGCCAAAGTCAGGCCCGGCAGCGAGGAGGGCGAGGTCATCTCCACCATCGCCATCGCCTCCAGCTCCATCGTGACCACGCTTGTGATCGCCCTGGGCGTGCTGGGGCTGGGCTTCCTGCGGCCGGTTCTGGAGTCCCCCGCCCTCAAGCCCGCCTTTGACAACATCCTCCCCGCGCTCTTCGGAGCCCTGGGCGTGGTGTTCATCTCCAAAAACCCCAAGCTGGCCGCGGCGCCGCTGGCGTTTATGGTGGTGCTGTTCCTCCTTGCGCCGGGGCTTAGCGCCAGCGTAGGCGTGCTGGTGCCCGTGGGCGCGCTCATCGCCATCGGCGCGGCCCGCCTGATGTACCGCCGCGGCATGCTGGGCGGCGAGCCCGCCGGGAAGGAGGCGCGCAAATGACCGTTTTGTGGATCATTCTTGCGCTTCTTGTCGCCTTTTTTGCCGTCATTGTGGTGAGAGCATGCAATTTTAAGCCCGCTTCCGAGGAGAAAGTGGAGGGCGATCCGTTTTCCGTGGACGCGGACGCCGCCGTGGACCACCTCAGGCGGATGATCCAATTAAAAACCGTGAGCAGCGTGGACGAAAGCCAGGTGGACCTTTCGGAATTTGCGAAATTCCGCGCGCTTCTCCCCACCCTCTATCCGGCCGTATACGCCGCCTGCGAGTACAGCGAGCCGGGCCGCCACGGGATGCTGCTGAAATGGCCCGGCCGCAGCAGCGATCAGCCATCGGTTCTGATGGCGCATTACGACGTGGTGCCCGCCGACGCGGCGGACTGGGAGGAGCCGCCCTTTGAGGGTGTCATCAGGGAGGGTGAGCTGTGGGGCCGCGGCACGCTGGACACCAAATGCACGCTCATGGGCGTGCTGGAGGCCGCCGAAAGCCTGATCGCCCGCGGGTTTGTGCCGAAAAACGACGTCTACTTCGCCTTCGGCGGGGACGAGGAGTGCATGGGCGGCGACGCACCCGCCATCGTAAGCGAGCTGGAGCGCCGGGGCGTGCGGCCCGCGTTTGTGCTGGACGAGGGCGGCGCGATCGTGGAAAAGGTCTTTCCCGGCGTGGACCGTCCTGCCGCGCTCATCGGCATCGCCGAGAAGGGCAGCGCCTTCATGGACCTGACCGCCGTGGGCAAGGGCGGCCATGCCAGCGCTCCGCCCGCGCGGCAGAGCGTGGGCGTGCTGGCCCGCGCCCTGGACCGGCTGGCCCGGCATCCCATGCCCTTTGTGATGACCGCTCCGGCCCGGGAGCTTTTCGACCTGATGGGCCGGCAGTCCAGCTTCCTCTATAAGCTGATCTTTGCCAACCTCTGGTGCTTCCGGCCGGCGCTCGACCTGATCTGCAAGGCGGGCGGCGGCGAGCTCAACGCTCTGGTGCGCACCACCTGCGCCCTCACGCGCCTTTCCGGGGCCGAGGCGTACAACGTCCTTCCCAACCAGAGCCGTGCGGGCATCAACGCGCGCGTGATCTGCGGCGAGACGGTTGCGTCCGTGCAAAAGCGCATGGAAGCCATCATCGGCGACGCGGACGTGTCCGTATCCGTGGTGGAGGGCAACGATCCCTCCCCTGTCTCCCCCACCTCCGGCGAGCCCTGGGAGCGCCTCTCGGCCGCCATCCGGCAGACCTATCCCGGCGTGCTGGTGGCGCCCTACCTGATGCTCGCCTGCAGCGACAGCCGCCACTACTGCCGCATCTGCCAAAACGTCTACCGCTTCTCCGGCATGCCGCTGAGCAAGGAGCAGCGTGGCATGATCCACAACCGCAACGAGCGCATCCCTCTCAAGCTGATTCCCGACGCGGTCGCCTTCTTCGGGCGGGTGCTGGAGCGCTGCTGACCGCCCGAAAACGCCGGAAAAAAACTGCTTTCGCTATTGACATAACGGCTTGATTTTGGTAGAATAGCCGTTGGCATCAATAGACTCCGCCAGCCCCGGATCGCTATTGGAACCCGCGTGCGTTTGCTGACCATCAAATGCCGCAAAAGACACAAGCCCCTGAAGGAGGACACCGAGTTGAATACCTACATGGCAAAAGCCTCCGATGTACAGCGCAAATGGTACATCGTGGATGCCGAGGGCGTTGTGCTGGGCCGCCTGGCCAGCCAGGTCGCCAGCATCCTGCGCGGCAAGAACAAGCCTACCTATACGCCTCATGTGGACACCGGCGACTACGTGATCGTTATCAACGCGGACAAGGTCATTCTGACCGGCAAGAAGCTGGACCAGAAGATCTACTATAAGCACAGCGGTTTTCCGGGCGGCCTGAGCGAGACTCCCTACCGCCGCCTTCTCAATGAGAAGCCCGAGTTTGTCATCCAGCACGCCATCATCGGCATGCTGCCCAAGGGACCTCTGGGCCGCAAGATGGCCAAGAAGCTCAAGGTCTATGCCGGCGCGGAGCATGAGCATGCCGCTCAGCAGCCCGAGACGCTGGTCATCAAGTAAGGACACGGAAGGAGCGAAACAAAATGGCGAAAGTTGAGTACAATGCCGTGGGACGTCGTAAGACGGCCATCGCCCGTGTCCGTTTGGTCGCCGGCGACGGTAAGATCCTGATTAACAAGCGCGATCTGGATGAGTATTTCGGTCTGGAGACCCTCAAGATGACGGTCCGCCAGCCCCTGGAGCTCACCAAGGCGGGCGGCGACATGGACATCCTTGTCAACGTTCGCGGCGGCGGCCTCAGCGGCCAGGCCGGCGCGATCCGCCACGGCATCAGCCGTGCGCTGATTAAGGCCAACCCCGACCTGCGCGAAGCCCTCAAGAAGGCCGGCTTCCTCACCCGCGACCCGCGCATGAAGGAGCGCAAGAAATACGGTCTGAAGGCTGCCCGTCGCGCTCCGCAGTTCAGCAAGCGCTGATTTTTCCGTATATGCTGCCCTCCCCTCTTGGGGGGAGGGTTTTTCTTGGTGAAGATTTTTCTCAATTCTTGTCGAAATATGCTATAATTATTTCTATATAGCCTTACGAATTATATTTCGGCAGGGGGTTGCTTTATGCCAAAAATATTTAGAATACATGGAGACAACATTGTAGAGTGTGAGCGAATCACCAGTCTAATTTTAGATGAAACGGACCCGTCGTCAATTGAAATTTCCTTGATATCACCGTCCACCATTGTTTACAAGATAAGATTTGATTATTTGGGTCGCCATTTCGAATGGCAGTTGGAACTGCTTCCGGGCTTTAACAAGGCAGGTCGTAGAAGATGGAAAGGCAATATCTTTGCAGGTCTCAAAAATAGCGGTAGCTTTCTTGATGAAACGCCGGATGCTGTTGTTACTTGTGTAGAAGATGCGCTGGAAACTATTCTTTGTGGGATTGAGTTTTGCAGCGCCCTGCAAGCTGGAAATCAAGCATGGCAACGAAGTGGACGTGCTTTCTCTACAGGACGTACAGGATGTCCGTATCTGTACATTGTAGACTTTGTAAAATATGAATTGGACAGCCGCACTCGAAAAAGAAAAGCTCTTCGTTTTCCAAATCCTGCTGTTCCATATAGTTATATTAGCTTTTCACGAGAAACCAAGAATTTTGTTGCTCAAGTTTATGTCCGTTCAGAAGAATTTGACAAAGATCTTGATCGTTCATTAAGAAATTTCGATGAGAATAATTTTGCAGAGGGAGAACTTTCTCGCTACATTGTTAAGCGGATGTGCGGCTTCGATACCCGCAACGAGGAAGAAGTTATTCTTCAAAAGAATTTTAATGTTGTTCTATTTCTTGCAAGCGGCTCTCGTCCAGCTACAAATTTTACACCGGCACAGTGGAGGCAATTGTACGAATCTCAACAGGGAATAGTGCGATTTTCGTTGGAGAATTCGGTCTTCAATTTCCGAAAAACCATTACCACAAAAGGACATCACGGTTGCTCTGCTGAACTTCTTGATTTGGTAGAAAGTCTTAGCGTTGGATTGGCATCCAGAGATCTTCCTTTTGGAATCATTCCCGCTGCAAACAGGCGGAGATTGGCGGATGGGATATACCGTCTCTACCCAAATTATGATAATGCAGTACTTGATAGAATTGCTTCCAACCATTCTGACTTAATCCTATGTATGATTAAAGGGTTTAAGCCGAGAGGTGATGACAACCGACCCGATAGAGGAATCCTTCCATTAGCTGCTATGCTTACTTCTACCGATACAGAAGTGATGACTTATATTTACGGACCGGTTATTGAACGCAATTTCAATGCACTTATTGAAAATCCAGAACGTCTTGCGGGTTCCAGTGGCTTTTGGCGATCTATCCTTGCCTTGAGCAATTTTGTTGCGCTTGATGTTCCCATACTTGCCAGGCATCCTTACAATGGGGAGATTCTTTTAGACACTTCCGAATTGAAAGAGCGCTATATACAATGTCCTGATGAAGATGGCTTAACACAGAATGTTTTTTCAAGCATTCCACAATCTTTCCACGAGGATGATGTTGATACAGGAATTCATTTTCTCTTTTCGCATCTGCTTCGCAAATTTTGTTTTGAGGGGATGTGTAATCCTCCTGGTGGCGATTGGAGTGGACTTTCTGTTCTTTATGGAGACTATGAAGTACGCTGGTTATCCTTGCCTCGTGTGAGCGAAGAGATTGAGGGCAAACGCCCTGACCATGTTTTGGAACTGTTTGGGGTATTTGAACGTCCCGTTCTGCTTTCTATTGAATCAAAGGAATGTTCTTTTGATTTGGAAGAAAATGTTGGAGAAGGACTTGTAAACTATATCCGCAATCTGATGGATTATATTCCCAACGTGGAAAGACGGTTTTTTCCTCGTGCTCAAGAATGGGTTCGATCGGAAAGCTTCGTTGACTTTGATGCATTTAAAATCGTTTCTGCTGCAGCTTACCTACGAGGATCCGCACAAAAAAACCGCATTGTTTTCGAACGAAGCAATTGCGATATGCTGTTTATCATGGAGCCTGTTGAACACGGGTGGGAAATCGAAATTGTTGCCGCTACCCATAGGGCAGAAGTTTTAAAAGGATTTATTTGTGAAAAGATTGAAGAAAGTGGATTCCCCGATATAACTGTTTTCTAATCTACCAATTGAGATACAGTGATTCTAAAACTTGGACACTTTTTTTGTCCATGACTTTTTTGAAACTGGAATTGCCTGATGGAATAAACTCATGTCGCTTATATAATTCTTTTGGTAACTCAACCGTAAAATCATCTTCTCCTCTGATACCATCAAAAGAGAGCATATATTTAATATCTTTGCGGTTCAACTGTTCCAGATAAGTAAGAAAAGTGTCAAAATTTATAGTGCCATAATAACGACCCTTCGTATGAAAATACGGAGGATCTAAATATATTAGATCGCCCGCTTTGGCGCTTTCAGTTGTAATAGTATAGTCAGCAGCCATAAATTCCGTACCTTGAATGTGTTTTGACCAATCCAAAATTATCTTTTTCAAGCCGTCAGGAGAAATGCCGGGGCGAGTATGATGTAAGGAATTGTTAAAATCGCCATTCGCATTAAAGCGAATTAGACCATTAACACACGTTCTGGATAGAAACAGCAGGTCTTGGGGGGAACGATTTTTGTTAAAGTCATCTCTAATAGAATAATATGCCTGATATCCTTCTGTTTGTAATCTCATCCAGCGAAGTCGATATGATTCGGACAATTCGATTGGATCGTTTTTAATTTCATTCCACAAGCCAATTAACGGGACGCAAACATCTCCACAAACAGCATCCGAGGGATTAATAGCATATAACATAGATCCGCCGCCAACGAATGGTTCATAGTATCTATTAAATTGAGCAGGCAAGTATTCTTTTATTATTGCAGATTGGCTACGCTTGCTGCCACTCCACTTGATAACGGGCTTGAGCATTTCATTCCTCCGTGGATATTGTTTCGGATTCTACTAAAATTTCATGCGGCTTAACATTTAGATAATCGCACAAACGGATAAATGCCGCAGAAAGCGGAGATTTTCCATTTATATATTCATATATTGTAGGTTTAGATACACCAGACTTTGTGGCCAACTCATTGATGGTTTTAATATCCAAATCAATCATTTTTTTTCGAAGTTCTTTCTCATTTAGAATTAAACTTTTCATTTTGCAATACCACCTTGATATAGATTCAACCTGAGCTGACCCAATTGATCCTCGTTTTCCTTGACGTGAGCTAAGCGGGTTCTTGCAATCTCACAATATGAGTTGTCAAGTTCAATTCCAATATAATTTCTTCCGGTCATTTTGGCGGCAACGCACTCGCTTCCAGAGCCTGAAAACGGGGTGAGCATAATATCACCCTCACTTGAAGCTAATTTGATTATTCTCTTTAGGATTCTAATTGGCTTTTGTGTCGGGTGTTTACCGTATATAAGCTCACTTTTTTCTTTGTTGTTAGATATATCCCATACAGTTCGCATTTGCTTCCCGGCAGACTTTAAGCTATCATAAGAAAAATCGCCATCTTTTGAATACTCATAATCAAAAAAATATTCTCTTTTCTTTCCTCCTTTGTTACACCATAGAATTGTTTCATGGCTTGCGGTTAATCTTCTCCCAGCCAGGTTAGGAAAGGCATTTCTTTTATACCAGATAACTTCGTTGATAATTTCAATACCAAGCATTTGACAGGTGACATTAATAACACCCATATTATGATATGTACCGAAGATCCACATAGAGCCAGTCGGCTTAAGTATTCTCTTGGCTTCAGCAAGCCATACTTTAGTAAATGCCATGTAGGATTCAAGTGTAAAGTCATCCCATTTTTGCATCGCTTTATTCCAGTTACCACCCATGCCCTGTAGCTCTACACTATTATCCCATTTCCATTCTCCGCCCTTGGAAAGATTATAAGGCGGATCTGCAATAATTAAATCAATGCAAGAGTTCGGCAATTTCTTCATTTCGGATACGCACTCACCATTGATAATTGTATTAATAGGTAATGTACTCATAAGCAAATCCCCCTTGCTTGATTAATATAACATACCATTCAACAGCCGTCAATATATATTAACCAAACGTAAAAATATTTTTACTAATCGTAGTAATGTGCTGTTAGGACACATTGCGCAACTAGGAAATCGGCCGGATAGCTAACTGCTATCTGGCTCAGGCCATTGAAAAACTCCTTTTTTGGGGAAAGCCACGTTTCTTGCATCCTTGGGGCGCTTACAATGCTCACAAGAAATGGTGCGATATAAGGCTTTGGGGCTCTAACCCAAACCCCAGCAGGCGCGTAGAGAAGCGTCAGCCCTGTGGCGCCGAAGGGAAGCGTGAATGATTGAGCAACTGATGATCCTCCCCCTGCACCCCGTACTTTGTCGACAAGCTGTGCCCTCCCCTCTTGGGGGAGGGTTTTTTCATATCAAAAACGGGGCGGAGATCCATCTCCGCCCCGTCGTTCCAGACAGATTGGTTAACGCTGCACCCTGCCGCTTCCGCTACCCTTCATCAGGCTTTCAACCTCGGAAACGCTCACGCGGTTGAAGTCGCCGCCGATGGTATGCTTGAGACAGCTGGCCGCCACGGCGAACTCCAGCGCGGTCTTTTCGTCCCCGTAGGTGTTCAGGCCGTAGATCAGGCCGCCGCCGAAGCTGTCGCCGCCGCCCACGCGGTCCACGATGTCGGTAATGCGGTACTTGCGGCTGAGGAAGAAGTCCCTGCCGTTGTAGAGGCAGGCGCTCCAGTCGTTGTGGTTGGCGCTCTTGGACTCGCGAAGCGTGATGGCCACGCGACTGATGTTGGGATATGTGTCCATGGCAAGCCGGGCGATGGCCTTGTACTGCTCGATGTTGAGCTCGCCCTCCTCCACGGAGTGCGCGCTCTCGGCCTTGAGCAGAAGGGATTTCTGGAAGTCCTCCTCGTTGGCGATGACGGTGTCTACATATTTGACCAGCTCGGTCATGACCTGATCGGCGGTCTTGCCGTATTTCCAGAGGTTCTTGCGGTAGTTGAGGTCGCAGCTCACATGCAGGCCCAGCTCCTTGGCGGTTTTGACCGCCTCCAGGCTCAAATCCGCGGCGCCCTGGCTGATGGCGGGCGTGATGCCGGTGAGGTGGAACCAGGTGGCGCCCGCAAAGGCCTTTTTCCAGTCGATGTCGCCGGGCCTGGCCTCGCAGATGGCGCTGCCCGCGCGGTCATAGATGACCTTGCTGGGACGCTGCACGGCGCCGGTTTCCAGGAAATAAATCCCCATGCGGCCGTCCCGCAGGACGATGTTGGACACGTCCACCCCGAAGCCGCGCAGCTCCCGCAGGCAGGCCTGGCCGATATCGTTTTTGGGCAGGACGGTCACGAACGCGGTTTCCATGCCGTAGTTGGCCAGGGAAACGCTGACGTTGGCCTCGCCGCCGCCAAAGGTGGCCTCGAGGCTGGGGGACTGGAAGAAACGTTCATAGCCGGGGCTTTTCAGACGCAGCATGATTTCGCCAAAGGTAACGACCTTCGCCATGGGATCATTCATCCTTTCGTTTTTTCAAATCGCTGGAGATCACTTTTGCAGAAGATGAACGGCAAAGCCGGCGATCTCATCCTTGAGGTAGATGGCGCGCAGCTTTCCATCCCTGAGGATGACGCTGCTGTCGTCAAAGGCAAAGCCGCGGCGCTCCATATGCCAGCGGGCACGGCGGATGGCGTTGCAGGCTATGGCGATGTGGCCGTGCGACCCTCGGAAGGGAACCTTCATCACCTCAAAACCATCGCCCACGAAGTTGGCGTTCCTGCGCTCGTCGATGGGCCAGCCCAGCAGTTTGGAAAGCATCTGGGCGTCCTTCATGGCCTGCTCTGGCGTGCCGCTGTTGATGCCCACATGGCGCACCTCCAGACCCAGCATGCGGTTGACCGCGCTGCGCGTGAGCTCCTCGATGCGCTTCCAGTCCTTCTGCGCCACGGCGTCGCCGGGGACCATCCAACTTCCGCCGCAGGCGACGATCTTGGGGAAGGAGAGGTAATCGTTGAGGTTCTGCTCATTGATGCCGCCGGTGGGCAGGAAGGTGACGCTGCCGTAGGGCGCGGACATGGCCTTGATGAGCTTGATGCCGCCCAGCGGCTCCGCGGGGAAGAACTTGACGGTCTTTAGGCCCAGGGAGAGGGCGACCTCAATGTCGCTGGGGTTGGCGCACCCGGGCACGATGGGCACGTCCTTCTCCTGGCAGTAATGCACGATGTCGGGATTGATGCCGGGCGAAACGATATAGGCCGCGCCCGCCTCGATGGCACGGTCCACCTGCTCGCGCGTAATCACCGTGCCCGCGCCCAGAATCACATCGGGCAGCTCGGCATGCACGCGGCGGATGGCCTCCTGCGCCGCATCGGAGCGGAAGGTGATCTCCGCAACCGGCAGCCCGCCGTCGGACAGAGCCCTGCAAAGCGGCACCGCGTCGGCGGCGTCCTCAACTTTGATGACCGGCACGATGCCGGCAAGGGACAGCTTTTCGATCATTTCCATGGGGATTTCCTCCTTTGTCCTCGCCAGGGTTACAGTATCTCAAACGTTTTGCAGGAAGCGCTCAATCCGCGGCTGGATCTCTTTGAGCAGCCCGGCTGAGCGCAGCAGTGCCTCCTCGTCCATGCGAAAGCTCGGCGCAGACACGCTCAGCGCGTACAGCGCGCGCCCCTCGCGATTCCTGAGCGGAACGGCCACGCAGCAGACGTTGTCGTTGCTCTCCTCCCGCTCCACCGCGTACCCTGCCTCCCGGGCCTGGGCGACCTGTGCCAGCAGCGCCTCCAGGCTGGTGATGGAGTGTGGCGTCACCGCCTCCAGCGCGTGCCCTTCGTAGAGTGAGCGGATCTGCGCTTCCTCCATGGTCGAGAGAATCGCCTTGCCCAGCGCCGTGCAGTGCAGCGGCGCGCGCGCCCCCACATAGCTGCTCATGCGCACCGAGCGGGTGGAGTCCAGCTTGTCGATGTAAAGCGTGTCCCGTTCGGAGCGCACGCCCAGATGCATCGTCTCGTTGATCTTCTGGTGAACCTCCGCCATGCAGCCGCGGATGACCTCCATCACATCCACCTGATTGAGCGCCCCCGCACCGATCGCAAAGAGCTTTAGACCCAGCCGGTAGCGCCCCGTATCCTCCTGATGCGTCGCATAGCCCAGGCAGGCGAGCGTCTGCGCCAGGTTGAACGCCGAGGAGCGCGGCAGGTGCAGCGCCTGCGCAAGCTCGCACAGCGCCATTCCCTCGGGATGCTCGCCCAGAAGCCTGAGCATCTCCAATCCCCGCTGAAGCGTTCTGTTGGGTATCTCCGCCATGTGCTCGCCTCCGCTGTTCACATATGTGAACTGTGTTTCCATTTCTGAAAACATTATAATCCTTTGCCCCAGAAGTGTCAAGGGCCGCCGAAAAAAACTGAGCGCCCGTCCCCTGTTCAGAGGACGGGCGCCGTATTCTTACATTTCAAGCTCCACGGACGGCTCTGCCGCCTCCGCCGCGTCGGGTGCGTCCCCGGCCGCCGCCTCCCGCTCCGTCTTTTTCATCGCAACGGCAAGCATGAGCTTGAGCCGGTTGAGCTGGTTGGCCTCGCTGGACCCGGGGTCGTAGTCCACGGCGACGACGTTGGCCTGGGGATAGCGGGCGCGCAGCTTCTTGATGACGCCCTTGCCCACCACGTGGTTGGGCAGGCAGGCGAAGGGCTGGATGCACACGATGTTCTCCACGCCCGTGCTGAGCAGCTCCGCCATCTCGCCGGCCAAAAACCAGCCCTCTCCGTACTGGTTGCCCTGGGAGAGCAGGGGGTTAGCCAGCCTGGCGATCCTGCTGATGGGCATGGGAGGCTCGAAGCGGGCGCTCTTTCTGAGCGCGCGGATGGCGGGCGCGCGCACGGCGCGGATGGCCCACACCGCCAGCCTTGCCGCCGCCTCCGAGGTCCAGCGCTTGCCCAGGAAGCGGTGCTTGAAGATGCCGCCGTAGGCGCAGTAGTTGAAAAAGTCCATCAGGTCCGGCACCACCGCCTCCGCGCCCTCGCGCTCCAGCAGCTCCACCAGATGGTTGTTGGCCACGGGCATGTACTTGACCAGAATCTCGCCCACCACGCCCACGCGCGGCTTGTGCAGCGTCTCATCCAGGGGCAGGGTGTCAAAGTCCCGCACCAGCTCCCGGCAGACCTGCCGGAAGGGCCGCCGGCGGCCCACCAGCGAAGCCACGCACGCGGCGCTCCACTTCGCCGCCAGCGCGTCGGCCGCTCCCTTCTCCTTCTCATAGGGCCGCACCCGATAGAGGCAGCGCATCAGGAGATCGCCGTAGACCAGGGCGTGGGCCGCGGCCAGCAGCAGGGCCGGCGGCACCCGGAAGCCCTCGTTTTTTTCCATGCCATTGACGTTGAAGGAGATGACGGGAATGTGCGAAAGCCCGGCCTTCTCCAGCGCGCGGCGGATGAAGCCGACGTAGTTGCTCGCCCGGCAGCAGCCGCCCGTCTGCGTCATGGCCAGCGCCAGCCGATCGGTGTCGTATTTGCCCGAGAGCACGGCCTCCATCATCTGTCCCACGGTGATGATCGAGGGATAGCATGCGTCATTGTTGACAAAGCGCAGGCCCGTGTCGATCGCCGAGCGGCTGTCGTTGTCCAGCATCACCACATTGTAGCCGTAGCGGCGCATGACGGGCTGGAGGATATCAAAGTGGATGGGACTCATCTTGGGCGCAAGGATGGTATAGCCCGCCTCAAACATCGGGCGGGTGAACTCCGCGCGGTGATAGGCCGCGGAGGCGACGCGGCGCTGTCCCTGACGGGCCCGGCGCTGTTCCACGGCCGCCAGCAGGCTGCGGATGCGGATTCGGGCGGCGCCGAGGCTGTTGACCTCGTCGATCTTGATGAGGGTATAGAGCTTGCCCGACCCCTCCAGAATCTCGCTCACCTGATCGGCCGTGATGGCGTCCAGGCCGCAGCCGAAGGAGTTGAGCTGGATCAGCTCCAGATCGTCGCGCGTGCGGACAAATTCGGCGGCCCGGTAGAGGCGGGAGTGATAGACCCACTGGTCGTTGACGCGCAGGGGGTGCTCGGAGGGGAAGTCCTCGGGGATGCAGTCCTCGGTCAGCACGGCCAGGTTGTAGGAGGCAATCAGCTCCGGGATGCCATGGTTGATCTCCGGGTCCACGTGATAGGGCCGCCCGGCGAGCACGATGCCCCGCCGGCCGTTGTCGCGCATCCATTGCAGCGCCCGGGCGCCCTCCGCGCGCACGTCCGCCTTGGCGCGAAGCTGCTCCTCCCACGCCTCGTGAACGGCCGCGCGGGTCCTGGCCGCGGGGATGCCGAACGCTTCGGAAAACACCTGCGACAGCCGCGCGGCGGCGGTCTTTTCGCTGCTCAGGGCCACAAAGGGCTTGAGGAAGCGGACGCCGCCGATGTCCTCGACGTTGTTGGCGATGTTCTCGGGGTTGGCGATCACCATGGGGCAGTTGAAATGATTCTGCGCGCCCGGGTCTTCCTGCCGCTCATAAAAGACGCTGGGATAGAAGATCGTTTTCAGCCCCTGATTAATCAGCCACTGCACATGCCCGTGGGCCAGCTTGGCCGGGTAGCACTCGCTCTCGGAGGGGATGGACTCCATGCCCAGCTCATAGATGTCGCGCGAGGTCGGGGGCGAGAGCACCACGCGGAAGCCCAGGCGCGCCAGCAGCGTGGCCCAGAAGGGATAGTTTTCGTACAGGTTGAGCACGCGCGGCACGCCGATCTCCCCCATCGGCGCGTCCTGGGGCGCCAGCGGCGGATAATCGAAGATGCGGCGCAGCTTGTAGGCGGGCACGTTGGGCGCGCCGGCGGCGGAGCCCTTTCCGCCCAGCCCCTTTTCGCAGCGGTTGCCCGTGATGTGCCGCCTGCCGCCGTCAAAGAGGTTGACGGTCAGCATGCAGTGATTTTCGCAGCCCTTACAGCGCGTCGTGGACGTGCGGTAGGTCAGGGCGAGGATCTTTTCAAAGGAGAGCATGCCGGTGGGCTGGCCCGCGTAGCGCTCCCGGGCCAGCAGCGCCGCGCCGAAGGCGCCCATCAGGCCCGCGATGTCCGGGCAGACGGCCTGCGCCCCGGAGATCTGCTCGAACGCTCGGAGCACCGCCTTGTTGTGGAAGGTGCCGCCCTGCACGACCACGTGCCGGCCGAGGGAGGCGGCGTCGGAGAGCTTGATGACCTTAAACAGCGCGTTTTTGACCACCGAGCAGGCCAGGCCCGCGGAGATGTCCTGCACGGAGGCGCCCTGCTTCTGCGCCTGCTTGACGTTGGAGTTCATAAAGACGGTGCAGCGCGTTCCCAGATCGACCGGCTCGGGGGCGAACAGCGCCTCGGCGGCGAAGCCCTCGGCGGTATAGCCCATGGACATGGCGAAGTTCTCCAGGAACGACCCGCAGCCCGACGAACACGCCTCATTGAGCAAAATCGTGTCCACCGCGCCGTTTTTGAGCCGGATGCACTTCATGTCCTGCCCGCCGATGTCCAGCACGCAGTCCACCTCGGGATCGAAAAACGCGGCGGCCGTGCAGTGCGCAATCGTCTCCACCTCGCCCTCGTCCAGGCAGAAGGCGGACTTGAGCAGTTCCTCGCCATAGCCCGTGGAGCATGAGCGCGCCACCCGCGCCCCGGCGGGCAGGCGCTCGGACAGCTCGCGGATGGCGCGGCGGGCCGTCTCAATGGGGCTTCCCTGGTTGCCCGCGTAGAAGCTGTAGAGCAGCTCGCCCTCAGCGCCGATGAGCGCCACCTTGGTGGTGGTCGAACCCGCGTCGATGCCCAGGAAGCAATCCCCGCTGTAGGAGGCCAGATCGCCCCGGCGCACCGCGGCGCGCTCGTGCCTGCGGGCAAAGGCGGCATATTGCTCATGGTTGGCAAACAGGGGCGGGAGGCGCTTGAGCCCCTTGCTCAGCGTCACGCCCTGGCGGAGTCGCTCGATGAGCTGATCCAGCGGAATCTCCTTGCCCTCGGCGCGCATGGCCGCGCCCCGCGCCGCAAAGAGGTGGCTGTCCGCCGGGATGACGGCGGTCTCCTCCGTCAGATGCAGGGTGCGGATGAAGGCGTTTCGCAGCTCTGGAAGAAAATGCAGCGGCCCGCCCAGAAAGGCCACGCGCCCGCGGATGGGCTTTCCGCACGCCAGGCCGGAGATGGTCTGGTTGACCACGGCCTGGAAGATGCTCGCCGCCAGGTCCTCCCGCGCCGCGCCTTCGTTGATGAGCGGCTGGATGTCCGACTTGGCGAACACCCCGCAGCGCGCCGCGATGGGGTAGATCTCGCGGTAGCCCGCGGCCAGGTCATTGAGCCCTCTGGCGTCCGTCTTGAGCAGCGCCGCCATCTGGTCGATAAACGAGCCCGTACCGCCCGCGCACACGCCGTTCATGCGCTCCTCCACGCCGCCGGTGAAGTAGATGATCTTCGCGTCCTCGCCGCCCAGCTCAATGGCCACGTCCGTGCCCGGCGCCGCGGCTTCAAGCGCCTCGGCTACCGCCACGACCTCCTGCTCAAAGCCCACGCGCAGCGCATCCGCCAGCGACAGGGCGCCCGAGCCGGTCATGCGCACCCTCAGGCAGCAGCTTCCCAGGCGCTTACGCGCCTGCTGCAACAGGTCGGCCAGCGTCTCCTGCGTGCGCGCGCAGTGCCGCCGGTACTCGCTGTAGAGCGCCTGCCCCTGCCCGTCCAGAACCACCAGCTTCACCGTCGTCGAACCGACATCAATCCCTGCCCGGTAGACCTTCAATGGCATCGTCACTTCACCCTGCCGGGCGGCCCTTCGCCCGCTTCCTTTCACCGTTTTCGTGCCGGCAATCTCAAAATAAACAATAAGACCGGCATCCCATCTGGATGTCGATCTTCTTGTATCAGCCTTGCGGCGATTGCTGGCTGGGGTAGCAGGATTTGAACCTACGAATGCGGGAGTCAAAGTCCCGTGCCTTACCGCTTGGCGATACCCCAACAAGGGGAAAAAATGGGGTGAGTAGTGGGGTTCGAACCCACGACATCCAGAGCCACAATCTGGCGCTCTACCGCTGAACTATACCCACCACGTCTGGCGCGCCTGAAGGGATTCGAACCCCTGACCCACGGCTTAGAAGGCCGTTGCTCTATCCGGCTGAGCTACAGGCGCACAGCGCGCAACGCGCTTGGGGCTGATCCTCAGGGTACCCGCTGACGAGAAGAAATTGTACCACAAGCCTCTTTATTTGTCAACGACTTTACGGCGTAAAATTAGGTTTTTCACGCAAAAGCGCCGTCCGGCATGTCCGGGCGGCGCTGGGGTCACTGTGCGATGCCCTGGCTTTGCAGCGGCCAGAGGCGCAGCGCTCTCTCCAGCTCAAAGGCGTAGTCGCGCGGAACGAGGCTTTCGGTGAGCACCAGCGGTACGGAAGCCAGCGTGCGGCCCTCGAGCATGATGCGCGCCTCCCCCACCGCCTCTCCCATCTCCAGGCCCGCCGGCAGCGTGCCCGGCAGATCGTACTCCAGCGTGGGAATCGCGCCCCTGGGCACGGCGGCGGTCAGGTCGCCGCCCGCGCAGATGCGCGCCGCCGCCTGTCTGCCGTCGGTGACCGGCAGCTCGCGGACCGTCTCCCCGGCGCTGAGGGCCGTGAAGCCCTCGTAGCGCTCAAAGCCCAGGTCCATCAGGCGCGCGGCCTCGTCAAACCAGTCGGCGCAGTTGAGGACCACGCCGATGACCTCCAGCCCGTCGCGCCGGGCGCCGAAGACCAGGCAGCGCCCCGCCGCGCGGGTGTAGCCGGTCTTGATGCCCATCGCGCCCTCGTAGTCGGTGAGCAGGCGGTTTTTGTTGTTGAGGATGCGGTCATAGCTGCGCCCCTCCCAGGGGATGGAGGCGCGACGGGTGGAGACGATTTCGCGGAAGATTTCATTCTTCATCGCTTCGCGTGCGATGAGCGCCAGGTCATAGGCGGTGGTGTGATGCCCCTCGGCGGGCAGGCCGTTGGGGTTGACAAAGGCCGTGTTTTCGCATCCCAGCTCGGCCGCGCGCTCTGTCATCATGGCGCAGAACGCCTCCACGCTGCCGCCGATGTGCTCGGCGATGGCGACCGCCGCGTCGTTGCCGCTGGCCAGAAGCAGGCCATAGAGCAGGTCGCGCAGGGTGATGTGCTCGCCAAGGTTGAGATAGATGCTGGTGCCCGGCACGCCGTACGCGTTTCGCCCCACGGTGACGACGTCGTCCAGGTTGCCCTTCTCCAGGGCCAGCAGGGCGGTCATGATCTTGGTGGTGGAGGCCATGGGCAGCGGCTCGTTCTCGTTGTGGGCCAGGAGGACCATGCCTGTGCTGCGCTCGATGAGCACCGCCGCGCGCGCGCTGGTGTCCACCTCCTCCTCGGCGCTCGCGCCGCCGTTGAGAAATGTCATCACGGCGCAAAGCGCCAGCACCGCCAGCGCCCGAAGCCTTGCGATGAACCTCGTCCTCATGGCTGGGCGTCATCCTCCCCCGCGCCGAAGTCAAAGGTTTCAATCTCGGTCTTGTAGACCTTGCGCGCCTTTTTCTTCTCGCCATGCTCCCCGCCCTGGAGATCCTCCAAAAGCTGGGGCAGCAGCTCCACCACGCGCTCCATCGCGCCGTTGGTCTGCGCCGGGAGCATCTTGACCGTGCCGTCGCCCACCACCAGAAAGCCCACTGGCTGCACCGACACGCCCGCGCCCGTGCCGCCCGCGAAGGGGAAGCTCTCCGGCGCCAGGGAGCGGCTCTTGCCGTCCTCGGCCGCGTACTCGCCCCCGCCGGCGATAAAGCCGAAGCTCACCTTGGAGATGGGAATGATCGTGGTGCCACGCGTTCCCGTCACGGGCGCGCCCACCACGGTGTTCACGTCCACCATGCTGCGGATGTTTTCCATCGTGGTCTGCATCATGTTGTCAATGGGATGCTGCTGCATATGTCTCCTCCTCCGTGCGGTTTTGCCTGGCGCGGCTTTTCACAAGCGCCGCGCCAAGTCGGATTGCCGCTATGCCTAGGCTCCCCAGCCGGGCGCTGATTATGCCGCTTGTGAAAACTTCCGTGCCCCTGGCCTGAAAGTCCATCTCCACACGCCCCTCGACCGACCGTGGCAGGGCCCCCAGACAGGCCAGGGCGCGCAGCAGCGTCTCAAGCGCCGCGTAACACATGGCCGTGGCTGCCGCGTCGTCAAAGGAGACGCGGACATGGAAATAGACGCTTTCCAGACGCAGCACGCGCGCCAGGCGCAAAAGTCCGCGCACGCCCACCGCCCTGAGCACCGGCCAGATCCACGGCTCGGACAGGGTGCGCGTCACATCCTCCTCGCGGACCGTCCGCTCCTTTTCGCGCTCCTCCCCGTATGTCCTGCGCATAAAAGGCAGCCCCGCCGCCTGCACGCGCAGGCGGTAGCGCACCTGCGTTCCCAGGCGCACGCTCGCGTGCAGCGTGACGGGAGTGATGAGCAGCGCGTAAACCGAAAAAGCGATCAGATAGGGATTCATCCAAAAACACCTTCCCTGGCGTATGGTTTTCCCGCATGGCCTCCCTTTGATGCAAAAGCGCATAAAGTTTACGGTTTCTTCATTTTTTCGCTATACATTCACAACGGCCCCGGGGTATG
The DNA here is from genome assembly GCA_958448555.1 of uncultured Eubacteriales bacterium. GTDB lineage: Bacteria > Bacillota > Clostridia > Christensenellales > Aristaeellaceae > Limiplasma. The sequence continues at coordinate 7,521 of CAUDEL010000039.1, read as the reverse complement.
CTTATCGTTGTACCCAATAAGCGGCGCAGCGCCGTCAGGAGGAACACATTCATGGGCAAGACCATCGGCATTGATCTGGGCACCACCAATTCCTGCGTGGCATTTATGGAAAACGGCGATCCCGTCGTGATTCCCAACGCGGAGGGAGGGCGCACCACGCCGTCCGTGGTTGCCTTTACAAAGGACGGCGAACGCATCGTGGGCGCGGCGGCCAAGCGCCAGGCCGTGACCAACGCCAGCCGCACCATCGCCTCCATCAAGCGCGAGATGGGGACGGACAACCGCATCAAGATCGACAACAAGGCCTTTACGCCCCAGGAGATCAGCGCCATCATCCTGCAAAAGCTCAAAAAGGACGCCGAGGCATACCTGGGCGAGACGGTCAGCGACGCGGTCATCACCGTGCCCGCCTATTTCAGCGACGGGCAGCGCCAGGCCACCAAGGACGCGGGGCGCATCGCAGGGCTCAACGTCCTTCGCATCATCAACGAGCCCACCGCCGCCGCCCTGGCCTACGGCATGGACAAGGGCGGCGCGCAGAAGATCATGGTCTTTGACCTGGGCGGCGGCACGTTTGACGTGTCCATTCTGGACATCAACAACGAGGTCATCGAGGTGCTCGCAACCGCCGGCAACAACCGCCTGGGCGGCGACGACTTTGACAACTGCGTGGCGACCTACCTGGTGGAGGCGTTCAAGCGGCAGGAGCGCATCGACCTCACCCGCGACCCCACCGCCATGAGCCGCATCCGGGAGGCGGCCGAGAAGGCCAAGATCGAGCTGAGCGCCGCGACCACCGCCTCCATCAACCTGCCCTTCCTGACCTCGGACAAGACCGGGCCCAAGCATCTGGAGATGTCGCTGACGCGCGCCAAGTTTGACGAATTGACCGCGCATCTGGTGGAGGCCACCATGGAGCCCGTGCGCCAGGCGATGAGCGACGCGGGGCTCAAGCCTGCCGACCTCAGCCGCGTGCTGCTGGTGGGCGGCTCCACGCGCATCCCCGCGGTGCAGGCCGCCGTGAAGCGCTTTACCGGCAAGGAGCCCAGCAAGGACATCAACCCCGACGAGTGCGTGGCCATGGGCGCGGCGCTGCAGGGCGGCGTTTTGCAGGGCGAGGTCAAGGGGCTTCTGCTGCTGGACGTGACGCCGCTGTCGCTGGGCATTGAGACCATGGGCGACGTGTTCAGCCGCATCATCGACCGAAACACCACTTTGCCCGTGCAGCGCAGCCAGATCTTCACCACCGCCGCCAACTTCCAGACCAGCGTGGACATCCACGTCCTGCAGGGCGAGCGCGAGATCGCGAGCTGCAACAAGACCCTCGGCCGCTTCCGCTTGAGCGGCATCCGCCGGGCGCTGCGCGGCATCCCGCAGATCGAGGTGACCTTCTCCATCGACGCCAACGGCATCGTCAACGTCTCCGCCAAGGACCTGGGCACCGGGCGGCATCAGGAGATCACCCTCACCCAGAGCTCCAACATGTCCTCGGCCGAAATCGACCAGGCCATCCGCGACGCGGAGCGCTACGCCGCTGAGGACGCGCAGCGCCGCAAGTCCGCCGAGCTTCGCAACCGCGGCGAGGAGCTGGTCTATCAGGCCAAGGCAGCCCAGAAAAAGCTCAGCCCCGAGGACCGGGAGCGCATCGAGGCGCTGCGCAAGCGCGTCAAAAACGCCCTGGACAAGAAGGACGAACGCGAGCTGGAGGATGCCTGCGCGGAGCTGACGCAGGCCATGCAGGCCGTGGGCCGTTTCACCGACGACACCGCCTCCTCCAGCGAGGACGGGGCCATGGACGCCTCCTTCACCTCCAGCCAGGACGGCGGCTCGCAGCCGTAAGCGCAAGGAGGGAACGCATTGTTCGGCTATGTGACCATCGCCGCCGGGGCGCTGACCCAGGAGCAGCGGGACCGCTACCGCGCCTATTACTGCGGGCTTTGCCACGCGCTTGAGCGCCGCTACGGCGCGCTGGGGCGCATGACGCTGAGCTATGACATCACCTTCCTTTATATTCTCCTCAGCTCGCTCTACGAACCCGAGGAGGACGAAGGGACGGCGCGCTGCCTCCCCCACCCCTTCCGGCGGCACGCCTTTGTGCAAAATGAGCTGAGCGATTACTGCTGCGACATGAACCTGGCGCTGGCCTATCACAAGTGCCTGGACGACTGGCACGACGAGCGCAGCCTTTCCGGCCGGGCCGAGGCGGCGATGCTCAGGAACGCCTACAGCCGCGTGGTGCGGGCGTACCCCGAAACCTGCGCACAGATCGAGCGCTGCCTGAGCGCCATCAGCGACCTGGAGCGCCGGGGCGAGCCCTCGCCCGACGCCGCGGCCAACCTGACGGCGTCCATGCTGGGGACGATCTACCGCTTCCGGGAGGACCTGTGGTCCGATACGCTCCAACGCATCGGCGAGGGGCTGGGGCGCTTCATCTATCTCATGGACGCCTACGACGACCTGGAGGCCGACCGCCGCCGCGGCCGCTACAATCCGCTCAGGGACCTCAGCGCCCAGGGCGACTACGAGGAGCGCATCCTGGAGAGCCTGACGCTGCTCATCGCCGAGAGCACGAACGCCTTTGAGACCCTGCCGCTGGTAAAAGATATGGACATTTTGCGAAATATCCTGTATGCTGGTTGCTGGACGCGCTACCGGCTCAGGCAGGCGAAGCGCGAACGCAGGCAGGGCGTACCCGCGCCCCGCAAGGAAAGCACGGCGGGTGAACCGCTCGCCGGCAGGCATAAGGAGGACGGGGCATGAGAGACCCCTACGAGGTACTGGGCGTGTCTCCGGGCGCGTCGGACGACGAAATCAAGGCCGCTTACCGCAAGCTGGCCAAGAAATACCATCCCGATCTCAACAACGGGTCCCCGGAGGCCGAGGCCCGCATGAAGGAGGTCAACGAGGCCTATACCCTGCTTATCAAGCACAAGGGCCAGACTGGCGGGCCCAGCGGCTACGGCTCATCGGGCAGCTACGGCTCATCGGGCAGCTACGGCTCCTCGGGTGGCTATGGCGGCTACGGCTCCTCGGGCGGCTATGGCGGCTACGGCTCCTCGGGCGGCTATGGCCAGGGAAGCTACGGGCAGGGCGGCTATGGGCAGGGCGGTTACGGCCAGGGTGGCTTTGACTTCGGCGGCTTCGGATTCGATTTTGAGGACCTCTTCGGCGGCGGCCAGCGGCGCAATTATCAGTCCACGACCTACACCGAAAATGATCCCGAGCTGCGCGCCGCCGCCCAGGCGGTGCTCTCGGGCCGCTATAACGACGCGCTGAACCTCCTCAGGTCGGCATCGGGGCGCAAGGCGGCCTGGTACTACTGGAGCGCCCGGGCCAACATGGGGCTGGGCAATCGCATCGCCGCGCTCAACGACGCGCGCACGGCGGTCAACATGGCCCCGGACGAGCCCGCCTTCCGCGAGCTGCTGGCGCAGCTCAACGCGGGCAGCCGCGCCTATGGCCAGCGCGGGACGCAGGGCGGCTTCGGCGCCTATCTGTGCTCCAACCCCTGTCTGACGCTCTGTCTGGCCAACGCGCTGTGCAACTGCTGCTGCCTGGGCGGGCGCGGAGGTTTCTACTATTGCTAAACTGTTGAGAAATGAGGCTTTTTTATGACCTTCTGGCAAAAGATCAAGCAGACCTTCCGCTCCTTCATGAACGGCCGCCACGGTGCCGACCAGCTTTCCATGGCGCTGCTGTGGACAGGCCTGATCGGCTATCTGGTGGGGTCCATCCTCGCGGGCGTGCAGGGCTTTTTCCTCTGGCCGCTGCTGGGAATCGTGCTGACGCTCCTGAGCCTGGCCGCCTATGTGCTGTGCATCTTCCGCATGTTCTCGCGCAACAACGAAAGGCGCGAGGCCGAAAACCGGCGCTACCTTTCCATGATGGAGAGGCGGCGCACCGCTCGCCGCCAGGCGAAGGTCCGCTTTCAGAACCGAAAGAAGTACAAGTATTTCCGCTGTCCAAGCTGCCGCGCATGGCTGCGCCTGCCGCGCGGCACGGGCGTTGTGACGGTGACGTGCAGCCGCTGCCACACGAGCTTTACCCAGAAGTCCTGATGGGATCGAAGGAAGGAGGCAGATCAGCCGCCTTCCTTATTTTACATTATAATACATATTTGTAACAACGTTTCTTTCCTGTGCTTCCAGCGGCCTCAAACCCTTGGAAACCACCATATATCGCTATTTACAACCTTTGCAAATCATTGTACAATGAAATTCCACAAGAGGGAAGATTTTGTCCTGCTCGTTCGTATTATGATCGTAACCACCCCGGGCAAACGGAAAATCGGAGGGAGAAGCAGATGAAACGGTTTTTTGCGGTCCTTTTGGTCGCGGTGATGCTCCTGAGCGTCCTGCCCGCGGCCTCCATGGCGGCGACCTACGGCACCGTCGTTGGCGGCTGGCTGAGGCTGCGCTCCGCGCCTAATTTTAGCGCGACCACCATCACCAGCTATTATACCGGGACCCAGGTCGAGATCCTGGGCTCCAGCGGAGGCTGGTACAAGGTACAGACGCCTGACGGCCGTACCGGCTATATGTACGGCGATTACCTGCGCATCGGCGGTTCTATCCCCAGCGAGGGCACCGCCTACGTGACCAGCTACAACGGCTACGGCGTGCGCCTGCGCACCGGCCCGGGCACGGGCTATCGCATCATCCGCACCTACGCGGTGGGCACGCCGGTGACGGTGCTGGAGCGCGGCACGCACTGGTCCCGCATCAGCATCGGCGGCACCATCGGCTATATGATGAGCCAGTTCCTGCACTTCGGCAGCGACTATCCCGATGACGGCAACGTGCTTTGCTACGCCACCATCTGGAGCAGCAACGGCTACGGCGTGCGCCTGCGCACCGGCCCCAGCAAGAGCTATTCCAAGATCGGCGTCTACAGCGTGGGCACCAAGGTAGCCGTGCTGCAAAAGGGCGCCGTGTGGGACCGCATCCGCGTGGGTAGCCGCGTGGGCTGGATGATGAACGAGTTCCTCATCTACCACGAGAACAACGAGGTCACCAGCGTTACCCTCAACAACTATATGCCCGTGGTGGGCAGCGTGCTGTCGATGCAGGCCGTATCGCCCAGCACCGCCACCGTGAGCTATGAATGGCTCGTGGGCGGCGTGCTCAAGAGCACCAACACCACCTATACCGTGGACGCCAACGACGTGGGCAAGACCATCCAGCTCCGCGTGACGGGCACGGGTTCCTACAAGGGCACCGTCACCAGCGCGGCGACCAACGCCGTGGTGAGCAACACCGTGGTCACGGATGTGAAGCTCAACACCATCGCGCCTGTCGTGGGCGACGTGCTCAGCGCCACCCTCACCCCGGCCGAGGCCAAGGTCATCTATGCCTGGAAGGTCGGCGGCTACCAGGTGAGCAACGCGGCCACCTACACCGTCACCGCCAATGACGTCGGCAAGCAGATCGAATTGATCGTGACCGGCACGGGCGTCTACAGCGGCACCAAGAGCAGCGGTCTGACCGCCGCCGTGAGCGCCTCCAGGGCGATCGCCGACGTGGTCATCCGCAACGATACCAATCCCACCACGGGCGCCGCGCCTTCCGTGGGCGACAAGCTGACCGCCGTGCCCAGCCCGGCGCAGGCCACCGTGACCTATCAGTGGAAGCGTGACGGCGCGGCCATCTCCGGCGCGACCGCCGCCAGCTACACCGTCGCGGCCGAGGATGAGGGCCACAAGCTGAGCGTCACCGTGACGGGCACCGGCTCCTACTCCGGCAGCGACACCTCCAGCGAGACGGCAACCGTCGTGGTCAAGGCTCCCGTGCTCGGGCTGATCGTACCCACGTTTACCGAGGTCGTCGAGGGCTATGAGCAGCCCGCCGCAGCGGCCCTGAGCATCACCAACACCGGCAGCGCCGGCGCTACCATCACCGGGGTCACCTCCAGCGATCCGGCCCGGTTTATCGTCAACACCAACGGCAGCTCGCAGATTGCCGCCGGCGCCACGGATACCTCGTGGACCATCCAGCCCGCGGCGGGCCTCGCAGCCGGCACCTATGGAGCGACCGTCACCGTAACCTATGACGGCGGCAAGACCGTCTCCTCCACCGTGTCCTTCGTGGTCAAGGAATCTGCTCCCGCGCCCGCCTCCGAGCTGTTCATTGGCAACCTGGTCTTTGATGCGGTGCAGGAGGACTATCAGGCGGTGCCCGAAAAGGCCTTCACCGTCACCAACACCGGCGCGGCCGACGTAAACGTCACCAGCGCCACGCTCTCCGGCAAGAATCCTACGAGCTTCACCCTGGGCGGCGGTGCAACGACCATCAAGGCCGGCGCGACGGACAGCACCACCTATACCGTGATTCCCGTGCTGGGGCAGCAGGCGGGCACCTATAGCGCGACGCTGGTGCTGACCTATGACAACGGCAAGACCGCGCAGGCGGACGTGACCTTCACCGTTTCCGCCACCGCCGGTACTCCCAACCTGACCGTGGGCAAGGTGGACTTCGGCTCCGTGGCCGAGGGCAGCACGCCCGGCGCCGCCGCCATCTCCATTGAGAACACGGGCGACGTGACCGCCACCATTACCGATGTCAGCGTCGACTCGCAGAACTTTACCGTCAACACCACCGGCAGCACGAATATTGCCGCCGGCGCGACCGATACCACCTGGACCGTCCAGCCCGTCGCAGGGCTCCCCGCCGGGGCCTATACCGGCCAGATCACCGTCACCTATAACGGCGCCGCTCCCGCGACCGCACAGGTCACTCTGACTGTAAGCGAAGGCAGCGCGCCTGCCGAGGCAACCCTGTCGGTGGATGGCGCGACCGTGACGCAGACGGTCGGTGAGCTGGAGAACATCCCGATCACCATCCAAAACACCTCCGCCTTCGATGCCGCCATCAGGCAAGTGGCCATCAACGATACCAATAATAACTTTACCGTCAACGGAAATGGTTCCAGCAAGATTTCTGCCCACCAGAGCGACGCGTCCTGGTATCTCACTCCCAACCCTGGTCTGACCGAGGGTACCTATTCCACCACAGTAACCGTGACCTACAACAGCGGCGCAGGCACCTCAGACCACACCGCGGAAGCGACCATAACGCTCAACGTCTCCGGCTCCACTCCCGCTCCCCAGGCTCTGAGCGTCACGCTCTCGTTTGAAGAAGGCTCAGAGAAAATGACCGTTGGTCAGACAATCAAGCTCACCGCGAACGCCACGGGTGGCGAAGGCAACTACAAGTATAGCTGGGATGGCGGCGGCACATATGGCGATGCCAGCACCTGGAGCTATGAACTGGTCGCCGGCGACGAGGCAAAGAGCCCCTTGAGCCTCTGGGTGATCGTCAAGGATGCCAGCAGCACCGCTACAAGCAACACCATCACGGTTAATGTGACCAATTCCACTGATTCTACCTCAGACATCCTGCTCAGCGACAACGGCACGGACATGACCCCGTCGGATGCGACGGTTTCCGAGCAAACCTACAACGAGTCTATGCAGGAAACCTACGTTGAGCCCGTGCAGGAAGCCCCCGTCGAGCCCGTGCAGGA
>CAUDEL010000038.1:0-31203 GCA_958448555.1 uncultured Eubacteriales bacterium | reverse complement strand
ACCGCCGCCGTACAAAACATGAAACGCATCGCCAGGGCGTTTCGTTTCCCTTTTTCCCTGCTTACCCTATGCGTTAAGGGGCTGTTTCCGGGAGGAAACAGCCCCTTTGTCGGCAGTCTGAGGGCCGCCCGGCAGTTCGCCGGGCGGCCCTTTTTTGCGCGCTTCCGCACAAGCCAAAAATATGATATACTGAACCTACCTTTGCGAAAGGAGCCGGAGTGTCAGCATGCCAACCTTTGAAGCCGATCGCGGCGGCCTGCTGTGGGACGCCACGGCGGTGCCCAACGCCTTTTTCTGCGAATACATGCCCGCCGCGCCCGAAGGCCACGTCAAGGTCTATCTCTACGGCCTGATGTGCGCGCATGGAGGCATGACGGAGGAGGGTGATCTGCTGGATGATGCCGCCCGCGCGCTTGGCCTGACCCGCGAGGAGGCGGAGCGCGCCATGCGCTACTGGGAGCGCTGCCGCCTGGTGGAGCGGGTGCAGGACGCGCCGCCGGCCTATCGGTTTTTAAACGTGCAGCAGGCCATGCTCAAGCGCCGCGAGGCGCCTCGCGACGAGGCATACGAGTCCTTTGCCCAGGCGGTGTACGCCGCCTTCGGTGAGAGGCGCAAGCTCCACGGCGGCGAAACCGTGCTGGCCTACGAATGGGTCGAACAGCTCGGTCTGCCTGCCGAGGTGGTGCTCATGCTCATCCAGCACATGATCGCCACACGGGGCGTCAACTTCAGCTTCAAGGCCGCCCAGAAGCTGGCGACGGAGCTGGCCGAGGAGCACATTTCGACCATCGAGGAAGCCGAGGCGGTCTTTCAGCGCTCCGAGGCCGCCATCAGGGGCGCGCGCCGGGTGCTCAGCCGCCTGGGCATGCGCCGCAGCCCCTCCATGGACGAGGTGGACCTCTACCTCAAATGGACGGAGCAGTGGGGCTTTGAGCCAAAGGCCGTCGAAGCCGCCTGCCGCGAGACGACCAAGGGCGCGCCGACCTTCGGCTATCTGGACAAGGTATTGGAAGGCATCCACAGCCGCAGCGGCGGACAGGCCACCACCGGCAAGGCGGTTGAGCGCACATTGGAGGCCGAGCGCGAGGAAACCTCGCGCATCCGCGAGCTGCTTCAGGCGCTGGGCATGAGCCGCGCCGTGGTGGACGACGGCATGCGCCGGCTCTACCGCGGACTGGCGGCGTCCGGCGGGCACGAGGCCGCGATGCTGGCCGCGCGGGAGGTGGCTGCCAGCGGCCGCGCGCATACGCTGGACAACGTGGCCGCGCTTCTGGAGGCGTGGAGCGCCAAGGGCCTGGATACGGCGCAGGCCATCGAGGCGCATCTGGAGCAGGTTCGCGCGCTCAACCAGCGCATCCGGGCGCTGATGGAGATCGCCGGGCACCGCGGCGGCATGACGCAGGCCAACCGCGAGCTGCTTGAGACGTGGGAAGAGAAATGGGGCATGCCGGAAACGCTGATTCGTCTGGCGGCGGAGCTGGCGCGGGGCGTGGAAAAGCCCATGCCCTACATGAACCGGCTGCTGGAGGGCTGGCACGCCGCCGGGGTGAGGACGGAGGCGGAGGCGCGCGCCGAGCACGAGCGCTTCCAGAACACCCGCAGGGAGGCAGCCCCCAGACGGGTGATCGAGCAGCAGTATGAACAGAGGACCTATGATCCCGATGAGTTCGGCGAGCTTTCGGAGGAACAGCTGGAGGAGTTGAGGCGCAGATGACGCGGGAGCAGATCATGGCGCGCCTGGCGCAGGAGTACGCCCGGCGGCGCGAGGACAACCTACGCCTTTTTGAGCAGCGGCGCGAGGACGCCTGTGCGCGCTGTCCGGGGCTGAGGGAACTGTTGGACCAGCGTCACGCCGCGGTGGTCGAGGGCGTGCGCTCCAGCCTGCTCCAGCCGCGCCGGGACCCGCAGGCCAACGCCGGGCTGGGCGGCCGCATGGCACAGTGGAACCGCCAGATCGCGCAAAAGCTGACCGAGGCCGGGCTGGGCGCGGATTTTTTGCAGCCCGTCTATACCTGTGCCGTCTGCCGGGACGAGGGCTACGTCTATGATCCCTCCCGCCGCATGTGCGACTGCATGCGCCGGGAGCTCAACCGCCGCATCCTGGAGGAAAGCGGCCTGGGCGCCGGAACGGGCTCCTTCGAGACGTTTGATGAGACCATTTTTCCTGACGAGCCGCTGGACGGCGGCCCCTCTCAGCGGCAGGTGATGAGGATGAACCGGGATATCTGCCTGCGCTATGCCGACGGCTTCCCTCAAACCGGGACGCGCGATCTGCTTCTTATGGGAAAAAGCGGCCTGGGCAAGACGTTCCTGTTGCAGTGCATCGCCCGCCGCGTGGCCGAGCGCGGGCATCTCCCCACCTGCGTGAGCGCCTACCGCTTTTTTGAAATGGCGCGCCAGGCCTACATGGAAAACGACGGAAGCAGGCTCGCTCCCCTCATGGAGGCGGAGCTGTTGCTCATCGATGACCTGGGCACCGAGCCGCTGATGAACAACGTGACCGTGACCCAGCTTTTCAACCTCCTCAACGAGCGCCAGCGCAGCGGCCGGCATACGGTTCTGAGCACCAACCTCAGCGTGCAGGAGCTGCGCGAGCGCTATACCGAGCGTGTGACCTCGCGCCTGCTGGACCGGGAAAGCTGCCTGCGCGTGGGCTTTGTGGGCGCCGACGTGCGACGCGTGCGCAGACGGAAGGGGGAAGGGGCGTGAACGTGCAGATCTATGCCTCCAAAAAGAATCCCGATGTGCTCAAGGCCGAACGGTTTTTCAAGGAACGCCGGATTCCCTATCAGCTGGTGGACCTCAAAAAGCACCGGCTGGGGCGCAGGGAGCTGGAGCTTTTTGCCGCCGCCGCGGGCGCCAGGGCGTTGGTGGACCGCTCGGGAAAGAAGGCGCTGGAGCGCCCCGTGGCGCACATGTCCACCGACAGCCTCATCCTTTCGGAACTTCTGAGCGATCCCTCGGCGCTGGTCAGCCCCATCGTGCGCAGCGGCAGCCGCGTAACCGTGGGCGCGGATGAGACGGAGTGGAAGCGATGGATTGATATGGAAAACAAACCCTGATTCTTCCATTTATTGAACCAAAAACAGAAAAAAAACAAAAAGGCGATCGGGTGGGGGGATCGCCCGGTAAAGACAAAAAATAGGGAATTTTTTTTAAAAATTGTCCGTTTGGCATCCAAACGGGCGTTTTTTAAAGTAGACTTTTTCGATATGAATGTGATATAGTAACAACGTATATTGGAATCGGTAGCGGGAAGGACGGTTTGCCTTGATCTGTATGAGATTTTGCCGGCGTATGCCGGCGAGATGGAGGACGCTGGGAGGGTAAGCGGCGGGGCTGGAGGCTCAAAAACGCCCATATAAAAAAGTCTACTTTTGTATACTGCCCTTAAAGCGTCCTTCTGGACGATGCTGCCGCGCGGTCCCTGGCCGTGCGGCTTGGTTTTCGGCGCCAGCGAAAACGATCTCAATTTGATTGCGCGCAGGCCCTTTCTGCGCGCCCTCGGGAGGGACTTATCGGGATGCTCAAATATGTCGTCAAGCGCGTGTTGCTTGCAATCCTTACCGTATTCATCATTGCGGCCATCACCTTTTTTGCCATGAACGCCATCCCCGGCGGCCCGTTTTCCAGCGAAAAGGCCAAGGACCCCGCTGTGGAAGCCATGCTGATGCAGCGCTTCCATCTGGATAAGCCGGTGCCGGAGCAGTTTATGATCTATCTGGGCAATCTGGCCAAGGGGGATTTCGGCATCTCCCTGAAGACCGGGCGCGAAATCTCCGAGGTGATCTCCGAGTCGTTCTCGGTTTCCGCCACGCTGGGCGGCATGGCGGCGATACTGGCGCTGATTGTCGGTCTGGTGCTGGGTTCGGTGGCTGCGCTTTGCCGCGGCCGTTGGCCCGACCGCGTGATTATCTTTGTGACAACGCTGTTTGTCTCGGTGCCCAGCTTCATTCTGGCGACGATTCTGCTTTTGGTGTTCTGCCTGCAGCTCAGGTGGGTGGGCGTATGGTCGCCCACCAGCCCCAACTATGTGTTGCCGGTCATCGCCCTGGCGCTCTATCCCATGGCCTATATCACCCGCCTGACCAAGTCCAGCATGCTGGATGTACTGGGTCAGGACTATATCCGCACCGCCCGCGCCAAGGGCGTGCATGAATGGCTGGTTATCGGCAAGCACGCGCTGCGAAACGCCCTGATTCCCGTCATCACCTATGTGGGCCCCATGACCGCCTACATCCTCACCGGCAGCATGGTGGTGGAGACGGTGTTCACCGTGGGCGGCCTGGGCACCAAGTTCGTCAGTTCCATCAACAATCAGGATTACCCCATGATTATGGCCGTGACCATCTTCCTGGCGGTTTTGATGGTGGTCGCCACGCTTTTGAGCGACCTGATCTACAAGGCGGTCGACCCGCGCATCAAGCTTGATTGAGGAGGATGGCGTTCCATGCGAGAGTTTAAAGAGGACAGGCTGCCCAAAAAGAACCTCCTGAGCCTGCAAATTGATCTGAGCAAGTTCTCTCCCGCCACGGACGAGGAGAAGCAGCAGCATGAAACCATGCGCGAATCCACCACCTTTTTCCGTGACGGCATGCGCAAGCTCTTTAAAAACCCGCTGGCCGTGGCCAGCCTGATTGTGCTGGCGGTGCTGCTGGTGATTATCGTGGTGGTGCCCTCGGTCTATCCCTATTCCTATTCCCAGATGATCGAGGTCAACGGCAAGCGCGACAAGACGGCCAAGAACCTCGCGCCCTTCCAGTATTCCGAAAACGAGCTCAAGGCCATCGAGGAGGGGCAGGAGATCTTCCCCCACATCTTCGGGACCGATGAGCTATGCCGTGACTATTTTATCCGCGTGGTCTACGGCGCGCGCGTATCGCTCCTGGTGGGTCTGTTTGCCAGCCTGATCGTGCTGGTCATCGGCCTGCTCTACGGCTCGATCTCCGGCTACTGCGGCGGCAAGGTCGACCTAATCATGATGCGCATCGTCGATATTATCTACTCCCTGCCCGACACCCTCATGGTCATCCTCCTTTCCGTGGTGCTCAATCAGGTGCTGGGCAACGCCCTTAAGGGCACGGTGCTTGCGCAGGTGGGCACCAACATGCTCAGCCTCTTTGTGGTCTTTGGCCTTTTGTACTGGGTCAGCATGGCGCGCCTGGTGCGCGGACAGATCCTCTCCATCAAGACCAACGAATATGTGCTGGCGGCGCGCGCCCTGGGCGCCAAGCCCGGCCGGATCATCCGAAAGCATATTTTACCCAACTGCATCAGCGTCATCTTCATATCCGTTGCATTACAGATCCCGTCGGCGATCTTTACCGAGAGCTTTTTGAGCTTCATCGGTCTGGGCGTGCAGGCGCCCATGCCTTCCCTGGGCTCTCTGGCCAACGCGGCGCGCGGCGGCATGCAGAACTACCCGTGGAAGATGCTCTTCCCGGCGCTGAGCATCTGCCTGATCGTGCTGAGCTTCAACCTGCTGGGCGACGGCCTGCGCGACGCCTTCGACCCCAAGCTGAGGAGGTAGAGAACAAATGAGCACACCGCTGTTGCAGGTCAGGGACCTGTGTACTTCGTTTGACGTGGACGCCGGCGAGGTCCGCGCCGTCAACGGGATCTCCTTCAGCCTGGAAAAGGGCAAGGTGCTGGGCATCGTGGGCGAGTCCGGCAGCGGCAAGAGCGTGACGGCCTATTCCATCATGCGGATTCTGGTCGAGCCCGGCCGCATCAAGAGCGGCGAGATCCTCTTTGAGGGACAGGACATCGTGAAGTTCTCCAAAAAGCAGATGAGCGAGTTCCGCGGCAAGCGCGTCTCCATCATCTTCCAGGACCCCATGACCTCCCTCAACCCCACCTACACCATCGGCAACCAGCTGCGTGAGGCCATTTTGCTCCACACCGACCGAAACCGCGAGCAGGCCAACGCCCGCGCGGTGGAGATGCTCAAGCTTGTGGGCGTCAACGAGCCGGAGAAGCGCCTCAAGCAGTATCCGCATGAGCTCTCCGGCGGCATGCGCCAGCGCGTGATGATCGCCATGGCCCTGGCGTGCGAGCCGGATATCCTCATCGCCGACGAGCCCACCACCGCCCTGGACGTGACCATTCAGGCGCAGATTCTGGAATTGATGAAGGACCTGCAAAAGAAGCTGGGCATGGCCATCATCATGATTACCCACGACCTGGGCGTCATCGCGGACATGTGCGACGAGATCATCGTCATGTACGCGGGCCGCATCTGCGAGCGCGGCACCGTGGACGAGATCTTCTACAATCCCAGGCATGAGTACACCAAGGGCCTGCTGCGCTCCATCCCCAAGCTCGATACCCGCAACCAGCGGCTGATCCCCATCGCGGGTTCCCCCGTGGACCTGACCAGCATGCCCGCGGGCTGCGCCTTTGCATCCCGCTGCGACTGCGCCATGAAAATCTGTCTGACGGATCTGCCCGAGGAGCTGCCTGTCAACGACGAGCACCGGGCGGCCTGCTGGATGAACGTCAAACGCGTCTATGACGAGGCCGGAAAGGAGGGGGCGGCGCAATGAGCGAGTACATTCTGGAGGTGCGCGACCTCAAGCAGCACTTCCCCGTGCGTACCGGCTGGTTCGGCACGACGCCCCTCAAGGCGGTGGACGGCGTGAGCTTCGGCATCCGGCCGGGCGAGACGCTGGGCCTGGTGGGCGAATCCGGCTGCGGCAAGACCACCGTGGGCCGCACCATCCTGCATCTCTACAAGCCCACCTCCGGCGAGGTGATCTATAACGGCGTCAAGATCACGCCCGAGAACATCGGCCAGTACCGCAAGGAGATGCAAATCGTCTTTCAGGACCCCTATTCCTCGCTCAACCCGCGCATGACCGTGGCCGACATCGTGGGCGAGCCGCTGGATATTCATCATCTTTACAAAAACAAGAAGGAGCGCGACGAAAAAATCGCCGAGCTGCTCACCCTCGTGGGCCTCAACAGCGACCACGCGCGCCGCTACGCGCATGAGTTCTCCGGCGGCCAGCGCCAGCGCATCGGCATCGCCCGCGCGCTCGCGGTGAACCCCCGCTTCATCGTCTGCGACGAGCCTGTCAGCGCCCTGGACGTGTCCATCCAGGCCCAGATCATCAACACCTTCGAGGACCTGCAAAAGAAGCTGGGCATCGCCTATCTCTTCATCGCCCATGACCTTCTGGTGGTGCAGCACATCAGCCACCGTGTCGCGGTGATGTACCTGGGCCGCATCGTGGAGACCGGGAGCTCCGATGATGTGATCGACCATCCGCAGCATCCCTATACCCAGTCGCTGATTTCAGCCATCCCCATCCCGGACCCCGACACGGCCCGCAGCCGCCACCGTATCCCGCTGGAGGGCGACGTGCCAAGCCCGCTGCACATGCCCACGGGCTGCCCGTTCCGCACCCGCTGCCGCTACGCCACGGACAAGTGCGCAAAGGAATGTCCGCCGCTTGCCGAAACGGAGCCGGGCCACAGCATCGCCTGCTGGAATCCCCATTACTGAGTCCATTGGCGGCGCAAAGCCGCTTTGGAAATAAAAAACAGGAGGAAATTCGACACATGAAAAAGCTGCTTTCTGCCCTGCTTGTGATGATGATGGTCGTCGCCTGCATGGCCCCCGCGCTTGCGGATGAAGGCTCCGAACCCGATTGGACTCATTACGATGAGCTGATCGCGCAGATCAAGACCACGACGGACCTGGAGGAACGCGAGGCCCTCATGCACCAGGCTGAGGACATGCTGATGGAAACCAGCGCGATCCTGCCCATCTACTACTACAACGATCCGTTCATGCTGGACTCCGCCGTCACCAACGTGTACAGCAACCTGTTTGGCTACAAGTTCTTCATGTATGCCAACAAGGAGGGAGACACCACCCTGCGCGCCTGCCTGGCCTCCGAGCCCGACAAGCTCGACCCGGCGCTCAACAGCACCGTGGACGGCGCCACGCTGGCCGTGAACTCCTTCTCCGGTCTGTACACCTACGACGCCGAAGGTCAGCTCGTGCCCGACCTGGCCACCGGCTACACCATGAATGAGGACGGCACCGTCTACACCTTCACCCTCAAGGAAGGCCTGAAGTGGTCCGACGGCAGCGAGCTCAACGCCAAGGATTTCGAGTGGAGCTGGAAGCGCGCCGCCGCCACCGCCACCGCCGCCGACTACAGCTACATGTTCAACGGCATCAAGGGCTATCCCGATGATCTGGCCGTGACCGCCTCTGACGACGGCCTGACCCTGACCGTCGAGCTGGCCGCGCCCTGCGTGTACTTCCTCGACCTGGCTGCGTTCCCCACCTTCTTTGCCGTGAAGCAGAGCGAGGTCGAGGGCGCCGAGGGCTACCTGGATGCGGATGGCAACATCCTCAACCCCAACGCCTGGGCGACCGAGGCGGGCTTCATCTCCTCCGGCGCGTACGTGCTGACCGAGTGGAAGCACAACGAGTCCATGGTGTATGAGAAGAACCCCAACTACTGGAATGCTGACAACGTGAAGATCGAGCGCATCGAGCTCATGCTCTCCGCCGATGACACCGCCATCTATGCCGCCTATCAGGCCGGCGACCTGGACTTCATCGACACCGTGCCCACCGATCAGATCGCTTCCCTCAACGGCATCGATCCTGAGTTCTACGTGGTGGATAACCTGGGCACCTACTATGTGAGCTTCAACGTCAAGAGCCCGCTGTTCGACGGCAAGACCGTGGAGCAGGCCAACGCCATGCGCCGCGCCTTCGCGCTGCTGGTGGACCGCCAGTACATCATCGACACCATCGCTCAGACCGGCCAGCTGCCCGCCAACACCTTCGTGCCCGCCGGCATGGCGGACGGCCACGGCGGCGTGTTCCGCATGGATGACGAGGACTACACCTATCCCGTCGAGACCGGCTACTTCAGCACCGAGGTTGACGTGGACGGCGCCATCGAGCTGCTCAAGAGCGCCGGCTATGAGTTCGACGCCAACAACATGCTCTCCGCTTCCACCCCCATCAGCTTCGAGTACCTCACCAACGAGGGCTCCGGCAACGTGGGCATCGCCGAGTGCATCCAGCAGGATCTGGCCGTGATCGGCATCAACATGACCATCCGCACCTGCGACTGGAACGTGTTCCTCAACGACCGTAAGAACGGCAACTACGACATCGCCCGCAATGGCTGGCTGGCCGACTTCAACGATCCCATCAACTTCCTGGAGATGTGGACCACCGATTCCGGCAACAACGACTGCCAGTTCGGCCGCTAAAAAGCCAATAACCCAAAGAGGCCCCTGCCATCTGGCAGGGGCCTCAGACTGCTGACAAACCCTTTCCGGGAGGTTTGGAGGGCCCGCAGGCCCTCCAAAGTGGATTCGTATCGCCCGGCTTTGCCGGGCGGGCGGGGAGTTTGCGCCCTTGGGCGCAAACATTTCTTAAGCATCTGGCGGAAAAGGCCGCCGTAGGCGGACTTTTTCGACAAACTGAGGCCCCTGCCATCTGGCAGGGGCCTCAATGCGTTTGTACGATGTTCACTCACTCTCCAAAAAGCGCCTGAGCTGCGAGCGGTTGGCGGAAAGGTCCGGGGTCAGGACCATCATGCCGCTGATGGTTTCGTCCGCATAGGTTCCGTCAAAGGGCACGTGCGCGCCCCGGATCTCCAGATCCTCCTGCCCCAGCAGCGGGGCCAGCGCGGCCAGGTCCCGCAGCTCCAGATCGGTTTCCACCTCGCTCAGGAGCGTCAGGGCCAGGCGGATGAGCGGCAGCGGCTCCAGCGCCACCAGGCGTTCCGCCGCGCTTTGCAGGAGGCGCTGCTGGCGGCCGGTGCGCTGAAAATCGCTGTCGATCTTGCGGATGCGGCAGAAGCTCAGCGCCTGACGGCCGCCGAGAAGCTGCGTGTCAGCCTCCTCCAGCAGCCCGTCGTTTTGGGAAAGACCCACCTGGCGGTTGTAATCCTGCAGGATTTTGTTGAGCTGCTCCCGCTCCGCCTCGGTGATGTCGACCTCCAGGCCGCCCATCAGGTCCACGGCGCTCACCAGCGTAGGAAAATGCGCCGTCAGGGTGTGATCGACGCTGACGCCGAAATTCTCCTCCAGCGTGCGCTTGAGAAGCGCCTCGCCGCCATAGAAATAGGCGGCATTGAGCCGGTCCTTCCCGTGGCCGGGGATGGAGACGTAGAGGTCGCGCAGGAACGAAACCAGCCGGATATCGCCCGCCTCGGGATCGACGCTCGCCAGCATCATCACGTCGCTGCGGCCCGCCTCGCCGGCGGTGTCCACGCCGATGAGCAGCACGCTAAAGGGCACGGCCTGCGCGCTCAGGGAGGTCAGGAGCACCAGCACCGCGCACACCAGGGCGGCGGCGCGCTTGGGAAAACGCATCATGAAAAAAGCCCTCCTTTGCGTTGGTGCCTACACAACGCAGGGGGAGGGCGGTTTTGTTGCCTGTGGGGGGATTTGCCGCTCAGGTGTAGTCGGTGTCGAACTGCACCACCAGCCGGTAGCGGTCATCCAGCGAGCGGGCATAGGCCGTGAGCGCCTTGAGCAGCTCGTCGCGCCCCCTGTAGCCCGCGGGGGTCACACAATCGAAGATCAGGTTGATATGCCCCTGGCCCGGCACCATGCGGAAGTCGTGCAGGCTCAGGCAGGGATCGGTGTTCCTGAGAAAGTCTGACATCTGCTGATGGACGCGGTTGACGTTCTCATCCGAGGTCACCACGGGGTCCATGTGGATGCAGATGGCCATGTGCATCTTTTCCCCGATCTCGCGCTCGGCGTCGTCGATCACCTCATGGATGGCTAGGATGTTGGCGTCCGCGCTCACCTCCGCGTGCACCGAGGCGATGCAGCGGCCCGGGCCGTAGTCATGCAGCACCAGGTCGTGAATCCCCAAAATGCCCTCGCGGGAGAGGAGCAGCTCGCGGATCTGCCGGATCTTTTCGGGGTCGGGCTTGCCGCCCAGCAGGCTGTCCACGGTGTCGCGGCAGACCTCAAAGCCCGCCTTGAGCACCACGAACGCCACCAGAAGGCCAATCCAGCCGTCGATGGCCCAGCCGAAGGCCAGATAGGCCAGAACGCTGAGCAGCACGGCGCCGGTGGAAAGCACATCGCCCAGGCTGTCCTTGGAGGCGGCCAGGAGGGTGCCGTTGCGGATCGCGCTTCCCAGCCTGCGGTAGAAAAAGAACAGCCACAGCTTAAAGAGGACGGAGGCGGTCAGCACGGCCACGACCACCCAGGAGATGGTGAGGGGCTCGGGGCTGAGAACCGAGGCCACGCCGTCGCGCAGGAGCTGCAATCCCATGAGCACGATCAGGGCGCCCACGGCCAGCGAGCCCAGGTATTCCATGCGCCCGTGCCCGAAGGGATGCTCCTGATCGACGGGCTTTCGCGCCAGGCGGGTGGTAATGAGGGTGACGATGCTTCCGGCGGCGTCGGAGAGGTTGTTGGCGGCGTCGGCCATGATGGCCAGCGACCCGCTCCATAGCCCCATGAGAAACTTGCCGGCGCACAGGAGCAGGTTGACCGCGATTCCCGTGGCCGCGGCCAGCGTGCCGTAGGCGGCGCGCACGTCCGGGTCCTCTACACGGGACGGCTCGCGGATAAAGCGTCGAATCAGCCATGCGGTCAAGGCACAGCGCCTCCTTTGGATGGATATGGCCGGTATATGCGGCGATGTCCGATCATTATACCAAAAGGGAGGCCAAGAGACAAGCCAGAAAATACCTCAGCCCTTCCGGCACAGCTTCGCCCATCGGGGCAGGGCCTCAAGTCCCCTGGCAAACGTCGCCAGATGCGCCGGGACGTCGATGCCCTGCGGACAGGCCCTGACGCATTTCCCACAGCTCAGGCAGGCCGAGGGGCGGCTGCCCTCCTCCAGCGCCGCCATGCGCTCGGCGGGAGCGGAGGTGAGGCGAAACTCGTTGTACGCCGCCAGGAGCATCGGAATATCCAGCCCCGCGGGGCAGCCGTCGCAGCAGTAGCGGCAGGCGGTGCAGGGCACGAAGCGCTTCATGCGCTCGGCGATATCCAAAAGCGCCTCCCGCTCCGGGGGTGTGAGCGGCTTTGGCTGCCCGAAGGTCTCCACGTTTTCCGTGAGCTGGTCCATGCTGGACATGCCGCTGAGGACCATGGCCACGTTGGGCAGGTCCTGTACGAAACGGAAAGCCCACGCGGACGGGCTTTCCCCGGGCCTGAGCGCCCGCAGGCGCGCCTCGTCCGCCGCCTCCAGCCGCGCCAGCCGTCCGCCCCGGACGGGCTCCATCACCCAAACCGGGATGCCGCGTTCCGTGAGGAACGCATACTTGGCCTTGGCGTCCTGGAAGGTCCAGTCCAGGTAGTTGAGCTGGATCTGGCAAAACTCCATCTCGCTGCCGTAGCGCTCCACAAACGCACGCAGGTTATCCATCTGCCCGTGGCTGGAAAAGCCCAGATGCCGGATGCGCCCGTTGCGCCGCTGCTGCAAAAGGTAGGGTAGGATGCCCAGGCCGGGGTCTGTGTAGATCCCGACGGAACTTTCCGAGACGTTATGAAGGAGGTAGAAGTCAAAATAGGAGACGTCGCATTTTTTGAGCTGCTCCTCAAAGATGGCCGCGGGATCGCGGCGTTCGGAGAGCATGTGACCGGGAAACTTGGTGGCCAGCAGGAACGAATCGCGGGGGTAGTCGCTCAGAACACGGCCCATGATGCGCTCGGACTCGCCCTTGTGATAGAAATAGGCGGTGTCGAAGTAGCGCACACCGTGGCTGAGGGCATAGGCGGTCATCCGGCGCACCTGCGCCTCGTCCACCTTTTCCGACCCGTCCGCAAGCAGCGGCAGGCGCATGGCCCCGAAGCCAAGCAGGGGAAGCTTCATATCCTGGAAATCACGGTAGATCATGGGCGCGCCCTCCTTATGGAACGGCTCAGGCCGTCAGATGTTTCAAGCATACCACGGGCCCGTGGCGGTCTGTCAAGGGTTGGGGGAAATTTTCCGCCCCCTGCCGCGCAGAAATTAGGCTTTGCAAAATCTGTATAAGTGAGCTATACTGTTTTATGACGGAAAAACCATCTTTCCGGCAAAGTACGACCGATCACGACAGGAGAAAGATATGCAGAAGGTTTTGATTATCGGCGCGGGCCCTGCGGGGCTGACGGCCGCCTATGAGCTGCTCAGGCATGGTTATGAGGTAACGGTGCTGGAAAAGAGCCATGAAATCGGCGGCATTTCCAGAACGGTCCGCGTTGAGGGCCACCGCATGGACATCGGCGGCCATCGCTTTTTCAGCAAGGACCAGCGCGTGATGGACTGGTGGAGCCAAATGATGCCTCTGCAGGGCGCGCCCTCCTTTGACGACAAGACGCTGGGGCGTCCCGTGCCCCTGGCCGAGGGCGGCCCCGACCCCGAGCGCGAGGACCGCGTCATGCTCGTGCGAAACCGCGTCAGCCGCATCTATTACGACAGGCACTTCTTTGACTATCCCATCAGCCTCAAGCTCGAGACGCTCAAGACCATGGGCTTTGGCACCACCATGAAGGTGGGCCTGAGCTTTCTTGGCGCGACGATTCACAAGCGCCCCAACGACAACCTGGAGAACTTCTACATCAACAGCTTCGGCAAAAAGCTCTATGGCATGTTCTTTGAGGGCTACACCGAAAAGCTCTGGGGCCGCCATCCCCGCGAGATCGACGCAAGCTGGGGCAAGCAGCGCACCAAGGAACTGAGCATCTTTGGCATCCTCAGGGACATGTTCTCCAAGGTCTTCATCTCCAAGGAGCAGCGGATGAAGCATGTGCAGACCTCGCTGATTGAGGAATTCCGCTATCCCAAGTACGGCCCCGGCCAGCTGTGGGAAACCGTGGCCGCCGAGGTGGAGAGGATGGGCGGAAAGATTGTGCTGGGAGCGCAGGCCGTGGGTCTGACGACGGAGGGCAGCCGCGCAAAGGCGCTTCGCTACCGCGACGCGGACGGCGAGCATGAGGCGGAGGCGGACGTGTTTTTCTCCTCCATGCCCGTCAAGGACCTGGTGGCCGGCATGAACGATGTGCCCGCGGACGTGGCGCGGGTGGCGGCGGGCCTGCCCTACCGCGACTTTGTAACCGTGGGATTGCTGGTGGACCGGCTCAACCTCAAAAACGAAACCAGTCACAAGACGCTTGGCAACATCGTGCCCGACTGCTGGATCTACGTGCAGGACACCAACGTCCGCCTCGGCCGCATCCAGATCTTCAACAACTGGTCGCCCTATCTGGTCCGTGACCCGGAGCATACGGTGTGGATCGGGCTGGAGTACTTCTGCGACGAGGGCGACGCCTTCTGGAACATGAGCGAAGAGGAATGTGTGGCGCTGGCGGCGCGCGAACTGTGCGCCATGGGCGTGATCGACAGCCCGGAGCAGGTGCGCATGAGCCACCGCGAGCGCGTGCAGAAGGCCTATCCCGCCTATTTCGACACCTACGACGAGATGGAAAAGGTCGTCTCCTACCTGAGCTCCTTTGAAAACCTCTACTGCGTGGGCCGCAACGGCCAGCACCGCTACAACAACATGGACCACTCCATGGTCACCTCCTTTGAGGCGGTGGACAATCTGGTGGCCGGCGTCAAGACCAAGGACAACATCTGGAACGTCAACACCGAGCAGGAGTACCATGAGGAGAAAAAGGCCTGACAAGCCTGCCCTGTAAGGAGGCCGCAGCTTGCTTCGTTTCATTCCCCGGGAGGCGCGCCCGCTGGACGGGCGCGCCGCGGCCGCGCTTTCCCCCTATGGCGGGGTGACGGCGCGGCTTTTGTGCGCGCGCGGCATCAGCGACGCGGCGCAGGCGGAGCGCTTTTTGCATCCGTCGCTTTCCCAGCTTCACGATCCCATGCGCATGAGCGGCATGGCGCAGGCGCTGGAGATCCTCAGGGACGCCCGCGACCGCGCCCTGCCCGTGGTGGTCTACGGCGACTACGACGTGGACGGCATCTGCGCCTGCACGCTCATGACGCAGGCCCTGCGCCGCTTCGGCGTGAAGGCCCAGCCCCATACGCCGCTGAGGCAGGAGGGGTACGGGCTGAACACGGAGGCGGTGGCGAAGCTGGCAAAAGCCTTTCGCGTGCTGGTGACGGTGGACCTTGGCATCACCAATCACGAGGAGGTGCTTATGGCCCAGCGCCTGGGCATGCGCGTGATCGTGACCGACCACCACGGCCTGGGGCTTGAGCCCAGCCCCGCCGACGCGGTGCTCAACCCGCTACTGGGCGATTATCCCTTCCGCCGCCTGTGCGGCACGGGCGTGGCCTTCAAGCTGGCGCAGGCGCTGCTGGGGCTGGAGGCATGCCGGGAGTTTCTGGACCTGGCGGCGCTGGCCACGGTGGCGGACATCGTGCCGCTGGAGGACGAAAACCGGGTGCTCACGGCGCTGGGGCTCAAGGCCATCGCCGGGCGCGGGCGCGAGGGCATGCGCGCGCTGCTCAGGGTCAGCGGCGACCCGGACCCCGTGGACAGCGAGGCGCTGGGCTTTCGTCTGGGCCCGCGGCTCAACGCGGCGGGCCGGCTGGATGACGCGGGCAAGGGCGTGCGCCTGATGATGACGGACGACCCCGACGAGGCGGACCGGCTGGCCGATGAGCTGGACGCGCTCAACACCGAGCGCAGGGCCGCCGAGCAGCAGCTCGTCAAAGCGGCGCAGGCGCAGGCCGCCGGACATGACTTCATCCGTGAACGCGCGCTCATCGTGCGCGGACGGGACTGGCATGTGGGCGTCATCGGGCTGGCGGCGGGAAGGCTGTGCCAGCAGTATTACTGCCCCACCTGCGTGCTCAGCGAGCATGAGGGAATTTTGCACGGCAGCCTGCGCAGCATCCCCGGCGTACACATCCACGAGTGCCTCAAGGCCTGCGACGATCTGCTGGTGCGCTACGGCGGGCACGAGCAGGCCGCGGGCGTGACGCTGGAGGCGCGGCGCTATGAGGCGTTCTGCGAGCGCCTGCAGGAGGTGGTCGGCAGGGCGGAGGAGCGCTGCTTCGTGCCCGTGCAGCCCTATGACGCGGAGCTGACGCTGGAGGAATGTACCGATGCGCTGGTGGACGCGGTGGGGCAGATGGCCCCGTTTGGCTGCGGCAACCCCGCGCCGCTGTTTCTCTCGCGCGGCCTATGGACCGAGGAGCGCAGGGCCGTGGGCGCGGAGGGGGCGCACCTCAAGCTCACGCTCCGCCAGGGCGGGCGCATGCTGGGCGGCATCGCCTTCTCCCAGGGCAAGCTGGCCGCCTCCCTCCCCGACGAGGTGGACGCGGTGTTCAGCCTGGGCCGGAACACCTTTCGTGGGGCGACTTCCCTGCAGATGGACGTCAAGGCCCTGCGGCCCGTGCCGCAGGCGCGCTTGCGCGCTCTGGAGGCGTCCGATGCGGGGGATGCGCTGGTGGACGCCCTGTTGGATGGCTTTGGGCTGGAGGCAGGAAATGCCGTGCCGGACACAGAATGTATACAGGAAGGCGGCTGGGATGCGCTGGAGGCAGCGCTTAAGGACGCCGGGCGCGGACATCTGCTGGCGGCGCGCACGCGGGCCTCGGCCCGACGGGCGCTTGCGCTTGCGGACCTGGATGTGTGCACCGATGCGCCCGAGGACCCGCGGGGCTTTCCCACGCTGCTGACCGCGCCGCTCCTGTCGCGCATCGGCGGGCACTGGCGGGAGGTCTGGCTGCTGGACGGCGAGCTCCTGCCGGGCGAGGCGGCGCTGTGGCGCAGCCGGCTGCCCGAGGCGCGGGTGCATGTTCTGCCGCGCAGCGAGGCGCTTTTGACGCTGGCCCGCGCCGTGGACGCGGGGGATGCGGCGTATCGCACGCTGTACAGGACCCTTCGCGGCGGCGCGTACCGCACGCTAAGACAGCTTGCGCAGGCGGCGGGGATGGAGGACGCGCAGGCGCGCGTGGGGCTGCATGCCTTTTGTCAGCTGGGGCTGATCGACTATACGCAGACACCCCTGCGCTATGCGATCCGTCCGGCGGCCAGGTGCAGCCTTGGCGACAGCCCGATTTTGTCCGCCCTGCGGGCACTGGAGAGTGAAGAATGAACAAGGGAAGGAAAGAAACGGTACAGATGGCTGGGATCAAGGTCCCAGACCTGCTGCTGCTGCACGCTACGCTTCTGCTGTACGCCGTGGCCAGCGTGCTGGGAAAGCTGGCGGGGATGCGGCTGGCGGCGGAGGATGCGGGCATGACGCTGGCGTTCCTTGCGGCGGAGGTTGTGACGCTGTTTGCGTATTCGTTTTTGTGGCAGCACGTCCTGCGGCGCATGCCGCTGAGCTTCGCCTACAGCAACAAGGGCATATGCACGCTGTGGACGGCGCTGGCCGGGGTGCTTGTGATTGGCGAATCGCTTACATGGGGAAAGGCGGCCGGCCTTGTGGTGGTGCTGGCCGGAGTGACGCTCGTGGTGACGGATCATGAATAGCGGCGTCATCATCTACCTCGTTACGCCCCTGCTTTCGGCGGTGAGCCAGCTCATCCTCAAAAAGACCGCCGACAACCCCCGCTACACGGGTGTGCGCGCCTATCTCAACGCCCCCGTGATATCGGCCTACGCGCTGTTCTTCGGCTGCATGCTGCTTAACGTGGTGGCGCTGCGCACGCTGGAACTGACCGTGGCCAGCATCCTGGAGGCCTCCAGCTACATCTATGTGATGCTGCTGAGCTGGTGGTTCCTCAGGGAGAAGATCACCCCGCGCCGCCTGATCGGCAACCTGCTCATCATCGTGGGCATCGTGCTCACGCTGACTTTGTAACACCTCAAAGGAGGAAGGCCCCATGGATACGTCCGCCGAAACCAAGAAGATCATCTTTTCCGGCATCCAGCCCTCCGGCACGCTGACGCTGGGCAACTATATCGGCGCCCTGCGCAATTTTAAGCTCCTGGAGGATGATTACCAGTGCATCTACTGCGTGGTGGACATGCACGCCATCACCGTGCGCCAGGACCCCGCGGCCCTGCGCCGCCGTTGCCTGGAGCTGGCCGCCATCTACATCGCCTGCGGCCTGGACCCCCAAAAGAACGTCATCTACTGCCAGAGCCACGTCAGCGCCCACGCGGAGCTGGCCTGGATCCTCAACTGCTTCACCTACATGGGAGAATTGCAGCGCATGACCCAGTTCAAGGACAAGGCGCAGAAGCACGCCGATAACATCAACGCGGGCCTGTTTACGTATCCTACGCTGATGGCCGCCGACATTCTGCTCTACCAGACGGACCTGGTGCCCATCGGCGCGGACCAGAAGCAGCATCTGGAATTGACGCGCGACATCGCCCAGCGCTTCAACGGCGTCTACGGCGACGTGTTCACCGTGCCCGAAGGGTACTTCGGCAAGGTGGGCAGCCGCATCATGAGCCTGCAGGAGCCCACGCGCAAGATGAGCAAGTCCGACCCCGAGGACACCTTCATCTCCCTGCTCGACCCGCCCGACGCCATCCGCCGCAAGGTCAGGCGCGCCGTGACCGACTCGGAGGCGGACATCCGCTTCGACCCGGTAAACAAGCCGGGCGTGAGCAACCTGCTCAGCATCATCGCGGCGCTGACCGGGCAGAGCGTGGAGGAGGCGGCGGCGGAATTGCAAGGCCAGGGCTACGGAAAGCTCAAGGACCGCGTGAGCGAATGTGTGATCGAAACCCTCGCCCCCCTGCAAAGCGAGCACAGGCGGCTGATGGCCGACAAGGCCTATTTGCAGGGCGTGCTTAAGGAAAATGCCGAGATCGCCAACCGCATGGCCCTGCGCACCCTGCGCAAGGTGCAGCGCAAGATCGGATTTGCCGAGCGCCTGAAATGACGGAGGAGACAGCGCATGGAAAACAAGAAATTTGATTTTATCATCATCGGCGCGGGCCCGGCGGGTATCTTCGCCGCGCTGGAGATGGCGCAGAAGCGGCCGCAGAGCCGTGTGCTCATCGTGGACACGGGCCGGGCGATCTCCCACCGCGCGTGCCCGGCGCGCATCGACGGACAGTGCAAGCACTGCGACCCCTGCGCCATCGTGCATGGCTGGGCGGGCGCGGGCGCGTTTTCCGACGGCAAGCTGTCGCTGAGCGACGAGGTGGGCGGCCATGTGAGCGACTACATCGGCCACAAGCGCGCCATGGATTACATCCACCGCGCCGACGACATCTACCTGCGCTTCGGCGCCAGCAAGACCGTCCACGGCCTCAACAACAGCCGCGTAGACGAGATCGCCTACGAGGCCAGCCGCCACAACATCCGCCTGGTGCCCTGCCCGGTGCGCCACCTGGGCACGGAAAACGCGGGGCCTGTGCTGGGCGCGATGCACGACTACCTCGTCAATCAGACCAACACCACCTTTCTGGAGCTGACCAGCGCCGAGGATATCCTCTGCGAGGGGGGCAAGGTGACGGGCGTGAAGATCCACCAGCGCGGGCACGAGCCGGAAATCGTCTACGCCCCTTACGTGGTGACGGCTCCCGGTCGCGGCGGCGCGCAGTGGCTGTCCGAAACCGTGAGCAAGCTGGGGCTTCGCACGCAGAACAACGAGGTAGACATCGGCGTGCGCGTCGAGGTGCCCAACGCCATCATGGACCACCTGACCCGCGACCTCTACGAGGCCAAGCTGGTCTACTACAGCGACACCTACGAAAACAAGGTGCGCACCTTCTGCATGAACCCCGGCGGAGAGGTGAGCCAGGAGTACTACGAGGGCGGCATCGCCGTGGTCAACGGCCACAGCTATGAGGACCCGGAAAAGCGCACCGGCAACACCAACTTCGCCATGCTGGTGTCCACGCAGTTCACCGAGCCGTTCAACCAGCCCATCGAGTACGGACGCTACATCGCCCAGTTGGGCAACATGCTCACCGGCGGTCCCATCATGGTCCAGCGCCTTGGGGATCTGCTCAAGGGCCGCCGCACGGACGTGAAGCGTCTGGCCAAGTCCACCACCATTCCCACCCTCTCCACCGCCGTGCCGGGCGATCTGAGCTTCGTCCTGCCCGCGCGGCACCTGACCAGCATCGTCGAGGCGCTTAAGGCCTTTGACCATCTGGCCCCCGGCCTCTATAGCCAGAATACGCTGCTCTACGGCGTGGAGGTCAAGTTCTATTCCAGCAAGGTGCTCGTGGACAACCGCATGGAGACGGCCATCAAGGGCCTGTTCGCCGCGGGCGACGGCGCGGGCATCACGCGCGGCCTGATGCAGGCGGGCGTGAGCGGCATGGTCGTAGCCGACGAGGTGGCCCGCCGCCTGGACAGCTAAACAAGGAAAAGGACGGCCCGCGCGGATTGCGCGGGCCGCCAGACTGCTGACAAACACTTTCCGGGAGGTTTGGAGGGCCCGCAGGTCCGCAACCTCAATCATCGCGGCGGGCGCTGGCCGCGCCCACCGCTCGTTTCGGTTGACTCCTCCGGGTCGCTTTGCCACCTTCGGTGGCAAGTGCCCACAGGGCACACGCTTCCCTCCGTCCCCCTCCAAAGTGGATTCGTATCGCCCGGCTTTCCCCGGTCGCTCAATCTTCACAGAGGGTGCTACCCGCACCCTCTGCTCGTTTCGCTCCCCACCTTCGGGTCGCTTTGCCACCTTCGGTGGCAACAGCCCACAGGGCTGACGCTTCCCTCCGGTGCCGGGCGGGCGGGGAGTTTGCGCCCCCTGGGCGCAAACATTTCTTAAGCATTTGGCGGAAAAGATCGCCGCAGGCGAGCTTTTTCGACACGCTGACGGCCCGCGCGGATTGCGCGGGCCGCTTTGTTTAGGTGACGCACACCACCCGGCCGGGAATGAAGTCGCCGGGGGCGAGCGAGGTGTTGACCAGCAGCAGCGCGCCGGGCGCCACGCCCAGCGACTGCGCGAGGGTGTAGAGGTTTTCGCCCGTACCCATGATATGGCTATAGCTGCCCGTCGGGCACAGGCGGCGGCTGCCGGAGGGCGGCACGCAGTAGCGCGTTCCGGCCTGCGGACGGGTGACGGACAGGCTCGGGTTGGCCGCGCGCAGGGCCTGATAGGATACGTTGTGGAGGAGCAGAAGGTCGGTAAAGTTTTGGCCACGGCCAACGGTGGCGGCGGTGTAGCCCGCGGGACAACAGAAGTTGCCGGGGCAGGTGATCTGCGGCTGGCTGGGCAGGGAAGGCGTGGGCAGGCCGTCCGGGCCCGGGCCGGGAGAGGCGGGCTGATTGATGTCCGGCAGGGCGGGCGTGGGCAGGGTTTCAGCGCTTCCGCCGGGGGTGGCGGGCGGGTCGATCATCATGGCTTGACGCTCCTTTCTTTTTTGAGCGGGGCCGCGTCAATAGGAACGGACGCGCGCCTACGCTATCCTATGCCGCCGGCCGGCGCGGGTGCGGCAAGGAAACTGCGCGGCGGGTGGCATTTTCAGGCGAAACATGCTATAATCTAAACTTGGTAATCTATGCATCCAACGAGAGAGGAGGGGGGCGCCATGAAAAGGTCCGCGGAGGTGTCCACGCTCAGGCGCGCCCTTCTTTGGCTGAGCGTGGCGGCGCTTGTGGTGGGGACGCTGCCGTTGTACGCCATCTCCTTTTCCAATCATCCCTACTATGACGACTACGGCTTTTCCGCGGGCGTGCATCAGGCGTGGACGCAGGAGGGGACGCTGGGCGCGGTGCTGTCCGCCGCCTGGGAAAGCGCGCGCTGGACGCGGGAGAACTGGCAGGGCACCTATACGGGCACGCTGCTGAGCAACGTGCAGCCCGGCGTTTTTTCGGAAGGGTTGTACTTTCTTGGCACATTTGTGCTGCTCACGGCGATGATCGCGTGTTTTCTGTACTTTTTCGCCGTGGTGTTTGGCCGGCTGGGCGTGGACCGCACGGGCCGCTGGACGCTGGGGTGCCTGGCGGTGACGCTGATGATCCAGTTCATGCCCGACGTGGGCGAGGCGTTTTTCTGGTTCAACGGCGGCATCGGAAACATCTTCGTCTATTCGCTCATGGCGCTGGCCGCCGCGCTGATGGTGCGGCTGGCCGGGGCGAAGGGCCATGCCGTGGGGCTGACGGCGGCGCTGTGCCTGCTGATGGTGCTCCTGGGCGGCGGAAGCTACGGCGGCGGGCTGTTTGGCCTGTGCATGCTGGCGGTGTGCCTCGTGTGGATGCTGCGCGTGCGGCATGCGCGTCGCTGGCGCTTTCTGGGCCTGACGGCCCTGTTGCTGATCTGCTTTGTCTACAGCATGTCCGCGCCTGGCAACGCGGTGCGCGCGGGGGTGATCGGGTATCAGGCCTCGGCGTTCAAGGCGGTCTTGCAGTCGCTCTATTACGGGGTGGCGCAGATGGGAGCCTATGTGCGGCTTGAGCTGATCGCGATCACGCTGGCGGTGCTGCCCGCGCTGTACCGGGCGGCGCAGAAAAGCCCCTGGCGCTTCTCGCACCCATGGCTGGTGCTGGGGCTGATGGGCGCGCTGTACTGCGCGCAGATGACTCCGCCGCTCTACTCCATCGCCTCCATCGGCGCGGGGCGTATCGTCAACACCTATTTCGTCAGCTTTGTGGCGCTGTGGTTCCTGGCGGTGTACTACCTGGCGGGCTTTGCGGCGCAAAGGCTCGGGGCGCTTTCGCTGACGGCGCGGGGCTATGGCGCGCTGCTGGGGGCCGCGCTGTGCGCGCTCGCGCTGGGCTGTCTGGCCGCCAAGCCCGAAGGCGAGCCGCTCTACGGCGTGCAGAACCTCAGCGGCCCCAGCGCGGCGATCTCGATTCTCAGCGGTGAGGCCGCGCAGTATGACGCCGAGATGACCCTGCGCGAGCAGGCGCTGAACGACCCCGCGAAGCCCGTGGTCACGCTCTCCCCCCTGACCGCCGTGCCGGATGTGTTCATGGACGATTTGATCGCGCCGGATGCGGCATATGACGTGCGGCCCTCGCTGGAAAAGTATTACGGCAAGGAGGCCGTTCTGATCGCCGGAGAGGAGGAGACGCCATGAAACATGCGCTTGCCCGGCGCCGCCTGTCCGGCCGGGCGCTGATGTGGCTGTGCGTGGCGGGGCTTCTTTTGAGCCTGATGCCGCTGTACGCCCTGTCGGCCTACAATCACGCCTGCTACGACGATTTCGGCTTTTCCATCCTCACCCACGATGCCTGGCGCGAGACCGGGAGTTTCCGGGAGACGGTGCGCGCCGCCGTGCAGAACACCGTAGGCATCCGCAACACCTGGGAGGGAACCTACACCACGTCCTTTTTGAGCGCCCTTCAGCCCGCGCTGTTTAACGAGGACCTCTACTGGCTGACGACGGCCCTTTTGCTGACGTTTTTGCTGTTTGCGTTGTGGTTTTTCCTCAGGCAGGCGCTGGTCAGGGGGCTGGGCGCGGACCGGCAGGCCTTTTGGACGGCGTTTTGTGCGGTGACGTTTGTGATGGTGCAGTTTGTGCCGGAGCTGAGCGAGGCGTTTTTCTGGTTCAACGGCGGCGTGGCCTACACGCTGATGTGGGCCGTGGCGCTGGTGCGGCTGGGCGTGTGGCTGTGCTTTGAGCGCGCGAAGCGGCGGGGCGCGAAGACGGCGCTGTACGCGCTGCTTCTGCTGCTGACGGTGGCGGTGGGCGGGGCAAAGTACTCCACGCTGCTTCTGTGCCTGCTGGTGGACGCGCTGATGGCGGCGCGGGCGTTGCTTTTGCGCCGGCGCGACCGCGTGGCCGAAACCG
This sequence comes from uncultured Eubacteriales bacterium, assembly GCA_958448555.1. Taxonomy (GTDB): domain Bacteria; phylum Bacillota; class Clostridia; order Christensenellales; family Aristaeellaceae; genus Limiplasma. Next base: position 7,642 of record CAUDEL010000038.1, on the reverse strand, counting down.
TTCTGTTTGTGCTGCTGCTGGCGTGCTTTGCCTTCAGCGCCTCGGCGCCGGGCAACGCCGTGCGCGCCGCCACCCTTTCCGGCGGCATGAGCGCTCCCAAGGCCGTTTTGCAGGCGTTCTACTTCGGCCTTGCGCTTATGGGGCACTGGTTTTCCCTGCCGCTGTTGGTGGTGTGGGCGCTGGTGGCCTGGCAGTTGAGCGAGGCCATCCGCGGCTGTCCCTGCCGCTTCGGCCATCCCGTGTGGATCACGGTGCTCAGCGTATGCCTGTTCTGCGCGCAGCTCGCCCCCACCCTCTACACCGGCAACTACCTGGGCGACGGCAGGGCGCTCAACACCTACTTTTACACCTTCGTGCTCATGAGCTGCGCGCTGGTGCTCTACTGGCTGGGCTGGGCGCAGCGGCGCGCGGAGGACCGCCTACCCTTCGCGGCCATCGGCTCGGCGAGGCGCGACGGGCTGCGCATCGGCGCGTTCGCGGCGGCGCTGGTGCTGCTGGTGGTGGGCTGCGTAAGCTACCGTCCCGATGGGAGCGAGGACTGGGGAATCCGAAACATGGCCTCGGGCAGCGCGGCCCGTTCGCTCCTCAGCGGCCAGGCGGCGGCCTATGACGCGGCCATGGACGCGCGGGACGACGCCATGAACGACCCGGAGAACACCTGTCCCGTGCTCGCGCCCGTGGACGATGTTCCCGACGCCTTCATGGGCGACGCGCTCAACGCGGACAACCTTGATTACGTCCTCAGCCTGTACGCGGAGTATTACCAAAAGCAGCAGGTGACCGCTGCGAAGGAGGAATAGCATGCTTCTGGAAGGAAAGAACGCGCTGATTACCGGCGCGGCGCGCGGCATCGGCGCGGCGATGGTGGAGGTGTTTGCCCGCGAGGGGGCGAACGTGTGGGCCTTCGCCCGCACGCCGGACGCGCGCTTCGAGGCGAGGCTGGCCATGACCGCCGGGAAATACGGCAGATGGATCAGGCCCGTCTACTGCGAGCTGACCGACGCGGCGGCGCTCAAGGAGGCGTTCCGTCAGGTCATGGCGGACAAGCAGCCCCTTAACGTGCTGGTCAACAACGCCGGCGTCATGGGCGAGGACCGCATGTTCCAGATGACCGGCGAGGAGGACATGCGCCGCATCATGGACGTGAACTTTTTCGCCCTGGTGGAGGTGAGCCGCGTGGCCACGCGCCTCATGGCGCGGGGCAAATGCGGCGCGGTGGTCAACATCGCCAGCGTCGCCGGCATCGACGGCGACAGCCGCCTGGATTATTCCGCCTCCAAGGCGGCGGTGATCGCCGCCACGAAGAAGATGGCGCGCGAGCTCATCAGCGTGGGCATCCGCGTCAACGCCCTGGCCCCCGGCTTTACCGACACCGATCTGGTGAGCGGGCTGAGTGAAAAGGTGACGCAGGAGCAGCTGGGCCGCATCCTCATGGGCCGCAAGGCCAGGCCCGAGGAGATCGCGGACGTGGCGGCCTTCCTGGCCAGCGACAGGGCCAGCTACGTGACCGGGCAGGTCTGGCGCGTGGACGGCGGAATCCTCTGAGAACGGAACATAACGAAAAGGAGCGGATTGCAATGACGAATCTGGAAAAGTACGTAAAGGCGTTTTCCGAGGCGCTGGAGGTGCCCGAAAGCGACGTGCCCGCCCTCAAATACGGCGAGAGCGACCAGTGGGACAGCGTGGGCCACATGACCCTCATCGCCGCGCTGGAGGATGCGTTTGACATCATGGTGGACATGGATGATATCATCGACCTGAGCTCGTTTGAAAAGGGGAAGGAGATTCTGCGCAAGTATGATGTGGAGATTTGACCGCTTCGGCGACGCTGTGGCGCTTCAGGACGAGCACGGCCAGACATTGACCTACGCGCAGCTTGCGCGCGAGGGCGAGGCGCTGTGCGGGGCCATCGGCGGGCGCTGCCTGTGCTTTGGCCTGTGCGGCAACACCCTCGGCAGCGCCGTGGGCTACGCGGGCATGGTCGAGGGCGGCGTGGTGCCCGCGCTGCTGGCGGCTTCCATCGACCGGGAGCTGCTTAAGGCGCTGTACGAGGCGTATCACCCGGCGTACCTGTGGGCGCCGGAGGGCTTTGACTGGGAAAAATGCGAAAGCGTCTACGAGCGCTTTGGCTACCGCCTGCTCAAAACGCCCTTTGGTACGGAGACGAAGCTGCATGACGACCTCGCGCTGCTTCTGACCACCAGCGGCTCCACCGGCAGCCCCAAGTTTGTGCGCCAGAGCTATGAGAACATCCGCGCCAACACTGAAAGCATCGTGGAATACCTCGCGCTGACCGCGCAGGAGAAACCCATCACGACGCTGCCCATGAACTACACCTACGGACTGAGCATCCTCAACACCCACCTCTGGGTGGGCGCGACCGTGCTGTTGACCGAGAAGGGTATCGCCCAGCGCGACTTCTGGACCTTCTTCAGGGAGGCGGGGGCCACCAGCATGGGCGGCGTGCCCTACACCTACGAGATGCTCGACCGCATGCGCTTTACCCGCATGGACCTGCCCACGCTGCGCACGCTCACCCAGGCGGGCGGCAAGCTCCTGCCCGAGCTGCACCGCCGCTTTGCCCAGTGGTGCAGGGACACGGGGCGCAAGTTCGTCGTCATGTATGGACAGTGCGAGGCCACGGCCCGCATGGCCTATCTGCCCTGGGAGATGAGCCTGGACAAGGTGGGCGCCATGGGTGTGGCCATCCCCGGCGGACGCTTTGAGCTCATCGGCGTGAACGGTGAAATCATCACCGAGCCGCGCGTGACGGGCGAGCTTCGCTACTATGGCGAAAACGTGACCCTCGGATACGCTCAGTGCGGGGCCGACCTTGCCAAGGGCGACGAGCGCGGGGGCGTGCTGGACACCGGCGATATGGCGCAGGTGGACGAGGACGGCTGCTACACCGTCGTTGGCCGCAAGAAGCGGTTTTTGAAGATGTATGGCAACCGCGTCAACCTGGACGAGACCGAGCGCATGCTCAAGGCGGCGTTCCCGGACGCGGAATGTGCCTGCGCGGGCCGGGACGACCATCTGATGATCTTCTCCACCGACGCGGACGCGCTGCCCGCGATGCGCGCCTGGCTGTCGGAGAAGACAGGCCTGAACCTGAGCGGCTTTCATACGATGCACCTGGACGCCATCCCCAAGAACGACGCGGGCAAGACCCTCTACCGGGAGCTGGAGAAATACCATGTATGACGTCAACGACCTGCCCTCTTTGCCCGTCTACGAATGGGACCGGGCGAAAAAGCGGGCCTTTCTGGACGCGGAGCTTACGGAGCTGACGGCCTGGCATGCCGCGCGCTGCCCCCAGTATGCGCGCATGCGGGACGCCTGGCCCGCGCGCGGGGAGGGCTTCGAGGCCCTGCCCTTTCTGCCGGTGCGGCTGTTCAAGGAGCTTACGCTCAGGAGCGTCCCCGAGGAAGCCCTGCACCGCACCATGACCTCGTCCGGCACCACGGGCCAGCAGGTGAGCCGCATCTACCTCGACCGGGAAACCAGCGCCCTGCAAAGCAAGGTCCTGAGCCGCATCATGGGCGAGTTCCTGGGCAAGCAGCGCCTGCCCATGATGATCCTCGATACCAGCGCCGTCATCAAAAACCGCGCCATGTTCTCGGCGCGGGGCGCGGGCATCCTGGGCTTTGGCATGTTCGCGCGCGACAAGGTATTCGCGCTGGACGAGCACATGGCGCTGGACAGGGAGGGGCTGGAGGCGTTTCTTGAGAAGCACGCGGGGGAGGACATCTTCCTCTTCGGCTTCACGTTCATGATCTGGCAGCACTTCGTGGCCAGCCTCCGGGAGATGGGCTACCATCCGGATCTCAGCCGCGGCGTGCTGGTGCACGGCGGCGGCTGGAAGAAGCTGGCCGATCAGCACATCTCCACCGAGCGCTTCAAGCGGGAATTGCAGGAAACCTGCGGCCTCACCCGCGTGCACAACTACTATGGCATGGTGGAGCAGACCGGCACCATCTACATGGAATGTGAGCACGGCCACCTGCACGCGCCCGTGTGGTCGGACGTGACCATCCGGCGGCCGGGGGACTTCTCCGTGGCCGATGTGGGCGAGACGGGGCTGATTCAGGTGTCCAGCGTGCTGCCGCGCAGCTATCCGGGCCATGTGCTCCTCACCGAGGACGAGGGGCGCATCCTCGGCGAGGACGACTGCCCCTGCGGCCGCAAGGGCAAATGCTTTGAAATTCTGGGGCGCGTCAAGCGCGCCGAGGTGCGGGGGTGCAGCGATACCTATGAGCAGAAATGAGCCCTATACCCGCCTGTGCGGCGGGGACTGGCAGAGCGCCCGCCCCCTCGTGCCCTTTGACGATGGCGTGATGGCGTTTCTTTCCGACCTGGGCGCGGCCCTCATCGCCGACCGCGAGGCGCGCGCCTACCCGGACGTGGTCGCCTTCGGCTTTTTCTGCCGCCGCGCGAACCTGGAGGCGCTGGCGCGGGAATATGAGGGCGCGGTTTCGGACCGGCTGGGGCGCGGGATTTCGTTTCACATCGCGCCCAGCAACGTGCCGGTCAACTTCGCCTATTCGCTGGCGGCGGGGCTGCTGGCGGGCAACGCCTGCGTGGTCAAGGCTTCCAGCCGCGACTTTGCGCAGACGCGCATCATCTGCCGCGTGATGCGCACGCTTCTTGAGGGGGCGCACGCGGGGCTGGCAAACCACGTGTGCGTGGTGATCTACCCGCGCGACCGCCAGGACGTGACGGAGCTGCTGAGCGCCCAGTGCGACGCGCGCATCATCTGGGGCGGCGACGAAACCGTTCGCCGCGTGCGCACGGCGCCGCTGCCGCCCCGCGCGGTGGAGGTGACCTTCCCCGACCGCTACAGCCTGCTGGCCGTGGACGCAAAGCGCGTGCTGGCCATGGACGATCAGGCGCTTGCCGCCGCGGCGCGCGGCTTTTACAACGACACCTACCTCACCGACCAGAACGCCTGCACCTCGCCCCGGCTGGTGTACTGGCTGGGCAGGGACGGGGAGGTCGAGGCGGCGCAGGAGCGCTTCTGGGAGGCCGTGCGCGCGTATGCCGCGCCGCGCTATCCCATCGAGCCGGTGGTGGCGGTGGACAAGCTGACCGCGGCCTACCGCGCGGCCGCCGCGCTGCCGGGCGCGGCCATCGCGCCCATGTCGGACAACACCGTGGTGCGCGTTCGGGTGAGCGCGCTCACCCCGGACATCGACGAGCACCGCTGCGCGGGCGGCTTCTTTGTGGAGTACGCCGCCGAAACGCTGGACAGCCTGATTCCGGTGGTGAAGCGCAAGTACCAGACGCTCAGCTATCTGGGGCTGGAGATGGAGGCGCTTGGGCGCTTCGTGCGCGAAAACGCCCTGTGGGGCGTGGACCGCATCGCCCCCGTGGGGCACACCATGGACTTTTCACTCACCTGGGACGGCTACGACCTCATCCGCACGCTCAGCCGCCGCATATCCGCCATCTGACGAAACGAGGTGCCTCTATGGCCAGACCGTTGCTTTCCTTCGTGATTCCCTGCTACCGCTCCGCGCACACCATCGGCGCGGTGGTGGGGGAGCTGAACGACACGCTCGCCGCCCGCGCGGACGAGTACGACCACGAGATCATCCTCGTCAACGACGGCAGCCCCGACGATACCGCCGACGCCATCCGTCAGCTGTGCGAGCGGGACCCCGCCATCGTCTTTGTGGACCTGTCGCGCAACTTCGGCCAGCACAGCGCGGTGATGGCGGGCTTCCATCAGGTGCGGGGCGACATCGTCGTCTGTCTGGACGACGACGGCCAGACCCCCGCCTGCGAGTGCTTCAAGCTCATCGACAAGGTGGCCGAGGGGTACGACATCGTCTTTGCCCAGTACCCCAGGCGCCGGCAGAGCGCGCTTCGCAACCTGGGCAGCCGCTTCAACGCCGCCTGCAACCACTACTTCTTCGGCCAGCCCAAGGAGCTGACCGTCAACAGCTACTACGCCTGCCGTCGCTTCGTGGTGGACACCGCGCTCCAGTACCCCAACCCCTTCCCCTACGTGACGGGCCTTTTGTTCCAGAGCGTGAGCCGCTACGCCAACGTGCCCGTGGAGCACCGCGCGCGCGCGGAGGGCCGCAGCGGCTACAACCTCAAAAAGCTCGTGGCCCTGTGGCTCAACGGCGTGACGGCCTTCTCCATCAAGCCCCTGCGCTTTGCCAGCTACGCGGGCTGGCTGACGGCGGCCGTGGGTGGGGTATTCGCGCTGGTGACGGTGATCCGAAAGCTCCTCAATCCCGACATCCCCGCCGGATGGGCGAGCACAATTTCCGTGCTATTGCTGCTGGGCGGCGTGATTATCGCGCTGATCGGCGTGATGGGGGAATATATTGGGCGCATCTATCTGAGCATCAACCATTCGCCCCAGTTCGTGGTGCGCAGCGTAACGCGCGGGACGGTCGCGGGGCAGGAGAGGAACGAGGAAAGCGGGGTGGACGCGGATGAAGACCACGCATGCGGTCTGGGAGCGTGAAAACCTGGGCGTGGATGCCTACGAGATCCTGCTGGACGCCGCCGATGCGCCGGAGATGCTGAGGGAGGAGGAAAGGCGCATCATCGCGGCAGGCGCGGAATATATCGTGGTGAAAACCCCGGTGGATTGCCCGCAACTGCTGTTTTCGATGCAATCCCTGGGCTATACGTTCGTGGAGATGGTCTTTCATGTGATGATCCGCCGGGACGAGTACCACATGCCGGCCTCCATCGCCCGGTTCGACCGGGGGCTGAGCGTGGTGGAGCGCACGGAAGCGGCCGACCGCGAGCGCATCTACGGCCTGATCCGCCGGGGCGTGTTCAAAAGCGACCGCGTGAGCATCGACCCCGCCTTCGGCCGCGAAAAGGGCGGCAACCGCTACGCCAACTGGCTGGGGAGCATGCTGGAGCGCGGAGGCTTTCTCTACGAGGTGCTCTCGGGCGACAAGCCCATCGGCTTTTTCGTCATCTGCCGCAAGGATGAAACCACGGTCGATCCCGTGCTCATGGGCATGTACGACGAGGCGGGCGACCGCGGCATGGGCGCGCTGCTTCACAAAAAGACGCTGGACACCTGCTTCACGCACGACTGCAAGCGCCTGACCTCCACCATCGTCAGCAACAACGCCAAGGTCCTGCGCGTCTACGTCAACGCCGGGGCGACCATCACGGACACGCTGTACACCTACGTCAAGCACGTCGGTCAGGACAGGTTTTTCCCGAAACAGGGGTGACACGATGCTTACCTATATCACCAACGAGTGCATGCCGCTGGAAAAGATGCTGGCGCGGGTGCAGAAGCACCACCCCGGCGACGGCTGCCTGCTGGTCAAAAAGGCCTATGAGTTTGCCGAAAACGCGCACAGGGGACAGGCGCGCAAAAGCGGCGAGCCGTATTTTATCCATCCGGTGTCGGTGGCAAGCATCCTGACGGATCTGATGATCGACGCGCCGACGATTGCCGCGGGGTTTTTGCACGACACGGTGGAGGACTGCAAGGACATTACGCTGGACACCATCCGTGCGGAGTTCGGGGACGAGGTGGCGCAGCTCGTGGACGGCGTGACGAAGCTGGATAAGCTGGACTTCACCAACCGCGAGGAGCAGAAGGCCGAGAGCCTGCGCAAGATGATCCTGGCCATGAGCAAGGACATCCGCGTGG
>CAUDEL010000037.1:0-32173 GCA_958448555.1 uncultured Eubacteriales bacterium | reverse complement strand
GCGATATCCACCATGCAGTTGTCCTCGTCCATGACGATCATGCCGCCGGAGCCCATCATGGAGCCGATGGCGGTAAGGGAATCGTAGTCGATGGCGATATCGAGATACTGCGCCGGGATGCAGCCGCCGGAGGGGCCGCCGGTCTGCACGGCCTTGAACTTCTTGCCGCCCGGGATGCCGCCGCCGATCTTGTAGATGATGTCACGGAGCGGGGTGCCCATGGGGACCTCGACCAGGCCAGTGTTGTTGATCTTGCCGCCCAGGGCAAAGACCTTGGTGCCCTTGCTGTTCTCGGTGCCGATAGACGCAAACCAGTCCGCGCCCTTGAGGATGATCTGCGGGATATTGGCGAGGGTCTCGACGTTGTTGATGTTGGTGGGCTTGTCAAACAGGCCGCGCACCGCCGGGAACGGCGGCTTGGGCTTGGGCTCGCCGCGGCCGCCCTCGATGGAGTGCATGAGGGCCGTCTCCTCGCCGCAGACAAACGCGCCGGCGCCCAGGCGGATATACACGTCGAAGTCAAAGTCGGAGCCGAAGATGTTTTTCCCCAGCAGGCCATATTCACGCGCCTGATTGATGGCGATTTCCAGGCGCTTGACGGCGATGGGGTACTCGGCGCGGACGTAGATATAGCCCTCGCTTGCGCCGATGGCATAACCGCCGATGGCCATGGCCTCCAGAACGGAGTGCGGGTCGCCCTCCAGCACCGAGCGGTCCATGAACGCGCCGGGGTCGCCCTCGTCGGCGTTGCAGACGATATACTTCTGATCGGCCTTGGAAGCCGCCGCGAACTGCCACTTCTTGCCGGTGGGGAAACCCGCGCCGCCGCGGCCGCGCAGGCCGGACTTGAGCACTTCCGAGATCACCTGCTCCGGGGTCATCTCAGTGAGCACCTTGGCCAGCGCCTTGTAGCCGTCAAAGGCGATATACTCGTCGATGTTCTCCGGGTCGATGACGCCGCAGTTGCGCAGCGCAAGGCGCATCTGGGGACGGTAGAAATCGATGTCGTCGAGGCTGACGTGCTGCTCTTCATCGGCCTTTTCCTTGTAGACCAGATGCTGCACGATGCGGCCCTTGAGAAGATGCTCGGAGACGATCTCGTCCACATCTTCGGGGTGGATGCGGCTGTAGAAGGTGCCCTCGGGATAGACGATGACCACGGGGCCGGCCTCGCACAGGCCAAAGCAGCCGGTGCGGACGACCTTGACTTCGCGGTCCAGCCCGTTTTTGGCGATCTGCTCCTCAAAGCGCGCGATCAGCTCGGCGGAACCGCTCGAAGAACAGCCGGTGCCGCCGCAGACAAGCACATGTGCGCGAAAAAGATCCATGTTCGTTCCTCCTTAGCGTTCTGATTCGCCTTCCGCGGCGCCGATGGTGTATTCCTGAACAGGGCGGCCGTTGACGATGTGCTCCGCCACGATGCGCGACACCATATCGGGCGTCACCTTCACATACGTCACCTTCTCCTTGCCGGGGACGATCACGTCCAGCATGGGCTCCAGACGGCACATGCCGATGCAGCCGGTCTGGGAAACGGTCACATTCTGCAGGTTGCGCTTTTGAATTTCCTCAAGGAATTTCAGCATTACAGGGCGGGCGCCGGCCGCGATGCCGCACGTCGCCATGCCAACTACCACGCGCACGGCCTCTTCGCCTTCCTTGCGCATGGCGACCTTTTCCAGAGTCCTTTGACGGATCGCTTCGAGTTCGGCCAGGGATTTCATAAATCAGGACACCTCCAAAATCGGTTTGAATTCTTCGTAAATGCTTTCCTTGATCCAGGCGGCAACCTCCGGCTCGTTGAGGCCGACGTCGCCGAGCGCCTCGCGGACCTGCCTCGTATCGAAAAGCGCCTCGCAGCCAGGGGCGTTTGCCCGGAACACAAAATCGGGAGCTTCTGGGTTAAGGACGATGAGCGTGATGAGCGAGTCGCAAATATCGCCCATGGGGATGCAATCGATGTTGCTCAGATCAAACGAGGCATGAATGAAGGTTCCCCGCCCCACGGCGCTTTCGATTCCAAAGTCGCCTCCCGCCATCTCCGCGCTCTGCTTGAGCATCGGGATTCCGAGCCCGACCTTGCGCGTGGTGCGCGTGGTGGTGAAAGGGTCGGTCACGCGGGATAGAAACTCGGGCGTCATCCCGCATCCGTCGTCGCGGACGGAAAAGGTCAGGACCTGCCGGTCATCGACCTCAAAGGCGACCGTCACCAGCGACGCCCCCGCCTTAATGCTGTTCTGGGCAATGTCCAGAACGTGCATGCTCAGATCACGCATGGCCGGCTCAGGAAGCGCGGTACTTGGCCAGGATGTCAGGAATGTCTTCCGGCGTCAGGCGGCCGAATACCTCGTCGTTAATCATCATGACGGGCGCCAGGCCACACGCGCCCAGGCAACGGGTCGCCTGCACGGTGAAGCGGCCGTCCTTGGTGGTCTGCCCCACCTCAACCCCCAGCTCGCTGCACAGCTTGTCCAGGACCTTCTGTGATCCCTTGACGTAGCAGGCCGTGCCCAGGCATACGCCGCAAACGTACTCGCCCTTGGGCTGGAGGGAAAACTGAGAATAGAACGTAGCGACGCCGTAGACCTCGCTGAGCGTGACGCCCAGCCCGTCGGCGATGATCTCCTGCACATCGAGCGGCACGCAGCCAAAGATGTTCTGCGCGGCCTGAAGCACGGGCATGAGCGCGCCCTTCTGCTCCCGGTGTTCACGGATGACATCCGCCAGCTTTTCATATTTTTCGTTGTGATTGGACATGGCAGCCTGAGACCTCCTCCATTTTGGTTGCGGGCAAAAGCCGCTACCCGCTACATACGCAACGAATATAGTTTACCATATCACAAACCGAATTGCACGACGTTTTTCTGAAAATTGATAAATTTTTATTGATCCAGTTTCTTCTATGCAAAAAAAACCAAAAACCCAGCCCCTTGCAAAAAAAAGAACGGGTCCTTAACCCGTCCCGGCATAGCGTTCGTCCCGGAGATGCGCCGCGAGCGTCTGCCATCGCCTGCCCGTTTCGGCCATCCATTGCGTCACATCCATGCCATAGGCCTGCTGCGTCGCGGCGCAGGAGAGGACATCTCCGGCTGGGCCGTCCGCGGCGACCGCGCCCCGGTCCATCAGCACCGCCCGCGTGCCGAAGCGAAGCGCAAGGCTCAAATCATGCACCACCGAGATCACGCATCGGTTCCCGGAGCGAAGCCAGTCGCCGATCAGTTCGAAAAACTGCTTCTGGAACACCAGATCCAGATGGTTGGCAGGCTCGTCCAGCAGCAACACGCGCGGCTCCTGCGCCAGCACCTGGGCCAGAAAAACGCGCTGTAGCTCTCCCCCCGAAAGGGTTTGAATGTTTCGTCCCCGCATGCTTTCCAGACCCGTCGCGGCCAGCGCGCGCCGCACGGCCTCCCGTCCGCCGTCGTCCTGCGAACGGAGAAAGCCCCGCGTATGGGCATATCTGCCCATGGAGACGAGCTCCTCCACCGTAAAGGCATACGCCACCGCGTGAACCTGCGCCAGAACGCCCAGCGCCCGCGCGAAAGCGCGGGGCTTCCACCGACGCGCGTCGCATCCGTCGAGCCGCACGTTCCCATGATAGGGAACGCACTGCGCAATGGCGGACAACAGCGTGGACTTGCCCGCGCCGTTGGGACCGATCAGCATGACCCATTCGCCCGCGGCGACGGAAAGGCTGACGTCCCGCACGGCAAAGCCTTCCCCGAAGGCGACGCTCAGCCCGATTGTTTCCAGCATGCCCTTCGCCTCCTGAAAAAGATGGCCACGAACGCTACAGCGCCCACCAGCGACGTAACCACGCCGATGGGCAGTTCAACGGGACTGACCACCGTGCGCGCCAGCAGATCCGCCAGCATCAGGAACGCCGCCCCCATGAACAGGGACAGCGGCATGACGCGCCGGTGGCTCGCGCCTGTGAAAAGCCGCGCCGCATGCGGGACGATCAGCCCGACAAATCCGATGCTTCCGCCGATGGAGACGCAAATGCCGATCAGGGCCGCCACGCTCACCAGCACGCTCAGCTTCACCCGGCGGACCGCGACGCCCATATGGCGCGCCGCGTCCTCGCCCAGCGCAAAGGCATTGAGCTCGTCCGATCGCGAAAGCAGCACGCCTCCGAAGATCACAAGGGCGCCCAGCAGGATCCACACCTCCGTAAATCCGGCTCCCGAGAGCGAACCCATGGTCCAAAAGGTGATGGAGCGCAGCTTTTCGCCCGAAAAGGCGGTCAGGAGGCTGATGGCGCTGGTGGCGAACATGCTGAACACCACGCCCATGAGGAGGATCGTCTGCGTGCTCATGCCACGGTCCGCGGCATACGAAAGGGACAGGATCAGAATCAGCGAGCCCAGGGCAAACAGGATGGCCGTCACCATCGTGCCCGCGAGCGGAAGGCCGGGAAAGGAAAGGCCCAGCAGCAGCGCCGTCACGGCTCCGAGAGAGGCGCCCGAGCTGACGCCCAGGGTAGACCCGTCCGCGAGCGGATTTCTAAGCAGCCCCTGCATCGCCGCGCCGCACAGGGAAAGCGCGGCGCCGCACAGCGCCGTCGCCAGCACGCGCGGCAGCCGGACGTTGAGAATGATCGCCCCGGAGACGCCCTCCGGAGGCGCAAGCCCCCACAGGGCGCTCCAGATGGCTCCGGCTGTGTCCCCGAAGGGGACAGCCACGCTGCCCAGCGATACGCACAGGCACAGCGTGACTGCCACAAGGGCGATCAATAAGACATATCCGTACCAGGGGATGCCCCCCGTGCGCCCGTTCATGCCTCCGGCTCTCCCTCCGTCTCCATCCCATGGACGAAATCGGCCAGCGCCTGCGCCGCGTCCAGAAGGCGAGGTCCGGGCCGGGAGGTCATATCGGCGTCCGCGTTATAGATGGCCCCGTTTTTCACCGCCCTGAGGTCCTGCCAGCCCTCGCGCAAGGCGATCTCATCCACAGGCAGCTCGCCTTCCCCGTAATAGGCGGCGGTGGTCACAATATAGTCCGGGTCGCGCTCGAGCACCTGCTCCTGAGAGATCTCGGCCCAGCCGGTGACGTCGGAAAAGGCGTTGGTCAGTCCAACAATCTGCGCAAGCTCATCCAGGAAGGTGTCCTTTCCACTGGTCCACAGGCCCCACTCCAGGGGAGAGACCTCAAAATACACGGTTTTTTCGATGGTTTGCGCCTGCTGACGAATCGCGTCGAAGCCGGACCGCATCTCCTGCGCGAGTGCCTCAGCAGCCTCCTCCCTGCCGGTGAGCTCGCCCAGCAGAGCGATCGCCTCATAGACGCCCTCCAGACTCTGCGCGTCGGAAATCACCACGCGGACGCCCGCCTTCTCCAGCGCTTCAACCTGTTCCACCGTCTGAGCCATCTTGCTCATGATGATGACCTGGGGCTGGAGTGCCAGGATCTGCTCAATATTGGTCTGTGCGCCGCTGTTGACGCTTGGAAGCGACAGCACATCCTCGGGATAGTTGCAGTATTCGCCCCGGCCGACGAGGACATCCTGCGCGCCCAGGGCGTAGAGGATTTCACAGTCGGCGGGGTTGAGGGCAATCGCGCGGGTGAGCGGGGCGTCGAGAACCAGTTCCCGGCCCGCCATGTCGGTCAGCGTTTCGGCCTGGGCCGTGAGCGCGGCCGCGGCAAGCAACGCGAGGGCCAGCAGCAGGGAGAGGATCTTTCGGGTTTTCATGGGGTTTCTTCCTCCTTTGTGTTTTTGCACAAATGAATCGCGGGAAAACGCAAAACCGCGCCATTCCTTGCTTGCAGGATGGCGCGATCAAAAGGCACGGCTGATTGCCAGGGCTTTCATAGCATGTTCCATCCCGGGGATCACGGTGTAAACAGGTCTCCCGACTTGACTTCATCCTACTTGGACGCCTTCCCGCTTTCGCAGTGGCCGGAAAGCCGCCGGGAGGGCCGTTGGCCCGCGGCGCTTTCCCTGTCCGTTCGTCCGTTTCACGGTTCCCGGGTGAGTCTGGAAATCGCATCCAGTTCCCATGACAGAAAGCATGCTTCTGCCGCGTGTTTCCACGCAGATACACCGGCTATTCACTTGTTAAGGGTATTATAAGGCAGGAGCGTCTAAACGTCAAATGCTCTTAAAAAACGAAAGACCTCCCGCGCCGCAGGCTCCACGTCCAGCGAAAAGACGCGCTCCTGAATGTCCTCCAGGCGGTGGGCGTCGCTGGAATGTAAGACGAAGCGGCCCTTTAGCGCATACTCCGGGCACGCGACGCCGGGGTAGACCTCCACCACCGGGTATTCGGGCAGAAAGGGCATCAGGCCCAGCGCGCCGATCATGCCGTTGCTGCCGCGGTTGATATGCGCGGGCACGGGGATTCCCCCAAAGGAGCGGATGAGCGCGCAGACGTCCTCCACGCTCAGATCCGTGGCGTTGATGAGCAGCTTGTCCAGCGTGCCGGAGGGCGTGTCGCCGTCGCGCATGATAATCTGGTTTCCAAACAGGGCCGGCTGGTTCAGGACGTCCGGCAGATGCGCATAAACCTGCTCCCCGGCCGAAAGCGCGGCCTCCACAGTAGGAAAATAGCCGAGCATGTGCACCTCCTCCCGGCTGGTTACCTCCATGCCGGGAATGACCTGCACGCCGTAGGCCTCGCCCGCCGCCACCGCCTCGGGGGTGTTGAGCGCGGTGTTGTGGTCGGTGAGGGCGATCACGTCCAGGCCCTTCACCCGCGCCATGCCCACCAGGTTCCACGGGGTCATCTCGTCATCCGCGCAGGGCGACAGGCAGCTATGGATGTGCAGGTCGCAAAAGGCGGCCATCTCACTCCGCGGGCGGCTGTATGCCCGCCTGCCCCATGATGACGCTCACCTCATAGGCTGTCTTTGCGGTGGCGAGCACCGTCATGTCCTCGTCCTGCGCTTTTTTGAGCGAGGCGGGCTCGGCCTCCACGCCCTCCACGAGAATCACGCAGGCCATCTCCATGAGCACCGCCACGGCGATGACGTTCACGTGCGTCTGCACCGTGCACCAGGCCATCCCCTGCTTGCCGTGCGCCAGCACCCAGCTGAGCAGGTCGCAGGAATAGCCGCAGGTGATCTCCGTATCCAGCGGAGCGCTCTCGTTTATGTTCCTTGCGCCGATGAGTTCCATCAACTGCCGTACCGTCATGCCTAAATCCCCTACTCTCTCGTTGTTTTTGCAAGCTCTACCATCTTCTGTGCCATGACCTTGAGCTGTTCCTTGAGGATATGGATGCAGTCCATTTCGTTGCAGTAGCCGCGCACGATGTCCTCGGCAAAGGTGCGGCAGGTGGGACTTCCGCAGCTTCCGCAGTCGTAGCCGGGAAGCCTGCGCACGATGTCCTCCATCTGTTCCATCTTGCGCATCGCCTCCACGATGTCGTCATCCAGCCGCATGGCGCTGTTGGCGGAGATGCTTTTGTCCGACATGAGATTGTACTTGGTCAGGTAGGACGTGCGCACGCGCTCGTCGGGATGGGTGATATCGCATCCCCGCATCAGCGCCCGCACGGCGCCGCGCGCCACATAGGTGTTCTCAAACGTCAGCGGGCCGCCCACGCAGCCGCCCGTGCAGGCCGCGCCCTCAAAAAACACCAGATCCGGCAGCTTGTCGTTTTCGATCTCCTCCAGCACGCGGATCACGTTTTCGATTCCGTCCACGCTCATGCTGTGCTCCGGGCAAACCGCCGCCGCCTCTCCGCCGCTGCTGGCCCAGCCCACGCCGTAGGCGGTGGCATGGGCGGGATGGGCCGCGTCCACGGGGCTGGCCTTGATATGGCTGGAGAGCAGGCCGTAGATCTCCAGCATCGAGATGGCGCCGTCCACGGCCGAGGTCTCGTGCCCGATGGGATTGCGGATGGCCGTCACCTTCGCCGCGCAGGGCGTGATGAAAAAGCAGCCGACCTCCTCGGGCTTTGCGTCGTGCGCGCGGCAGAACTCGCGCCGGGCGACCATGGCCGCAACCTCCATGGGCTGGCGCACGTCGATGATGTGCGGGATCAGATCCGGAAAGCGCACGCGAATCAGCCGCACGATGGCCGGACAGGCCGAGGAGATGACGGGATAGCGGTCTCGGCCGATGCTGCGCATGCGCTCACGGATGGCGCGGGTGACGATGTCCGCGCCCTCGGCGACCTCGAACACGTCGTCAAAGCCCATCTTCAAAAGCCCCTCCAGCACCTGCGAGGCGCTGATGAGGTGCTTGAACTGCCCGTAGAGGGAAGGCGCCGGCAGCGCGATCTTGTATTTGAAGCGGTTGATGCTGGCCAGCGGGTCGGTTTGGGCGTACTTGGCGTGATAATCGCACACGCGGATGCACTCGCCGCAGTCGATGCAGCGTTCATTGATGATATGCGCCCGTCCCCCGCGCACGCGGATGGCCTCGGTGGGACAACGCTTGAGGCAGTTGGTGCACCCCTTGCACTTTTCCTTGTCCAGCCGCACGGAGTGAAAGAATTTCTCGTCCATGGCTAAAACCCTCCGAATCAGGCCGGCTACCTGAGCCTGAATTCCATCTGTATCGTCGTGCCGCGCCCCAGCTCGCTTTCGATGGCAAAGCCGTCGGCGTTCCTGCGCATATTGGGAAGGCCCATGCCGGCTCCGAAGCCCAGCACGCGGGCCTCCTCGCTCGCGGTGGAAAAGCCCTCCTGCATGGCCTTGTCGAGATCCGCGATCCCCGGCCCCACGTCTTTTGAAATCAGCAGGATACGCTCGGGGTCCATCTCCATGGTGAGCTCGCCGCCCAGGCTGTGGATGATGAGATTGAGCTCGGCCTCGTAGCTGGCGACCGCGACGCGCCGCAGGACCGCGCTGTCCACACCGAGCTGCTTGAGCTTGCGCTTGATGCTGGCGGAGGCGTCCCCCGCCGTCTGAAACTCGCCCTGATGCACCTCGTAGGTGTTGGTCAGTAGGTTTTGCATATGTATCCTTCCTTTGCGCTCAGGCGCCGGTTCGTTCGTTCGTGCCGCGGATGCCGGCCACGTACATCAGCCCGCAGGCGGTATAGGTGGTGTGCTCCGTGGCCAGCACCACGATGCCAAGCTCCCGTGCCTCGTTGAGAATCTCCTCCGACGGCACCTTTCCGCGCGCAAACACTACGCAGTGGATATCCAGCATTTCCGCGGTACGCATCACATGCACGTTGGTCAGCCCCGTAATCAAAACGGTCTTGTCCTTCACAAAAGCCAGCACGTCGCTCATCAGGTCGCTTCCGCAGGCGGTTTTCACCTCCTGGTCCAGCATGTCGTCCCCGCAAAGCACCCGGGCATTGAGCACGGGAATCAGCTCCCTGATCGTCATGGATGATCGACCTCCTATGTATTGCTCAGCGCGTCGTATACGCTCTTGAGATGGTTCAGGGTGGACAGGGTCTGACGCTTGACCTTCATGCCCAGCGTTGCTTCGCTGTCCGTTTCGGCAAGGGTTTCAAGGAATGACGCGTAGTCTTCAAAGCAGGCAAGCAGCCCTTCCACCGTCTGGTGCCGCGGAAGCGAAAAGCGCTGCTCAAGCCTCAGCGCCACCGTCTCCGCCTGCCCTCCCAGACCTGCCAGCAGTTCTATCGCTTCCTGGCCCGAGGTCTCCTGACGGTCCAGGCTCACGCTCAGGGTCTGAAGATTGGCTACCAGATCGTGCGCGTGCTCAAAGGCGGCCTCCAGGATGTCAAGCTGCCCCTTCATGCCCTTCATGAGCACATGAAGGGACGGCAGATCGATTTGATAGAGGTAGGAGTCCACCGAGTGCGCCTCGCTGAGCTGCTCGCGCACACCCTGCGCGTCCTCGCGGGTGGGATAGACGGCGGCCAGCGTGCGGTAGCGTCCGTCGTGCCAGACATACCCGGCCGCGCCGCGCTTGACGAACTGGTTCGCCAGTTCCTCAGCCGCTGTCTCGCTTTCAAAGGCGCCCAGCTGCAACGCGTACCAGGTGGCCGACGGCAGCGTGATCTCCCGCTCCTCCACGGTTTCGTCAAAATAGGCGTCCGTGGGGATGGGCGTAGCCGTCGGCGCCGTTTCGATGGTCACTTCCTCCCCGCGCCATACCAGCCCCGAGAGGACGACCACCGCCGACAAAAACAACAGCAGGTAACTGAACCACTTGCCGGGCTCCCGCTGACGGGGATAGACGCGCTTGCCTGCCTGCATTTTCCCAACCTCCCGCATACCGTATCGCATAACGATATGTTTCGGGGGCCAAAAATATGAAAGGTTGCGCTTCCAGCCGGATTCTGTTACCATGTGTGTGTCCCTATTATACTGGACGGAGGACAAATATGCAATATCATTTGGATACCATTCCCGTCTGGGAAGCGATGGAGAAAAACACCGCCTGTCCGCTCTGCGCGCTCTACCGCCACGTCGAGGACATGGAGATCGAACGCAGCCTCGGTGGCAGCGTCATGGAGCCGGACGCGCGCATCCGCGTCAATGAGCGGGGCATCTGCGCCCACCACCACGAGCGGCTCTTTGCCATGCAAAACCGGCTGGGGCACGCGCTGCTGGCGGATTCGCATACCAAGGAGCTGCTCAAAAAGCTGGAGGCGCTGCAAAAGCGCGCCGGCGAAACAAAGCGCGGCCTTTTCGGCGGCAGGGACGCGGGAGAGGAGCTGGCAAAGGAACTGGAGGCGCTGAGCCGCTCCTGTGTCATCTGCGACGACATACGCGACCACATGGAGCGCTATCTCTATACCTTCCTGCACCTGTGGAAAACCGACGAGGGCTTTCGCAAAAAATGGGAGGCTTCACGGGGCGTCTGCCTCCCGCATGCCGCGGACCTGCTCTCCCGGGCGCAGAAGCACCTCGGCGCCGCAAGCCGTCAGGAGTTCGCGCAAAGCCTTCTGTCGCTTGTAAGGGCCAATCTCGCTCAGGACGAAAAGGATCTTGAGTGGTTCACGCTCAAATTCGACTACCGAAACCAGCAAAAGCCCTGGGGCAACAGCCGAAACGCCCTGGAGCGCACGGTCAACCGCCTGCGCGGCCAGTGCGTGGGCGAAGGATGAGAGAAAGGGCTGCACGCAAAGCGTCGTGCAGCCCTCAGCGTGTCGAAAAAGCTCGCCTGCGGCGATCTTTTCCGACAGGTATGCGCCGTTTCCCTCTCGCCCCTGCGGGGCTCCCGGGCGGGAAACGGCGTAAGGAAACCTTGCTTTGCAAGGCTTCCGAACCCACCGCGCATGTCGCTGGGTTCGGATTTCATTCGGAGGGGACGGAGGGAAGCGTGTGCCCTGTGGGCACTTGCGCGAAGCGCAAAGCGACCCGGAGGAGTCAACCGAAACGAGCGGAGGGCGCGGCCAGCGTCCGCCGCGACGATTGAGGTTGCGGACCTACGGCCCTCCGAACCTCCCATAAGGTTTTTTGACAGTCTGAGGGCTGCACGCAAAGCGTCGTGCAGCCCGTTTTTTTTCATTTCTCAGTCCAGCGGTTCGTTGAACTGCTCGAGCTTCACGCCCGCCTCGTCAAAAATCTCAAGGGAGAACTTGTCTGGATAGCCCTGCTGGTAAACCACGCGCCGGATGCCGACGTTGACGATCATCTTGGCGCATACCGAGCAGGGCTGATGGGTGCAGTAGAGCGTTCCGCCCTCGATGGAGATGCCTAGCTTGGCCGCCTGCAGGATGGCGTTTTGCTCCGCGTGGATGGCGTAGCAGACCTCCGCGCGCGTGCCGGACTCGATGTTGAGCTTGCGGCGCATGCACTCGCCGCGCTCCTTGCAGGTCTTAAGACCGGCAGGCGCGCCGTTGTAGCCCGTGGTCATGATGCGCTTGTCCTTGACGATCACCGCGCCGATGCTGCGGCCCTCGACGTTGCAGCTTGTCCATTCAGAGATCAGATACGCCATCTTCATGAAACGGATATCCCATTTGTCCATTGCTTCGCCCCCTTTGTACCTGTAGGCATTATACCCCACCCGGCCCGATTTGGCAACGAAAAGGTCATGGACGTCCCCGCCGCCTCATAGGCTCCCCTGTGGAGGTGCGGTAGATGAAGGCAGCGGGTGCAAAAAAACAGACGCTCTTTCTTACCGGGGTCAATGCGCTGGTGCGTGCCATGGGCCTGCTGCTGCGCGTGCTCCTCTCGCGCTTCATGGGCGCGGAAATCATGGGCATTGCCGAGCTGGCCCAGGGCGTGCACATGCTGGCCATCACTCCGCTGACCTCTGGACTGCCCATGGCCATCAGCCGCATGACGGCGCGCGCGCCTGCCGGAGACAGGCGAAAGCCGCTTCTGGCGGGCATTTCCATGGTCCGCACAGCCTCGGTTGTCCTGATCCCGGCGCTTTTGCTCCTCTCCCCGGTCATCGCCCGCTGGATGGGCGATGTGCGCGTGCTGCCCTCGCTGTGGTTCAGTGCCCCCTGTATTCTGATTCTTGGGTATTCGGCGGCCTTCAACGGGTATTGCTACGGCATGGAGCGAAGCCTGGAGCCGGCGCTGAGCGAGCTGATCGAGCAGGCTGTGCGGCTGCTTCTCTCCCTGGCGCTGCTGACCGCGCTAAGCCGCCTCACCGCCGCATGGCTGGCGGCCGTTCCCGTGCTGGCCACGATGCTGGCCGAGCTGATCGGACTGGCCTTTGTGCTCCTTCGCCTTCGGATTCCCCTGACCGGGTCGGCTGAGGCCGCATCCTGGCGCGAGCCCGTTCTCCGCCTCGCCGCGCCCGCGACGTTTTCACGGGTGGTCCAGACGCTGCTTCGGTCCCTGACCGCCATTCTTATCCCCCTTCGGCTTCAGGCCAGCGGGCTTCCGGCCGCGGAGGCCACATCCCGACTGGGGATGCTCAACGGGATGGTCATGCCTATCCTGATGCTGCCGTGCGTCTTTACCAGCGCGCTTTCCATGGTGGCGCTGCCGCGAATCGCCAGGGCGGAGGACGACCCCGGGGAGCTGCGGAGACTTCTGACGACCTGCCTTGCCTCCTGCCTGCCGGTCGCCCTGGTCTGCACGGCGGCGGTTTATGCGTCCGCGCCGTTTCTTGCCTCCGCGGTCTACCGCATGGCCGAACTGACGCCCCTGTTTCAAACGGCCGCCCCGCTGACGGCGCTGTTTGCCCTCAGTCACCTCATCGGTTCGGTCACCACCGCGCTGGGACAGCAAAAGCGCTCCATGTACGGAGCGCTTGTCGTCTCCGGCACGACGCTTGCGCTGACGTATCTGCTGACGGCCGTGCCCGGCCTCAGGCTGTACGGCGTAATCGCGTCGCAGGCCGCGGGACAGATTCTGATGATTCTCTGGAATGTCGGCATCCTGGCGCTGTGGCGCCGGGAACGTCACCGCTGATGATAGATGCGCCTGAGCTCCTCCGTCTCGCTGCCGTCAGGATGATAGACAATGAGCGGCGGCATCCACAACAGGGCGGGCTTGGCGTTTTTCATGGCCTCGACCAGCACCAGGTATGGCGCGCGATCGACGCGCGCGCAGACCATGCGGATGCGCTTGGGCTCAAGGCGGCACCGGCGCATGGCGTCAAGCAGCTCCAGCATGCGCGGCGCCGGAAAGACCATGCTCAGCCGGCCGTGCGTTCGCAAAACCGCCGCGCAGGCCGCGGTGATGTCCTGGATGGTGCAGTCCGTCTCGTGCCGGGCCAGCAGCAGGGAGGAAGCCTCGTTGGTCATCGTCCCGCCGCGCTTGCCGTAGGGCGGGTTGCATACGGCCGCATCCATGCGCTCGCGCCCGATGAGGGCGTATGCCTGCCGCATGTCCGCGGCATGTACGCGGATGCGGGCCTCAAGGCCGTTGAGCGCCACGGAGCGCCGCGCCATATCCGCCATGTCGGGCTGAAGCTCAAAGGCCTCAAAATGCGCGTCGGGCTGCTTCTGGCTGAGCAAGAGCGGAAGAATCCCGCTTCCCGTCCCCATATCCGCCACGCGCTCTCGCGGCCTGAGACGGGTGAAATCCGCCAGCAGCACCGCGTCCATCCCGAAGCGGAAGGCATCGGGGCGCTGGATGATGCGAAGGCCGTTTCGCTGCAGATCATCCACGCGTTCGCCGGGCCTAAGCAGGTCGCCGGTCATGGCGTCACCTCAAGGGAGTCGGTCCGGCAATAGCCCTGCACCGTTCCATACTGCACCAGGCACCAGCTCCGGCCGATCAGGATGATCTCCACCTGCTGCCCCGCGGGAACCAGCTCCAGCGGCTCGCCGGTCTGAGCGCACATGCTCCACAGCTTCAGCGCATCCTCCCCCTGAGGCGCGGCCAGAGCAAAGGTGGCCGAGGACGGGGCCTCCAGCGTGACATCCAGGATGACGCCTCCGTTTTCCACAAGCCCGTCATCGCCGGCGGAACCGGACGACTGGCTTCCTCCGCCGGAGGAGCTCTGGCTTTCGTCCGTCTCGCCGGATGGCTGAGTCGTGCTCAGATACCGGGTCATCACATAGCCGTACTGGCCGTTATAGGACACATATGACCAGTCGTTCCCCTCCACCAGCAGCTTGACGGACGCCCGACGGGGAATGGTGGTGAGAACCTGGCTGCCGGAATCGGGGGACTGGCGCAGGTTGAGGCTGCCGGAGTCCGTGTCAACCCAGGCGGTCACGGCGGTGCTCTCGTCCGGCTGCTCCGGCGGCGGGGTTTCCTCCGGCTCCGAAGGCGCCTGCGTCTCGCCGGGAGCGTCCGTTTCCTCCGGGTTCTCCTGAGGCTCCTGGGGAAGCGTGGGCTGGGTATCAAAGCGGAGATAGCGCGTCATCACATAGCCGGTGACGCCCGCGTAGGAGGCCTGACACCAGGGATCGCCGTAGCTGAGCACCGTGAGGGCCGCTCCCCTCGGAATGGTCCGTAGCACGCGATAATCGGCGCCGGGCTGCTCGCGCAGGTTGAGGGAGCCGGACTCGGTCTGCACATAGGCGACGAGCGCCGAATCCCCGTTCGTCCCTGCCTCCTCCTGGCCGGGGGTGGGCGCAGGCTGAACCTGGCTTTCGTCAAACGTCAGATAGGTTGTCATGACATA
Source organism: uncultured Eubacteriales bacterium (assembly GCA_958448555.1). Taxonomy (GTDB): domain Bacteria; phylum Bacillota; class Clostridia; order Christensenellales; family Aristaeellaceae; genus Limiplasma. The sequence continues at coordinate 17,263 of CAUDEL010000037.1, read as the reverse complement.
GCCGATCGTGTCGTTATACACCACGCAGCACCAGCTCTCGCCGCGCTGCTGGACGCTCACGGTGGCATGCTGCGGGATGCGCGCAATCACCCCAGCATTGAGCGTGGGCTCGGTGCGCATGTTCAGCGAGCCGGAAGCCGTCGTCACGACGGCGGTATCGCCCTGGGAGATCTCCGGCAGGCCCTCATGGAACGTCAGATAGGCGTTCATCACATAGCCGGACTGGCCGGCATAGCTGGTACGGCTCCAGGCGGAGAGGCGCTCGTCAATGCGGATGGTCGTTCCCTTGGGAATCCGTGCCAGCACGGGGCTCCCGGGAAGCGCGTCCCTGCGCAGGTTCAGCGAGCCCGACACCGTACTGACCACGGCGTAGAGCGCGTCGTCCCCTCCGGGCTCGGGCGTGACGATGGGTTCGCTGGGATCGTTGGCCTCCCCGTCATCCGGCTGCTCCCCGTCCGTATCCTGCGAGCCGTCCGGCTCCGGCATCGCTTCATCCTGGAAGGTCAGAAACACGGTCATCACATAGCCGGTCGTGCCGTTATAGGTGACATGGCACCACTCCGCGCCGCGCTCATGGACCGTGATGGTCGCGTACTGCGGGATGCGCAGGAGAATCGCGCTGCCGGAGCGCGCCTGCTCGCGCAGATTGAGCGATCCGCTCTGCGTGGTCACAACCGCCGTGGTTCCGCCCTCAGGTATGGAGGGCGATACTCCCTCGCCATCGGTAAAGGTCAAAAAGCAGGTCATGGAATAGCCGCTGATACCGTTGTAGCGCACGCCGCACCAGGTCGTCCCGGCCTGCGTGACCTCCACGGTCGCGCCGCGCGGGATGGTGGTGAGGATTTGGCTTCCGGCGCTGGCCTGCGCACGCATGTTGAGTGAGCCGTACTCGGTCGTCACCACGGCGGTGCGCACGGTGGAATCCGGGAGCGTTTCCTCTCCGTCCTCCGTGTTATCGTCCTCGCCGGGCTCCTCCGGCAGGGGCGCCAGGCTGTCCCCCTCATAGGAGATAAAGGCCGACATCACATAGCCGGTCGTTCCCTGATAGCTCACCACGCACCAGGAGCCGTCATCGGAGGAAACGGTCACCTGCGTGCCCGAGGGAATCTGTGCCAGCACCTGGGCGCCTGTGGAGGCGGAGGCGCGCAGGTTGACGCTGCCGGTGCCGTCCACCGTTTGTACAGTGGCCCCGGCGCTGCCGGAAGACACCGTCTCGGAGGGATAGGTGGAGGTGACTGCGGAAAGATAGCCCGTATTGGCATAGGCCACCGTGGCGTTGTACTGCACCTTTGCCCAGGAGCCGGACTGGCTGAAGACCGTGAGCACGGCCCCGGAAGGCGCGGTGCTCACCACGCGGGCACTCATGCTGCCCTCCGCGCGGAGGTTGACAAAATCCGAGGCGGTCACGGTGGCAAAGCCGATGATGGCCGTCGCGGCTTCTTCGGTGCCGGAAGGCGTTCCGCTGATGGAAAGCGCGTTGGCGGGCACATAGCCCTTCAGATCGCCAAAGCGAATGAAGCACCAGGTCCCGTCGCTGGCGAGTACGTCCACGATGGCGCCGTTTCCGGCCGTGCCGATCAGGGCGGCGTCGGACGACTTTGCGCTTCGGATGGCCAGGGTGGCTTTCGCGCTAACCAGCCGCACCGTGCCCTTGCAGGCGTTTTCGTCCTCCTGCTCGATGTCCGCGGGTGTCTCCACCGTCACCTGCTCCTCGGAGGAATCGGCGCTGAGGATGGTGTTGGTAAAGCTGTGCTGGACGCGCTTGCATCCGTCGTAATAGAAGCCCAGAATCTGATCGTACGTATAACCCAGCTTGGCCATGTACATGGCGCCGCGCTGGCTCATGCCCATGCCGTGGCCGTACCGCCTCGCCTCCAAAACAAAGTTGGAGCCGCTTTTGGACACGCTCCAAAGCTCGTTGTCCAAAGACTGAATCCCCATGGACAGCAGGCTTTCCAGTTCGTCAAAGATGTCGCATGTCACGGTGACGGTGGCCGTCGTCTGCCCGCCGGAGCTGTTTTGCGTCTTGGCCGTAAGGGTAAAATCCATCTTCGTATACAGACGGCTTGGGGACGCGTATTTCGGGGTATGCGGAGTCACGCTTTTGAGAGTCTGCAACGTCGTGTTTCCCTCTGTGGCCGCATATCCGGCGCTTTTGAGCCTGCTGACCGCCTTTGTCTTGAGCAGGCTGATGAGGCCGGAGGGATTCGACGAACTGGTCAGGTCTGCGTAAACGGTTTTCTTTTTTACGGTAGAGCTTGGGTTGGCATAATCAAACGGGTCATCCTTGACCTTCATATAGGCGTACGCGGTGCCGGATCGGTCGATCTCGGTCTGGCCGCCGTTGCTGGCGGAGTAATAGGTGGTGATGTAGCTGGAGCCGTACATCAGCACGATGCCCTTGGTCGCATCCACGGCGGCCACGCAGTTGGCGTTGCCCGACGGCGTGCCGCGGTACACCTGGTCGCTGGTGGTGTCCTTGACGTCATAGAGCCCGGATGCGCGGTTTTGCATCATGCGCACGGTATAGGTCCGGGCCGCGACGGCCTGCGCCTTGAGCGCCTCGATGTTGGTGGAGTTTCCCATCTCGTAGGGTAGCACGCCGTAGAGGTAGTTTTCAATATAGATGTTGGCGATGGTGTAGAGCGTATAGCCGCTCCCGCCTGCAACGGCCTTAAACGTCAGGTCGCCCGGATAGGGGTTGTTGCTTTCGCGCGCCTGGCTGATCTTGATGCCGTTGGTCCCGCTGGCGCTGTGGCGGCGCAGAGAAAAGCCGGTCCCCATGTTGGTTTTGACGCCGTTGTGGGTCAGGGTGATGGCGCCGGTGGAGCTGCTGAATCCAACCGTCAGCGAGCTTCCGCTGGAGATAAACTCACCCGTCGTGCTGATGCTGTAATTGCCCACCACCGTCAGATCCAGCCGGGAGGGGTTGCCCAGCGAAGAGAGATAGACGCGCACCATGCCGTTCATGGCGGAGGCCCGCGTGCTCAGAGGCGCGGAAGCCACCTGCACGTCACCCGCCGTCGTAGCGGCGGCGGTCATGCCGTTTGAAAACAGCACGGCGATCAGCAGCCAGACGGCCAGTATTCCGCGCAGCCTGTCCCATGGTTTCTTTGGCATGTCGGTCGTTCCTCCCTCGCAAAGTCCGTAATACTTTCGTAACTATTTTGGATTGTACCACACGTTGGATGGTTTGTCTATGCTCTTTGCGCAGGCAATGCTTACCTGCGGCCCTCAAAGAGCCTTTGAGCGAGTTCGTGTTCCGTCAGGCTTTCCCGCACCTGCCCGTCCGCGGGATCAATAATCAGAAGCATATGATAGCGCATCTCGCTCAGCCGTCCGGCCAGCCGCGCCAGCGTCAGCGCCGATGGCGGCCCGGCGCAGGCAAATGTCCTGACAGGCATGGCAAAGCCGCCCGCCAGCTTTCGCTTGGCATCCTGCGCGCGCTGCACGCTTCTGACGGACTGCGCGACGCTGCACGCATGCGCCGTATAGGCGAGATAGGGGCCCGCGAGCAGCAGAGAAAAATTGACATGCCCCATCCAGGCGCCCCACAGTCCAAGCGCGACCATGAAAGCGGACAGCGCGTAGGCCAGAAAGGTCAGCAGCTTTTGAACGGGGCGCTCAACGCCCATCCGCTCGGCTCCCGCCAGCAGCGCCCGCGCGCCGTCAAGCGGCCACACGGGAAGCAGGTTGAACGCTGAAAGAGAGGCGTTTGAGAGATACAGCGCATACCAGAAGGGCGTGTCCGGCGCAAAGCGCAGGCACAGCCACGCGCCCAGCGCACTGGCCGCAACGCCTGCCAGCACCGATGCGGCCTTGCGGCCGGGCGAAAGGCGGTCATAGCACGCGGCATCCGCCATGCCGCCAAAGGGGGTCAATTCCACGGTGCACTCCTTCACGCCGCACAGCGCCATCGCGCCCACGTGCGCCACCTCATGCCAGGCCAGAGCCGCCACCGCCGACAGCGCCACCTGGCTGGGGGCCAGTAAAAGGCAGGCGCCCAGCAGCGCGGCGCCGGCGGGATGGATGCGCACGTTCAGCTTCATCATTGCGCCAGAGGTTCCAGGAGTCCCTCGGGGTTGATGGAGCGCCCGTCTCTGCGCAGCTCAAAAACCAGCGGTTTTCCCTCAATGGTCGTGGCAATCACGTCGCCCGCATAGACCCGGTCCCCCTCCTGAGCGTAGCAGTTGAGCAGATTGCCGTAGATGGATTCGGTCGCGTCGTCGTGGCGCACGCGCAGGATGCGTTCCTCCTCCAGCCCATGGGCGACGCTCATCACCTCGCCGTCCGCCACGGCCCGCACGTCCCGGACCTGGCTCATAAAGGCCATATAGGGCTCGCTCTGGCTCCAGGCATGCACCGTTTCGCCGGAGACGGGCTCAAAGACGGTTATCGCCTCCCGCTCGCTCCAGACCGCCTGAATCCCCTCCGGCAGAATACCGCCGACAAAGCTCAGCTTGCCCAGGCTCTCGTCCCATTCCATGTCCGTGCTCGCCTGCAGGGCGCCGAACACGCTTTGCGCGTTGGGCGAGCCCGCGTTCTTTACCGCGACCACCGTCAGCACCATCGCCCCCACCACGGCCAGGTTGCGCACCAGCTTATCCGCCCGTAGCAGCCGCTTTCCCCATCCCTGCCGGGGCGGAAGCTCCGTCAGCTCCGCCTTGGGGGGAGGCGTATCTGTGCTCAGCATCGAGCCCTCGCGGCGGACTTTCATGTTTTTGACCTGCGTTTGACGGTTCAAAGAAATCCCTCCCTGCGCTGAAATTCTATGCGCGGGAGGGATGGGAAAGAACCGTCAGATCAGGCCCTTTTTGCGCATGGCTTCAAAGGTGCGCATCAGCGCCAGCTTGCCATGGCTGTAGGTCAGGCCGCCCTGCAGGAACACCGTATAGGGCTCGCGCATGGGCGCGTCGGCGCTAAGCTCAATGGATGCGCCGCTGACGAACGTGCCGGCGGCCATGATGACCTGATGCTGGTAACCCGGCATGTCCCATGGCTCCGGGAGGGCCATGCTGTCGATGGGCGAGGCGGCCTGTATGCCCTGACAGAAGGCGATCAGGCGCTCCGGGGAACCCAGCTCCAGCGCCTGAATGATGTCGGTGCGCCGCTCGTCGGGGGCGGGCGTCGAGGGCATCCCCAGCGCCTCGCACACCGCGGCGGCCAGCACGGCGGTTTTGAGCGCCTGGGCAACGACGTGCGGGGCCAGAAACAGCCCCTGATAGAAGGGCTGATAGCTGCCCGCGTAGCTGCCCACCTCGCGGCCGATGCCGGGCGCGGTCAGGCGGTAGCTGATGCGCTCGATGAGCTCCTCCCGGCCCACGAGATACCCGCCGGTGGGCGCAAGGCCGCCGCCGGGGTTTTTAATCAGGCTGCCCACGCAGATATCCGCCCCGAACTCGGTGGGCTCGCGGTCCTGCACAAATTCGCCGTAGCAGTTGTCCACCATCAGGCAGGCGGAGGGAAAGTCGCGCCTGAGCATCTCCGACAGCGGGGCGATATCCTCGGGCATGAGGCTGGGGCGGGAGGAATAGCCGCGGCTTCTTTGAACGGCCACGACGCGGATATTGGGCTTCATGGATGCGCGAATCGCCGCCAGATCCAGCCTTCCGTCTTTTCCAAGCGGGACCTCGGCGTAGCTCACGTTCATTTCCCGAAGCGATCCCATCGGACAGCCGCGCACGCCGATGACATCCTCGAGCGTATCGTAAGGGGCGCCGGAGGCATAGAGCAGCTCGTCGCCTGGCCTGAGCAGACCAAACAGGCACAGGGAAAGCGCGTGGGTTCCGGAGGCGATCTGGGGCCTTACGATGGCGGCTTGCGCATGGAACAGGTCCGCAAAGAGCTTTTCCAGCGTATCGCGGCCCACGTCGTCATATCCGTACCCCGTGGTGGGCGCAAAATGGCGCGAGGCCACCCCGTGACGCTGCATGGCATCCAGCACCCTTGCGGTGTTTGCAAGCGCCGTTTCTTCGATGCTCTCAAACATGGGCCGGCAGCGTCTCTCCGCCGCCTCAATGATCTCTCTCATCCGTTCCTGCTCCTTCCAAAAATACCTGCGCATATTCCAGCGCCTTCACAAACAGGCCGTCCGAATCCCGGGCGTCCAGCCACACGCAGCGTGGCTCGCCGCGCAGCCACGTCCCCTGCCGCTTGGCGTAATGCCGGGTGTGGACGATGATTTTCCACGCGGCGTCCTCCATGCCGCACTCCCCCATGACCGCCGAGACCATCTCCTTGTAGCCGATGCCCTGCATCGACTGCGCCGTTGGCGAAACGCCGCTTTCCATGAGCGCGCGCACCTCCTGAGCGAGGCCCTGCGCCATCATTCGGTGAACGCGCGCCTCCAGCCGCCGGTAAAGCGCCTCGCGCGGCCAGTCGAGAGCCAGCGGCAGCACCCGAAGATCGCTTCCCTGCGTGCGTTGGTTCTGGCGGCTGAGCGCAATCCCGGTCTGCTCATAGACCTCGATGGCGCGGATCACGCGCCGCCGGTCGTTGGGATGCAGGCGCGAAGCGGTTTCGGGATCAATCGCGGAGAGCCTCGCATGAAGCCGTTCCAGCCCCCCCGGCGCGTCGGCCATGGCGTTGAGCTCGGCGCGCAGCCTTTCATCTCCGCCCGCGCCGCCCAGCGGCAGACCGTCCATCAGCGCCTTGAGATACAGCCCCGTGCCGCCCACCAGAATGGGCACCTTGCCTCGGGCAGCTATCCCCGCGATCACCTGTCCGGCCGCCTGCACATAGTCGGCGACGGCGTAGGGCTGTTCGGGATCGACGATGTCCAGCATGTGATGCGGCACAGCGGCGCGCTCCACCGCCGTGGGCTTGGCGGTGCCGATGTCCATGCGCCGGTAGATCTGCATGGAGTCCATGCAGACGATCTCTCCCCCCAGACGCCCTGCCAGGGCCATTCCCAGATCGCTTTTCCCGCTGGCCGTGGGACCAACAACGGCGATCACGCGGGGTTCCATGCACATACGGCCTCCTTCAGGGGATGCGCTTAAAGCGCTTCTCGAGCTCTTTCAGCGTGATTTCGGTCACGATCGGACGTCCGTGCGGACAGGTGGGCATCGCGCCGCTTTCCAAAAGCTGGCGGAGGAATCCGCGCACCTGCTGCTCGTTGAGGCGGTCGCCGCCCTTGATAGCGTGCTTGCAGGCCATCTGCGCCACGCGTCTGCGGATGCGCTCGCGCGTCACCTGTCCCCGCCCGGCCTGCCACTCGTCCAGGGCCTCCATGAGCAGCTCCCTGGGCGAATCATTTTCCCCAAAGAGCGTGGGGATGGCCTTGACGGCCACGCATACGTCGTCAAAGGGCTCGACGACGAAGCCGGCGTCCGCCAGGACCGGGGCAAACTCCGTCACCAGCGCCATATCGTGCGCGGTCAGCCGGACGAGCTGGGGCGAGAGAAGCTGCTGGGAAGCCGTTCCCTTCTCAAACCGCGCCATCAGCCGGTCATAGAGCATGCGCTCATGCGCGGCGTGCTGGTCCAAAAGCAGCAGCCGATCCCCCGTTTCAAAAATCCAGTAGGTATCGAACACGATGCCCACGAGGCGAATCCGCCCCTGATCCGCGGGAGGCTCCGGCGCAATCGTCTGCTGCTGCGGCTCGTCCTGGGTTTTCCGGGGCGGCGGGGCGGCCGGCGCAGTCGGCCTGATGGCTGAAAGGGCCCTTGCCCCGAGGCCGGCCATCGTGTTTTGCGCCAGCGAAGCCCCGCCGGACACGGCTGGGATCACCGCCGGCTTGAGCGCCTCCAGCGCCCGGCGCAGCGCAGCGTCGGAGGCGGGTTGCGCCTGCGTTTCCGGCGTGGCTTCGCTCTGAGCCGGGGCGATCTCCGCCGGGTTGCTTAGGGGAACCACGGCAAAATCCGCCTTGTCTTTCTCTGCGGCCGGAGCGCTTTGCGTGTCCGCGGCGGTGAGCCGCCCGCCCAGCGTCTCCGCGTGCAGCGCCTCACGGACCAGCGCGCTGACGGCCTGCGATACGGCCGGCTCGTTTTGGAAGCGCACCTCCAGCTTGTTTGGGTGCACATTCACGTCCACCTGCTGGTTGGGCATCTCAAGAAACAGTGCGCACATTGGAAAGCGCCCCACCATCACCTGGCCCTCGCAGCCGTCCTCAAGCGCCCGGCTCATGAGCTGGCTGCGGAAAAAGCGCCCGTTGACAAAGAAGGACTGCTGCTGGCGGTTGCCGCGTGAAAGCTCGCCTGTGCCCACATACCCGGAAAGGACGATGCCGTTCATATGCCCGCTCACCTTGCGCATCATGGCAAAGGCCTCGCGTCCGTAGAGGCAGTAAAGCGCGGATTCCAGCTTGCCGTCGCCCATGCTGTGATAAATCGTCTTGCCCTGGCTGGCGAAGCGGAAGGCCACGTCAGGACGTGACAGAATGAGCCGCTGCATGTAATCGGCGACCAGAGCGGCCTCTGCGGCGGGCTTTTTGAGGAATTTCAGCCGCACGGGCGTGTTGAAAAACAGGTTTTCCACCACGACCGTCGTGCCCACGGGAGAAGCGGCCTGACGGATGTCGGTGAATTCCCCCGCTTCCACGACGGCGCGCGTGCCAAAGGGCGCGTTTTCCGTGCGGGTGGTCAGCGTGACCCTTGCGACCGCGGCGATGGAGGCCAGGGCCTCGCCGCGGAATCCCAGGGTGTGCAGATCGTAGAGGTCCGCGGGCTTGGAAAGCTTGCTGGTGGCGTGGCGTTCAAAGGCCAGCCGGATCTGCTCGGCGGGAATCCCGCGGCCGTTGTCGCTCACCCGCAGGTATTGGATTCCGCCCTCGCGAAGCTCCACCGTCACGTTGCGCGCCCCCGCGTCGATGCTGTTTTCCACCAGCTCCTTGACCGCGGAGGCCGGTCGTTCCACGACCTCGCCCGCGGCGATCTGCCCGATGATCTCAGGCGGCAGTTTTCGGATGACTGTCATGGGCTTCCTCCTTTACAGCCTGCGCGCCTTTTCGCGCAGGCGAAAAAGGATGTTCAGCGCGTCCATGGGCGTGATGGAGAGAACGTCCAGATTCTGAAGCTCCTCCACTAGCTCGTCCTGCGCCAGATGGAACAGATCGGTCTGCCTGTTTTCCTTCTTGCGCTTTTCCAGAATATTGGAGGAGATCGTTTCCTGATTGATGTCGCTGACCTCCAGCCGCGCCTGAATCTCATGGGCGCGGGCCACCACGGGCGCGGGAACCCCGGCCAGACGGGCCACATGCACGCCGTAGCTCTTGTCCGCCCCGCCGGGCATGATCTTTCTGAGGAAGATCACGTCCTCGCCGTGCTCCATCACCGAAATACAGTAGTTCTTCACGCCCTCGAAGCGGCCCTCCAGCTCGCTCAGCTCGTGATAGTGCGTGGCAAAGAGCGTCTTTGCGCCGATGCGCTTTTTGTCCAGCAGGTACTCCACCACCGCCCAGGCGATCGCCAGGCCGTCAAACGTGCTGGTTCCCCGGCCGATCTCATCAAGGACCACCAGAGAGCGGCTTGTGGCGCTTCTCAGGATGGCGGCCGTCTCGCTCATCTCCACCATAAAGGTGCTCTGCCCGCCCGCCAGATCGTCCGAGGCGCCGATGCGGGTGAAGATGCGGTCGCACAGGCTGATGTCGGCCTCTCTGGCGGGCACGAAGCTTCCGATGTGGGCCATGAGCGTGATGAGCGCCACCTGCCGCATGTAGGTGCTCTTGCCGGCCATGTTGGGGCCGGTGATGATGAGCATGCGGTTTTCATCTATATCCATGGTCACGTCGTTGGGCACAAAGGGCGTGTCCGTGACCGTGCGCTCCACGATGGGATGGCGGCCCTCGACGATCCGCAAGGCGCCGCTGTCGTTGATCTGGGGCTTGACATAATCGTTTTCGCGCGCCACCTGAGCCAGGGACAACAGCGCGTCCGCCGTCTTGAGCACAAGGGCGTTTTGCTGCACAGCGCCGATCTGCGCGGCGATGGCCTCGCGCACCGAAGCAAAGAGCACGCTTTCCAGTGCCAACGCCTGCTGCTGGGCGTTGAGGATCTTGTGCTCAATCTCCTGTAGCTCCGCCGTCACGTACCGCTCGGCGTTTGCCAGCGTCTGCTTGCGGGAATAGCGAAGCGGGACGAGGTCCAGGTTGCTCTTGGTGACCTCGATGTAATAGCCGAACACGCGGTTGAACTGAATCCTGAGGTTTTTGATCCCGGTTTCCTGCCGCTCGGCCGCCTCCAGATCCAAAATCCACTGCTTTCCGTTCGCCGCCGCGTCCCGGTACTCGTCAAGCTCCCTGCTGTAGCCCTCCCGGATGACCCCGCCCTCGCTGAGCAAAATAGGGGCGTCCGGGTCGATTGCGCGCTCCAGCAGGTCGCACAGGTCCTCCACCGGCGTAAGGGTATGGGCGAGCGCCTGAATGGAGGTCGCCTCAAAGCGCCCCATCAGCTCCTTCACCGGCGCAATCGCCTTTAGGGAGCGCAGCAGCGCCAGACAGTCGCGCGCGGTAAGGCTGTTATAGCTGATCTTGCCAAGCAGGCGCTCCATGTCCGCCACGTCTTCCAGCGCCTGTCCGATCTCCTCGGCGGCCATGTAGCCGTCCTTCAAAGCCTCTACCGCGTCAAGGCGCGTCTGGATGGCGCCCTCGTCGGTCATGGGGTTTTCGACCCAGCTGCGCAGAAGCCTTGCCCCCATGGCCGTATGCGTCCTGTCCAAAAGCCACAGCAGCGACCCGCGGCGATCCCCTGCCCGCAGGCTCTCGACCAGTTCCAGGTTGCGGCGGGTCATGCGGTCAAGGAACATCGTATGCTCGCCCTGATAGACCGTGAGCTGGGTCAGGTGCGACAGGGCGTTTTTCTGCGTGTCGTTGAGATAGATCAGCAGCGCGCCCGCCGCGATATAGCGCTTGTCGCGCTCGTCCAGCCCGAGGGCCATGAGCGAAGGCACCCTAAAGTGCTCCAAAAGCGCTTTCTGGACGTTCTTTTTTTGAAAGTCGCTCTCCGGCAGCACGGAGCAGCTGATATCCTCGCTGAGATTCGGGGTGAGCTTGTCCATCGCGTTGGTCACGATCTCGCGCGGCCGAATCCGCATCAGCTCGTCGCGAAGCGTGCGCGCGGCGTCGGGCAGAAGGTGCGCGATCAGTTCGCCCGTGCTCACGTCGGCATAGGCTAGCGCCGCCGCCTTGCCGGTGAAGGCCACGCACAGCACGTAGCAGGCCTTTTTTTCATCGAGCTGGGACGGGTCCGCCACCGTTCCGGGCGTGACGATTCGGATGACGTCGCGCTCCACCAGCCCCTTGCTCAGCGCCGGGTCCGTGAGCTGCTCGCACACCGCCACCTTGTAGCCCTTGTCAATGAGCCGGGCAATATAGGCGTTTGCCGCATGATAGGGCACGCCGCACATCGGCGCGCGCTCCTCAAGGCCGCAGTCTTTTCCCGTCAGCGTCAGCTCCAGCTCCTTGGATGCCAGCTTGGCATCCTCGAAAAACATCTCATAGAAATCTCCGAGGCGAAAAAAGAGAATACAGTCCTTGTGTTTGGCCTTAAGCTCCAGATACTGCTGCATCATGGGCGTAGGTGTCGCTGCCACGAAACAAGCTCCTTTCGTACATTCCGCCGGGATCGCGCGTATCAGTGCTGATGGCCGCAGCCGCTGCAACCCTCGCACGAGCCGCTGCAGGCGTGCTCCTCCTCGTCGTTTTCGCCGGTGACGACAAACTTGATGATGCTGTTGACCTTCTTCATCATCTGCGTGAACGCCTCGTTGGTCTGGCGCATGCGGGTGATGATTTCGTTTTCGTCAATGGCATGCTCCACGTTCTCAAGCTCCTCCCCCGCCCTGGCCAGCGCGCCGTGGTCCATGTTGGCGTCGGCCAGCAGGTTTTCCACGTTCTGACGCTTCTCGGTATAGGCCGCGATGAGCTGGGTGGCCTTCTCATCCTTCATGGCCGCCTGTTCGGCCAGGCGCATGGCGATGTATTCCTCGCTTTCCAAAATGGCTTCGGCCAGCAGTTCCGCCTGATTGAGCACCTTTTCCATATTCGACTCACCTTTCTGTTCTTTCTCCGCGCAGGGTGTTGACCGCCGCGGAGGTGATGGTAACGGGAATGATCTTTCCAATGTCCGCCTCGCTGCCCTCCAGCGTGACGGTGATGCTTCGCCGTCCTTTCCCGGACACCTTGTTTTCGTCGCGCTTGGAGATGCTCTCCACCAGCACCTCTTCCCTCTGCCCGATCATCGAGGCGTGAACGCGGGCTGTGGAGGCTTCCACCTCACGGATGAGCTTCTCGATGCGGCGGGTGGACTCCTCCTGCGCGATGCGGCCCTCCATGGCTGCCGCGCGCGTGCCCGCCCGCGGGGAGTAGATGAAGGTAAACGCCGCGTCATACCCCACCTCGCGCACCAGCGAGCAGGTATCCTCGAACTGGCTTTCCGTCTCGCCGGGGAAGCTGACGATCAGATCGGTGGTCAGGCCGATGCCGGGCACGGCGGCGCGAAGCTTTTCGACCTTGCCAAGATACGCCTCGCGTGTATAGCGGCGATTCATCCGGCGCAGGATCTCGTCGTTGCCGCTCTGTACGGGCAGGTGCAGGTGGTTGCACACATGGCTGCATTCCGCCATGGCGGCGATGAGGTCGTCGCTTAGGTCCTTGGGGTGGGAGGTCATGAAGCGGATGCGCTCCACGCCCAGCGCGTCCAGCCGGCGAAGCAGGCCGGGGAAGGAATCGCCCGTGCCCGCGCCGTAGCTGTTGACATTTTGCCCAAGCAGCATGATTTCCTTCACGCCGCTTTGCAAGAGGCCCTCGGCCTCGCGCAGGATATCGTCCGCGCGGCGGGAGCGTTCGCGCCCGCGCACATAGGGCACGATGCAGTAGGAGCAGAAGTTGTCGCAGCCGTACATGATGGTGATAAAGGCGTGATAGGGGCTGAGCCGCCTGACGGGCAGGTCCTCGGCAATGAGATTTTCCTCGTCCGTCACGCTGACCACCCGCGTCTTTTGCGTGAGCAGCGCAAGGAGCAGCGAGGGCAGGCGGTGCAGGTTGTGCGTTCCAAAGGCCAGGTCAATAAAGCGGTACTGCCTGAGGATGCGCTCCGCCATGCCGGGCTGCTGCACCATGCAGCCGCACACGCCGATGAGAAGGCCCGGCTTTTCCTTCTTGAGCTCCTTGAGCCAGGTGACGTTTCCAAGCGCCCGTCGCTCGGCATTGTCGCGCACGCAGCAGGTGTTGAAGATGACCAGGTCCGCCTCACGACGGTCCGCCGCCTCATCCATGCCCATCCTTGTGAGGATGCCGGCCAGCTTTTCGGAGTCGTGCGCGTTCATCTGGCATCCATAGGTAACGATGTGGTAGGAGCGCGGGCGGTCAGGCAGGGCGAGCACGCGCTCCATGGCGCTTTCCTGCTCAAGCCGCTCGGCCTCGGTCACGTAAACTGGGGTGTGTTGCACAAATCATCGGTTCCTTTCGTTCAGTCGCACCGCACGCGCCCGGTTCCGCGGCAGACGCCGCAGGGTGCGGTCAGCGCGTCCGAAAGCGTATCGCGGGTGCGCTTGCGCGTCATTTCCAGAAGGCCAAGGCTGGTGAAGCCATGAATCACGGTTTTCACCCGGTCGTCGCGCACGGCTTCCTCCATGGCCGCCAGCACACGGCCGCGGTGCTCGTCGCTTTGCATGTCGATAAAGTCGATAAGGAGAATTCCGCTGAGGTTGCGCAGCCGAATCTGGCGCGCGGCTTCAGCCGCGGCGCAAAGGTTTTCCTCCAGCGCAAGGTCCTCTCCACCGGCGGCGGTAACGGCGCTTCCGGAGTTGACGTCGATGGTGGTCAGCGCCTCCCGCTCGTCAATAACGAGCGTACCCCCGCCCGGCAGGGTCACGCGCCGCCTGAGCGCCGCTTCCACCTGCGCCTCCACGCGCCCGGCGGACCAGGCGGCTTCCATCTCGGACGCGCCCAGCGTCCGCCATTGCACGCCCTGCGGCAGCGTCCGGGGAGGCTCGTCCCGGGAGAGGACCTCGATGGGATGACGCGTCGCATAATCCCTCAGCAGAATGTCCTGCATGGATGAGACGGCATAAACAAGAGCGGGCGCCCTGAGATACCGGGCCCGCGCCTCCATGTCGCGCCAGGCGTCCCACAGCGCTTCCGCCTCCGCCTCCACCTCGTCCGGCTTTGCGTAAAGCGCGGCGTGGCGCACGATCAGGCCGAAGCGGTCACCGGCGATGCGTTGGCCCAGGGCTCTGGCGCGGGCGCGGTCGCCCTCGTCCTGCACGCGGCGGCTCAGTCCCACAAAGCGGTTGTGGGGCATCAGCAGCACGTATTGTCCGGGAAACGATACATCCCGCGTCAAAAAGGCCCCCTTCTCGCCCTTGGGGTCCTTTTTGACCTGCACCAGAACCTCCTGGCCGGTCATCAGCGGCGCGGAGCCGCAGGTGCGATGATAGCTCTCGGACTCGCGCAGCGGGAGGAATCCGTTTTGCGAGAGCCCAAGCCGGACAAACGCAGCCTTGACATCCGGGAGCACACGTTCCACACGGCCCAGGAAAACGCAGCCAACGACGCTTTGCGCGCCGGCTTGCTCCTGATAAAACTCAATCAGGCGCTCCCCCTCCATCAGCGCGGTCCGCGTGCCGTTGACAATCAGCCGAAGCGGCTGTTCCATGCCTTTCAGACCTCCTCCATGGAGACAAGTTCGCCCGATTTCGTCCGCGCCAGAATAGCCGTGCGATAGATGATGTGCGTGAACTCCCCCGCGCCCGTAAACGCGCGCAGGCACTCAAGCCAAAGGGACGGCTTGAGGGACCCGGCGGCGGTGGCGGCCGTCTCCAGCGTGATTTCCCACCCCTGCGCCGTCTTTTCAAGCGCGCCTCCGAGCACGAAAGGACGAATATCGCAGGCATTTTCTCCGCTCTTGGTGCGGCGGGCAGCGGTATAGGACGCGAGCGCCATGAAGGCGTCAAACCCGGCCGCCGCGCGGTCGCTCTCGGCGATGGAAGGAAAGCGGATGAGATAGCGCGACCCCGCCACCAGCGACATCAGCGCCGGAAAGCCGTCCTCCAGCGCGCGGCACTGGCGGACGCGCAGAGAGGCGGGCAGAACGGCGTTCATGCCCGCTTTGAAATCTTCTTCCCGCACGCCATCCTCCAGAGGTACCTCCATCAGCTCGCGCAGCCCCACGATCCCAACGCTCAGCGGCGCGGCAAAGCTCAGGCGAATGTGCGGATTGAAGCCGTTGGAGTAGCGAATGGGAAGGCCGCTTCTGCGCAGGGCACGCTGCATGGCGCGCATCAGGTCCAGATGGCCGATATAGCGCAGGGACTCTCCCTTCTCAAAGACAACCATCATTCGCATGCGCGGCACACCCCCTTGAGCTTTTGCAGGCCGCAGCCGTTGCAGCCCTCGCGGCAGTCACGGGTGGTCCGGGCGCCCATGGCGCGTTCATACTCGCGCCTTAAAAACGCCTTGTCGATGCCGGCGTCGATATGGTCCCACGGGAGGAGCTCATCCAGCGCGCGCCTGCGGTGCGCATAGAAATCGATATCCAACCCGCAGTCCTCAAACGCCTGCCGCCACAGGTCATAGCGGAACTGCTCGGTCCATCCGTCCAGGCGGCAGCCCAACTGCCAGGCGCGATAGAGCACGGCCGCCAGCCTTCGGTCTCCGACGGCGAAGCAGGCCTCGATCTCGCTGACGCCGGAATCATGATAGTTGAAATGCGCGGATTTAAGCCTGGAAAACTGCTCTCGCACCAGCCGCTGCTTGCGATGGACGGTATCCGGGTCATCCTGACAGCACCACTGGAAGGGCGTAAAGGGTTTGGGCACAAAGACCGCGGCGCTGCATGTGATACGAAGGCCCTTGACGCGACTTTCCCTGGGGACGCTGTAATATGCCGCCGCGGCGGTCTTTGCCAGCTCCGCAATGCCGGCAAGGTCCTCCTCCGTCTCCGTGGGAAGGCCCATCATAAAGTAGAGCTTGACCGCGTTCCAGCCGTTTGAAAACGCGTTGGTGAGGGTGTTTATCAAATCCTTTTCCGTAACGTTTTTGTTGATGACGTCCCTCAGGCGCTGCGTACCCGCCTCGGGGGCAAAGGTGAGGCTGCTCTTTTTGACCTTCTGGGTATGGCTGAGGGTGTCCTGTACAAACTTGTCCACGCGAAGGCTGGGTAAAGACAGAGAGACACGCTTGTCCTTGAGCTCGTCTGTCAGCCGCCGGGCAAGCTCCGAGATGCAGGAATAATCGCTGGAGGAGAGCGACGAAAGTGAAATCTCCTCATACCCGGTATTTTGCACAGAGGCTTTGGCCAGCTCCACCAGCCTGTCCACGCTGCGCTCGCGCACGGGACGATAGAGCATGCCGGCCTGACAGAAGCGGCAGCCGCGCGTACAGCCGCGCATGATCTCCAGCATGATACGGTCGAACACAGGCTGAATATACGGAACAGGCGGATGCGTGGGTACGTAGGCATGCTCAAAATCCGTCAGGATGCTCCTGCGCACCCTGGGAGGCGCGCAGGGGTCGACGGGCTTGAGGCTTTTGAGAGTGCCATCCTGATTATACTGATCCCGGTAAAGGCTTGGCACATACACGCCACGAAGGCCGGCCAGGCGACGGAGGCGCTCGGAGCGGGGCACGCCCGCCTTTTTACAGGCGTTGAGCAGGTCCGTAACCTCAACGATAGATTCCTCCCCGTCGCCAATAAGAAATGCATCAATAAACAGATGCAGCGGTTCGGGATTGAAGGCGCAGGGCCCGCCCGCAAGCACGATGGGGTCCCTCTCGCCGCGCTCGGAGCACAGGACGGGAACACCGCCCAGGTCCAGCATCTCCAGCACATTGGTATAGCTCATTTCATACTGGAGCGTAAAGCCGATGATGTCAAAGCAGTTGAGCGGCGTATGGCTTTCCAGGGAAAACAGGGACGTCCCGCTGTCCCGGAGCGCGCAAATCATATCCACCCACGGCATACAGACCCGTTCGCACACCGCATAGGGCAGGTCGTTGAGGATGCCGTAGAGAATTTTCATGCCAAGATGGCTCATGGCCACCTCATAAGTATCTGGAAAGCAGAACGCAAAGGAGATTTCTGCCTGCCCGATGGGCTTGACATCGGCGTTCATCTCCCCGCCGGTATAGCGCGCAGGCTTTTCCACACAGGCAAGCAGCGCGTCAAAATCCTTGCTCATAGGTCCTCCTTATCGTTAGGCACATACATAAATAATGATAGCATGCCATTGAAGCGCTTGCAAGTCAAACATACAAAAAAGCCCGAAACGGGTGTAGAGCTACAATACATATTGGACAGTGAAGAAAAAAAGGATGAGACTTGAG
>CAUDEL010000036.1:0-32468 GCA_958448555.1 uncultured Eubacteriales bacterium | reverse complement strand
TATTATATCACTTCTGGCAGTATCGCGCCTACTTTTCTGTGCGGTATTGCCTTAGTAACACCCATGCGTGTTACCTCCTTTCGGGAATACGCTCCCTTAGGCAGCATATGCTCGCGTCCGCTTTTGGTCCGCCGCTTGCCCTTGACATCCGTCGCCCATGGCGGTATAGTGCTTTCATGGCGATTTTTTGGCGTGCGCGCCTGAGCTGGAAGGTGAGATATCATGAGGCTGCCCATTACCCGGGAACGCATCCGTACCCATTTTCATTACGGCTGGTGGCAGTATGCGCTGCTGATCGGGCTGGCGATTTTCGGGTGGAACCTGCTGTATACCACCACCCGTTATCGCAGTCCCGAGGCGCTCAAGGTCGAATGGTACTGTCAGGGCGCGGTGAGCATGGAGGCGCAGGCGCAGCTGGACGCGCTGCTGGAGGAGCTGCGGTTGCAGCTCTTTCCGGAGATGGAGGAGGTTACCTTCACCACCATCGTCTACGATCAGACCTACGGCGACATGCAGCTGCTGGTGTGGTCCAGCGCCGGACAGGGCGATCTGTACATGCTTGAGCGGGAGCAGTTCCAAAACCTCGCCTCCGGCGGTGGCCTGGCGGATCTGACGCCCTATATCGAAAGCGGGGCGCTGTCCACGGGAGACATGGATCTCTCCGCGGGCTATGTGACCGACCCGGAGACGGGCAGGAAGTATCTTATGGGAATTCCCGTGGATTCCCTGATGGGGCTGGAGGCCTACGGCATCGTCCCCGAGGGTATGGTGATGGGCCTTCTGGCCAACGGCGGGAACCTGGACAACACCGCCAAGCTGATGCAATGGCTGATTGACAACATGCGCTAGGCCTCGCGCCCCGGCATCCTGCCGGGGCGTTTTTTTGCCATTTTCCGCATCTGTTTCAACACGAAACTTTCACAAAACCGTCATGCGTTGCAAAGATAGGACCGATACCATAAGACGGCAGCAAAAAGCATGCCTGATGGCAGGAGGTTTTTCCCATGAAAAAGGTCCTCAAGACGTTGGCGGCAGTGGTGGTTCTGGCGGCCGTCGGATTTTTCGGGTACAGGTATTACCTGTCGCGCCAGGCTGTGGCGACGCAGGCCCCGGCCGGCAGCACATATACGGAATATCCCATTTCTACGGGCTCCCTCTCCAAGACGGTGACAGGCACAGGCACGCTTTCCATCAGTCAGACGGACGATGTGGCGCTGGATTATGCGGTGACGGTGACGGACTCGCTGGTGGAGGCGGGCGATACCGTGACCGCCGGCCAGCCGCTGTTGAGCATCGACGCTATCGCCCTGCAAACCACCATTGAGACGCTGGAAACCGAGCTTGAGACCACCGAGAGCGAGATCGCCTCACTGGCGGAGAGCTATTCGTCCACCACCTACCTCAAGATGCCCCAGTACGGCCGGGTCAAGGAGGTCTACATCACCGAGGGCGCCTATATCCAGGACGTGATGGAGCAATACGGGTGCATTGCGCTGCTTTCGCTGGACGGCTGGATGTACGTGGAATTCCCGGCCCTGGAGGACTGGGAGATCGAGACCACGGTCACCGTCAAGGTCGGCCGCGTGACCCTCGACGGCACGGTGCGCGCGCTGGACAACGGGGTAGCGACCATCACCTTCTCCGACGCCTACGGAACCGAGGGCGGCGAGGTGGAGATCGCCTACAAGGGAACGAGCCTTGGCACGGCGGAAGCGCATATCCACATGCCCTATGAGCTGACCACCTCAGAGAAGGGCTACATCCACAGCGTCTTTATCGAGCCCGACGCACGCAAGTGGGAGGGCAACCGCATCTGCTACCTCATCAACGTACCCGTCAGCGACAGCTATCAGGCGCTGGTGGAGACGCGCGCCCAGCAGTCGGCGCAGCTTAAGGAAATGCGGGCGCTCAGGGACGCGGGCGTTATCTCCGCGCCTCAGGATGGCATCGTGGCCTCCATCGTGACGCCTTCGGCGACCGAGCAGGCGGTCGATACGGTGCTGGTCTCCCTCTACGTCGGGGACGAGAAGGAGATGGTCGTCAGCGTGGATGAGCTGGATATCACCAGCGTGGCCGTGGGGCAGAACGTGGAGCTGGCGATGGACGCCATCACCGACACGACTTATGCGGGCACGGTCAGCAAGATCAGCCAGATCGGCACGGCGACCAGCGGCGTGACGGTATATGACGTGACCCTGACCGTGGAGGGCGATGAGCGGCTCAAGCTGGGCATGAACGGAACCGCCACCATTTTGGTCGAGGAGCAGGAAAATGTGCTCCTGGTGCCCATCACGGCGCTGAACACCTCGCGCGGGGAAAGCTACGTGTGGCTCAAGAGCGACGCGGCCGCAGACGGCGAGCCGGGCGTGCGCACGACCGTGGAAACGGGACTGAGCGACGAAAACTATGCCGAGGTTTTGAGCGGCCTGAGCGAAGGCGACGTGGTGCTCATCACCCGCGAGGCCAGCACGTCCACCGACAGCCGTGAAAACGGCATGGGCGGCATGATGATGGACTTCGGCGGCGGGATGCCTGGCGGCGCCTTTGACGGCGGGGCGGCGCCCGCGGGCGGGCCGGCAGGCGGCGACCGCACGCGCGGCAACTGAGGAGGCGCAGCGGCATGATTGATATGACGGATGTGGTCAAGCGCTATACCCTGGGCGGTGAGACGATCTATGCGCTCAACCATGTTTCCCTGCGCGTGGACGAGGGGGAATACGTGGCCATCATCGGCCCCTCCGGCAGCGGCAAGAGCACGCTGATGAACATCATCGGATGCCTGGATACCGCTGACAGCGGCAGCTATGTCCTCAACGGCAAGCCCATCCAGAAGTACCGCGAGCGTCAGCTCGCGCGCATCCGCAACCGGCAGATCGGCTTCATTTTTCAGGGCTTCAACCTCCTGCCCAAGCTCTCGGCGCAGGAAAACGTGGAGCTTCCCATGATCTATCAGGGCGTGGGCGCCTCCCAGCGCCGCCGCGCGGCCCGCGAGGCGCTGGAGCGGGTGGGGCTGGGAGAAAGGCTGAAGCACAGACCCGCGCAGCTCTCCGGCGGCCAGCAGCAGCGCTGCGCCATCGCGCGCGCCATTGCAGTCAAGCCCTCGCTCATTTTGGCCGACGAGCCCACCGGCAACCTGGACAAAAAGACCGGGCGGGAGATTTTGCAGATCTTCCATGAACTGCACGAGGCGGGCAACACCATCGTGCTTATCACGCACGACCCCAAGGTGGCCCGCTGCGCCGAGCGGGTGATCCGCATCGAGGACGGCCATCTCTACGAGAATCAGGAGGTGCCACAGGATGATCTACCAGTCCTTTAAGATGGCCGTGAAGGCCATCGCGGGCAACAAGCTGCGCTCGTTTCTGACGATTCTCGGCGTGGTGATCGGCGTGGTGGCCATCGTGGTGCTCGTCTCCATCGGCCAGGGCGCCAACAGCTCCGTGGTCGAAAGCATCGAGGGCATGGGCACCAACCTCATCACCGCCAACATCAACGCCCGGCGCATGAACCCCCTGGACCTGGACGGCCTCAACGAGCTGGCGCTCAACAAAGCCATCTCCTATGTCGCGCCCATCTCCAGCGTCAGCGGTACCGTCAAGGCCGGCGCGGCGACCTACGACGACGGGGTCGTGCAGGGCACCACCCCGGGCTATGAGAGCATCCGCAACTGGACCGTGGCCGAGGGACGCTTTCTTCAGCAGCCCGACATCGACAACCGCAGCTTCGTGGCCGTCATCGGCGCGGAGGCGGCCACGGAGATGTACGGCACGACCCACGCCGTGGGCGAAACGTTTTCCTTAAATGGCTATACGCTCACGGTGGTGGGCGTGCTGGAGGAGGTCGGCTCCAGCGCCTCGGGCAGCAACGACAACCAGATCCTCATCCCCTTTACGCTCGCCCAGCGCCTCTCCAACCAGACCTCCATCTCCTCGTTCTATGTTTCCGCAGCCTCCTCCTCCCAGGTCGAGCAGGCGCAGGCGGCGGTGGAAAGCTATCTGGAAAAGGCGTTTGAAAACTACAACACGCGCTCCTACGGCACCCAGTACAGCGTCTTTAACCAGACCGAGATGCTCTCCACCCTCAGCGAAACCACCAACACCCTTACGCTCATGCTCGGCGGCATCGCGGCGATTTCCCTTCTGGTGGGCGGCATCGGCATCATGAACATCATGCTCGTCAGCGTCAGCGAGCGCACCCGCGAGATCGGCATCCGCAAGGCCATCGGCGCGGCGCGAAGCAACATCCTGACGCAGTTCCTCATCGAGTCGCTCGTCGTCAGCCTCATGGGCGGACTGCTGGGCCTGGTCATTTCGGTCGGCGCGGTGCAGGCGCTGGCGCCGGTGCTGGAGATGACGCTCACCATTCCCGTCAACGTGGCCTGGATGGTCATCGCCTTTTCGGTCTTTATCGGCGTGGTCTTCGGCATGTACCCGGCCAACAAGGCCAGCAAGCTGCGCCCCATCGAGGCGCTTCACTACGAGGGCTGATGCATGTTTTGCCCAAAGCCGCGCATGCTATTTCCGCAGGAGATGGCGTGCGCGGCTTTTTTGTGCGCGCCTTTCCACAAGGATGGGGGAGAGAGGCATGCGCGGTTTTCGGACGGATCTGGCCATGGAGTGCATCGGCGAAGGCGGCGGACGGGTGGAGGGCGTGCGCGTGAGCACGCATCATATGGGCGGCATTACGCATACCCGCATCCGCATTGAGAAGGAACGCGCGGCGGAGCTGCTGGGCCGCCACACGGGGGAGTACATCACCCTGGAGTACCGGGATCTGCCCCGGTGCGATGCGCACACCCAGAAGCTGCTGGCCGCGCTGGTCGCGCAGGGGGTCAAAAGCCTCCTGCCCCGCGAGGGCGAGGTGCTGGTGGTGGGGCTGGGCAACCGAAACGTCACCGCCGACGCGCTGGGGACCCGCGTGGTGGAGCGGATGCTGGTGACACGGCATCTCAGGCAGGCCGTGGCGGAGGAGCTGCGCGGCCGGCTTCGGGGCGTGAGCGCCATCGCGCCGGGCGTGCTGGGCCTGACGGGCATCGAGACGGCGGAGCTGTGCCGGGGGCTGGTGCGGCATGTGCGGCCCGCGGCGGTCATCGCCATCGACGCGCTGGCGGCGTATGAGAGCGAGCGCATCTGTACCACCGTGCAGATCACCGACACGGGCATTGAGCCGGGCAGCGGCGTGGGCAACCACCGGCTGGGGCTGACGGAGGAGACGCTGGGGGTGCGGGTGATCGCCGTGGGGGTGCCGATGGTGGTGTACGCCTCCACCATCGCCCGCGACGCCATGGCGCGGTTGATCGACGAGTACGGCCTGTTCGCGGGCGGGCATGAGGCGGCGGCGGAGGAGCTTCTCAGACAGGTGTCCGAGGGATTTCTGGGCGATATGGTCGTCACCCCAAGGGAGATTGACGAATTGGTGCTCAACGTTTCTTCGCTGCTCAGCGACGGCATCAATCAGGCCCTTCAGCCCGAGGTGGACCCCGATACGCTGCATACTTACATTCATGGATAGCATATCCTTGCGGGAGAGGTGAAAGGGATGAACGGCAGGCGGACGATCAAAAGGTTGGCGGTCCTCTTGGCGGCGGCGATCCTGGGGGTGTGCGCCGGCGGGCGCTGGGAGGACCGGCCTGTGGAGGCGGTCGTGGCCGCGTGGGCGCAGCAGGAGGGCACGGTGGCGGAAAACCTGTTTGCCCAGACGCCCGTGCCTGAAGCGACGCCGGAGGCGCAATTCACCATCCGCCTGCTGCGCTCCGAGACGGAGAACCCGCGCAAGCGCGTGCTCATCTATCATACCCACACCTACGAAGCCTACGAGCAGACGCCGGACGACCCCTATCAGGAGACCGAGAAATGGCGCACCGCCGACAACGCGCATAACGTCGTGCGCGTGGGCGAGGAGCTGGCCGCGCTACTGCGGGGGCTTGGCATCGAGGTGGTGCATGACGTCACGGCCTTTGAGCCGCCCAACCTCAGCAGCGCCTACACGCGCTCGCTGGAGATGCTGCAGGGCCGCCAGGCGGCGGGGGAGCGCTACGACCTGTACATCGACCTGCACCGCGACGCCTACGCCGAGTCGCAGACCGGGCCCAACACCGTTTCGGTGGGCGGTGTGGAGGCCGCCAAGCTCATGGTGCTCATCGGCAAGGGCGAGGGGCAGACCTCGGAGGGCTTTGACCAGCGCCCCGACTGGGAGGCCAACCTGGCCATCGCCCAGACCATGACCGACTGCCTGAACGCGCAGGCGGACGGCCTGTGTAGGGACGTGTGCCTCAAGAGCGGCCGCTTTAACCAGCATGTGGCCGTGGGCTGCGTGCTGGTGGAGGCGGGCAACAACCGAAACACCCTGGAGGAGGTGCTGGCCGCCATGCCGTATCTGGCGGACGCGGTCTTGGAGGCGCTGGAGACCTGAGACAAAGGGCTCCCGGAGACTTGAAAAAAAGGAGGGCAGCGGGTATAATCGGGGGCGGAGGTGGATGAGGTTGGATCGTCGGCCGGTGGGCGTGTTCGACAGCGGACTGGGCGGCATCAGCGCCCTGGGCGAGATGCTGGGCGTGCTGCCGGAGGAAAATTTTATCTATTACGGCGACACCCTTCATATCCCCTACGGGGACAAGCAGCCCCCGGAGGTGCTCTGCCTCACCCATCAGGCTGTGGACAAGCTCATCGCCATGGACTGCAAGGCGGTGGTCATCGCCTGCAACACCGCCACCAGCGCCGCCGCCGGCCCGCTGAGGCAGGAGTTGCACATGCCCGTCATCGGCATGGAACCGGCGCTCAAGCCCGCGGCGCTATTGCCGGGCGAGGGCTGCATCGTGGTCATGGCGACGCAGATGACGCTGACGCAGCCCAAATTTTTGCGCCTGATGGAGCTTTACGGCCGCGACGCATTGCCTCTGCCGTGCCCGGGGCTGATGGAGTGCGTAGAGGCCGGGGAGCTTTCGGGACCGCGGGTGGAGGGGCTTTTGGACAGGCTGCTTGCGCCCGTGCGCGGCCTGCCGGTCAAGGCCGTTGTGCTGGGCTGCACGCATTATCCCTTCCTGCGCCGCGCCATCGCGGGCTTTTTCCCGCCGGGAACGCCGCTGATCGACGGAAATCTCGGGACCGCGCGCCAGCTCAGGCGCAGGCTGGAGGAGGAGGGCCTTCTTTCACCCGGCCCCGGCGGCAAGGTGTCCTTTTGCTCCTCCCTGGAGGGCGGGGAGGCGGCCGGGCGCATGCGGCGCATGCTGGAAATCTGGAAACAGCTTGAGATACCCTGTAAATGACGGCCGCGCGGGAGGCGGATTGAGGGATGCGAATGAAAAAGGTCATGCTTATCTTCGGCACGCGGCCGGAGGCGATCAAGATGTGCCCGCTGGTGATGGAGCTGGAAAAGCACCCCGAGTTTCAGACCGTGGTTTGCGTCACCGGGCAGCACCGGGAGATGCTGGATCAGATATTGCAATGTTTTCATGTCACTCCGCATTATGACCTGAGAATCATGCGTCAGAAGCAGACGCTCTTTGACGTGACGGTAAACATCCTGGAACGGCTTGGAACCATTCTGGAGGCGGAAAAGCCCGACGTCGCGCTGGTGCACGGGGACACCTCCACGGCGTTTGTGACGGCGCTGGCCTGCTTCTACATGCACATCCCCGTGGGCCATGTGGAGGCGGGGCTTCGGACCTACAACCTCGACTCGCCCTTTCCCGAGGAATTCAACCGCCAGGCCGTGGACCTCATTTCGCGCTTTTATTTTGCGCCCACGGAACTCAGCCGTCAGAATCTCCTGAAAGAAGGCAAGCCGGACATCCGCATCCACGTCACCGGCAACACCGTCATCGACGCGCTGGAAACCACCGTGCGTCCCGATTATACCCATCCGCAGATTGAATGGGCGCGCGGGAGCCGCCTGATTCTGCTCACGGCCCACCGGCGGGAAAACCTGGGCGAGCCCATGCGGGAGATGTTCAGCGCCATCAGGCGCATCGTGGACGAGACGCCGGACCTCAAGGTGATCTATCCCGTGCACAAGAACCCGGCGGTGCGGGACATGGCGGCGGCCTGCTTCAACGGCCAGGAGCGCATCCGCATGATCGAGCCGCTGGACGTGCTGGACTTCCACAACCTCATGGCGCATGCCTACCTCATCATGACCGACAGCGGCGGGATTCAGGAGGAGGCGCCGGCGCTGGGCAAGCCCGTGCTGGTCATGCGCGACACCACCGAGCGCCCCGAGGGCGTGGCGGCTGGAACGCTCAGGCTGGTGGGCACGGATGAAAACACGATCTATGCCGCCGTGCGCGAGTTGCTGACCGATCCCGCGGCCTACCGCGAGATGGAGCACGCCGCCAATCCCTATGGCGACGGGCATGCGAGCCGCTATATCGCGGAGATCCTCTCGCGCGAGCTGTGAGGGAGAAGGCGCATGCCGCCCAGCGCCAGCGCGCTCAGGCCGCACCAGGCCAGCGTGAAGGGCAGGCAGATCTGGCCGCCGAGGTTGAGCGGCATGCGGCGGTAATCCCAGATCTGGTGCCGGCGGTTAAACGCAAGGCCAAGCGCGTATTCCACGCCTGTAATCATCATTCCGCCCGCCAGCGCCTGCTGCCAGAGGGGGCGGCCTTTTTGTGTGCGGCTGAGGGCGCGCAGAAGCGACAGCGACAGTCCGCCCGCCAGGGCCATGGCCGGATGGGTGCGGCCGCGCCACCATAGTTCCACAAGCGGATAGGCCGCCGAACCGGCCAGAAACGCTGAGAGCATCAAACCCCGTCCTTTCCGGGGCCGCGGCCCCGCCAAACTAGCATGCCCGCTTGTCTGGACGGACATGCCATGATATAATCGTGCGCGCAGAAACGGCCCAGAGGGAGGAAAAAGGGCATGGCATATACGTTTTTGGCGACCGCGGCCTTTGGTTTGGAGGGCGTGGTCGCGGGCGAACTGAGACGGATGGGGCTTGCGGCCTCGGCCGAGAACGGCGGCGCGCGCTTTGAGGGCGAGCTGGCGGACGCCTTCCGGGCCAATCTGTGGCTGCGCACGGCCGACCGCGTGCTCATGGTGCTCGCCGAGGGCGAGGCCCGCACCTTTGAGGAACTGTTTCAGCTTGTCAGGGGCATCCCCTGGGAGCGCTTTCTTGCGCCCGACGGAGCCATCCTCGTGAGCGGCAAATGCGTGCGCAGCCAGCTCATGAGCGTTCGGGACTGCCAGGCGGTGAGCAAGAAGGCCATCGTGGAGCGGCTGATGGCGCGGCTGGGCGCAAAACGCCTGCCCGAGACGGGCGCGCGCTTCCCCGTCGGGGTGGCCGTGGTGCGGGACCGGGCGCGCATCACGCTGGACATGAGCGGCGAGGCGCTCAACCGGCGCGGCTACCGCACCTGGAACGGCGAGGCCCCGCTTCGCGAGACGCTGGCCGCCGCGCTGGTGGAGCTCAGCCCCTGGCGGCCCGGCTTGCCGCTCTACGATCCCTGCTGCGGCACGGGCACGCTGCTCATCGAGGCGGCGCTCCAGGCCATCGGCCAGGCCCCGGGGCTCAGACGCGCCTTCGCCTGCGAGCGCTATCCCTTCATGGACGGGGCGACCATGGCGGCCATCCGGCAGGAGGCGCAGGCGGCTTGCAGGCCGGACGCGCCGTTTTCCATCGGCGGCGGGGACATCGACCCCGAGGCGCTGGAGCTGTGTGGCCGCCACATCCGTCAGGCGGGGCTTGCGGGGCGGCTTGAGGTCCGCCGCCAGGACCTGCGCGAGCTTTCGCTTTCGGGGCCGCCGGGGGTGTTCCTGCTCAATCCGCCCTACGGCGAGCGCCTGAGCGACCGCGACGGCGCGCGCGCCCTCTACCGCGAGCTGGGGGCGCTGCTCAGGCGCCATCCCGGCTGGAAGCTGGGCGCCATCTCCGCCGATCCCGGCTTCGAGCGGGCCTTCGGACGGCGCGCCGACAGGAAGCGAAGGCTCTATAACGGCCGCCTGGAATGTGACTTCTTCCTCTATCTCTGAAACTGGCGGAGATTGACTTTCCGGGCGCGGTGCAGTATCATAGATCATCAGGAAATGCGCGTTTTCGCGCCTTTCCGCATACAGGCAAGGAGATTGAGCGCATGTCGGTTTTGAAGCAGAAGATCCTCGAACGCACCGTGACGCTGGGCGTGGTCGGACTGGGCTACGTCGGACTTCCGCTGGCGGTGGAAAAGGCGAAGGCCGGCTTTCATGTGATCGGCTTTGACGTGCAGGCCCACAAGGTGGATCTGGTCAATCAGGGCCACAACTATATCGGCGACGTGGTGGACAGCGACCTTAAGAAAATCGTGGAGGAGGGCATGCTGCGCGCCACGACGGATTTTGCCTCCGTCGCCTCCTGCGACTGCGTGTGCATCGCCGTGCCAACGCCCCTGGACAGCCATCAGCAGCCGGACATCAGCTATGTGCGCTCCTCCGCGGAGAGCATCATGCCGCACATGCACAGGGACATGCTGATCGTGCTGGAGTCCACCACCTACCCGGGGACCACGGAGGAGATGCTCCGCCCCATTTTGGAAAAAAGCGGGCTCAAGTGCGGCGTGGATTTCTTCCTTGCCTTCTCCCCCGAGCGCGTGGACCCGGGCAACGCGATCTACAAGACCAAGAACACGCCCAAGGTCGTGGGCGGCGTGACGCCCGAGTGCACCGACATCGCCGCCACGCTCTACGAGGCGGTGCTGGAGGCGCCCGTGCACCGGGTCAGCAGCCCGGCTGTGGCGGAGATGGAGAAGATTCTGGAAAATACCTACCGCAATGTCAACATCGGCCTCATCAACGAGCTGGCCATCCTCTGCAACCGCATGGGCATCAACATCTGGGAGGTCGTCGAGGCCGCCAAGTCCAAGCCTTACGGCTTTCAGGCCTTCTATCCCGGCCCTGGTCTGGGCGGGCACTGCATCCCGCTGGACCCCTATTACCTGAGCTGGAAGGCGCGGGAGTTCGGCTTCCATACCTCGATGATCGAAAGCAGCATGATTATTAACGACCGCATGCCCGAATACTGCGCCCAGCGCGCCATGGGGGCGCTCAACGAGCGCAGAAAGGCCATGAACGGGGCGAAGGTGCTGGTGCTGGGCGTGGCCTACAAGCAGGACATCGACGACTACCGCGAAAGCCCCGCGCTGCGCGTGATCGAAAGCCTGCGAAAGCTCGGCGCGCAGGTGAGCTTCTACGACCCCTATGTGGAGACATACCGCTATCAGGGCAGGGAGGAGCGCCGCATCCCCGCGCTGGACGAGGAGGCGCTGCGCGCCGCGGATCTGGTGGTGGTGACCACCGCCCACACCTGCGTGGACTACGATTTCGTGGCCGAGCATGCGGACCTGATCTTTGACACGAAGAACGCGCTCAAGAACGTCCAAAAGCGCGACAACATCCGCGTCCTGTGAGCCGGGGGGAGAGAGCATGATCGAAAAGCTGCGCTATGCGCTCATCGGCTGCGGGCGAATCGCGCCCAACCACATCGCGGCATATCGAAACAACGCCGAGGATCTGGCGCTTTGCGCCGTGTGCGACCCGGTGCCCGAGCGCATGGAGGCCGTGCTCGCGCCGCTTTCGGAGCGGGAGCGCGCGGGCGTGCGCCGCTATAGGGACCATCGGGCGCTGCTTGAGGAGGAAAGGCCGCAGCTTTGCGCCGTGGCGACCGAAAGCGGGCTGCATGCGCAGGTCGGCCTGGATGTGCTGAGGGCGGGCGCGAACGTGATGATCGAAAAGCCGCTGGCGCTGTCGCTCGCCGACGCGCGGGCGCTGATTAACGAAGCGGACGCGCGGGGCCTCAAGCTGTGCACCTGCCACCAGAACCGCTTCAACAAGTCCATCCAGAAGATCCGTACCGCCGTGGAGGAAAACCGCTTCGGGCGCATGCTGCACGGCGCGGCGCATGTGCGCTGGAACCGCGGCCCCGACTACTACCGCCAGGCCCCCTGGCGCGGCACCTGGGCCATGGACGGAGGAGCGCTGATGAACCAGTGCATCCACAACATCGACCTGCTGCGCTGGATGATGGGCGACGAGGCGGTTGAGGTCATGGCCTATACCGACAATCTCGCCCATCCCTACATCCAGGCGGAGGACCTGGGTCTTGCGATCGTGCGCTTTGCCGGCGGGGCTTATGGCGTGATCGAGGGGACCACGAGCGTCTATCCGCACAACCTCGAGGAGACGCTCTACCTCTTTGGCGAGAACGGCACCGTCAAGGCGGGCGGAAAGAGCGTCAACATCATCGAGGAGTGGGACTTCCGCGACGGCCGCGGCGATCCCGCCACCATCAAGATGCAGTTTGGCGAGAACCCGCCCAACGTCTATGGCTACGGACATACGCCCCTCTACCGCGACATGATCGCCGCCGTCCGGGAGGACCGCGCACCCTATGTGGACGGCCGGGCGGGCATGCGCGCGCTGGAAATGGTGCTGGCCATCTATCTCTCCGCCGCGGAGCACAGGCCCGTAGCGCTGCCTCTCTCGGACTGCGCTACCACGGACTTCGAGGGGAGGTTTGGCCGGTGAGCGCCTATATCCATCCCACCGCGGTGGTGGAGGAGGGCGCGGAGCTCGGCGAGGGCACGAAGGTATGGCACTTTTGCCACATCGAGGGCACCGCCAGGGTCGGCGCGGGCTGTTCCATCGGCCAGAACGGCTATGTGGGGCAGCATGTGACCATCGGCGACGGCTGCAAACTGCAAAACAACGTCAGCGTCTATGAGGGCGTCACGCTGGGCCGCGGGGTATTCTGCGGCCCAAGCTGCGTGTTTACCAACGACCTCACGCCCCGCGCGCTCTTTCCCAAGGGGCGGTCGCGCTTTGTGCCCACGGTGGTGGAGGACGGCGCGAGCATCGGGGCCAACGCCACGGTGGTCTGCGGCCACCGCATCGGGCGCTGCGCCATGATCGGCGCGGGCGCGGTGGTGACCGGGGACGTGCCGCCGCACGCGCTCATGCTGGGCGTGCCCGCGGTCAAGCGCGGCTTTGTGTGCACCTGCGGCGCGCTGCTTCGCGGCGAGCTGCGCTGCCCGGACTGCGGGCGGCGCTTCCTTCCCGACGGGGAGGGGCTGAGGGAGGTCGAATGACGGATGGAGTTTCATGATCTGGGCGCGCAGTACCGCGCGCTGAAAAGCGAGATCGACGCCGGAATCGCCGCGGTCCTGGAAAAGGGCCATTTCATTCTGGGCGAGCAGGTGAGCGAGCTGGAGGCCGCGCTTGCCAAGGACGTGGGACGGCCCCATTGCGTCACCTGCGCAAACGGCACCGACGCGCTGGTGCTGACGCTGATGCTCTGGGGCGTGGGAGCGGGCGACGCGGTGTTCGCGCCGGATTTCACCTACTTCGCCTCTGCGGGCTGCGCCACGACGGTGGGCGCGGAGATGATCCCCGTGGACATCCGCCTGGATACGTTCAACATGGACCCGGATGCGCTAGAGGCGGCCGTCCGGCGCGTGGAGGCCGAGGGGCGGCTGCGCCCGGCGGCGGTGGTGGCGGTGGACCTGTTTGGCCTGCCGGCGGACTACCCGCGCATTGAGGCCATCGCCGCCCGGCACGGCATGCGGGTGCTGGAGGACGCGGCGCAGGGCTACGGCGGCCGCATCGGGGAGACGAACGCCTGCGCCTTTGGCGACGCGGCCATCACGTCCTTTTTCCCGGCCAAGCCGCTGGGCTGCTACGGCGACGGCGGCGCGATCTTCGTGGACACCCCGGAGGAGGACGCGCTTCTGCGCTCCCTGCGGGCCAACGGCAGGGGCGTTTTGGACAAGTACGACAACCAGCGCATCGGCATGAACAGCCGGCTGGACACCTTGCAGGCGGCGGTGCTCCTGCCCAAGCTCAGGGCGCTGAGGGAGCGGGAGCTCGGGGCGCTTGACGCCGCAGCCGCTCAATACGCCCGTGCGCTGGAGGGCTGCGTGGACCTGCCTTCGGTCCCGCAGGGCTATGGGAGCAGCTGGGCGCAGTACACCGTGCTTTTTGGCAACCGCGCCCAGCGCGACGGGGCGCAGCGTTTCCTCAGGGAGCGGGGCATCCCAAGCATGATCTACTACCCCCGCGGCATCCATCAGCAGACGGCCTACGCTAAGAGAAATTTCTCGGACACGGATTATCCAAACACCCTCGAGGCCTGCGCCCGCGTCCTCTCCCTGCCCATGCACCCCTACCTGAGCAGCGAGGACATCGGCCGCGTGGCCGGGGCGGTCAGGGAGTTCTGCGGCCGATGATAAGCTGACTTTTAAACGCCTCTAAGGGGGCGTTTTTTGTACTTTGCCAGGGTGGCTCCGCTGCCTGCGCCTATGCTATAATGATGGAAAACCGGCCGGGGAGGCGAAGAGGATGGCGACGGTGAGGGCGCTGTGCGCCCGGGACGATTTTGACGAGGTGGGCGAGGTCTATGTGGAGAGCTGGAAAGCGTCTTACCGGGATCTGCTTCCTCAGGCGTTTTTGGAAAAGCTGACACATGACCGATGGAGCGGGATGCTCAGGGCGGACCCTTCCGCGTCTCTGGCGGTGTTTGAGGAAGGCCGCGCAGTGGGAACGGCGATGATCGGCTATGCGCGCGAGGCGGACCGGGAGGGCTTTGGCGAGATCATAAGCCTCTACCTGCGCCCGGAGGCCATGGGGCGCGGCTACGGGCGCAGGCTGCTGGAAGCCGCGCTGGAGCGGCTGCGCGGGGACGGCTGCGAGGGCGCCTGCCTTTGGGTGCTGGCCGGCAACGCGCGGGCGCGCGGGTTTTACCGGCACATGGGCTTTGAGGCGTCGGGGCGCTCGCAGACGGAGCTGTTCGGGAGCATGGAGGCGGAGCTGGTGGAGATGGTGCTGCGCTGGCAGGACTGAAATTTTGCCAAAAAGGTTTTCAAAGACTGGGCGATCAGGTATAATGAAGGGGATGAAGCGCGGCTTTCACGCGCGAACGCACCACAATCGGAGGAAGTTCGATATGCTACGACGGCTCCTGTGCTGCTTTTTCTGCCTGCTGGTCCTCGCCCCCGCCGCCCTGGCGGAAGGCACTTTTACCATGGCCGGCTTTGACGGGGAAAGCAGCACGCACGATTGGAACAGCAACGGCTTTTTTACCCGCATGCAGGCTCGCACGGGCCTGAGCTTTACGTTTGAGCAGTACACCAGCCTGGAGAAGTGGCAGAAGGCCAAGGACGCCATGTTTGCGCCCGGCGGCGAGCTGCCGGACGTGCTGTTCAAGGCCGCGCTGACGACCCCGGAACTGATCCGCTATTCCGACAGCGGCCAGCTCATCGACCTCGGGCCGCTGCTGGAGGAGTACGCGCCGAACCTTTGGGCGCTCTTGCAGGAGCATCCCGACTGGCTGGAGGCCATCACGCTGCCTAACGGGAAGATCGCGGCCCTGCCCGCCATTCAGGAGCTGGCCCCGCAAAACGCCATGTGGATCAATCAGACCTGGCTGGATAAGCTGGGCCTGGAGATGCCGACGAACTGGGAGGAGCTCAGGGACGTCCTCACGGCCTTTCGCGACCGCGATCCCAACGGCAATGGAAAGAAGGACGAGATCCCCATGGCCTTTCTGGGACCGTGGGAGCTCAAGTTTCTCTCCCACGCCTGGGGCGTGGTGGCCAACGACTACAACATCTACCTCGACGGCGAGGGGCAGGTGCATTACTGGCCGCAGGAGGACAGCTTCTGGGAGCTGGCGTGCAGCCTGCGCGAGCTCTATCGGGACGGCCTGCTGGACGAGGATGGCTTTGTCACCGCAGATGCGCTCAGGCGGATTACCGATGATGACGCAAGCGAGGTTTACGGGGTATTTTTCGCGCCCACGCCGGTGAATCTGGTGACCTACGAGATGTCGCGGGACTATGTGCTGCTGGAGCCGCTGGAATATGAGGGCGAGCAGGTTTACCGCGACCTCTACGGGCAGGTGACGCGCGGCACGTTTGCCATCACCAGCGCGTGCGAGGACCCCGGGGCCCTGCTGGCATGGGTGGACGTGCTCTATACCGAGGAAGGCGCCGCCGAGGCCATGGCCGGGATCGAGGGCGAGAATTACGTCGTCGACGAGGACGGCTACTGGGGCTGGAAGGGCGGCGTGGAGGCCATGACCACCCAGACGCTCAGTGAGCTGAGCATATATGACACCGGCGATATGCCCTGGCTGTTCCCCGACGCTTTCTACGACCGCTACAACGAGGAGAACGTGCGCCGCGTCAACGCGGAGCTGCGCAGGCTGGATGCCTGCATCGTGCGGCCCTTCCCGGTGTATACGCTTACGCAGGAGGAGAGCGAGCGGGCCGCGGAGCTGCAGGAGCAGTTGGGCGCCTATGTGGACGAGACGCTGGCGCGGGTGGTGCTGGGCGAGATCGGCACGGGCGAGGAGGAGGCGCAGGCGTTTTACGATGGCCTTGCCCAACGGGGCATGCAGGAGATGATCGCATTGTGGCAAAGCGTCGCCGACCGGCTGGGAGCGTGACGCTTTGTCCTGACGGGCACGGAAGTGCAGATCACCAAAGAAGGATGGATGGCTTATGAACAGGTACGCGCAAATGATTAGTGAACTCAAAACGCCCGAGGTCATGAAACGTTTGACCTACCTATACGGCCAGCAGGGCGGGATGCTTGTGGCGCAGAGCGCGCGGTATTCCCACCTGCTCAAGCGGCACGAGGAGCTGGTGGGCTATGACGGGCCCATCGCCATGGTCAGCGCGCCGGGGCGCACGGAGATCGGCGGCAACCACACCGATCACAACCGCGGCAAGGTGCTGGCCGCCGCGGTCAATCTCGACACGCTGGCCGCGGTCAGCCCGCGGGATGACGGCAGGGTCAACATCCACAGCGAGGGCTACGCGCCCCTGAGCCTGTCGCTGGACGACCTGAGCGTGCGCGAGGAGGAGAAGGGAAACACGGCGGCGCTGGTGCGCGGCGTGGCCGACGGCCTGCGCAAGGACGGGCTGAAGGTCGGCGGCTTTGACGCCGTGATGACCTCCACCGTGCGAAGCGGCAGCGGTCTGAGCAGCTCGGCGGCGGTCGAGGTGCTGCTGTGCGCCATCTTCGACGAGCTCTACAACGACGGAAAGATGGACTTTAAACGCCGCGCGCAGATCTCCCAGTACGCCGAGAACGTCTACTTCGGCAAGCCCAGCGGCCTGATGGACCAGATGGCTTCCAGCGCGGGCGGGCTGGTGTATATCGACTTTCAGAACGACGAGCCGGAGGTGCGAGAGCTCAGCTATGACTTTGCCGCCAAGGGTTATGCGCTGGTCGTGGTCAATTCCGGCGGCAGCCATGACAACCTGACCGATTACTATGCCGCCATTCCCGAGGAGATGCGCGCCGTGGCCGCCTGCTTTGGCGAGAAGAACCTGCGCCGCGTCCAGCCCGAGCAGTTCATGCAGACGTTGCCGCAGATCCGCGAGCGCCTGCGCGGCAAAAACGCCGACCGCGCCATCCTGCGCGCCGCGCACTACTTTGCCGAAAACCGCCGCGTGGCCGACGAGGTGGCCGCCCTGCAGGCCGACGACCTAAAGGCGTTTTTCCGCCTGGTGATTGAGAGCGGGCGCAGCAGCTTCTGCTACCTCCAGAACATCTTCGCCACCTCCGACCGCCAGGAATTGTCCCTGGCGCTGATGCTGGCCGAGAGCAAGCTCCTGGAGGACGGCGCCTGGCGCGTGCATGGCGGCGGCTTTGCCGGCACCACGCTCAACTTCGTGCCCAAGCGCAGGCTGGAGAGCTTCGTGCGGGAGATGGAGGCGGTCTTTGGCGCGCATAGCTGCAACGTGCTGGACATCCGCCCCGTGGGCCCGGCCTGTATCATGCTGGGCAGATAAGGAGGTTTGATCCTCATGAAACGCATCTTCCTGATCGTGCTGGACAGCGTGGGCGCGGGTGCGCTGCCCGACGCGGCCGCCTACGGTGACGCGGGCGCCAACACGCTCGGCCACATCATTGAGCGGGCGCATCCGCATCTTCCCAACATGGAGGCGATGGGACTGGGCCTCATCCCCGGCGTGGGCGGGCCCGTGCCCGAGGGAGGCGCGGGCGTCTACGGCCGCGCGGCGGAGGTTTCCGCGGGAAAGGACACCACCACCGGGCATTGGGAGATCGCCGGGCTTCGCCTCGACACGCCCTTCCCCACCTATCCCAACGGCTTTCCGCCCGAGGTGATGGACGCCTTTGAGAAGGCCATCGGCACAAGGACGCTGGGCAACTACCCCGCCAGCGGCACGGCGATTCTCGACGAGCTGGGCGAGGAACACGTGCGCACGGGCTATCCCATCGTCTACACCTCGGCCGACAGCGTGTTTCAGATCGCCTGCCACGAGGACGTGGTGCCGCCCGACAGGCTCTATGAGATGTGCCGCATCGCGCGCGGCATCCTCACCGGCCCGCACGCGCTGGGCCGCGTGATTGCGCGCCCCTTCGTGGGCACGGGCCGGGGGCATTTTTCCCGCACGGGACGCAGGCGCGACTTCTCGCTGGAGCCCATCGGGCCCACGGTCCTCAATGCCCTCAAGGACCGCGGCATCTTCACCATGGGCATCGGCAAGATCGAGGACATCTTCTGCATGAGCGGCCTGTGTGAAAGCGACCACGCCGCGGGCAACCCCGCCTGCGTGGACGCGCTGATGAAGGCCATGGCGCGCGATTTCACGGGCCTGGTGTTCGTCAATCTCGTGGACTTTGACTCCGTCTACGGCCACCGGCGCGACGTGGCGGGCTACGCGCAGGCGCTGGAATACTTTGACGGCCGCTTGAACGAGATCAAGGCCGCGGCGCGCGAGGGAGATCTGATTTTGCTCACCGCGGACCACGGCTGCGACCCCGCGCACACCGGCACGGACCATACGCGCGAGTACGTGCCCATCCTGGCGTGGACGCCGGGAATGACCGGGCGTCATGACATCGGCACGCGCCGGACCTACGCCGACATCGCCGCCACCGTGGCCGAGCTTCTGGGCGTGCCGGAGCGCTTCGGGGCGGAGTCGTTTGCGGACCGGCTGGAAATCAAGGGTTAAGGAGGAGCTTCCCATGAATGAGCAAAGCAGGGCCTATCTGGAGAAGATCGACCGTGCGGCGGCGGCCATTGAGGCGGCATGCGGCGGCGCGGAGATCGCGGTGATCCTGGGCAGCGGCCTGGGCGGCTACGCCGAGGCGCTGGAGGAGCCCAAATTTCTGGCATATCAGGACATCCCCGGCTTTCCCGTATCCACCGCGCCGGGCCACGCGGGCCGCTGGTGCGCGGGCACGCTGCACGGAAAGCGCGTGTGCATGATGCAGGGCCGCTTTCATTCCTATGAGGGCTACGACCTGCGCGACGTGACGCTGCCCATCCGCGTGATGAAGCGCCTGGGCGTGAAAACGCTGATCGTGACCAACGCCTCCGGCGGGGTGAACACGTCCTTTGCGCCGGGCGATCTGATGCTGATGACGGATTTCATCAACCTCTCGGGCAAGAACCCGCTGACCGGCCCCAATCTGGACGAGTTCGGCCCGCGCTTCCCGGACATGTCGCACGCCTATGATGTGGAATTGCAAAAGCTGGCGCGCGAGGTGGCCGGAAAGCTGGGCATTGCGCTGCGCGAGGGCGTGTACTGCTGGATGAACGGCCCCACCTACGAGTCTCCCGCCGAGATCCGCATGGCGCGCATCCTGGGCGGCGACGCGGTGGGCATGTCCACGGTGCCGGAGACCATCGTGGCGCGGCACAGCGGGATGGACGTGCTGGGCCTGAGCTGCATCACCAACATGGCGGCGGGCATCCTGGACCAGCCGCTGAGCCATCAGGAGGTCATGGAGACCGGCGAGCGGGTGAAGGACACCTTCCGCGCACTGGTGGACGGCGTGATCGCCGCCCTGTGATTTTTTCCCGACGGCGCGGTTTCGACGGCTATTTTGCTCCTTTCGTGCGTATGGTATCACAGACCGTATGCATGGAAGGAGTTTTTTGTATGAGAAAGGGGATCGGGCGGCTGGGCGCGCTGCTGCTGACGCTTTGGCAGCTGGCAGGCGCGGCGCTGGCAGCGCCGCTGGAGCAGGGTGTACCCGTGGAGCTGAGCGCGCCCAGCGCCATGCTGCTGGAGGCGGGGACGGGAACGGTCATCTTTGAAAAAAACACCGACGAGCGGCAACAGGTGGCCAGCGTGACGAAGCTGATGACGCTGCTCATCTGCTTTGAGGAGCTGGAGGCGGGGACGGTCAGCCTGGAGGACCCGGTCACGGTGAGCGCCGAGGCGGCCGCGCAGATCGGGAGCCAGGCGCTTTTGGACGCAGGCGCGGTTTACTCGTTTGGCGAGCTTTTGCACGCGACCATCGTGGCCAGCGCCAACGACGCCGCCTGCGCCCTCGCCGAGCACCTTTGCGGCACGGAGGCCGCCTTTGCCGAGCGCATGAACGAGCGGGCCGCGGAGCTGGGCATGGACAACACGCATTACACCAACGCCACCGGCCTGCCCGACGACGCCCAGTACACCACCGCCCGCGACGTGGCGACGCTCTCGGTGGAGATGTGCCGGCACCCGGATTACTTCACCCATGCCTCGGTGTGGATGGACACGCTCACGCATCCCAGCGGCCGCGTGACCGACCTGACCAACACCAACCGCCTGGTGCGCTTCTACGAGGGCTGCGACGGCCTCAAGACCGGCAGCGCCGACGCCTCGCGCTACTGCCTGAGCGCCACGGCGCAAAAGGACGGGCTTCGGCTCATCGCCATCGTCCTGGGCGCGGAAACCAGCCAGAAGCGCTTTGACGAGGCGCGCGCCATGCTGGACTACGGCTTTGCCAACTATAAGCGCGTGACCGTGCTGCGAAAGGGCGACCGCCTGGGCCAGCGCGTAGCGGTCCGCCTGGGCATGGCGCAGGACGTGGAAGCTGCGGTGGGCCGGGGCATGAGCATGCTGCTCAGGCCCGGGCAGGAGAAGGAGCTGTCGCTGGAGGTGGAGCTGCCCGCGGAGGTGTCCGCGCCCGTGCGCGCGGGCGACACGCTGGGCATGATTCGCGTCAGGCTGGGCGAAAGCGTGATCGCGCGCCTGCCGGCGGTGGCGGCGGAGGACGTGGGCATGCCCGGGCTTTTGGAGGGCTTTTTCCGGGTGGTGAACAACTGGCGCTGAAAAAATATCCCGGACCGAATTGGTCCGGGATATCCAGACTGCTGACAAATACTTTTCGGGAGGTTTGGAGGGCCCGCAGGCCCTCCAAAGTGGATTCGTATCGCCCGGCTTTGCCGGGCGGGCGGGGAGTTTGCGCCCCTGGGCGCAAACATTTCTTAAGCATTTGGCGGAAAAGGCCGCCGTGGGCGGACTTTTTCGACAAACTGAATATCCCGGACCGAATCGGTCCGGGATATCTGCGCTATACGATTTTTTTGAGCCCCGGCACGCGCCGCATGAGCCAGGCCGCGGCCAGCGCCAGCGAAAACACCGCCATCTCCCATACGAGCGCCGCAGGCAGCGGCGCCATCGCGCCGCACAGCGGCAGGTACAGCCGCTCCCTGGTCTGGGCGATGAGCCAGTCCTGCACCAGATAGATGCCGAAGGCGCACCCGCCCAGCTCCGCCAGCACGGTCCCGCCGCGGCCGCAGCGGCAGGCCGCCTGGGCGAGCGCGGCGGCCGAAAGGGCGCCTACGGCCGTGAGCAGCGAGGGATGCAGGCGGTCATCCATGAACCAGTACTTTTCGCCCGGGGCTACACGCGCATACTCCAGAGAGGTCAGCAGCACGCTCAGGAGAAGGGAAAGCGCCAGCGCGACTCCCGCGCCGAACAGGCGGGGGCGGCTCGGGCGCGCGAAGCGGCGCAGCCAGTAGCCCCCGAAAAACAGCCCCACATAGACCGTCAGCATCGGCGCCTCCAGATAGGCGGGCGGCGCGATGGCCGGCACGTAATGCGAAGCCAGCGGCCACAGCCCGTCCCAGAGGAGACAAGCCCCCATCAGCGCCGCAACGCCCCGTCCGCTCAGGGCGGCGGCCAGACGCTGCAAAAACGGCAGCATGACGAGCAGCCCCAGATAGAAGAACAGATACCAGAACGAATCGGTGATCTCCTGACGCCACACCAGAGAGAAAAACGTGCCCAGGTCGGCCATACGCGGCCAGAGGCCCCAGTAGACCCACGCATCGTAGAGATAGTAGCCGTAGGAGAAGATAACCAGCGCCCCGGCCACGCGCAGGATGCGCCGCAGGAGCGTTCGCGGGCTGTCCCGCCTGGGCAGGAGGCACGCGCCCGAAATGAGGACGAACAGGGGCACCGCCAGCTTGCTCACATAGTACCACAGGACCGACAGCCACCACGAGGGGCTTTCGGGGGTCAGGGACTGAAAGACCCCGCTGTTGGTATGGTTGACGATGACCAGAAACGCCGAGACGATGCGAAGGGCGTCCAGCCAGCTTTCGCGCCGGGAGGAACCGGCCATGGCGGGGGCGCTCATGCCTGTGACCGCGCGTTCAGCCAGGCGTCCAGCCGCGCGATGCTGCCGGCGACCGTCTCGGGGGCCGGGCCGCCCCGGAGGGAGCGCCGCCGGACGCACGCCTCCAGCGAGATGGCCTCGTAAACGTCCTGCTCGAAGGCGGGGTGCGCGGCCCTGAGCTCCTCGAGCGTCAGATCCTCCAGCGCGCGGCCCTCATGCACACACTTGCCCACCAGCGAGCCGCTCACGTGATGCGCGTCGCGGAAGGGCACGCCCTTTCCGACCAGATAGTCCGCCAGATCGGTGGCATTGGTGAAGCCCAGCCCGGCGCTTCTGCGCATCTCCCCGGTGCGGAAGGTGGTGGTGCGCAGCATCTCCGTAAAGGTGGGCAGGCACTTGCAAAGCGTGTCATAGGCGTCGAAGAAGGCTTCCTTGTCCTCCTGCATGTCCTTGTTATAGGCCAGCGGCAGCCCCTTCATGACGGTGAGCAGGGCCATGAGATCGCCGTAGACGCGGCCGGTCTTGCCGCGGGTGAGCTCGCAGGCGTCGGGGTTTTTCTTCTGGGGCATGATGCTGGAGCCGGTGGCAAAGCCGTCGTCCATGACCGCGGTGGAAAACTCGTTGGTGCTCCACAGGATCAGCTCCTCGCAAAAGCGGCTCAGGTGCATCATCGCAATGCTCGCCGCCGAGAGGAAGGACAGGAGAAAATCGCGGTCGCTCACGCCGTCCAGCGCGTTGTCCGTCACCTGCGAAAAGTCCAGAAGCTCCCGCACGCGCTCGCGGTTGAGCGGATAGGTCGTGCCCGCCAGGGCGCCCGAGCCCAGGGGCATGACGTCGGCCTCGTCGCAGGCGTGCTCAAAGCGCGTCACGTCGCGCATGAACATCTGTGCGTAGGCCATCAGGTGGAAGGCCAGGGTGACGGGCTGCGCCTTTTGCAGGTGCGTATAGCCCGGCATCACGGTTTCCAGATGCTCCTTGGACAGGGCGCTGAGCAGCGAAAGCAGCGAAAGCAGCATCTCCCGCACATGCCGGCAGGCGGCGCGCGCATACATGCGCACATCCAGCGCCACCTGGTCGTTGCGGCTGCGGCCCGTGTGCAGGCGCTTGCCCGCCTCGCCGATGCGCTCGGTCAGCAGCGCCTCCACGAACATGTGCACGTCCTCGGCGCCCATGTCGATGGTGAGCGTGCCGGCGTGATAGTCGTCAAGAATCCCCCGCAGGCCCTCCACGATGCGCTGCGCGTCCTCCTGCGGGATGATGCCCTGCTCGCCCAGCATGGTCGCATGGGCGATGGAGCCGGTCACGTCGCACGCCAAAAGCCGCTGGTCAAAGGGAATGGAGGATTGAAAGTCGTCCAGAAGGGCGCTGGTGGGTTTCTCAAAGCGCCCGGCCCATAGTTTTGCCATATGCATACTTCCTGTTCCCGCGCCCGCGGGCGCGTTGGTCTTTCGTTTACGCGGACACCGTCGCGGCGGTGCGCCGCAGCTCGATCTCCTGCACGTGCCGGCCGTCGGTTTTGAGCACCGTGGCATGCCAGGCGCCGCAGTCAAAAGCGTCGCCGGGCTGGGGCACCCGCTCGGTCATCTCCATCACCCAGCCGCTGACGGTGCTGGCCTCCGTATGGCACTCCAGACCGAGCTTTTCAAACAGCTCCTCCGGGTCGGCCGAGCCCAGGGCGCGGCAGGTGTTGTCGTTGATGAAGCGGAAAGGCTCCTCGATCTCGTCGTGCTCGTCCCAGATCTCGCCCACCAGCTCCTCCAGAATATCCTCCATCGTCACGATGCCCACCGTGCCGCCGTACTCGTCGGCGACCACCGCCATCTGCGACTGCGTGCGCTGAAGCAGGCGCAGCGTGTCGCTGATCTTGGCTCCCGGCGGCACATAGACGGGCTTTTTCATGATGGCGGAGAGGTTGAATTCGCCGCCGTGGCGCGCATAGTTGTAAAAGTCCTTCTGGTGGATGACGCCCACGATGTGGTCCAGCGTGTCCTCGTAGACGGGCAGGCGCGAGTAGCCCGAGGACTCGAAGCGGTCCGCCGTCTCCTGCGCGGTGCTTTCCAGGGGAATCCCATCCACGCGCACCCGCGGGGTGAGGATGTCGCTGACGTCGAGGTCGTGAAACTCGATGGCGCTCTTGAGCAGCTCGCTCTCGTCCGCGTTCATACCGCCTTCTTGCTTGGCTTCCTCCACCAGGGTAAGCAGCTCGTCCTGGGTGATGGCGCGGTCGTCGTCCACGCGCAGCAGGCGGCTCAAAAACTGCTTCCACTTGGTAAAGAGCCAGTTGACCGGCTTGAGCACCGTCACAAATACCCGAATCATCGGGTACACCGCCATGGCAAAGCGCTCCGGGATCTCCTTGGCCAGGCTCTTGGGCGAGATTTCACCGAAGATAAGGACAAAGACGGTGACCACTGCCGTGGAGACGCCCACGCCGGCATCGCCCAGCCAGCGCACGAACATGACCGTGCCCACCGACGCCAGGGCGATGTTGACGATGTTGTTGCCCACCAGAATGGTGGAGAGCAGCTCGTCATAGCGGTCGGCCAGCGCGAGGGTGTCGGCGGCACGCTTCTGGCCGCGGTCCGCCAGGCTTTTGAGGCGGGCGCGGTTGAGGGACGAGTAGGCGGTCTCCGTGGCCGAGAAGAACGCCGACAGTATCACCAGCACCACCATCAGCAGCAGTTCGGTTGTGGTTCCCTGCATGATTTTCCTCCTTAAAAAACAAGCTAAAAGCAGGCCCGTCGGCTCTGCAAACCCGTGCGGACGCGCTGCTTTCGGCTATGCTCCTGTGAAACGAGCGAAACACAAACAGGCGGCCATGTCCATGGCCGCCCAACGGGAGTGTGGGCGCAGAGAGAGCCTCCCGCGCCTTCGCGCCGGAGCCGTTCGGGTACCAGGATCGCCGTCCACGGCGATATCACACTCCTTTGTTGATTCCGTCTGGAATGGCAAGAGTGTATCACATGCGGCGCCGAATGTCAAATGCGGCGGCTTGAAACCCCTCATAGAACCTGATACAATGGCAGGGCAAGGGAGGCGGAAACAATGCAGGATTTTACGGAAATGGTCAACCGGCAGCGGGCGTTTTTTCTCACCCAGGCCACCAAACCGTACGAATTTCGCCTGGAGAAGCTGCGCGCGCTTTCGGGCTGGATTGACGACAACGAAAACGCCGTGCTGGAGGCGCTTGCACAGGACCTGGGCAAATGCGCCTTTGAGGGGTATCTCACCGAGGTGGCCATGGTGCGCCAGGAGATCCGGGACGCCCTGCGCCATCTGGCCGAGTGGATGCATCCCCGGAAGGTACGAACGGCGGTGGGGCAGTTTCCGGGCCGCTGCCGCATCTATAGCGAGCCCTACGGGGTCGTCCTCATCATGTCGCCGTGGAACTACCCCTTTCAACTGACGGTCGCGCCGCTCATCGGGGCCATCGCGGCGGGCAACTGCGCCGTGGTCAAGCCCTCGGCCTACTCGGCGG
Source organism: uncultured Eubacteriales bacterium (assembly GCA_958448555.1). GTDB lineage: Bacteria > Bacillota > Clostridia > Christensenellales > Aristaeellaceae > Limiplasma. The sequence goes on along the minus strand of CAUDEL010000036.1, from coordinate 6,656 downwards.
CCACCTCGGCGCTGCTGCGCCGCATGGCGCAGGAACTCTTTGCGCCGGAGCATGTGGCCGTGGTAGAGGGCGGGCGCGAGGAAAACGCCCGCCTGCTGGAGCAGCGGTTTGACTATATCTTCTTCACCGGCAGCCCGCAGGTGGGGCGGCTGGTGATGGAAAAGGCCTCCGCGCACCTGACGCCGGTGAGCCTGGAGCTGGGCGGCAAGAGCCCCGTGATCGTGGATGAGACGGCGGACATCGCCCTTGCGGCGCGGCGCATCGTCTGGGGCAAGTGCTTAAACGCCGGACAGACCTGTGTCGCGCCGGATTACGTGCTGGTGCACCGCGGCCGGGAGCAGGCGCTGGTGGAGGCGCTCATCGCGGAGCTCCGCGCCCGCTACACCAGCGCGCCCCTGACCAACGACGAATGGCCCCGCATCATCAACCGCAAACACTTTGACCGGCTGGTGGGGCTTCTGGGCAGCGGGGCCATCAGCCACGGCGGGCAGATCGACCCGGAGAGCCTTCGCATCTCGCCCACCATTTTGACCGACGTTTCGTGGGACAGCCCCGTGATGCAGGAGGAGATCTTCGGGCCCATTCTGCCGGTGCTGACCTACGGCAGCCTCGACGAGGCCGTCGCCCGCATCCAGGAGCGGCCCAAACCCCTGGCGCTGTACCTGTTTACGCGGAACGGGGCCACGGAGAAACGCGTGCTTGATGAGGTGAGCTTCGGCGGCGGCTGCGTCAACGACACGGTGCTGCATCTGGCGACCTCGCACATGCCCTTTGGCGGCGTGGGGGAGAGCGGCATGGGCGGCTACCACGGCAAGTACAGCTTTGACACCTTTTCGCATGAGAAGAGCGTGCTCAAGCGCCTGAGCCGGCCCGACGTATCGCTTCGCTATGCGCCCTACAGCGGCAAGTTCAAGTGGCTCAAACGCCTGATGTGACAAAAAACCGGGACCGCGCGGCATGGCCGCACGCGGTCCCGGTTTTCATCTGAATCAGCCGGGCAGCTCCTGCGCCCAGTCCGTGAGCTGCTCGATGCGCGTTCCCTCGCTGTCGGTGGCGGGGTCGTAGGCGAACTCGTGAAGCTGCTTGCAGGGAAAGCGGTCGCATTGGCCGCAGTGCTCTTTTTTCTTGCTCTCACAGCAGTTTTTGATGGGGCAGCTCTTGGCCCAGTAGGGCTTTTTGATCTTGAGGCAGCCCGCGCATTTCATGATGTCGCGGTACTTACATTCGCTGCATAAAAGGCCGCATCGGGATTCGATCACCGATTTTCCCCTCCTTTGGGTCGTTGGCTTGTGTGCGGAGTATAGCAGAGTTTTCCCGGCGTGTCAACCGGCGGCGCTCAGTGCTCGAACTGGCTGCGGTACAGGCGGGCGTAGAAGCCGCCGCGTGCGAGCAGCTCGTCGTGCGTGCCCTGCTCGATGACGTTGCCCTCGTTCATGACCAGAATCACGTCCGCGGTCTGGATGGTGGACAGGCGGTGCGCCACGATGAAGCTGGTGCGGCCGGTCATGAGCTTTTCAAAGGCGCGCTGGACGCGCTGCTCGGTGCGGGTGTCGATGGAGGAGGTGGCCTCGTCCAGAATCAGCATGGGCGGCAGGCAGAGCATCACGCGCGTGATGCACAGAAGCTGCTTCTGGCCCTGGCTGAGGCTCCCGCCGTCCTCGGCGATGACGGTGTCGTAGCCCTCCGGCAGGCGTTTGATGAAGCTGTGGGCGTGGGTGGCCTTCGCGGCGGCGATGACCTCGTCCTCCGAGGCATCCTCGCGGCCCATTTTGATGTTGTCGCGGATGGTGCCGGCCTTGAGCCAGGTATCCTGGAGCACCATGCCGTAGGCACTGCGCAGGCTCTTTCGGGTCACGTCGACGATGCACTGGCCGCTAAGCTCGATGCGGCCTTTGTCCACGTCGTAAAAGCGCATGAGCAGGTTGATGAGCGTCGTTTTTCCGCAGCCCGTCGGCCCCACGATGGCGATGCGCTGGCCCGGCGAAACATTCAGGCTCAGGTGCTGGATGAGCTTGCGGTCCGGCGTGTAGGAGAAGCTCACGTCGCGTATGGCCACGGAGCCGTCCACATGCGAAAGCTCCGCGGGGGCGTCGGGGGTTTCGGCGGGCTGGGCGATCAGGTCCAGAACGCGCGCCGCGCAGGCCAGCGCGCCCTGAAGCTCCGTCACCACGCCGGAGATTTCATTAAAGGGCTTGGTGTACTGGTTGGCGTAGCTCAAAAACGCCGACAGCTGGCCCACCGTGATGCCGCCCGTGCTCACCGCCACCAGCGCGCCCGCCACGCCCACGCAGGCATAGACCAGGGCGTTGACAAAGCGGGTGGCGGGGTTGGTCAGGGAAGAATAGAAGATGGCGCGCAGGCTGCACTTTTCCAGACGTGCGTTCACCTCGTCGAAGCGGCGCTGAATCTCCTGCTCCATGGAGAAGGCGCGGACCACCTTCTGATGCGTCACCATCTCGTCGATGAGCGCGGTCTGTTCGCCGCGCGTCCGGGTTTGCAGGGTGAACATCTTAAACGTGCGCCGGGCGATGAAGGCGGCCACCACCAGGCTCAGGGGCGTGATGACGACCACGGCCGTGGCGATGACGGCGTTGACCGAGTACATGAAACCCAAAGTGCCCACAATGGTCAAAACGCCCGTAAAGAGCTGGGTAAAGCCCATGAGCAGGCCGTCGGCGAACTGGTCCACGTCCGTGATGACGCGGCTGACCACGTCGCCCGTAGATTGCTGGTCCAGATAGGACAGCGGCAGGCGCTGGATATGGGCAAAGGCGTCCCGCCGGATGTCGCGCACGGTCAGGTAGGTCATGCGGTTGTTGCAAAGGCCCATGAGCCACTGGGCCAGCGCGGTCACGGCGACCAGAATCAAAATGCCCGTCAGAATCGGCCACAGCGCCGAAAAGTCCACCGCACCCGGCCCCAGCAGAAGATCCACCGCGCTGCCCGTGAGAATGGGCACGTACAGGGTGCCTGCCACGGTGACGACGCACAGCACCAGCGAAGCGGCGAGGTAGCCCCGGTAGCGCCCCACATAGCCGAGGACGCCTCTGAGCGTATCTTTTCGAGATTTCATCACACGGCCTCCTTGGGGTACTGGGAGGAATAGATTTCCTGATAGACGGGGCAGGTTTTCAGCAGCTCCCCGTGCGTACCCAGACCGGCCAGCTCGCCGTCGTCCAGCACCAGAATCACGTCCGCGTGGCGGATGGAGCTTGCCCGCTGCGACACGATAAAGACCGTGACCGGCCAGTCCAGCGCGCGAAGCGACTTGCGCAGCGCCGCGTCTGTGGCGTAGTCCAGCGCCGAGGCGCTGTCGTCCAGGATGAGAATTTCGGGCCGCCTGACCAGCGCGCGGGCGATGGTCAGACGCTGGCGCTGTCCGCCGGACAGGTTGCGCCCGCCCTGCTCCACCATCTCATCCAGCCCACCGGGCTTGCCGCGCACCACCTCGGCCGCCTGCGCGGCCTCCAGCGCGCGCCACAGATCCTCGTCCGTGGCGGAGAGATCGCCCCAGCGCAGGTTGTCGCGGATGGTGCCCTGAAACAGCACCGCCTTTTGCGGCACCACGGCGATTTTCCGGCGCAGGGCGTCCGCATCCTGTTCCCGCACGTCCACGCCGTCCACCAGCACGCGGCCGGCCGAAACGTCGTAGAAGCGTGGGATGAGGTTGACCAGCGTCGTTTTGCCCGAGCCCGTGCCGCCGATGACGCCCACGGTCTGCCCGTGTCGCGCCGCAAAGCTGATGTGCGAAAGCGAATCCGCGCCCGCGCCCTGATAGCGGGCTGATACGTCCTCAAAGCACACGCAGGTTTCCGCGTCCGCGCCGGCCGCGACGGGGGAGGCGGGCATGGGCATGGAGGCGCGCGTATTCAGCACGCTTTCGATGCGGCCCGCGCAGGCGATGGATTTGGTGATGGTCACGATCAGGTTTGCGAACTTGACCAGCTCCACCAGAATCTGCGAAAGGTAGTTGACCAGCGCCACCACCGCGCCCTGCGTGAGCAGCCCGGCCTGCACCTCGATTGCGCCGCTCCACAAAAGCGCCGCCAGCGCGCCGTTGACCAGCACATAGGTCAGCGGATTCATCAGCGCCGACAGGGCGCCCACGCGGCGCTGCATGCGGCACAGGAGCTGGTTGTCCCCGTCGAAGGCCGCCTGCTCGCTCTCCTGCTTGCCAAAGGCGCGCAGCACGCGCACGCCGGTCAGGTTTTCGCGGGTATGGATGAGCACCCGGTCCAGCTGGCCCTGCACCTTGCGGTGGCCGGGCAGCGTCAGGCGCATGATGCCCGTCACCGCCAGCGCGAGCAGCGGGATCAGCGCCAGAAAGATCAGCGCGGCCCTGGCATCCACCGTGAAGGCCATCACCATTGCGCCGATCACCACAAAGGGCGAGCGCAGAAGCAGGCGTAGCGTCATGTTCACACCCGTCTGCACCTGGTTCATGTCGGTGGTCATACGGTTGATGAGCGTGGGCGTGCCCAGCGTATCCAGCTCGGTATAGGACAGCCCCTGGATGTGGCGAAAGAGCGCGCTTTTGAGCTTGGCGGCAAAGCCCACCGCCGCCTTGGCGGCGAAGAACTGGGCGGTGACGGAGCTCACAAACCCCAGCAGGCCCAGCCCCACCAGCCCAAGGCCCATGCGCAGCACATAGCCCGTGTCGCGCGCCTGGATGCCGTTATCGATGATCGCCGCCATGATGAGGGGCACAAACAGCTCCAGCACCGCTTCCAACAGCTTGAACAGCGGGGCGAGCACGCACTCCTTGCGGTAGGGTTTGAGAAAGGGAAGCAGCGTTCGCATGGCAGATCTCCTCATGGATAAAAATCGGAACGTTCCCTATTGTAGCACAGCTTTGGGAATGTGCAAGCGCCCGTCACAGGGCGCATCAGACTGCTGACAAACACTTTTCGGGAGGTTTGGAGGGCCCGCAGGCCCTCCAAAGTGGATTCGTATCGCCCGGCTTTGCCGGGCGGGCGGGGAGTTTGCGCCCCTGGGCGCAAACATTTCTTAAGCATTTGGCGGAAAAGGCCGCCGTGGGCGGACTTTTTCGACAAGCTGAAGCGCCCGTCACAGGGCGCATACCTTCTGCCTTTGCAGCATGCCCTGCGAAAGCCCCGCGCCCAGCGCCCACAGGTCGTAGGCGCGCAGGTCGAGCGCAAGGAGGGGATCGCCGGGGTCCAGCTCGGCGGCGCGGGCTGGCAGGGGAAGGGCGCTTTGGCGGAGCTCTCCGTTCAGCGCCCCGCGCCTGAGACCCAGCATGCGCGCGTAGGTGGGCCGGGGATGGGCGCTGAGAAAGGCGGAGGTTATGTCCAGCAGCGCATGGCAGCACAGGCGGCTCAGGCGAGCGTAGGGGTAGCGGCGGGTCTTGAGCAGGGAGAGCAGCTCATGGCGCGTCGCGGCCCGGGCCGCGCAGGCCCTGAGGCGGTTTTCCAGCCCCTCCGAGCAGTCGGGCAGCTCCGAAAGCGCCTGTGCGCTCTGCGTGCGCAGCTTGTAGAGGAGCACGGAATCCAGCGCGCCCGGGCGGCACACGGGCGCGGCGGGCAGCTCGTAGCCGCAGGCGTCCCGGGCGGACGCCAGATCGCCGCGCAGGAAGGCGGCGCGCACCGCCGTGGCGGAGGGCCAGCGCTGCCCCTCCAGCACGGGAACGTGATAATCGCCCTCGCGCGGGACCGGGAGGGGGACGAGCGGGCTTTGCAGGCGGCGGAGGGCACGCAGGTAGCAAAGGGCCAGAATGTTGTTGGGCTTTTCCCAGGGCGCGGGGCGCGGGGACGGGAGGCAGGCGGAGAGCGCCTCGCCCTGCGCGGCGGCGAAGCTGGCGCCGCGGTCCAGCGCGGCTTTGAGCGCGGCCTGAAAAGCGGGCGTGGGGGCATCCAGCAGCGCCGCCGCGGGCAAAAGGGCATCAAGGCCGTCCTCCGCGCCGAAGGAGAGGTGCGTGACAAAGCCAAGACGGGTCAGGAGGCTCACCCCGCCCAGCGCGAAGTGCTCGGCGTCCCGCACGCAAAAGGCGCAGGGCAGCTCCAGCACCAGGTCCGCCCCGGCCTCCAGCGCGGCCCGGGCGCGCACGGCGGGGGCGTGCAGGGCGGGCATGCCGCGCTGCGTGAACGGGCCGCTCATCACGCATACAATCCGCGCGTCGGGCAGACGGGATCGGATGAGTTCAAAGTGCCGTTTGTGCCCCCGGTGGAAGGGGTCGTATTCACAGATGATGCCTACGGCTGTCTCCATGCCGGCGCCCGGCGCAAAGCGCGCTTTTTTGGGCTCTCCCCCTTCCATTTAAAAAGAAAAAGTTGTATACTGTAAGGGTTGAAAACAGATACACCCTTTGTATTTTAGCACATCAGGGAGGAAAAGAACATGTCCGCCATCGAGAAAATCAAAGCCAAGGCCCGGGCTGACGTAAAGCACATCGTACTGCCGGAGGGCACCGAGCCCCGCACCGTGCAGGCCAGTGCGAAAATCCTCAAGGAGGGCGTGGCCCGCGTGACGCTGCTGGGCAACCCCGACGAGGTGCGCAAGGTAGCCGCCGAAACCGGCACCGACCTCACGGGGGTGGCCATCATCGACCCCGCGACCAGCGAAAAGAGCGCCGCCTATGCCGAGCTGCTCTACGAGCTGCGCAAGGCCAAGGGCATGACGCCCGAACAGGCCACGGAGCT
>CAUDEL010000035.1:0-33331 GCA_958448555.1 uncultured Eubacteriales bacterium | reverse complement strand
ACCCTCGACCTTCGGGTTATGAGCCCGACGAGCTACCAAACTGCTCCACCCCGCGGCACTTGCCGCTCACGCGGCGACTATTATCATATCACAGGGCCGGGATGTTGTCAATCACTTTTGGAAAAAGAGAGAAGTTTTTTTGGCCCCGCCGGGAAGCGCCCGGCGGGGAGGGAAGCGGCTCAGGCCCCGGCGGCCTTGCCCGCGGGGGCGGCCTGCGGGATCTCGCCGGCGCGCGAAAGGGCCAGCTTGGTCACCACCGGGCCGACCAGCTCGTAGATCAGCGTGCCGGCCAGGACCACGGCCTGGATGCGGCTGCCGTAGGCGGGCAGGCGGGTGAGGGCGAGCTGGGCCATGCCGATGGCCACGCCCGCCTGGGGGAGCAGCGTCAGGCCCAGGTATTTTTGCACGTTGGGGTGGGCGTGGACGGCGCGGGAGCCAAGGCTTGCGCCCAGCCACTTGCCCAGGGCGCGCACCAGCACGTAGCAGGCGCCCACCAGGCCGACCGTGGGCAGGACGCTCAGGTCCAGCTCGGCGCCGGAGATGACGAAGAACAGCAGGAACAGCGGCGGGGTGAAGCGGTCGGTCTGCTCGATGATGACGCCGGCGGCGGGGCAGAGGTTGGTCATGAGGGCGCCCATCATCATGATGCACAGCAGGTTGCTCAGGTCCCACAGATCGCACAGGGCCAGGGCGAGAAAGACAAAGGCGATGGTGAGGGCGAGCTTGTTGCCGCGGGACTTGAAAAAGCGGGCCAGGAGGCTGATGAGCACGCCCAGGGCAGAGCCCAGCAAAAGCGAGCCGGCGATCTCCAGAAGCGGGGAGAGGATCATGGCGCCGGCGGTCATGGCGGCGCCGCTGGCGAGGGCCTGGGCGATGTTCATGGAGACGGCGAAGGCGATGAGGCCCAGGGCGTCGTCCATGGCGACCACGGGCAGGAGCATCTCGCTGACGGGGCCGCGGGCCTTGTACTGGCGGATGACCATGAGGGTGGCGGCGGGGGCGGTGGCGGCGGCGATGGCGCCCAGGGCGACGCACATGGGCAGGTCGAAGCCGGGCAGGCCCAGGAGGGCGCCGCCGATGAGGACGACGTCCACGCAGATCACGGCGCCCAGGCCCTCAAAGGCGGTGATGGTGAGGGGCTTGGCGCCGATGCGCCTGAGGTAGCTGAGCTTGAACTCCGCGCCGATGGAGTAGGCGATGAAGCCCAGGGCGGCCTCGGTGATGACGGAAAAGCCCTCCAGCACGTCCTGGGAGAGAAGGCCCAGGACCGAGGGACCCACGATCAGGCCGCCGACGAGAAAGGCGGTGACGTTTGGCAGGCGCACCAGCTTGGCCAGGCGGCTGACGGCCAGCCCGGCGGCGATGGCGATGGCGAGCGCCAGGAGCGTATTCATTTCTGCAATCCCTCCACAAACAGCGCGGGCACGGCAAAGAGGATGCCGGTGTCGGGGCGGTCCAGGCCGCCGGTGACGCGCTGGATGACCTCGCGGGCCACGGCGACCTCCTCGTCCCTGAGGACCATGACCAGCGTCTTGCTGACCCTGCGCTCGGGGTCAAAGAGGTGGCGGAAGGCGGAAAACATGGGCAGATCGTCGCCGCTCTGGTCGATCACGCGCATCATGCCGGTGCTCTCCAGCACCGTGCCGCCGTGGATGCCGCTTGCCAGGAGCGCCTCCAGCAGCTCCTCCAGACATTCCGTGCGGTTGAGAACAAGGGTCAAAACCTGCATGCGATCACCTTCATCATCGAAAGTAGGGGCCCGGGGGGGGCCAAGGAACAGGATAGACCTGTTTTTTGCAAAATGCAAGGGCCGGGGAAAACGAAGTCGTAAAAATTTTAAAAAAAGATGTAATTTCTATGAAATTTACGCAAAAATATGGTATGATATGGGATAAGAACGCAGGCACGGGGGGAAGGACGACATGACGGCAAGAGAAACGACCTGCTTTTTCACGGGCCACCGGCTGATCGGCGCGGCGGAGAGGGCGCGGCTGCCGGGGCTGCTTTCGCAGGCCATCGACGACATGGTGGAAAAGGGGATGGATACGTTCATCGCGGGCGGGGCGCTGGGGTTTGACACCTTGGCGGCGGAGGCGGTGATCGAGGCGCGCGGGCGCCATCCGCACATCCAGCTGGTCCTGGCGCTGCCCTGCGCGGACCAGGCGCGGCTGTGGAAGCCGGCGGACGTGGCGCGCTATGAGCGCATCAAGTCGCTGGCGGATCGCGTGGAGGTGCTCTCGGCCAGGTACGTGGACGGGTGCATGCAGGCGCGAAACCGCTACATGGTGGGGCTGTCGAGCTGGTGCATCGCCTACTGCACGCGGGCGGCGGGGGGCACGGCCTCGACGCTGCGCTACGCGTTCAAGCGCGGGCTGAGCATCATTAACCTGGCCAGGCGTCCGTGAGGCGCCGCCAGTAGGCGGGCAGGACGTCCTCGAAGCGAAGGCCGTAGCGCAGCGGCTCGCCGCCCTCCAGGGTGCGGCGAATCGCCAGGTGCGTCATCTCCAGGGCCAGCTCGGCCGCGCGGACCAGCGCAGCGCCGCGCATGAGCGCCCCCAGGAGAAACGAGGCGAACACGTCGCCGGTGCCGTGAAAGACGCCGGGGAAGCGCTCCCGATAGAGGAAGGCCGGGGCGTCCATGCCCTTGGCCAGCACGGCCGCGCCCGTAAAGCCGGGGCGGGCGGCGACGTCGGTGATGACCACGTTGTCCACCCCCAGCGCGCGAAGGCCGCGGCACAGGCGGCTCACGCACGCCTCCCCCGCCTCCTCGCCCGGGAAGGGCTCCTCCAGCAGAAACGCCGCCTCGGTCAGGTTGGGCGTGACGGTGCGCGCGCGGGCGCACAGGCGGCGCATGGCCGCGGGCAAAGAGGCGTCCAGCAGGGAGTACAGATGCCCGTGGTCGCCGAAGGCCGGATCGACGAAGATGTGCGTGCCTTCGCCGCACAGCAGGTCCATCATTTCCGCCACCGTCTCCGCCTGCGCGCCCGAGGCCAGATAGCCCGAATAGAAGGCGTCAAAGCGCAGCCCCAGGGTGCTCAGGTGGCGGGCGATGGGCAGCAGCTCGCCGCTGAGGTCCAGGTGCGTATAGCCCGTGAACTCGCCCGTATGGGTGCTCAGAAGCGCGGTGGGCACCACGGCGGTGTTGACGCCCGCGGCGCTTAAAATGGGCAGCGCGACCGTCAGGGAGCAGCGCCCCACGCACGAGATGTCCTGAACCGCGACCGCTCGAAGCTGCATAAAAACCCCTCCTCGTTCCTCCCATGATACACCAATCCCGGAAAAAAGCAAGTTGACAGGCGCGCCGGGGTGCGGTATCGTAGGGGAGGAAAAAACAAGGAGGGGTTTTCGCATGCAAAAGGCGCTCGTTTCGGTCACCGGCGTGGACAAGCCCGGCATCATCGCCAGGGTGAGCACAGCCCTGTTTGAAATGAACGTAAACGTCCTGGAGATCTCCCAGACGATTCTCGACGGCTACTTCACCATGCTCATGATCGTGGACATCACGGATGCGACGGCGGATTTCAGCCGTCTGGCGGCGCGCATGGAGGAGGTCGGGGGCGAGCTGGGCGAGGCGATCAGTATCCAGCGCACCGACATCTTCGACGCCATGCACCGCATCTGAGGAGGGATACCGTGATCGAGGTCAGCGAAATTCTCCAGACCATCCGCATGGTCAGCGAGCAGCATTTCGACATCCGCACCATCACCATGGGCCTGAGCCTGCTGGACTGCAAGAAGGGCAGCGACCGCGAGACGGCGGAGGCGGCCTATGAGAAGGTGACGCGCCTGGCGCGGGATCTGGTGCGCGTGGGCGGCGAGCTGGAGGGCGAGCTGGGCGTGCCCATCGTCAACAAGCGCATCTCCGTCACGCCCGTGAGCCTCATCAGCGGCGAGGACCCCATGGCCATCGCCGTGGCGCTGGACGAGGCGGCGGCGGCGGTGGGCGTCAACTTCATCGGCGGCTTCGGCGCCCTGATGCACAAGGGCGCCACGCGCGCCGAGGAGACGCTGCTGGACGCCATGCCCGAGGTCTTTCAAAAGACCGCGCGCCTCTGCGGCAGCGTCAACGTCGCCTCCACCCGCAGCGGCATCAACATGGACGCCGTGCGCAGGATGGGCCAGGTCATCAAGCGCACCGCCGAGCTGACGGCGGACACGGACGGCTTCGGCTGCGCCAAGATCGTCGTCTTTGCCAACGCCGTGGAGGACAACCCCTTCATGGCCGGGGCGTTCCACGGCGTGGGCGAGCCCGAGTGCGTGGTCAACGTGGGCGTGAGCGGCCCGGGCGTGGTGCAGCGGGCGCTCAAGGAGGTGCGCGGCCAGCCCTTTGACGTGGTGGCCGAGACGATCAAGCGCACGGCCTTCAAGATCACCCGCGTGGGCGAGCTGGTGGCGCAGGAGGCCGCCAGGCGGCTGGGCGTGCCCTTTGGCATCGTGGACCTCTCGCTGGCCCCCACGCCCGCCCGCGGCGACAGCGTGGCCTACATCTTGCAGGAGATGGGCCTGGAGATGGCCGGCGCGCCGGGCACCACGGCGGCCCTGGCCATGCTCAACGACATGGTCAAAAAGGGCGGCGTGATGGCCTCCAGCCACGTGGGGGGCCTCAGCGGCGCGTTCATCCCCGTCAGCGAGGACATCGGCATGATCGAGGCCGCCCAGGCCCGCCGCCTCACCATCGAAAAGCTCGAGGCCATGACCTGCGTGTGCTCGGTGGGCCTTGACATGATCGCCATTCCCGGCGACACCTCCGCCAGCGCCATCGCCGGCATCATCGCCGACGAGGCCGCCATCGGCATGGTCAACGGCAAGACCACCGCCGTGCGCGTCATCCCCGCCCCCGGCAAGAAGGCGGGCGACACGGTCAACTTCGGCGGGCTGTTCGGCTACGCGCCCGTCATGCCCGTCAGCCAGGCCCGAAACGACGCCTTCATCGGCCGCGGCGGCAGGATTCCCGCGCCGCTGCACAGCCTGAAAAACTGAGTTTTCCCCGACCGCGGCTTTTGCTACAATACCCCCATGCGAACGTGCGCAAGGGGGTATTTTTGATGGTTTACGGCTATATGCGCGTCTCCTCCCGCGACCAGTGCGAGGACCGGCAGCGGGCGGCGCTGCTCAGGTGGGGCGTGCCGCCCGGGGCGATCTACTTCGACCGCTGCTCGGGCAGGGACTTCGAGCGGCCGCAGTACCGCCGCCTGCTGCGCCGCCTGCGCCGGGGCGACGTGCTGGTGGTCAAGAGCATCGACCGCCTGGGCCGGAGCTACGGCGAGGTGATGGACCAGTGGCGGGCGCTGACGGCGGAGCGGGGCGTGTCGATGGTGGTGCTGGACATGCCGCTGCTGGACACGCGCACCCGGCAGGACCTGACGGGGACGCTGATTGCGGACATCGTGCTCCAGCTTCTCAGCTACGTGGCGCAGACCGAGCGGGAGATGATCCGCCAGCGGCAGGCCGAGGGCATCGCGGCGGCGCGGGTGCGGGGGGTGCGCTTCGGGCGCCCGGAAAAGCCGCTGCCCGAGGGCTTTGCGCCGACGGTGCAGCGGTGGCGGCGCGGCGAGATCTCCTGCGCGGAGGCGCTGCGGCTGCTCAATGTGAGCCGGAGCTATTTTTTCAAGCACGTGAGGCGCCTCTCGCTCTAGTCACAGCACGGCGCCGGAGGTATAGAGGTAGAAAACGTAATAGACGCCGGAGGCCACATGCCACGTCAGCAGCCCCAGCCCCGCCGCCCGGCGCAGGCGGCCGGCGGCCTCGCGCGCGTCAAAGAAGCGCGCCGCGGCCACCACCCACATCAGAAGCGCCGCGCCCATCATGCCCCAGCCGAAGTTGCCGTCGGCGGCGCGGCGGCCGTTTTCGCCCAGCAGCAGGTATTCCAGAACGCCCACGGCGTCCATGACCAGCGCCAGGGCGTAGAGCGTATCGCCCTTCTCCCTTCGGTACGCCACGGCCACATAGAGCGGGAACGCCTGGATGAGCAGGGTGGAGAGCGCCACGCGGCCCAGCTTCTCCAGGGAGATCTCCAGCACCATGTCCCCCTGCGAGGGCACGATGATGCCGAAGTAGTACATGTACTGCAAGATCATCAGCGCCACCGCCGGCAGCACGCAGGCGATGAGGCGCAGGAAGCAGCGGCTGCGCCCGGGGTGGCCGATCCAGTGATAGAGGAAAAACAGGCACGCCGCGGGCAGAAAGACCTGCATGAAGGTGGGCTTGGCCGCGAGGCTGCACAGCAGCATCAGGCCCAGCGCCGCGCCCTCCCGCCAGGGGAGGGGGGTGCCGGGGGCGCCGTAGCGGTCGAAGCAGCGGGCGGTATAGGGCACGCACAGCAGCATCCAGACCATGGCGATGAGCTGGGTGGGGCTGTGCCAGGTGTTGGGCGAGCCGACCCCGGCGTAGACGGCGGGGTTGAGGGGGGTGAGGAGGCTGGCGGCCATGCCCAGCGCGAAGGCGAGGGCCGCCACGGCCTCCGGCCGCATGCGGCCGCCCAGGCGGCGGTCCAGGAGGCGGTAGATCAGCCATACCTCCGCCGCCTTCAGCAGCGCCGTCACCCCCGCGGCGGCGGGGGCGAGCGGGACGCCCGCGAGCATCACCAGCGCCACCAGCACATGCCACATCGGGTGCGCGCCGTGGTGGAAAAAGCTCGTCAGGTCCGAGAAATCGCCCTCCGCGGCCCAGGTGGCGTGGATGCTCAGGTCGCTGGCGGGCCGCCCGGCCAGGAGATAAAACAGCGGCGCGGAGACGAGCGCCACCAAAAGCACCAGCGCCGCCTGCGCCGCGGCGCGGCGGACGGAGTCGCGGGTCATGTCATTCCTCCTCGTAGGACGCGATCAGCCGGTAGACCTTGTAGCCGGACATGTCGGTCACGCGCTCGTAGCCGTTGACCACGCACTTGAGGTGGTCGGTCAGGATCCAGCGGCTCTTGCCCGTGCTCTCGGTGGTGAACCACCCGTGCTGAAGCCCGAAGCCCGCCGGGATCTCCTCCATCGCCTGCAACGTGTCCACGTCCAGGCGCACGGTGTTGGTCAGCGGGTTTTGCGCGTCGGGATCGTAGACGAGGTACTCCCGGATGGTCTGGGACAGGTCCTCGCTGTAGACCGGCGCGTCGAAGTGCGCCATGGTGGCGAACATGCCCGTGGGCGGCAGGGCGAGCATCACCGCCAGCGTCACCGCCATGCCCGCGGCCGCCGCCAGCGGCACGGCCGGGCGGCCCACGGAGATCAGGTACGCCAGCGCCAGCCACAGAAAGGGCGAGAGCGTGCGAAAATCGCTCCAGTCGTTGGTCTCATAGAGCACCACGATGATGCCGAAGGCCGCCGCCAGCATCACAAAGCAGCCCAGCGCCTGCCAGCTCAGCCGCCGCCGGAGCCTGCCGCCCTCCACGCCCACGAACGTCCCCGCCAGGCACAGCCCCGTCACGCCCAGGTAGAGCCAGTGGAAGGCGTGCTCCATGGGCGTGCCCACGGTGTTGACGAAGTAGTCGTAGAGGTTGGATTTGGTGTGGCTGAGCAGCATCTGCACAAACGTCCCCACGTCCGGGGCCCGCATGAGATGATAGAGGAAGCCCTGGGTATAGGGCGCCGTCACCGCCGAGGTCAGCAGGTAGCAGCCCAGCGACGCCGCGGCGGCCAGCGCGGCCCCGGCGGCCATGCGAAAGCCGGGCCTCAGGCTCACGACCAGCGGCACAAAGAGCAGGAAATACGTGATCCGATACAGGCACCCCAAAACCACCGTCAGGCAGCACAGCGCCACAAGCCACCCCCTGCGCCGCTCCCGCCAGGTCAGAAAGAACGCCAGGTAGAGCAGAATCAGGCCGTAGTTGAAGATCTCGGTCATGGACGTGGCGCAGTAGAGAATCGCCGGGGCGTAGAGCATAAAGCAGGCGGCAAGCAGCAGGGCCTGCCGCGCCGAGGGCTTTCTCAGGGCGCAGTAGACCAGCGCGCCCGCGCTCACCCACAGGGCGTTTGCGATGACGATGGCGTTGTAGCCCAGGCCGAAGAGCTTGACAAACCAGCCGTAGAGCATCACCGCCGTAAAGCCGTGCGCCCCCAGCGTGCCCACGCGGGCGAACTCCTCGAGCATGCCGTTGTAGCCCGTGGCAAAGCCCACCTCGTTCCAGGTAAAGAGGTTTCGCCAGTAGTCCAGCTCGTCGGACCAGACCGGGTAGGTGGCGAAGGCGTTTCGGCCCACGGCCAGGGAAATCAGCGCCAGCATCACAAACGGGGCGGCGATCAGCAGCCCCCGGCTGAGCGGCGCGGCCCAGGGCCGGCGGGGAGAAAGGCAAGCAGCACTCATCCCTCGGTTCCTCCTTTGTAACATGCGTGTGCGTCTATCAGTATACCATGCCGGGGGGAAGGCCGCAAGGCGGGAAAAAAAGATGTCGAAAATGGAAAAAAAGCGCTTGACAAAACCATCCGTGACTCGTATAATCGGGAACGTAAACGATTGCGTTATCCGACGCGATCCAATGGCAGTCCTGGCCAGAAAAATACGCTGATTTTCCAGCAAACCGGCAAGAGATCCCGTTTTGTACCGGCCTGCGGAAGTAAACGATTACCCGCCGGGGCGCATCGTACAACCTATCAGAAGGGGGATTGGCATGGAGCCTTTGATCCAAACGGTCGGCATCTCCAAGGTGTTCCCGGGCGTGAAGGCGCTCAACAACGTCTCTTTCGACGTCATGCCGGGCGAGATCCACGTGCTCGTGGGCGAAAACGGCGCGGGGAAATCGACGCTGATGAAGATTCTCTCGGGCGTCTACGAGCCCACGGAGGGCAAGATCATCTGCGGCGGGCATGAGTACAAGGCGCTCACCACGCAGCTTTCGCGCGAGGAGGGCATCGCGATCGTCTATCAGGAGCTCAGCGTCATCAATGAGCTGACGATCCTGGAGAACCTCTTTGTGGGCCATCTGCCGGTGAAAAAGAAGCTGGGCGTGCCGGTGGTGGACTACGAGCTGATGCTCAGGAAGGCCAGGGTGGTGCTTGAGCAGGTGGGGCTTCGCCACGACCCGATGACGCTGGTGGGGGACCTTGCGATCCCCGACAAGCAGCTGTGCGAGATCGCCAAGGCGCTGATCTCCGGGGCCAGGATTCTGGTGCTGGACGAGCCGACGACGTCGCTGACCAGCGAGGAGGTCGCGCGCCTGCACGGGCTGATCCGGGAGCTGAAGGCCAAGGGCTGCGGAATCGTTTACATTTCGCACAAGATGAAGGAGCTCAAGGAGATCGGCGACCGCATCACCGTGCTCAAGGACGGCACGATGGTGGGGACCTACCCGGCGGAGGACCTGACGCTGGACGACATCATCCGCCTGATGGTGGGCCGCGAGATCAAGGGCACCTATTTTGCCAAGGAGAGCGCCCAGGAGCTGTGCCAGAAGCCCGTGATCTTCGAGGCCAGGGACATCACGCGCGCGGACGGGACCTGCCGCCACATCTCCTTCCAGGTCCACCAGGGCGAGATCTTCGGCATGGCCGGCCTGGTGGGCGCGGGCCGCACGGAGACGATGGAGGCCATCTTCGGGGCCGTGCCCAGGAGCGCGGGCCAGGTGTACCTGCACGGCAAGGAGCTGGAGATCACCGACCCCTACAGCGCCATCAAGCAGGGCATCGGCATGCTGACGGAGAACCGGCGCGAGCTGGGCTTTTCCAAGAATTTCACCTGCAAGCAGAACATCGCCCTGGCGCCCACGATCAAGGCCTCGACCTTCGGCGGCCTGGGCGGGATGCTGGATAAGAAAAAGGACGAGCGCTGGGCGCGGGAGCAGATCTCCGTGCTCAACGTCAAGTGCACCGGCCCCGAGCAGATGACCGTTGACCTCTCGGGCGGCAACCAGCAGAAGGTCATTCTGGGCAAGTGGCTGGCGGCCGAGAGCGAGGTGCTGATCTTCGACGAGCCCACCAAGGGCATCGACGTGGGCAGCAAGAGCGAGATCTACCAGCTCATGCGCCGCCTGGCGGAGGCGGGCAAGGCGGTTTTGATGGTGTCCTCGGAGCAGACGGAGCTGCTGAGCGTCTGCGACCGCATCGCAGTGTTCCACGCCGGCGAGCTCAAGGCCGTGCTGGAGGGCAAGACCGCGACCGAGGAAGACATCGTGCGAATCTCTACCGGCGAGTGACGACAAGGAGGAACACCAAGATGAAGGAAAATTCCAAGTTCACGTTCTCCAGCTACTGGAAGAAGTTCGGCACGGTGAGCATCATGCTCCTGCTTCTGGTGGTGCTGATGATTACCAAGCCCACGGCCATCTTCTCGGCCTCCTCCGTGCCCCAGATCCTGCGCCAGTCGGCGGTGAACATTTTGCTGGCGCTGGGCGAGTTCTTCGCCATCCTCCTTGGCTACATCGACCTGAGCGTATCGGCCGCCTGCGGCCTGAGCGGCATGGTGGCGGCCATCGGCATGGCCTACTGGGAGCTGCCCTGGGTGCTGGCCTGCGTGGTGGGCGTGCTGGTGGGCACGCTGATCGGCGCGGTGAACGGCCTTCTGATTAACAAGACCGGCCTGCATCCCTTCATCATCACGCTGGGCACGCAGACGATCTACTTCGGCCTCATGCTCGTCATCTCCAACTCCTCCAGCGTCTACGGCTTCCCCGCGGGCTTCTCCAGCTTCATGAACGCCACGCTCTTTGGCGTGCTGCCCGTCAGCGCGATCCTCGCGCTGCTGGCCGCCATGGCGCTGTGGTTCCTCACCACCAAGACCACCCTGGGCCGCAACCTCTACGCCCTGGGCGGCAACCGCGAGGCCGCCTGGTACTCCGGCATCAACGTGCACCGGCACCAGATGGTGGTCTACATGATCTCCGGCACCTGCGCGGGCCTGGCGGGCATCGTGCTCACCGGCCGCCTCAACGCGGCGGCCCCGACCGCCGGCATGGGCTATGAGACCTACGCCATCGCGGCCACGATCATCGGCGGCACGAGCTTCTTCGGCGGCATCGGCAAGATCCCCGGCGTGGTGGCCGGCGGCCTGATTATCGGCATCATCAACTACGGCATGACGGTGCTCATGCTCGACTCCTCGCTGCAAAAGGTCGTCATGGGCGCGCTCATCATCATCGCCGTCACCCTGGACCACTTCGTGACCAAGTCCATCAAAAAGTAAAGGGAGGATTCCCGCATGAAAGCCATCGTCAATCCCTCGCTGATGTGCATGGACTTTCTGGACATCCGCCGTCAGCTCGAGATCCTCAACACCCGCGCCGACCTGTACCACTTCGACGTCATGGACGGGCATTTCGTGCCCAACATCACCCTCTCGCCCGACCTGGCCGCGGCCATCGCGCCGGTGTGCGCGCTGCCGCTGGACATCCACCTGATGGTGACGGAGCCGGGGCAGTACCTCGAGCCCTTCGCCAGGGCCGTCAGGCCCCTGAGCGAGCGCGGGATCGTCTCCTATTTCAGCCCGCACGCCGAGGTCATCAGCGGCCGGGCGTTTCGGCTGATCGACCAGATCCGCGCCGCGGGCTTTCGCCCGGGCGTGGCGGTCAACCCCGAGACCCCGCTTTCCATGATCGAAAGCTACATGCACCGCCTGGACAAGATCACCTTCATGAGCGTGGACCCGGGCTTCGCGGGCCAGCCGTTCATCCCCGAGGTGCTCGACAAGGTGCGCCAGGCGCGGCGCATCAAGGAGGAAAAGGGCCTGTCGGTGATCCTGGAGATGGACGGCTCCTGCAACCGCCGCACCTTCCGCCAGCTCGCGCAGGCGGGCGTGGAGTCCTTCATCGTGGGCACCTCCGGCCTCTTTGGCCAGGACGCGGACCTCGCGCGCGCCTGGGAGATCATGAGCGCCGACCTCAGCGGCGCGCTGGAGGGCGCCTGTGAGTAAAGAGCGCGTACTGGGCATCGACATCGGCGGCACCAACATCCGCCTGGGCGTGGTGGACGGGGACTACGCGCTCAGCGGCTTTGAGATGCACAGCTGCCGCCGCCTGCTGGGCGACAGCCCCCTGGAAAACCTCGCCCAGATCATCCGCGAATCCCTCGTGGCCAACGGCGCGGTGGGCGCCGTGGCCATCGGCGTTCCCGCCGTGGTCAACAAAAACCACAGCTTCGTCTGCTCCGCGCCCAACGTCTACGGGCTGGACTCGCTGGAGCTGGGGCTGGAGCTGGAAAAGCGGCTGGACCTGCCCGTCTTCGTGGACCGTGACGTCAACTTCATCCTCGCCCATGACATCCAGTCCCAGCGCCTGGACCCCGAGGGCCGCCGCACCATTTTGGGCTGCTACCTGGGGACCGGCTTTGGCAACTCGCTCTACATCGGCGGGCGCTTCCACCTGGGGGCGCACGGCTCGGCGGGCGAGCTGGGCCACATCCCGCTCTACGGGGTGGAAAAGACCTGCGCCTGCGGCCAGACGGGCTGCGTGGAGACGCTGGTGAGCGGGCGCTACCTCCAGTCGCTGTGCGAGGAGGCGTTCCCCGACTGCCCCATCTCCGACGTCTTTGTGCGCCACGGCGACGATGCGCGCATCCAGCGCTTCGTGCGCGATACCGCCGTTCCCGTGGCCACGGAGATCACGCTCCTGGACCCCGATTTCATCATCCTGGGCGGCGGGGTGATGGGCATGAAGGGCTTCCCCATCGAGGCGCTCAAGGACGAGATCCGCCGCCGCGTCCGTCACCCCCTGCCCGCCGAAGATCTGCACTTCCTGCTCTCCCAGGGCTCCCAGACCGCGGGCGTCCTGGGCGGGGGCATGATGGTGCTGGGCTATCTCAGGCGCGGCGAACCCTTTCGGCTTTAACCACATCCGTGGTTAAAAATAAACAAGGAGGACCTGATTTATGAAGAAACTGCTTGCCCTGGTTCTGACCGTATGCCTGGTGCTGGGCCTTGCGTCCATCGCCGTGGCCGAGGCCGACGGCCCCAAGTACGCCGTGATCCTCAAGACCACCAACTCCGACTTCTGGCGCAGCATGTATGACGGCGTGGCCGCCTACGCCGAGGAGAACGGCATCGCCGTGGACCTCTACGCCGCCCAGAGCGACACCGACTATGAAGGCCAGCTCTCCATCCTGGAAAGCTGCATCAACTCCGGCGAGTACGCCGGCATCGCCATCGCGCCCTGCAACGGCGTCAACCTCATCGCGGGCGTCAAGAAGGCCAACGAGGCCGGCATCGTGATCTGGAACATCGACGAGAAGTTCAACCCCGAGGAGATGGCCGCCCAAGGCGCCGTGTGCGTGGGCTTCGACTCCTCCGATAACGTGCAGATCGGCCACATGGGCGGCGAGTTCCTCTCCTCCCTGCTGGAGGAAGGCTCCGAGGTCGCCGTGATCGAGGGCCTGGCGGGCAACCAGTCCTCCGAGGACCGCGCCTCCGGCGCCAAGGCCGCCTTTGAGGAAGCCGGCATGAACATCATCGGCGCCAAGTCCTGCGACTGGGACCGCCAGACCGCCATGGACACCGCCGCCACCTGGATCGAGCAGTTCCCCAACCTCAAGGCCATCTACTGCTGCAATGACGGCATGGCCATGGGCGCCATCCAGGCGGTCATCAACGCCGGCAAGCTGGGCCAGATCTACGTCTGCGGCACCGACGGCGACAAGGACGCCATCGAGTCCGTGGCCGCGGGCAACCTGACCGGCACCGTCGCGCAGGACTCCGCGCAGATCGGCATCACCGGCCTGGTGGGCGTGATGCAGGCCGTGGAGAACCCCGACGACTACCCCGCCTCCGCCGAGCCCGAAAAGACCCCTGTCGACGCCATCCTCGTCACCTCCGAGAACGCCGCCAGCATGGTCGAGTAATCACCCTTTACAGATCGCGCGAGCCGTTGTAAGATAGATACGGCAGCGCAGGGGGGGAGAGCCTGCGGCTCTCTCCCCCTTTTGCGCGGCCACAGGGGGGGAACGGGGCGAATGAAAAAGACCGGGCGCGTCTCCATCAAGACGATTTCCGAAATGACGGGCTACTCCACCGCGACCGTCTCGCGGGTCATCAACCAGGCCGGGGGCTTCTCGCCCCAGACCGAGGAGCGCGTGCGCGCCGCCATTCTGGAGGCGGGCTTCGTGCCCAACGCCATGGCCCGGGGGCTTCGCACCAACTCCCTGCCGCTGGTGGGCGTGATCGTGCCCGACATCATCAACGAGTACTTCTCCAAGATCGTCCTCAGGGTCCAGCTCGACCTCTGGGCGCGCGGCTATTCGGTCTTCATCTGCAACACCGACGAGTCGCCCCGCCAGGAGGAAACCTACCTGGAAACCCTCAGGACCATGATGATCCGCGGCCTGATCTGCATCTCCGGCCACAGCACCACCGTGGAAAGCTGGCCCGGCGTGCCCACCGTCTACATCGACCGCCACCCCGTCCAGCGCGCCGAGCGCTCCACCATCATCGAGTCCGACAACGCAAGCGGCGGCTACCAGGCCGCCGACGAGGTCCTGCGCCGCGGCTGCCGCCGCGTGGCCATCCTGCTGGACGAGCGCAACCTCTCCACCTGCGTGGACCGCTACGAGGGCTACCGCCGCGCGCTCACCGCCGTGGGCGCCCCCGTCCTGGACGACCTTCGCCTCACCGTTCGCAAGGTCGATTTCCAAAGCGGCTTGGAGGCCGTCTCCCGCGCCCTGGAGGCCGGCAGGCGCTTTGACGCCCTCTTTTGCACCACCGACTGGCTCGCCCTGGGCGCCCTGGAGGCCCTGCGCGCCGCCGGCGTCTCCGTCCCGGGCGCCGTCCGCCTCGTCGGCTACGACGACATCTCCATCAGCCGCTACTGCGCCCTGCCCTTCACCACCATCCATCAGGACGTGGAGGAGATGAGCCGCCTGGCCGTGGAGGAGCTCTGCCGCATGATGGACGGCAAGGACTGCCTGCGCGACCACTGGATCGTGCCCGTCTCCCTCGTGCGCCGCGGCACCACCTGAACATTCTTTTCGGAGGTATCAGCCATGAACATCGTCATCGGAAGCGACCACATCGGCCTGCCCCTCAAGCTCGCCGTCATCCAGCACCTGCGCGCCCAGGGCCACGAGGTCACAGACGTTGGCGCCTACAGCGCCGAGCGCTGCGACTACCCCGTCTACGGCTACAAGGCCGCCCAGCTCGTGGCAAACGGCAAGGCCGACTTCGGCGTCCTCATCTGCGGCACCGGCATCGGCATCTCCCTGGCCGCCAACAAGGTCCACGGCATCCGCGCCGCCGTGTGCAGCGAGAGCTACAGCGCCTACATGGCCCGCCTGCACAACAACGCCAACATGGTCGCCATGGGCGCCCGCGTGGTCGGCGAGGCCGTCGCCCTGCAAATCATCGACACCTTCCTCTCCACCGCCTACGAGGGCGGCCGCCACCAGCGCCGCATCGACATGATCTCGGCGATTGAGGCGGGGGAGTACAGGGAGTGAGGTGTCGGAAAATCCCGGCTTTGCCGGGCTTTTCCGACAGGTTTGCACCGTCCGCCTACTTCGCCTTCGGCTTCGCCGGGCGGCGGACGGCGTAAGGAAACCTTGCTCCGCAAGGCTTCCGAATCCACCGCGCATGTCGCTGGATTCGGATTTCACTTGGAGGGCCTGCGGGCCCTCCAAGCCTCCCAAGAGGGTTTTGACAGTCTGGGCCCGGCAATGCCGGGCCTTTAGCTTGTTAGTTCTTGTTTTCACATGCTTCGGGAAGACCGGCCACGCTGGTGAGCAGCGACAGCGCGCCCGAGAGCAGCGCGGCGCTCACCACCATGCGCCAGTCCACCTCGCTGAGCATCGCGGCCGTGCCCACCGTCGCCGCGGCCGTCTGCGCCACCGTCCTCAGCGCGCGCACCAGCGCCGCCTTGAGCCATTTCCAGGTAAAGATGTCCTCCATGAAAGCCCCTCCTTTCTCACGCGCTCTCGCGCCGCCGGGCCCGCTCCAGGCCGTCCAGCCGCCGCCCCAGCGCCTCGATGCGCTCCTCCAGCACCGCCGTGCGTCCCACGGCGGCGCTGTGTTTTTCCACCTTCTTTTCAAGCTGCTCCACCCGGTAGGCGATCAGCCGGTAGCCGCCCAGGCCGCTGAGCAGCGTCGCCGCGAACGAGCACAGCGCCACCAGCACGCCCTCGCTCATGCCCTCACCCCCGCACAAACCGCTCCATCATGTAGGCCCGGCGCGTGTGGCCGTCGGTGCACAGGGCGCGGATGAGCGCCCAGCCGCCGCGCACGCGCTCGACCTGCACGCGCGCGCCGGGGTTGACCAGCCAGTAGACGGTTTCCCGGTCGCTGGCGGACTTCCTGAGCTTGACGGGGTTTCCGTCGGGCGATACGACCGTGGCATACCTCGCCGCGGGCGCCGTCCCCGCCGTCAGGCCCTCCGTGACGCCGGATGCCGTCAGGCCCTCCGCCTCCTCGCCGTAGTCGATTTCGGGAAACCACATCACGTGCGTCCAGCCGTTTTCCAGCGTCGTCCCGGCCACGCGGCCCATGGTCTGGCTGGAATGGGCCGCGTCGCAGCCGCGCCGCAGCCCGTCCCGGCCCGTGTCCGTGATCGCATCCGGCCCCAGGTACAGCCCCACGTGCGAGAAATTCCCCAGCCCGTCGCCCCGGTAGCGCTCCGGCTCGCCCGTCTCCTCGTGGATGAGCAGCCCCGCGCCCGGCACCAGCTTTCCCTGCGCCCTGGCGTTGTCCACCGTCCCCAGCCACGCGGCGTTTCGCGCCATGTCGTTGCTCCCCCGGTAGTCCATCTGCCCGCCCGCCTGCTTCACGCAGTGCTCCACAAACGCCTGGCAGTCCATCTCCTCATAGGTATATCCCACGCCCACCGACAGCGCCGCCACCTGCGCCACCTTCGCCGCCGCGGGCCGCTTCTGCGTCATCCGTCCTCGACCTCCCAGCCGTATACGCCCGGCTCCCAGACGTTGTTATCAACCGTGCTCACCCAGGTCTTTCCGCCGTGCGTCACCCTGTCGCCCTTCATGTAGGGGTTGGTGCTTTCCGGCTGCTCCCAGGGCAGCGCCTCCCCCGTCTCGCTGGTGAGCACCTTCGCCCACAGGCTCACCGCCGCCGTGGGCGTCCAGTCCGCCTGCGCCTGATGCGCCTGCAAACAGCGGTACAGCCGCTCCCCGTAGCGCACCCGGTCGTCCTTTTCATAGGCCGCTTCCCCGTCCCACGCCGGGTAGATCGCCGCCGCCTCCAGCGCCTGTTCGTCCGTGAGCAGCCTGCCCGCCGCGTCCATCGCCGCCCGGACCGCCCGGGCCGCCTCCAGCCATCTGCCCATCGCTCACGCGCCTCCTTCCACGCCCAGCAGCCTCAGCGCCGCCTCCATGTCCTCCCGCTCGTCCGCCGGCAGCCGTTCCCCGCCGCGGTAAAAGTACGTCCCGTCCCACGTGTCCCCGATGGCCACCGGCACGCCGTCCATGGGCACCGCCCCCGGAAACTCGCTTTCATTGGCCGGATAGAGCCAGATGAGGTTGACGACCACGCCGTCCTCCACCAGTGCATAGTTCATCGCTTTTCCCTCCTTGTTCTCAGCGGTGGTTTCGCAAAATGACGATCCCGCTTCCGCCCGAGGAGAAGCCTCCCGCGGAATAGTTCACCCCGCCGCCCCCGCCGCCGGTGTTGGCCTTCCCGTTGCTCAGCGTCGCGCTGTAGGAGCTCTGGCCCGCGCCGGCCGTATCGTCGCCCGCCTTGCCGCCGGCGCCGCCGCCTCCGCCGGCGTAGATCTGCCCGGTCGATTCCCCGAACTCGCGCGTCGTCGTCCCCTGCCCCGCGCCGCCCTGGCCTTCGGAGCCCTTGCTGCCCGACCCGCCGTTGGTGCCACCGTTGCCGCCCGAAAACCCGCCGCCGCCGCTGCCGCCCGCGCCGCCCGTCTTGCCGTTTGCCGCGCTGCCGCCCGCCGCGCTCAGCCCCAGCGCCGTGGTCGTGCCGCCGGCTGTATTCTTGCTCCCCGCGCCGATCACGACCGCGTACCCCGTGTTCACGCTCACTTCCTTCGTCGTCGTCAGCGTTCTCCCGCCTCCGCCGCCGCCATAGTAGCCGCCGCCGCCCGCGCCGACCAGAAACACATCCAGCGTCCCCGGCGAGCGCGTGAACGTCAGCGTCCCGCTCGTGAGCAGCTTCAGCCGCCAGTTCTGACGCCCGTTGCTCTTTCCGTCGTCCACCAGCTGATAGTTGCCCGTGTAGGTGAACTTGGGCAGCCCCGCGTCCACGCCGCCGCCGCCCGCCATGTTGAGAATCATCGCTCTCTCCCCTTCCTCAGTTGATGCAAAGCACGTTGACCGTCAGCGCCGCCGCCGGTTTGGCCGTCGCCGTGAACGTCAGCTTCCCCGACGCCTGCGCGCTGGCCCGCACCCCGCACGCCCCGTACTCCTCGAAGCTCGCCGGCGCGGGGCTGACGACCACGGCGTTGGACGCCGTCACCCCCGACACGCTCACCGCCTGCGTATACGGCCCGCTGCCGCTCCACCCCGACGTGCTCAGCGACGCCGTGGCCGTGCTCTTGCTGGCCTTCCCCGCGATGGCGCTATTGAGCGCCTTGCCCTGCCGCGCGTCCAGCGCCCACCCCTCCGCCGTCGTGGTCAGGTTGTTGGCGATCTGCGTCGGCCCCGCCGGCCCCTGCGGCCCCGTGGCTCCCGTGTCGCCCTTCGGACCCTGAGGTCCCGTAGCTCCCGTGTCGCCCTTGGGCCCCTGCGGCCCCGTGGCCCCCGTGTCCCCTTTCGGCCCCTGAGGCCCCGTTTCGCCCGTGTCACCCTTCGGACCCTGCGGTCCCGTGGCCCCCGTGTCCCCTTTCGGCCCCTGAGGCCCCGTGGCTCCCGTGTCGCCCTTGGGCCCCTGAGGCCCCGTAGCCCCCGTGTCCCCTTTCGGCCCCTGCGGCCCCGTTTCGCCCGGCTCGCCTTTCTCACCCTGAGGCCCCGGCTCACCCTGCGGCCCCTGCAAACCCTGTGCCCCGGTATCGCCTTTCGGCCCCTGCGGCCCCGTGGCCCCGGTATCGCCCTTGGGCCCCTGAGGCCCTGTTTCGCCCGGCTCGCCTTTCTCACCCTGCGGCCCCGTAGCTCCCGTGTCGCCCTTGGGCCCCTGCGGCCCCGTGGCCCCGGTATCGCCCTTGGGCCCCTGAGGCCCTGTTTCGCCCGGCTCGCCTTTCTCACCCTGCGGCCCCTGCTCACCCTGAGGCCCTTGCAAACCCTGTGCCCCGGTGTCGCCTTTCGGCCCCTGAGGCCCCGTAGCTCCCGTGTCCCCCTTCGGCCCCTGCGGCCCTGTTTCGCCCGGCTCGCCCTGCGGACCCTGAGGTCCCGTAGCCCCCGTATCACCTTTCGGCCCCTGCGGCCCCGTTTCGCCTGTGTCACCCTTCGGACCCTGAGGCCCCGGCTCACCCTGAGGCCCTTGCAAACCCTGCGCCCCGGTATCACCTTTCGGGCCCTGAGGTCCCGTAGCCCCGGTATCGCCCTTCTCACCCTGAGGCCCCGTAGCCCCGGTATCGCCCTTCTCACCCTGCGGCCCCGTAGCCCCCGTATCACCTTTCGGCCCCTGAGGCCCTGTTTCGCCCGGCTCACCTTGCGGCCCCGTAGCCCCGGTATCGCCCTTCTCACCTTGAGGTCCCTGTGGTCCCTCCGGCCCTTCCGGCCCCTGCGGCCCCGTAGCCCCGGCAGGCCCCGGCTCCCCCGGCTCCCCCTGCGGTCCCGGCTCCCCGGCCACATAGACCAGCCCGGGCCGCAGGGGCTTTTCCGTCCCGTCCACGCTCACGCGCACCACCGCGTCATACATCCCCGACCACCTCGCAGATCTCGAATACCTCCGGCTCAAACGGCGTCTGCACGCCGCCGTCCGGCATCACCAGGCGCAGGTCCCACCAGTACAGCCCCGGCGCCTGCCCCGTCTGGGCGTCCCCCAGCTCCAGCAGCACGCAACCGTCCTCGACGGGCACGCAGCGCTGCCAAACCGCCTCCTCGTCGCCGGGCCGTCTTTTCACCGTCACGACGGCCTGCGCGCCCTCCAGCTGGCCGCCGTCCTCCATTTCGATGCGGATGCGGGCGGAGTCGCCGCGGCTGATGCGGATGCGCCTTCCCTCGATCCAGACCATGCCCCTCCCCCCTCTCAGTTGACGCACAGGACGTTGACCGTCAGCGCCGCGGCCGGCCTGGCCGTGGCCGTAAAGGTCAGCTTCCCCGACGCCTGCGCGCTGGCCCGCACCCCGCACGCCCCGTACTCCTCGAAGCTCGCCGGCGCGGGGCTGACGACCACGGCGTTGGACGCCGTCACGCCGGAGACGCTCACCGCCTGCGTGTAGGGCCCCTCGCCGCTCCAGCCCGACGCGCTCAGGGACGCGGTGGCGGTGGTCTTGCTGGCCTTTCCCGCGATGGCGCTATTAAGCGCCTTGCCCTGCCGGGCGTCGAGCGCATAGCCCTGGGCGGTGGTGGTCAGGTTGTTGGCCAGATTGGCCGAGGGGAGTTTTTTGTCCACCTCGTCCTTGAGCGCCTTGCCCTGCCGGGCGTCCAGCGCCCAGCCCGAGCCGGTGGTGGTCAGGTTGTTGGCCAGGCGCGAGATATCGAGCTTTCCGGCCATGCCCTGCCGGACCACCTCGGCCAGATGGCGCGGCTGGGCGTAGCCGCAGACGTCCTCGTCGCCGCGCTCGTCGGTGACGTCCGAGGCCGCCACGGCCGTGGCCGAGGCGCGCACGCGCACCTGGGCCAGCGACAGCTCCCAGACCTGCGCGCTTCGCGTGAGGGCCGGGGGTTGCGGGCTGGCCGACGGCGTCCCGGTGAGCAGCGCCAGCCCCATCCTGCGCTCGCTCTGGCCGCTCTCCAGGCGCACCACGACGCGGTCGATGCGGTCCGCCGTGCCGCTGGGCTCGTGCGTGAGCGAAAAGGCGCCGCCGCCGTCGTCCTCCAGCACAAAGACGTAGCCGTCGATCACGCAGCCGCCAAAGGCCACCGTGGTCTGCATCCCAAGGCCGTCCGCCGTGACCGCAAGGGCGCCCTCGTGGCTGCTCACGCCGTTTTGCACCGCCGCTTTGAGAATATGCGAAAAACCCGCGGCGTCGTACTCGCGCACGTCGCCGTCGATGGAGTCGAAATACCCGTAAAACTCACTGGCCAAGTGTCATACCCCCTTATCGTACCGCTCCGCGCTGGCCGCGCCGGATCAGCTCCGTCACCCCCATCGGCGGATCGCCGAAGGTGGCCTTGAGCGAGCGCGCGCCGCGCTCCCAGGATTCCTCCATGGCCACCAGCCGGGCGTCCATGCGCCAGTCCCCGCAGATGGCCGTCACCACGTCGCCCACGTCGTAGTCGCGCCCGTAGCGGCACAGGCCGCCGTCGAGCACCTCAAGGGTCATGGATCGTCCGGGCGGGGCGAGCTTTCGCCCGGCGGCCATGCGCAGCATGTCCGCGTCGTCGATGGAGCCGCAGTCCTCGAAGGCCTCGTAGCGGGCAAGCCCGCTCTCCTCCCCGCCGAAGGCGAGGATGAGGCGGTTTTCGTCCTCGCCCGCGCCGCCGGCATAGATGGCCGTGACGGCGGAGGCCGCGTCGTCCGTCACCGTGCCCTCCGGGGCGTTGCCCAGGGCGCGGGAGAGGGCGCAGCGGCGCACGCCCCGGGTGCGGTCCTCGCCGGCCCAGGCGGCAAAGACGAAGCGCCTCGCGTCAAAGTCCGGCCGGATGTCCCAGCCCAGGCCGGTGGCCTGTCCGATGTCCGAAAACAGGTCGCTGAGGCGCTCAAAGCGCGCCTGCCAGGGCAGCTCTATCCCCCGGTGCAGGTTCTGGGCCAGCGCCAGGTTGGGGATGCGCCGCCTTGGCTCCTCCGGGTCGGTGAGGTTGGCCTGCGCGTAGTGCAGGTAGGCGCTTTCGGCGTCGCCCGTGAACAGGTCGTAGCCGAACTGTCCGTAGTCGCCGCCCGTCTTCAGCGGGGGCAGGCAGACGCGCCGCCGCGCAAGGCCCTTGAGCAGCGTCCCGTCGGCGGTCAGCCGCGTGCCGGTTCTGGAGACGCGCGTGACGAGCATGGCCAGCTCCGGCCTTGCGGGGAAGTAGAGCACGCGGTCCCGCTCCAGCGGCTCAAAGCCGTCCCGCGCGCCGTCGACCGTGAGCTTGAAGGAGCCCGTGCCGAAGAACTCGCGGCGGATCATCAGCGAGGCGGGATGCGGGATCTCGCCCCGGAGTACGAAGTCGAAGTCCATGACCAACAGCGTTGCGTCCGTAGCGTCATACCCCCTCAAAGGTGTCGTGCCAGCTCACGCGGATGACGCTTCGGCTGCGGTCGCCGGCGGGGAGGTAGACCAGCTCGTTTTCGCCGGGCCTGAGGCCGAAGTCGCTCAGCGCGGAGGTGGGATCGAGGTAGCCGAAGGCGTTTTCCCCGGAGCCGTCCGCGTGCGTGAGGGTGGCGGAGAGGGCCGCGGGGTCGGTGTTGATGGTCAGCCGCTCGCCGGCGGCGAGGGGCGCGACCATGCGAAGGAGCGCGCCGGTGGAGCGGTTCTCCATGGCGGGCGTCTCGCCGCTGCCCTCGACCGTGACCACGCAGGGGGCGAAGGCGGAGCCCTCGTTGACCACGCGCATGTGAAAGACCTGCGAGCCCAGCCTCAGCGGCAGCCCGCCGGGGAGCCGCAGGCCGCCGCCGGTCTGGCGAAAGACGGCCTCGCGGGCCTCGCGGCCGAAGAAGAAGGGGCTTTCGCACTGAAAGCGCACGTTCAGCCCCGTGTGAATGTCGCCCACGCGGGCGCCCCAGTCCAGCCCGCCCAGCGGGACGGCCCAGGTCCACCAGGCGCCCAGGTCGTTTTCGTAGATCAGGCGCGCGCGCTGCGCGCCCTGAGCGCCCAGGTCCGGCGAGAGCAGCCTGCACAGCTCCACGCGGCGGCGGTACAGGTCCGCCCGGCTTTCGGCCAGGAGCTGGACCTGCGCCGTGACGATGCGCTCCTCGCGGCGAAAGGCCTGGATGCGCGCGCCGTTTTCCATCCCGCCGGAGGTCAGGGTCAGCTCGTTTTCGCACGTGCCCAGGCCCCGCACGCTGCGCAGCAGCCACGGCCCCCCGCGGCCGAACGCCGCCTGCTCGCCCCTGAGGTTGATGTAGGTGATTCTCTGCACGCCCTTTCCTCCTTACAGCATCAGCGCCAGCTCGCGGTTGGCCTGCTCCACGCGCCGCGCGACCTGCGCGGGGCTGTCCACGGGCTCGTTGAACGTGACCGTCTGATGGACCGTCAGCCCTCGCTCCTGATAGAAGCGCTCGGCGGCCTCCTGCGACGCCCCGGCCACCTCCGCCTGCGCCCTTGCGATCTGCGCGTTGAAGTCCTCAAACCACTGCGCGATGCTGCCGACCTTTTCGCTGAAGCCCTCCAGCAGCTTTTCGCCCAGCGTCTGCCCGGCGGCGTCGTAGGCGGGGGCGTAGCTTTCGATGAGCGAGAGCAGCTCGTCCTGCGACTGCGTGAGGATCAGCTTCTCCGCCTCCGCCCGCAGCGCCGCCTCCTCCATGCGCTGGGCGTAGGCCGCCTCCACGTCCGCCTCCTCGCGCTCCAGCGCGTCCAGCCGCGCGTCGGCCTCCTTCTCGATGGCCTCGATCTGCGCCCTGAGCGCCTCCTTCTCGTCCTCCAGCGCCTGACTTCTGAGCCGCTCCTCGCGGCTTTCCAGGGCCTGATCGAGCTGCTGCTGAAGCTTTGCCCGGTTGTAGTCGTCCTGCTCGTAGGCGATGAGCTGCTCGAGCTTTGCGATCTTTCGCAGCTCCTCGGCGTCCTGCTTCTCCCGGTCCTGCGCGTCGGCCAGCCTGTCCAGCGCGGCGATCTGCGCCTCGATGGCGGCGACGCGCTCGTCGCGCCACTTCTCCCAGCTGTCCCGGCTCTCGTCCAGCCGCTGCCGCTCGGCCTCCAGCATCGCCTCGTAGCGGTTTTCCAGCGCCGTGAGGACGCCGTCGCTGAGGTTATCAAGGCTCGCGGCGTCCCGCTCGCGGATCTCCTGCCTGAGATCATAGACCTTTTCCTCCCACTCCATGATCTCCTCGGCGTTGAGGCGGTGCTTGCGGCGCAGCTGCTCCAGCAGCTCCAGCTCCTCCTCGTAGGTGATCTCGTTCATGTGCCGCCGGTGCTCGATGGCCCGGTAGTCCGCCTCGATCGCCTCGCGCCGCCTGCGCTCGGCCTCCTCCGCGGCCCGGCGCGCCGCCTCCGCCTCGTCCTCGGCGGCGCTGCGCCTGCCCCCGCCGCCGCCGCCGCTTCGGCGGGCCGTCGTCTGGGCCGTGCCCGCGGAGGCCACGCCCAGCGCGCCGAGCACCGAAAGCGCGGCCTGCGCCGTCGCGATCAGCCCGCTCAGGGCGCTCAGCGCCGAGGCGCAGTCCACCTGCACGCTCCCGGTGATGTTGGAGGCCGCCGCCGCGCCCGCCATCTCCGCGCTCAGGCCCCGCGCGCTGGCCGCCGTGCGCTCCAGCTCGCCCGCCAGCGAGGAGGCGTAGGCCGGGACCATCGCGCCCAGCGTGTCCAGGCTGTCGCCCGTATAGCCTAGGTCATCGGCCAGCGCCCGCGCCTCCTTGCCCGCCGCGCCGATGGTCCGCGTGCCCTTGCTCACGGCCGACTCCATGGCCTTCTGCGCCCGGGCCAGGGTGTCGGTCTTTCGGTCCAGCGAGGCCGTGCGGCTCTCCAGCGAGCGGTAGGCGTCCAGCAGCTCGCCGGCGCTCCCGGCGGCGTCCTCCATGGCCTCCCCGGCCTCCCGGGCCGCCTCCAGCTCGCGCCCCAGCCCCTGCACCGCGCCGCGCGCCCCCAGCACGCTCTCGTAATTGACGTACAGGTCCAGCCGCTCCTCGCACGCCGCGGCCAGGCCGCGCACGCTCTCCAGCAGGAGCCGCAACGTCTCCTGCGCCTCGTCCGCCGCCGCCGTCACCTCGATCACCAGCTGCGCCAGCTCAGCCAATCACCTCGCCCCCCTCTCCGAAAAACGCCATCGGTCCCGTCTCCTCCGCGCCCTGCCGCGCCGCGCCGTGCAGCTCGTTCCACGCGGCGACCACCGCCCCCAGCTCGCCGGGGTAATAGTCCTCCAGCAGCGACCGCTTGCTGATGCCCACGCTCAGCGCCGTGGCGATCACCCTCTGGAACCACTCCCCACGAGCGCCCGCGCCCGACGCGCCAGCGCGCCCGTGGTCCTGATAAAATTTTCGATCCCGTTGACCTCCGCCCACGCCTCCAGCAGCTCCACGAACCCCTCGACGCCCAGCGCCGGGTCCGTGCGCAGCTCGTCCTCGGAGATCCCCGTCAATTCCTGCGCCGCGCGCAAGAGCAATTCCGGCGCGGCCGCCATCACTTTGGCGCCCAGCCGCCCCAGGCCCGCGGCGTCCATCATGCGCAGCTCAAGCAGCGCCTGACGCAGGCTCTTTCCCGGAAACACCCGCTCCATCAGCTCCCCGGGCAACCCCTCCAGCGCCTCCAGGGCGCTGAGGAACGCCCCCAGCGGCATCCGCCGCACCACATATCCCCGTACCCGCCGCGTCATCGGCAGCGATTTTCTCAGGCTGAAATCCATGCGCAACCTTCCTTTCCGCGGCGCCGCCCCGGGGCAGCGCCGCGCGCATCGTCAGGCCCCGGGCTTTTGCTCCGCGGCCGTGAGGAAGGCCGTGCAGGCCGCCTCGTTGCTGCGGTCGTCCGCCAGCTGCATCACCGCGTAGGGCCGCAGGCTCGCCAGCGCGGGCCGCTTGAACACGCCCGTGATGATGACCTCGCACACCGTCACGCTGTCCTGCTTGGTGGTAAAGTTGTCAAAGCGGATGCCCGTGAGCTGGAAGACGCGGTAGTTGAAGTAGAACGGCAGATGATCCACCGTGTCCACCACGCAGCGCAGCGCGTACTCCCTGCCCGCCACCGTGAAGTCGCCCTCCAGCGTGCCCGTCTCCTCGTCGTACTCGCCCAGCCCCAGCGCGGCCATGCGCTCCAGCGGCACCTCCGCCAGCCGGATCTCCACGTCCTCGCCGCTGACGCTCTTGATCTGCGCGTAGAGCTCGTCGTCGTAGTACAGATCCGTGCTGCTCTCCTTGCTGGTGCGGCTCATGCTCCCCGCGTAGGGCAGCGCCTCCCCCGTCGAGGCCGCGTAACTGGTCAGCGTGTTTTCCGTCACCGGGGCCAGCGCCAGCCCCTTGAAACCGATGGCTGCTCTCCTCATGTTGCGTCGCACGTGCGGCCTCGCAAGAGGCCGCCCGCGCTAT
Source organism: uncultured Eubacteriales bacterium (assembly GCA_958448555.1). Lineage (GTDB taxonomy): Bacteria > Bacillota > Clostridia > Christensenellales > Aristaeellaceae > Limiplasma. The sequence continues at coordinate 7,291 of CAUDEL010000035.1, read as the reverse complement.
CCCCCTTTCCAATTCTTGATTTCCGCTCGCTTACGGTCAAAGGGGCCCTCCCCTTTGACCCGCTCGCTTTGTGAGGCGACGCACGTGCGGCCGCTCAGGGCGGCCGCCCGCGCTCTCCCTCCTTTATTTCTTGGTTTCCGCTCGCTTACGGTCAAAGGGGCCCTCCCCTTTGACCCGCTCGCTGTCGCGTAGGTGGTGGTTGTCCTGGTATGTCCTAGGGTTATACGTAGGTTTTGAATCTCATCGCCGTTTGTCGCCAGCCGTCGCCGGGTTCCTCCCAGCGGAAGCACAGCTCGTAGCCCAGGTCCTCCATGGCCGCGGCGACGGCGCGCAGGGCAGCGTCGAGGGCGGAGGACTTGGCCGCGAAGACGCGGACGTAGTACTCCAGCTCGCGCAGGTAGTAGCGGTCGTCGCGGCGGTCGATGCCGGTGTCGCCCGCGAGGGTGACCAGCACCACGGGGCGGGTGGGGATCTCGCGGGGCCAGGCGTCGGTGACGACGGCCGCGCCGGTGTTTTCAAGGGCGGCCAGGATGCGGGCCTTGTCGTCGGTCACTGTCCCAGCACCTCCCCCACGGCGGCGGCGACGCTGTCGAGCACCGCGCCGCGCCCGGCGAGATAGGCGGGCAGCAGGAAGGGCCGGGGCGACATCCTCGCCGTGCCCAGCTCCACGAAGGCCGCGTAGGGGGCCGAGGCCGTGACCAGCGCCCGCGCGCCCGCCGGGGTCGGCTCGATCCGCCCCTCAAGGCTTTCGCGCAGCGCGCCCGTGTCCCTGGGACAGAGCAGGCGCGCGGCCTCCGTCAGGCCCGGCACGCTCTGCCCCAGGCCCTCGCGGCACGCCTCCGGCAGCGCCCAGGCGATCTCCTCCACCGCCGCCTCCAGCGCCTCAAAGCCCAGCAGCGAAGCCGTCAGCCTCATTCGTCCGCCCCCCTTTCGGCCTCCGGGATCCGCCTGAGATGCGCCTCCCAGTGCCCCGGCCATCTGGCCGCGTACACCACGCGAAAGTCCGGCGGCTCGCCCTGCGCCGCCTCCACGCACACCCCATCCCCGGCGCGCGGCTCGCCGCACAGGCCGCACAGCATCAGCCGCATGTGCTCCGCCTCCAGCCCGTAAAGGCGCTGCGTAAGCTCGCCCCGCAGGGGCTGCACGCACGCCGCCGTCCGCCGCCCCTGCGGCGAGAAGGCGTTTCCCCCGCGCCCCGGCGCCGGCGGATAGATGAATACCTCCCGTTGCCATGCCCTGCACAGCATCCTACAACACCTTCCCCAGCCTGAACATGTCCAGTTGCGCCCGCATGTGGCCCGGCAGGCGGTCCATCGCCGTGCTCACGCCGCCCTCGGCGTGGCTCGACGCCCCCTCCAGCCCCAGCAGGTTGAACCGCGCCGCCGCCGTTTCGATCACCGCGCCCTCCAGCGCGGCGGGCAGCGTCCTCCGGCCCGTATAGCCTAGGATAAATTGCTCGGACTCGCGCAGCAAATCCTCCAGCAGCGCGTCCTTCTCGCCGGGCGTAAGGCCCAGCCGCCGCCTGAGCAAAGCCAGCATGCGATCAATCCTCCTTTGGGAAGCCCGCGCGCGGGCTTCCGACCAAACCCTTTCCGGGTGGTTTGGAGGGCCCACAGGGCACACATTTCCCTTCGTCCCCTCCAAAATGAATTCGTATCGCCCGGCTCCGCCGGGCGGGCGGGGAGTTTGCGCCCCCGGCGCAAACATTTCTTAAGCATCTGTCGAAAAAGCCCGCCGCAGGCGGACTTTTTCGACAAGCCGCAGGCCTTAGCTCTTAGTGTGGACGTAGATGCCGGCGGCCTTGTTTTCGTAGCTGTCTGCGATGCCCACCATGCGGTAGCCGAACTTCCAGGCATCCGCGGCGGGGTTGTTTTCCGGCGCGATGACCTTGGGGGAGAGATGCTTGGTGAACTGGATGGGGGCGTCGCGGTGGATGACGAGGAAGTTGATCTCCCTGGCGTCATCGGCCTTTTTGTAGCCGCCCTCGGATTCGCCCTCGCCGCCGGAGAGCTGGGTGATCCTGGTGTAAAAGCGGGTCTGGGGCACCTGCACGATGCTGTCGAAGCGCGAGAGGACCTCGCGGCTGCGGGTGGTGTCCATGTCCTGGATGAAGCCCAGCACCGTGGGGGTGATAAAGAGGTAGCGGCCCTCCATGGGGACCTCGGCCTCGTCCATGGCGCTTGCGGCGGCGCGCAGGGCGGAAACGACGCCGGCGCCGTCGGTAAGCGCGGCGGCGGCGGAGCCGATGCCGGCGGCCGAGGCGTAGCAGGCGAAGCGGAAGGCGTCCAGCTCGGGCACCACGCGGGTGCGGATGAACTCGCTGGCCAGGCGGCCGAAGGCGATGCCCGCGGTCTCGGCGTCGTCCAGCGCGTCGACGGTGAACATGCGGCCGCGGTCGAAGTTGCAAATGACCGTCTCGTTGGTCAGCGTGACGTTGCCGTCCACGTAGCCGCTGGCGCGGCCGTAGTCGGCCAGGCCGTCCATGGTCATCTTGGGGATGATGAGCTCCCCGGCGTTGGCGCCCGCGCGCGCCAGCTCGGGCGCGCCGTCCAGGAGCGCCGAGCGCGAGGCCTCCCTGTAGACCTCGTCGAGAATGGGAACATACTGCTTGAAAAGTGCGATGGTGTTGGCCAAAAAAAGCCCCTCCTTTGAAAATCAGTCCCTGAGTCCCGCGGCGGCGCGGGCCCGGGCCACGAAGGCCGCCGACGGGTCCGTCTCGCCGCTCTTGGGCGCATGGCCGCGCATGCGCTCCTCCATGCCGCGCTGGACCGCGGCGCGGAAGGCCCGCTCGGCGTTGTCCAGCGAGGCGTCCAGCGCCTCCCTGCCGCCGTAGTCCAAAACCCCCGCCAGCTCGGGCGGCAGCTCGCGCTGGGCCAGCGCCTCGCGGGCGTGAGCGGCCAGCTCGCGCCGGGAAAGCTCGCGCTCCCTGCGCGAAAGCTCGCCCTCCAGCCGCTCGCGCTCGGCGCGGCCGCCCTCGGCGCGCGCGGCCTCCAAAGCGCCCTCGGCGCGCCTGCGCTCCCGCGCGATGGTCTGCTGAACCACGCGGTCGATGTCCGCCTGCGTGAAGGCGCGCTCCGCCTCCTGATAGGTCTGCTGTTCCATGGGATTCCTCCTCCGTTTAACGCCCGTCGGCTGATTCGTCCGCGAGGACCGCTTGCGCGTCCCCGATAAACGGCACCTGGGAAAGCAGCAGCCGGTCCGGGACCAGGCCGCGGTAGGCGCTGAGGGTCTGGGCCGTCTCCAGCTCGTTGACCGGCAGGGAGCGCGAGAAGATGATCTCCACGCGCCCGGCGTCCACCTCGGCCTCGCCGCGCAGGGCCAGGAAGGCGCAAAAGCGCCTCAGCCGCGTCCTCAGGCCCTCCCGGAACCAGCGCTCCTTGATCTTGGTGAGCTGCTCAAGGCCCAGGAGCTTGAAGCGCATGGCCACGCCGCTGACGTTTCCGGCGAACTGCTCGTCGGTGAGGTCGGGGACCATGCTGAGCTTGTGGATGTCGCTTTTGAGGCTGAGGCGGAGCAGCTCGTTTCCGCTCTCGGCGTCGGGCTTGGTGACGAACTGCGCGTCCGCGCCCTCGCCGGGGAGAAAGAGGGTGCGCGTGCGCCTGAGGCGCACGCTTGGGTCCTCTGCGGCCTTTCCGGCCGGGGAGAGGACCTCGCCCGCGGCCTCCTCCTCGGTGTCCTCCACGCCCAGCGCGCCCACGCCCTTGAGGACAAAGACCGCGTCGGTGAACTGCTGCTTGTCGTTGACGCGGTCGCTCTGCAAGGCGTCGTAGGCGTCGATGAGCTCCATCACCGGCTCGAAGTCGCCCTCCTCGCGGGCGTTGTTCCAGTACTCCACCACGGGCACGTCGCCGAAGAAGTGCGCCTCGCGGCCGACCTCGCGGGGGTCCTCTGCGCCCGCGCGCTCGTAGTGCACGACCTCGTGCGCGCCGTATACGTCCACGCGCTCGCCCCTGCGGCGCAGGTCGCGGTCGAGGACCTCGCGGCGCAGCACCCCGAACAGCGGCGCGTGCTCCACCGTGTCGTCGTAGACCACGAAGGCGCGGCGCGCGTCCATCTGCGCCACCCTCGGCCTGGCCAGCGCGTCGGCGTAGCACAGCTCCACCGCCCGGCCAAAGACCGCGGCGTCCATGGCCAGCTCCGCGTCCACGCTCTCCACGTTCGCCGCGGCGTAGGCCTCGCGCACGGCCGCAAAGGCGTCCTCCTGGCCCTGCGGCGCGGCGTATCGCACGGGGCTGCCCACCAGATAGCCCGCGGCCATCGTGGCGATGTAGCCCGGCAGATCATGCGCCAGGCGGTTGTTGGGCAGGCCCGCGAGCCTGCGCCGGCCGCAGATGCGGTGCCTGCGCCCGTAGATCTCCCCGAGGCGGTCCAGGCGCTCGCGCTCCTGCGCCTGCCGCCTGAGCAGCGTACCCAGCAGCGCCGCGTCCGGCAGCCCGTCGGGTCCCAGCAGCTCCCTGTCCATCGTCAGCATCCCGTCATCCTCCTTATCTGGGCACAATCGCGCGCTTGAGCGCGCTGACGCCCTCCATGGCGTAGCGCACGGCGTCGATGGTGTGGTTGTCATGGTCCGGGTATCGCGCCATGGGGCGGCCGTCGCGGCCGCGGTCGTATTCGTAGCGGCTGAACTCGCCCGCCGCGAAGGGACATCGCGCGGGGTCGATGATGATCTCGCCCTGGGTCTGTAGCCACCTCAGCCCGTGACCCACGCTGTCCGGCCCCTTGCGCGCGGCCGCCACCCGCAGTCCCAGCGCCCGCAGGGCGGCGATGGAACGCGGCTCGGCGCTGTCGGAGGCGATCACGTCCTCCCCCGCCCGCGCGCGCAACTCCTGCGCCAGCCGCTCGATCATCAGCCCCAGCCCCACGAACTCGTCCACCACGTACAGCCGCCGCCGCCTTCGGTCGTAGGCGCAGCGCACAAAGGCGTCCGGGTCTGTCGCAAAGCCGAAGTCCAGGCCGCTGTAGGTCGGCAGCCCCTGCCATTCCGCCGCCCGCACCGGCCTGAGCCTGAGGTTTTGGAACACCTGCCCGCCCGTGCCCGTCACTTCGCCAAGATACATGTGCCGCCAGGCCCGCTCGTTCTGCGCCCTGAGCGCCTCGGCCTCGCGCAGAAACGACTCGCCCAGCCAGTCCCCGGGCATGTCGCGGTAGTCGCTGTGATGCGCAAGCCGCCCGGCCCTGGGCAAGAGCGCCTCGGCGTTGACCCAGTGGGCGGGGCTCACGGGCGGGTTGTAGGTGCACAGCACCCGCGTGCCCGCGCCCGGCCCCGCGCCCGAGGCGCGCAGGATGCTGGCCTTGATGGTCAGGATGGCCTCGATCCCGTCAAACTCGCTGAGCTCCTCGAACCACAGATACCCGAAGTAGCCCTCCCGAAGCCGCACGCCCTTGGATTTCTGGGGATCGTCCGCTCCCCGGAACAGCACCCGCTGCCCCGTGGCCTTTCGGATGAGCTCCATGGGGCTGAGCCTGGCCGTCCACTCGCCGCTCATGCCCAGCCGGTCCAGCGCCCAGAGCATCTGGGCGTAGACGCTGTCGCGCAGGGTGTCGGCGACCTTTCGGTAGACGATCGCGCCGCAGCGCTCGTCCCTGAGCATGCCCAGCAAAATCTCCAGGCTCGCAAACGAGCTCTTGCCGCTCCCGCGCCCGCCGCTGAGCCAGTACTCGTCGTGCGCCCCGGCCCGCAGGTCGGCGTGCACCCCGTGAAACGCCGGGGCGATCAGCTCCGACAGCCGCACCTCGCTCATTCCGTCCCCCCGCTCACATCGTCCACCACCCGCGTGCCGCCGTCCCCGGCCTCCGCGCCCCACAGCCCGCTGAGCCTGCCCAGCAGGTCCGCGGCCCGGCTCACGTCGCTGAGCTTGGGCGGCAGCTCCACCACCTTCGTCTCCACGCGCTCCCGGTATCGCACCTTGCCGTCGGCGCACTCCACCGGCTCGCGCTCCCGCAAGGTCACCAGCGCGCTCTCCGTGGCCTCCCGCCTGAGAATCCTCGTGAGCGCCTCCAGCACCTCGCCGCCCCGGGCGATCTCCATCAAACCCCTCCGCAATCAAAGAAAATGAAACAGGAGCGGAATCACCGCTCCTGTCAGCTTGTCGAAAAAGCTCGCCTGCGGCGATCTTTTCCGCCAGGACACGTTTCCCCTGCGCCTGCGGCGCGGCCGGGGAAACGTGCAAGGAAACCTTGCTGCGCAAGGCTTCCGAATCCACCGCGCATGTCGCTGGATTCGGAATACAGCTCGGAGGGCCTGCGGGCCCTCCGAACCTCCCGGATAACTTACAGGCCCTCCGAACCTCCCGAAATGGTTTTCAGCGCCTTGTCCCGCTCCTGTGTTCTTTTGCGAGTATACCGTATCATAGGGGAACAAGCGTTCGCAAGTGTCACATTGTGTCTAGTTCCTCGAGCTTGCGTTCGGCGTCGATGAGCAGCTTGTAGGTGTAGCGGCGCTCATAGCCTGCGCGCCAGGCGACCTCCTCCACGGGCGCGCCGTCGAGATAGCGCAGCTTGAGGACGGTCCTGTGCGGCCCGATGGGCAGGGTGTCGATGAGGGGCGCGACGCGATTGCGCAGCGGCTCGATGGCGTCCTCCAGCTCGTCGCGCTCGCGCACGAGGGCCTCCAGTCGGGTGATGGTGGCGCAGGTGTACTCGCGCCAGCCGCTGCGGGGCATGCCGTCCAGCCGCGGGAGCTGAAGCGCCCCCGGCCCGCCCAGCAGCGCCAGCCTGCGCCTGACCACCGACCTGCGCGCCAGCAGCGGGCGCAGTCCCTCCATAGCCTCTCTAACCGTCATAAGCGATCTCCTCCCAGCATTTCAAGTTGTTCCGGGGATAGCTCCCCGAACTCGTCCGGCCCGTATTCCCTCTGTCCGTACCGCTGTTCGCTGACCCGCGCCGCGGGCGAGGCCCGGGCCCTGTCCTGCTCGCGGCTGAGCCAGGCCACCACGAAGCGCTCGATGCCCCGCGCCGTCTTTCTGCGCGTCCGATTGGCCAGCAGCCAGCCCCGCATGCTCCTGAGCGCCTGAGGCACGTCCACGGCCGGGTACAGCGCCTGCCACTGACGCACCTCCTCCGCGCCCACGCCCCACTCCGACCCGTCGTTGAGCGGCAGGCAAAACCCGCTCTCCTCCCCGCCGCCGCCAGCAACGCCAAAACCCGCAACCCCGCCAGCCAACCCGCCAAAACCCGCAGCCACGCCGAAACCCGCAGCCCCGCCGGCCAACCCGCCGCCGCCAGCCACGCCGCCACCAGCCCCGCCGGCCAACCCGCCGCCGCCAGCCACGCCGCCACCAGCCCCGCCGGC
>CAUDEL010000034.1:0-33732 GCA_958448555.1 uncultured Eubacteriales bacterium | reverse complement strand
GAGGTTGCGGACCTGCGGCCCTCCGAGCCTCCCCAAAGGGTTTTTTGACAGTCTGGAAATCCCCGGCAGCCCTTGCGCTGCCGGGGATTTTTTTATTTACCATTTGATCTTTTTCAGGTGCTTCATCACCAGGTTCGCCGCGACCCCCGTCACCGCTCCTGTGCCCAGGCCCACGGCCATCAGCACCGCCATATAATACATCAGGCTGGGCGTGCTGAGGATCACCATGGCCAAAGCCACCTGGCCCACATTATGCGCCACGCCGCCCACCATGCTCACCATAATGGGATGCACGCCCCTGACGCGGCTGAGCAGCGCCATGCACACCATGCTCAAAAGGCCGCCCGCGAAGGCATACATCATGGCGTTCACGCCCCCGAACAGAAGGCCGGAGAGCACCACCTTGAGCACCATGAGGACAAAGGCGGTGGGGAGGTTAAGCATATAGACCGCGAAGATCAACACTCCGTTGCTCAGCCCCAGCTTGATTCCCGGCACGCCGGCCGCCACCGGCAGCAGGCTCTCCACGAAGCCCAGCACCAGCATCAGCGCCACCAGCAACCCGCACAACGCCACCCATTGCGTGCGTTCCCTAAGCGTCTGTTTTTTCTTGCCCATTCCCTTACGCTCCCGTCATTCCCCGGAGAGCAGCGCGAGCAGCTCCTCGGTGGTGTACAGCGACAGCGTCACCTGGTTGGGCAGACAGATAATCATGTTGCCCAAAAGCCGCTCCTCCATGTTCTCCAGCGTCACCACGCCCTGTTTGACGCAGTCCTGATTGTCGCAGGTGGAGCTTTCCATCTCCACGCTGTTCTCCGTCACATGGATGACGTTTTCCGCACCCGATTCCTGCGTCACGGAATAATCGCCCTCCGCAATCAGGGGCAGGGGCTGGTAGGTGCTGTTGCCCACCGTGACCACCAGCCATCCCTTGACCGACGACGGATCAAAAGTCGCCTCGGGCTCGGCGGAATCCCCGGGGGCGGGAGAAGCCGTCTCTCCCGAAGGCGTCGTAACGGTCACCGTCGCCTCGGGTTCCTCCGTTGCCTCGGGCGTTTGCGTAACCTGGGGTTCCTCCGTCGCTTCCACAACCTCGGTGGGCGCCAGCGTGGGGCCCTCCTCCGTCGGAGGCGCGATGCGCGAGGGCAGCACCGCGGCCAAAACGGCCACCAGGGCAATGGCCGCCACCAGGACGGCTCCGATCAAGAGATTTTTGTTGCGCATGCGCTTCCTTCCTTTCCATTGATGAAACAACAGGGCCATCATACCGCATGAAGGCGCGCCCGTCAAGCGTTGAAAATCAACAGAAGGTTGCACACCCGGCACAATTTCGGTATACTGGCGTTGTAACGGCGCATCCCGGCGCCCGCAAAGGAGAAGAACGATGGGTATTATCATGAGATTGCTGGGCAGAAGGGGCGCCCTGCGCACGCTGGAAGCTGCGCGCGGCGCGCTGGCCGACCTTACGCCCCTCAAGCGCGACTGCGCGCGCCTGTGCGGCGCCGCCTGCTGCCAGCCGGACGAGACGGGGCTCAACGGCATGCTGCTCTTTCCCTATGAGGACGCCTTCTATCGCCGGCCTATCGAGGGGTTTCCCTTCCGCCTGCTGGATGACGATACGCTTTTCAAAGGCGGAAAGCGGCTGGTCTGCGAGGGCGCCTGCCCGCGCGAGCACCGTCCGCTGGCCTGCCGCCTCTTCCCGCTGCGCATCCGCGTGGAGGGCGACGCCCTGGGGGAGAAGGCGCACGCCGTCGCGGAGCCCGACCCGCGCGCCTGGTGCGTCTGCCCGCTGCTGGAGGAGGGCGGGCTGCGGGCGATGGATCAGGCGTTTGTGTCCGCCGTGGCCCGGGCGGGAGATGCGCTGATTCAAAACGTCCACATGCTGGAGGCGCTGTATAACGAGCAGCGCCTGCTTGATGAAATGAGGCGGCTGTGATGCGTACCCTGATTGTCGGCGGCGGCGCGGCGGGCATGGCCGCGGCCATCGCGGCGGCCCGCGCCGGGCAGGGCGTAACGGTGCTGGAGCGCGGGCGCAGGCCGCTCAAAAAGCTGGGGGTGACGGGCAACGGACGGGGCAACCTCCTCAACGCCGGGGCGCCGGATTATCCCGGCGGCGCGGACTTCGCCGCGCAGGTGCTATCCGTCATGCCCTACGCGCGTCTCACGGGTTTTTTCAGGGAGGTGGGCGTGCCGCTTCGCCTGGAGGAGGAGGGCCGCGTCTATCCCGCGTCGCTGCTGGCCTCCACGGCGGTGGACGCGCTGTTGCTGGAGGCGCGGCGGCTGGGTGTGGAAATTGTGGTCAACGCGCGCGTGACGGCGCTTGCGCCCGCGGCCGGGGGCTTTGAGGCGCGGGGAACGGTGTGCCGCTACCTTCCGGACGTGTCCAAAAAAAGCGGCAAGACCAAGCCCGGCGCGCTTCTTGAGGAAACCGAGGCGCGCTGGCGCGGCGACAGGGTGATCGTCGCGGCGGGCGGAGCCGCGGCGCCCGTGCACGGCACGGACGGCACGGCCTACGGCCTTTTGACCGCCTTTGGGCACGGGCTCGTCCCGCCCCGGCCGGCGCTGTGCGCCCTGACCGCCGACCCCGCGCCCCTGCGGGGGCTGGCGGGACAGCGGGTGCGCGCCGCCCTGCGCCTGCTGGACGCCCGGGGAGGGACGCTCGGCCAAAGCCGGGGCGAGGCGCTCTTTGCCCAGGACGGGGTCAGCGGCATCGCCGCCATGCAGCTTGCGCGCTGCTGGCAGCCGGGCTGCACGCTGCACATGGACCTGAGCGAAAGTCTCTTCGGCCCGGAGGCGGGAGGGGGGGCTCAGGCGGAGCGCCTGCTGCGGGATCGCGCCCAGGCCCGCGGCGGCCTTGCGCTGGAGGAGCTGCTCGTGGGCGCGGCCTCGCCTGCGCTCAACGCGGCCCTGCTGCGCGCCGGCGGGCTTGCGCCCCGCGCCGGCATGCCCGCCGGGCCGGGGGATCTTGCGACGCTGGCGCGGGCGATATCGGATTTTCATATGGCCGTAACGGGCACGCGCGGCTTTGACGCCGCGCAGGTGACCGCCGGCGGCGTCGAGACGGCGGCCTTTGATCCCCATACCCTGCAAAGCCGGCTCTGTCCGGGGCTGTACGCCGCCGGAGAAATCCTGGACGTGGACGGCGCGTGCGGCGGCTTTAACCTGATGTTCGCCTTCGCCAGCGGCCTGATTGCCGGCGGGGCGAATTAACGCGAAATATTTTCCTTCCCCTGTGCGCCTTGCTTGAATAATTGATGCAATCATGGTATACTGAAATAGCTGAATCGGTTGTGAAACCGTACCCTCAAAAAAACCCATATAGGAGGAAGAATCAAGTGAAGAAGTTTCTGTCGATGCTTCTGGCCCTGACCCTGGTTCTCTTCGCGTTCACCGCGGTTGCCGAGTCCGTCAACCCCGATGACATCCCCGATGAGATCGTCGCCGAGGACGGCAAGTACGAGCTTGCCTTCGTCACCGACGTTGGCCAGCTCAAGGACAAGTCCTTCAACCAGGGCACCTGGAACGGCGTGAAGGCCTATGCCGCCGCCAACGGCCTGACCTACAAGTACTACCAGCCCGCCAACGGCGATCAGGCGACCGACGATGACCGCTATGACGCCATGAAGGCCGCCTGCGAGGGCGGCGCGAAGGTGGTCGTATGCGCCGGCTTCCTGCAGGAGGCTGCGCTGCGCAAGGCTGCTGAAGCGTATCCCGACACCAAGTTCGTCTTCATCGACGGCTATCCCATCGACCTTGAGAACGTCGCCCCCATCGCCTTTAAGGAGGAGCAGAGCGGCTACCTGGCCGGCTATGCCATCGTCAAGGACGGCTTCACCAAGATCGGCTTCATGGGCGGCGGTGGCGGCACCAACCCGGCCTGCTGCCGTTACGGCTACGGCTTTGCCCAGGGCGTGAGCGCGGCTGCCAAGGAAATGGGCATCACCGTTGAGCTCAAGTACTCCTGGCAGTACGGCGCCAGCTTCAGCGCCTCCCCCGAGCTTCAGACCATGGCGCAGGGCTGGTATGAGAACGGCACCGAGATCATCTTCGCCTGCGGCGGCTCCATGTTCTCCTCCATCGTCTCCGCCGCCTCCGCCAACGACCTGTTCGTCGTGGGCGTGGACGTGGACCAGAGCTACGAGTCCGAGACCGTCGTGACCTCCGCCCTCAAGGGCCTGGTCAACGCGACCTCCTGGGCCATCGGCAAGTTCTACGCCGGTGAGTGGGACGAGGTCGGCAACATCGCCACCAGCCTTGGCGCCAATGACGACGCCGTTGGCCTGCCCACCGATACCTGGTCGCTGGAGAGCTACACCATCGAGGAGTACGAAGCGCTGCTGGCCTCCATCAAGGACGGCACCGTGGTCATCGACGACACCGTGCTGGAGGCTGACGCCGTCGTCAACGCCGGCCTGGAGAACGTCGAAATCATCTACGAATAAACGATCCCCCCTGCCGGGGCGGGCGAAAGCCCGCCCCGGCTTTTTTTGTCTGGCAAAGCCGCGCACTTTCTGCGCGGCGCGGCGCCGTTTTCCTTGCAATTTATCCCTCAAACCGATATAATGTTAACACTACAGTGAAATGGCACGTTCTGTCGAAACAAGCAGAAAGGGGGGTGGACGCGGTTGGATAACGCGCCGGAATACGTTATCGAAATGCTCCACATCACCAAGGAATTTCCCGGGATTAAAGCCAACGACGATATCACGCTGCAGCTTCGCAGGGGCGAGATCCATGCGCTGCTGGGCGAGAACGGCGCTGGCAAATCCACGCTGATGAGCGTCCTGTTCGGCCTTTACCAGCCGGAGGAGGGCGTCATCAAAAAGGACGGCAAGGAAGTCCAGATCAACGACCCCAATGACGCCACGGCCCTGCACATCGGCATGGTGCACCAGCATTTCAAGCTCATCGATGTCTTTACCGTGCTGGACAACATCATCCTGGGCGCGGAGGATACCAAATGCGGCTTTCTCAGCCGCCGCGCCGCGCGTCAGAAGGTCCTCTCCCTCAGCGAGCGCTACGGCCTGAAGGTGGACCTGGACGCGAAAATTGAAGACATCACCGTGGGCATGCAGCAGCGCGTGGAGATCCTCAAGATGCTCTACCGCGACAACGAGGTGCTCATCTTTGACGAGCCCACCGCGGTGCTCACCCCGCAGGAGATCGAGGAGCTCATGGAGATCATGCGGGGCCTTAGGGAGGAGGGCAAGAGCATCCTGTTCATCTCCCACAAGCTCAACGAGATCATGGAGGTCTCCGACCGCGTGACGGTGCTGCGCAAGGGTCGCTACGTGGGCACGGTGGACACCGCCTCCACCACGCAGGAGGAGCTCAGCCGCATGATGGTGGGCCGCCCCGTCCAGCTCGTGGTGGAAAAGGACCCCGCCAGGCCCACGGAGCCCGTGCTCACGGTGGAAAACCTGAGCGTTCCCTCGCGCCTTTACAAGCGCGACGCGGTCAAAAACGTCTCCTTCACCGCCCGGGCGGGGGAGATCGTGTGCATCGCCGGCATCGACGGCAACGGCCAGACCGACCTGGTCTATGCCATCACGGGGCTTGAGAAGCCCTCCGGCGGCAAGATCACGCTTTGCGGGCACGACGTGACCCACGCCCCCATTCAGGCCCGCAGCGACGCGGGCATGAGCCACATCCCCGAGGACCGGCACAAGCACGGGCTGATTCTGGACTTTACGCTGGAGCAAAACCTCGTTCTGCAGCGCTTCGAGGAGCCCCAGTTCCAGCGCCATGGCTTCATCCGCTTTGACCAGACGCGCAACTACGCCGAAAGGCTCATTGAGCAGTTCGACGTGCGCTCCGGCCAGGGCCCGCTCACCATCGCGCGCAGCATGTCCGGCGGCAACCAGCAAAAGGCCATCGTGGCCCGCGAGATCGACCGCGACAAGCCGCTGATCGTGGCGGTTCAGCCCACGCGCGGCCTAGATGTGGGCGCCATCGAATACATCCACGCGGAGCTGGTCAAGCTGCGCGACGAGGGCAAGGCCGTGCTGCTGGTCAGCCTGGAGCTGGATGAGGTGATGAACCTCTCCGACCGCATTTTGGTGATGTACGAGGGCCAGATCGTGGGTCAGTTCGATCCCAAGGAGACGACCGTCGAGGAGCTGGGCCTCTACATGGCCGGCGCGAAGCGGCAGGAGGTGGCGCAGGCATGAAAAACCGGTTACGCAAGCTTTGGCACCAGGACGGCACGCGCTCGGTCATGGCGTCGGTCCTGTCGATTCTGGCGGGCCTGGTCGCGGGCAGCGTGATTATCCTGATCGTGGGCCTGTGCAATCCCACGCTGGGCCTCAAAAGCGTTTGGGACGGCGTGCGCCTTATCTTCGGCGGCCTGTTCGCCACCGGCCGTGACGCGGCGGGCGCGCTGACCTTCGGCTTCAATCCCGCCAGCGTGGGCAACATGCTCTTCCGCGCAACTCCGCTGATCCTCACGGGCCTTTCCGTGGCGGTGGCGTTCAAGACGGGCCTGTTTAACATCGGCGCGCCGGGGCAGTACCTGGCGGGCACCGCGGCCACGCTCTTCATCGCCCTGTCCGTCCCCTCCTCCGTCGTCCCGCCGCAGATCATCTGGTTTTTGGCCTTTTTCGGCGGCATGCTCGCGGGCGCGCTGTGGGGGTCCATCCCCGGCATGCTCAAATCGCTGCTCAACATCAACGAGGTCCTGGCCTGCATCATGACCAACTGGATCGCCGCCAACCTGGTGACCTGGCTTTTTGACGTCTCCAACCTCAAAAACGTGGTGGAGAACACCAAGAGCGGCTACATCTATAAAACCACCTTCAACAACGTGGCCACCTCCAAGATGGGCCTGGATATGATCTTCCCCGACTCCCAGGTCAATGGCGGCATCGTGGTCGCCGCCATCCTCGCGGTGATCGTCTACGTCGTCCTAACCCGCACCACCTTCGGCTACCAGCTCAAGGCCTGCGGCTCCAACCGCTTCGCCGCGCGCTACGCGGGCATCAAGGACAAGCGCAACATCGTCCTCTCCATGGCCATCGCGGGCTCCCTGGCCGGCGCGGCCGGGTCTTTGTACTACCTGAGCGGCAACACGGAGTTCTTCTGGTCCACCTATCAAAGCCTCCCGGCGGCGGGCTTCAACGGCATCCCCGTGGCGCTGCTGGCGGCCAACCACCCCATCGGCGTCATCTTTACCGGCATGTTCATGTCCATGCTGGACATCGCGGGCCTGCAGATGACCAACCTGACCGCCTACAACGAGTACATCACCGACGTCATCATCGCCGTGATCGTCTACCTGAGCGCCTTCTCGCTGCTCATCAAGACGCTCCTGGGCCACCGCAAGGCCCACAAGAACGATCCTCCGCTCAAAGGGCCCACGGATTCCAAACCGGAGGGAAAGGAGGCGCTGAAGGCATGATGGAAACCCTGTTTGAAAACCTCACCTCCGGCAGCATGGTATTTCTGATCCGTCAGACGCTGATCTACGCCGTTCCCCTGATGATCGTGGCCCTGGCCGGCGTATACGCCGAGCGCAGCGGCGTCATCAACCTCGCGCTGGAAGGCATCATGATCTTCGGCGCGTTCATCGGCGTGCTCTTTGTGCGCCTGGTTCAGCAATGGGGCTGGTTTGACGCGGTCAAGGCCGCGGACAACTGGGTTGGCCTGCAGGGCTTTATGCTCATGACCATGGCGGTGGCGGCGCTGCTGGGCGCGGTGTTCTCGCTGCTTCTGGCCTTCGCGGCCATCAACCTGCGCGCCGACCAGACCGTCGGCGGCACGGCGCTCAACCTCCTGGCGCCCGCGCTGGTGCTGTTCCTCATCCGCCTGATCGCCAACCAGAACACCCTGCAGATGGCCACCGGCGACAGCGCGAGCTGGTTCATGCTCAAAAAGAGCATGTTCGGCTACGGGCGAACGGACGAAGTCGGCTTCCTCTTTGACACCTTCGTCAACAAGGTCTATCTGGCCACGTATGTGTGTATTCTGGTGTTCATCATCATGTCCGTCATCCTCTACTGCACGCGCTTCGGCCTGAGGCTGCGCTCCTGCGGCGAGAACCCGCAGGCCGCCGACAGCCTGGGCATCAACGTCTTCAAGATGCGCTACGCGGGCGTGACCATCTCCGGCGCGCTGGCGGGCATGGGCGGCTTCGTCTATGCGCTGACCACCACCAACTGCACCTCCAACGGCGACGTGGCGGGCTTTGGCTTCCTGGCGCTGGCGGTTATGATCTTCGGCAACTGGAAGCCCCTGAGCGTGGCGGGCGCGGCACTTCTCTTCGGCCTGTTCAAGTGCATCGCCGCCAGCTACGGCAGCCTCTATGTGCTAAACAGCTCCGGGGAGCAGATCTACTTCCTCAAGAACCTGGGCATCAACACCAACTTCTACCGTCTGCTTCCCTACCTCATCACTTTGATCGTGCTGGCCTTTACCTCCAAGAGCAGCCGCGCGCCCAAGGCCGAGGGCATCCCCTACGACAAGGGCAGCCGGTAACGCCCGTTTTCTCAAGGTCCCGCCCCGCGTCCGCGGCGCGGGACTTTTTTTGTCCCTAAGACAACTTGTTTTTTCCCGCGGTTCAAAACCTTTGAACGCCGCCTCTTGACAGCACTTTTGCATCCATAGTACAATAGGATGTTGTACTATGTATTATCGCTGGGAAGAGAGGATTTTGACCCGCATGAGCGAAGCTACCCTGAGCGCGGAGGCGCTGGAACAGATCCGCAAGCGGCGCACGTTCGCCATCATCAGCCACCCGGACGCAGGCAAGACCACTTTGACCGAAAAGCTGCTGCTCTACGGCGGCGCCATCCGCCAGGCCGGCAGCGTCAAGGCCCGCAAGGCCGAGCGACACGCCACCAGCGACTGGATGGAGATCGAAAAGCAGCGCGGCATCAGCGTAACGTCCAGCGCCATGCAGTTTGAATACGGCGGCTGCCGCATCAACATCCTCGACACCCCCGGGCACCAGGATTTCAGCGAGGACACCTACCGCGTGCTGGTGGCGGCCGACGCGGCGGTCATGCTCATCGACGCGGCCAAGGGCGTGGAGGAGCAGACCATCAAGCTCTTCAAGGTCTGCCGCCTGCGCAACATTCCCATCTTCACCTTCGTCAACAAGATGGACCGCGCCAGCAAGGACCCCTTTGCGCTCATGGAGGAGCTGGAGCAGGTGCTGGGCATCCGTTCCTGCCCCATGAACTGGCCCATCGGCGTGGACGGTGACTTCCAGGGCGTCTATCAGCGCGAGAGCGGGAACATCCTGCTCTATTCCGGCGGCAACCACGGCATGAGCATGGCCGACCAGCGGTCCGTGAAGCTGGACAGCCCCGAGGCCGCTTCCGCGCTGGAGGCGCATTACCTCAGCCGCCTGCATGAGGAAATCGAGCTTCTGGACGTGGCGGGCGATCCCTTTGACAAGCAGGCCGTGCTGGAAGGCCGGCTTACGCCGCTGTTCTTCGGCTCAGCCGTCACCAACTTCGGCGTGGAGCCCTTCCTGGAGGCGTTTTTGTCCATCACGCCGCCGCCCCTGCCCCGCATGGCCGACATCGGCGAAATCTTGCCCACCGAGCCGTACTTCTCCGGCTTTATCTTCAAGATTCAGGCCAACATGAATCCCGCCCACCGCGACCGCCTGGCCTTCGTGCGCGTGGTCAGCGGCGAGTTTCAAAAGGGCATGACGGTCTATCATTCCGGCACGGACAAGCTCATTCAGCTCAAGCAGCCCCAGCAGTTCATGGCCGACGAGCGCGAGGCCGTCGAAAACGCCTACGCGGGCGACATCATCGGCCTGTTTGACCCCGGCTTTTTCCACCTGGGCGACGCGCTCTCCGCCGGCCCCAAGCTGCATTTTTCCTCCATCCCGGTCTTCGCGCCCGAGCACTTCGCCCGCGTGCGCCCCGAGGACAGCATGAAGCGCAAGCAGTTTTTGAAGGGCATCCTGCAACTCGCCGAGGAGGGCGCCATCCAGACCTTCCGCCGCACCGAGACGGGCCGGGAGGACTTCCTGGTGGGCGTGGTCGGCGTGCTTCAGTTCGAGGTGCTGGAGCACCGCCTCAAGACCGAGTACGGCGTGACCATGCTCATGGACCGCCTGCCCTTCCGCTACGTGCGCTGGGTGACCAAATCCCCCGTGCCCGTGGAAAAGCTCAAGCTCACCTCCACCAGCGGCCGCGCCTTTGACTCCCAGGAGCGCGAGGTGCTGCTCTTTGAAAATGACTGGTCCATCCGCCTGGCGATGGAAAACAACGAAGGATTGGAGCTGGCCGAAACGGCCGTGCGCAGCGTATATGCATGATTTCTACCTGGTTTCCCCGCTGGCGGGGGTGCCTCCCGCGAGGATGTGAGGCGGCGTTTCCCCGATACCAGCAAGAGAAGGAAAGAGGCTTTTTATGATCCGCAACGATATCCGCAACATCGCCATCATCGCCCACGTTGACCACGGCAAGACCACGCTGGTGGACGAGATGCTCAAGCAGGGCGGCGTTTTCCGCGAGAACCAGCAGGTGGCCGACCGCGTCATGGACTCGGGGGACATCGAGCGCGAGCGCGGCATCACCATTTTGGCCAAAAACACGGCCGTACATTACAAATCCACCAAGATCAACATCGTCGACACCCCTGGCCACGCCGACTTCGGCGGCGAGGTGGAGCGCGTGCTCAAAATGGTGGACGGCGTGCTGCTCCTGGTGGACAGCTTTGAGGGCCCCATGCCCCAGACCCGCTTCGTGCTCAGAAAGGCCCTGTCGCTGAAGCTGCCCGTCATCGTGGTCATCAACAAGGTGGACCGCCCCGACGCCCGCTGCGACGAGGTGGTGGACGAGGTGCTGGACCTGTTCATCGAGCTGGGCGCGGACGAAACCGCGCTGGACCGCCCCATCGTCTACGCCAGCGCCCGCCAGGGCACCGCCACGCTGGACCTCAGCCAGCCCGGCCAGGACCTGCGTCCCCTGTTTGACACGATCCTGGAATACATCCCAGCGCCCGAGGGCGATCTGGAGGGCCCCGCGCAGGTGCTCATCTCCACCATCGACTACAACGACTACGTGGGCCGCATCGGCATCGGCCGCATCGCCCGCGGCACGCTCTCGGAGGGCATGACCGTCATCAAGACCAACTTTGATACCGAAAAGGTCTCCCAGCCGCTGCGCCTGACCAGCCTGTACACCTTTGACGGCCTCAAGCGCGTGCCCGCCAAGGAGGCTTCGATGGGCGACATCGTGGCCATGAGCGGCATCGAGGACATCGGCATCGGCGACACCGTCTGCGCGCCCGAGCAGGTGGAGGCGCTGCCCTTTGTGAGCATCACCGAGCCGACCGTGACCATGACCTTCTCGGTCAACAACAGCCCCTTTGCCGGCCGCGAGGGCGAGTACGTCACCAGCCGCCATCTGCGGGCCCGGCTCATGCGCGAGTTGCAGACCGACGTGTCCCTGCGCGTCAACGAGACCGACAGCCCCGACGCCTTCGAGGTGCGCGGCCGCGGCGAATTGCACCTTTCCATCCTGATTGAAAACATGCGCCGCCAGGGCTACGAGTTCCAGGTGTCCAAGCCGCAGGTGCTCTACAAGGAGATCGACGGCGTGCGCTGCGAGCCCATCGAGCGCATGGTCGCCGACGTGCCGCAGGCCTACGCCGGCGCGGTGATCGAGAAGATCGGCCGCCGCCGCGGCGTGATGGAGAGCATGCACGGCCTGGACCGCGTGCGCCTGGAGTTCCTCATCCCCTCGCGCGGCCTGTTCGGCTACCGCTCCGAGTTCATGACCGACACGCGGGGCGAGGGCATCATGTCCAGCGTGTTTGAAAGGTATGAGCCCGTCAAGGGCGACATCCCCCACCGCAGCGCCGGCGCGCTGGTGTGCTTTGAGGACGGCGAGTCCACCAGCTACGGCCTGTTCTACGCCCAGGAGCGCGGCACGCTCTTCATCGGGCCGCAGACGCCCGTATACAAGGGCATGATCTGCGGCCAGAACGCCCGCCCCGACGATCTGGTGGTCAACGTCTGCAAGCAAAAGCACGTCACCAACATGCGAAACGCTTCCGCCAGCGAGGACAGCCTTCGCCTGGTGAGCGTTCATCCCCTTACCCTGGAGGAGTGCCTGGAGTTCATCGACGACGACGAGCTTCTGGAAATCACCCCCAAATCCCTGCGCATGCGCAAGCGCGTCCTCTCTCATGAGGAGCGCGCCCGCGCCGCCCACCGCGCCAAGGGCTGACGGCCCGCGCCTCAAACAAGGAGGTTTGATCCACAGATGTATATCCTGAAAAAGCTGTTTGCGCTGCTTTTGTCTCTGTGCCTGCTCACGGCGGCCCTTCCCGCGGCGCTGGCCGAGGAGGCGCAGGATGCCGGGGACGATGTGACCCGCTCCGATTTCACCCTGTCCCTGCAGGCGCACGCGGACGGCTTTCCCAATGACGGCGCGGCGCACTACGCCGACTGGGAAACCTTTCTCTCCAAGCTGAGCCTGGAGGGTGTCATCGATGTGCAGCGCTTTTTGACCAACATCAGCCGCGTCTATTTTGATGGCGGCCTGTGCGTCAACGGCGAAAACGTCCTGCCCTTCGTCTATGACGGCTATCACAGCTACCGCTATGTGCGCGCCGACGCGCTGCGCGGCGACAGCATCCACTTCCAGATGCACAACTTCTTTGAGTTCATGCTCAAGGGCTACTATTTCATGGGCCTGCCCACGCAGCTCATCGCCCTGTTTCTCTATCCCGAGGCCAGCTACTACATCGGCTCGAGCTATTATGAGCCCATCGCCGAGGCGCTCTCGGGCGAGGGCGACCGCCATGTGAGCCACGCCGACCTCTACGAGCTGTGCGAGGCGCTGGACCTGATCGTCAACGACGACTGGGATTACGAACGCGCCTACTTCTACTTCACCTGCATGCTCACGGATCTGGGCGCCTCCGACCTGATGCTGCAAAAGCTGGGCTATCTGGAGGACTGGCTTATCTACATGGACCCGGAGAGCGAGGGCCTGTTCATCTCCGATGACGGCGTGACCCAGACCTACACCCTGGGTGGGACGGAGATCTTCACGCATACCCTGGACGAAGCCGGCGAGCGCTTTACCCTCTGTCTGCCCGACAGCGAGGGCTATGAGCTGACCGTCTCCTACGAAAACACCGGCGATGCCATTCACGGCGCGCTGCGGATTACGCTGGAGGAGGCGGAGCGCCTCACGCTCAATGTGGACATCGACGGCCTGCCCACGGACGGCGCGCTCAGCGCGGAGGGCACAGCGTCCGTCGTGCTTGGCGGCGAATGTCTCTATGAGGTGCCCGCGCCGGTCAGCCTGTGCTATCGCTACAGCCGCGACGCCGCCGAGCTGCCCTATGCCATGACCCTGGAGGTGGACTGGCTGCATCCCCAGACGCAAAAGCCCGCCCTGACGCTTTCCTATCAGGCGGACATGGAACTTCTGCCCGCAAGCGCGATGGTCGAGCGCGTCTACGACAACCAGAATGACTTTTTCCACCTCAACGAGAGCTTCATGGAGGAATACAAGCAGCTCTACCTGCCCACGCTGGCCCTGTCGGCCGTCCCCATCCTGGTGGAGATGCCCATGGGCGTCATCAGCGATACCATGGCCTTCCTTTACGAGACGGGCTTTCTGGCCTTCTTGGGGATCGAGTGACGGAGGAAAACCACGTGCAAGACAAACCTTTGGAGAAAAAGAGCCAGAGCCCTCTGTACCAGCAGCTCATGACACGGCTGAAAAACGACATCCTCGCCGGGGTCTATCCCTCCGGGGCGCGCATCCCCAGTGAGCAGCTCCTGTGCGACACCTACGGCGTAAGCCGCGTAACCGTGCGCAAGGCCATGCTGGACCTGGTACAGGAGGGGCTTCTGGTACGCAGGCAGGGCAAGGGCACGTTTGTGGCCGACGAGCGCATCCAGCGCGACCTGCACCAGATCACCAGCTTCTCGGCGGCCTGCCGGCAGAACGGCCACGCCGCCGGGACCAAGCTCATCAGCATTACGATGGAGGAGGCCACGCAGGAGGACGTCGAACGCCTTTCCGCCGCCCCGGGGAGCCGGGTTGTGGAAATCTGCCGCCTGCGCCTGTGCGACGGCGAGCCGGTCATGCTGGAGATCAACCGCTTCCCGGAGCGCTACGCCTTTCTGATGGACGAGGCGCTGGACGGCTCGCTCTACGACCTGCTCAGGCGGCGCGGCATCGTCCCCACCTCGGCGGTGCATGACATCTCCCTGGGCCACGCCACCCCGCTGGTGAGCCGGCATCTGGGCACGGCGCAGGGCGACGCGCTGCTGCTGCTTAACGAGCTGGTCATGGACCAGCACGGCGAGCCCATGCACCTCAGCCGCCAGTGGATTCGCGGCGACAAGTACACCTTCCGCATCTGAAAGGGGAATCAACGATGAGCAGCTCCAAATTTGCCCTGTTCGTGGATCTGGAAAACTGCGGCGCGAAGGTGGACACCCTGCTTTCCGTGCTGGAGAAGGTTAAGATTCGCGGCGACATCCTGCTGGGCAAGGTCTACGGCTATACCGACCAGTACAGCGACCTCAAGGAGGTCCTCCTCTCCAACACCTTTACCGTCGTGCCCAGCCTTCGCTACGGCATCAGCCAGAAGAACAACGCCGACATCCTCCTGGTCATCGACGCGCTGGAGGTGGCCTTCACCAACCCCCTGATTGACAGCTTCTGTATCGTTTCCGGCGACAGCGACTATACGCCGCTGGTGGGCCGGCTCAAAAGCATGGGCAAGTTCGTGCTGGGCATCAGCCGCTCGGCGGCGGCCAGCAACATCTTTATCAACGCCTGCAACGAGTTTCAGTTTCTGGAGAACGTCGGCGGACGTACCCGCAAGCCCACGGGCAAGAAAAAGGCTGCCGCGGACAAGGAGCCTCTGGACGAGCAGGAGCTCAACAAGGCGCTGTGCGGCATTTTGGAGGAGCAGACCGACAAGGACGAGCTCTATGCCAGCGAGCTCAAGGGGATTCTGCTTCGCCTGCGGCCCGACTTCAACGAAAAGTCCTATGGCTGCACCACGTTTTTAAAGCTCCTGGACAAGCTGAGCAAGCAGTTCGGCGCCCTGCATATCCGAAGCGACAACTTCAACGTCATGGTCTCCCTCTCCCAGAGCAGCAAGGAGAGCGAGCCCGAGCTCAACAAGGACAACTGGCGCGCCCTTATCCGCGAGCAGCTCTCCCGCTACAAGGAGGACGGCTTTGAGCGCATCAACCCCAGCATCCTCAAGGCCGACATCCAGGCCAGCTTCCCGGGCTTCTCGGAAAAGGCGCTGGGCTTCAAGCGCTTCAGCGACATGCTCAAGGCCATGGAGAAGGAAGGGCTTATCAGCGTGGAGCTGGACGATCAGAAAAACATGCTCATCAAGGTGAGCTGACAGGGAGGAAGCCGTTATGCCGGAAGGATTTGCGCGCGTTGCCGCGGTCAGCCTGCCCGTCCATCTGGGGGACGTGGAGGCCAACGAGCGGGAGATTGCCCTGGCCCTGGAGCGCCTCGCAGCGCAGGGGGTGCAGGCCGTGGTGTTCCCGGAGCTGTGTCTGACCGGCTATACGCTGGGCGACCTGCTTGTGCACGATCTGGTGCAGGAGCGCGCCTGGGCGGCGCTGGTGCGCCTGGCCGGGCGCACGGAGGGCATGGCGGCCGTGGTGGGGCTGCCCCTGTGCCATCAGGGGCGGCTGTATAACTGCGCGGCCGTGCTCAAGGACGGAAAGGTGCGCGCGCTGGTTCCCAAGACCTACCTTCCCAACGGCAACGAGTTTTATGAAACGCGCTGGTTCGTCAGCGGCGCGGGTGTTGAGGAGACGGTCGTGCGGGGCGGCGTGAGCTGCCCGCTGGGCGCGGATACGCTCTTTGACATGGACGGCTTCGTCTTTGGCGTGGAGCTGTGCGAGGACCTGTGGACCCCGCTGCCGCCCAGCTCGCACCTGGCGGTGGAGGGCGCGGACCTCATCCTCAACCCCAGCGCCTCCAACGCCCTGGTTTCCAAGCACGCCTACCGCCGGGGCCTGCTTTCCCAGCAGAGCGGCCGCCTCTACGCGGGCTATGTCTATGCGGGCGCGGGCTTTGGGGAGAGCACCAGCGACATGGTCTTTGACGGCTATACCGCCGTGTTTGAAAACGGGCGTGCCCTGAGCGAGGGCGAGCGCTTCGCCATGGCCGGCAGCCTGGCGATGGCGGACATCGACGTGCAGCGCCTGCGCTACCAGCGCCAGCGAAACGGCAGTTTCCATCAGATGCCGCGCAGGCAGCCCCGACGCGTCGCCCTGGGACCTGCCGCGGACGCTCCCCTGCCGCTGATGCGGCTGCTGGAGCCGATGCCCTTTGTGCCCTTTGGCGCGGATGCGCAGGATCGGCTGGATGAGATCGTCCAGATTCAGTGCATGGGCCTTCAGACGCGGCTTCGCGCCGTCCATGGCCGCACGGTCGTGGTGGGCGTCTCCGGCGGGCTGGATTCCACGCTGGCGCTGCTGGTGGCCGTGCGGGCCTTCGACACGCTGGGCCTGGAGCGCAAGGGCATCCACGCCATCACCATGCCCGGCATGGGCACGGGCGGCCGCACCCGCTCCAACGCGGAAAAGCTCATGGACGCGCTGGGCGTAACCGCGCTGGAAATCCCCATCGGCGCGGCGGTGAAGCAGCATTTTCTGGACATCGGCCAGGACGAGCGCGTGCACGACGTGACCTACGAAAACAGCCAGGCCCGGGAGCGAACGCAGATTTTGATGGACTATGCCAACAAGGTCGGCGGCCTGGTGCTGGGCACCGGCGACCTGAGCGAAGCCGCGCTGGGCTTTTGCACCTATAACGGCGATCATATGAGCATGTACAACGTCAACTGCTCCGTGCCAAAGACGCTGGTCAAGAGCCTCGTATGGCATCTGGGGCGCTGCTTTGGCGTCTCGGTTGCCTCCATCTGCCAGGACGTCATCGCAACCCCCATCAGCCCGGAGCTGCTCCCCGTCTCCGAAGGCGAGCTTCAGCAGCGCACCGAGGATATCCTGGGCGATTACGCCCTGCATGACTTTTTCCTCTACCACCTCATGGACAGCGGCGCGTCGCCCGGAAAGCTGAAAATGCTGGCCCGGCAGGCGTTTTCGAGCCTATATGACCCCGAGAAGATCGACCGTCAGCTCCAAACCTTCCTCAGGCGCTTCTTTGCCCAGCAGTTCAAGCGCAACTGCGTGCCAGACGGCCCCAAGGTGGGCTCGGTCAGCCTCAGCCCGCGCGGCGACTGGCGCATGCCCAGCGACATGGACGCGGGCATGTGGCTAGGCCGCTAAGCCAACGCACGAAAGGGAGAACCCCGCTTTGAGCACCACCCGCACCGCACGCTTCGTGCAAAACATGCTCTCCACCGCCGTCTATCAGCTCACGGCGATGGTGATGGGTTTTATCACGCCCCGCCTGATGATCCTCTACTACGGCTCGGAGATCAACGGGCTGATCGTATCCGTAACCGAGTTCCTGACCTATTTCAAGATGGTGGAGGCCGGCCTGGCCGCCGCGGCCAACGTCGCCCTCTATGAGCCCCTGGCCCGGCGCGACGATGCGGCCGTCAGCGGCATCGTCTCGGCGGCGCGTGGCTTTTACAACACGGCCGGATGGCTCTTTGGCTTCATCACGCTGGCGTTTGCCGTCGCCTATCCGTTTTTCGTGCCCGTCACGGATCTAAACGGCATCCGCGTGAGCCATCTGAGCGTCATGGCGCTCATCGTCGCCATGGGCCTGTCGGGCGCTCTGGAATTTTTCACCATGTCGCGCTACCGCGTGCTGCTCACCGCCGATCAGCGCACGTATGTGGTATCGCTGGCGTCGATGACCTCGCTTTTGCTCTCCACGGCGCTGATCGTGGTGCTGCCCTACCTGGGGCAGGACGTGATCGTGGTGCGCCTGGCGGCGTCGCTGACCAT
This sequence comes from uncultured Eubacteriales bacterium, assembly GCA_958448555.1. Lineage (GTDB taxonomy): Bacteria > Bacillota > Clostridia > Christensenellales > Aristaeellaceae > Limiplasma. The sequence continues at coordinate 15,845 of CAUDEL010000034.1, read as the reverse complement.
TCTGCTCAGGTCCCTGCTCCTGTCGCGCTACGCCAAAAAGCATTATCCGCATGTGAACGTGCACGCGGCCCCCAACCGGGGTGCGCTGGGCAAGCGCTGGGACGCCCTGTATGTGGAGCTGACCAGCGTGTTCCAGCAGGGCGCCGGCGTGATCCTGGGCACGGTGGTCACGCGGGACGCGGGAATCCTCAGCGTCTACGGCGTCTATCACATGGTTACGGTGGGGCTGTGGGGCATCCTCAAGATGGCCACCACGGGCATCTATTCCATCTTCGGAAACCTTCTGGTCAGCGGCCGCAAAAGCGCCTTCCAGCGCGCCTACCGCGACTTTGAGTGCCTGTATTACCTGGTGGTCAGCATCCTCTTCGGGGCCGCCGCCGTGCTGATCGTCCCCTTTGTCAACCTCTATACCCACGGCGTCACGGACGTCAACTACGACACGCCGCTCCTTGGGATGCTCATCATCGCCGAGGCACTGACCAACCATGCCAAGATGCCCATGGACCTGATGATCTCCGCCAGCGGCAAGTTCCGCGAGGTGCGCGCCCATTGCATCTGGCAGGTGGGCGTCACCATCGTTTCCGGCATGGCGCTGGGCCTGCTGCTGCTGCCTCTGGGGACGCTGAGCTCCCTGTGCGGCATCGTGGCGGGCGTGTGCCTGGGCAATCTGACGCGCACGGTGTGCCAGCTCAGCTTCGTGCCCCGGGAGGTCACGGGCACTTCCTGGCGCAAATCCGCCTGGCGCATCGCCCGCATGTTCGTGACGGTCGTGGTCATCGCCGCGCCGTGCCTGATGCTGGTGGACCCGCCCCGGCGGTTCTTCACCTGGGCCATGTACGGGGTGATGATGACGCTCTACGCCACGGCGGTGTCGTTCCTCTCCGCCTGGCTGTTTGACCGAAAGGCGCTCAAATCGCTCATGGGGCGGCTTGGCTTTATGCTCAAGCGCTTTGGACGCTAGGAAAGGAGGCCGGCCCATGCCGCTGGAGGAAAACCGCTACGGGATGCGCGACATACAGCGGATGCTGCTGGACATGATGGTCGAGATCGACCGCGTCTGCCGCGAAAACGGCATTGAGTATTCGCTTCTGGGCGGGACCATGCTGGGTGCGGTGCGCGACGGGGGCTTCATCCCCTGGGACGACGACCTGGACCTGGCCTTTACCAAAGAGGCGCTGGCGCGCTTCATGGACGTCTTCCCCCGCCGGAGCGAGCGCTACACCGTGACCGATCAGGACACCTGGGTCTGCCGCGTGGTGCCCCGGGAGCCCATCAACGGCCAGCGGCCCTTTGTGGACCTGTTCCACTTCGAGCCCGTCAGCGCCTCGCCCCTGCCGCGCAAGATCAAGGTCTTTCTGTTGCAGCTGATGCAGGGAACGCTCAAGCGGGGCGCGGACCTCAGCCGCTTCAGCACAAAAAACCGGGTGCTGCTTCGCTCCACGCACCTGCTGGGCCTGCCCTTCACCCGGCGCTTCAAGCTGCGCGTCTACCGCTGGATCGGCTCGCACGTCGCCTGCGGCGACGGGAGCCTTCTGCACATCAGCGACGAGCAGTTCAGCTGCCTGGGGCTGACCTACCCGGCCTCCTACGCCCGCTCCTATCAGGATTACCCCTTTGAGGGGCACATGTTTCGCATGTGCACGCACTATCACGACATGCTCGTGCTTCACTACGGCGACTACATGACCCCGCCGCCGGAGAACGAGCGCGTTTCCAAGCACGACGGCCAGCGCGCCGCCGCCCTGTGAGAAAGGCGGAAAAGCATGAAGCGCGTCATCACCTACGGCACCTTCGACCTGCTGCATTACGGGCACATCAACCTCCTGCGGCGCGCCCGCGCCCTGGGCGATTACCTGATCGTGGCCCTTTCCACGGACGAGTTCAACCTCAACGAAAAAAACAAAATCTGCTATTTCCGCTACGAGCAGCGAAAGGAGCTGCTGGAGGCCATCCGCTACGTGGACCTGGTCATCCCCGAAACCTGCTGGGAGCAAAAGCGCACCGACGCCCACGACTACCATATCGACACCTTCGTCATGGGCGACGACTGGGAAGGAAAATTCGATTTTCTTAAAGCCGAAGGCGTGGAGGTGGTGTATCTGCCCCGCACGCCGGAGATCAGCACCACGCAGATCAAAAAGGATTTGAACGCGCGCTAGCGCGGGGAGGCGGACATGCCGCGTTACGAGCTGGTGATTCCCCCCGCCCTGGACGGCCGCACGGTGCGGCAGGCGGCCATGGGCGGCCTGCGCCTGAGCGGCGGGCAGTTCAAGCGCGCCAAGTTCCATGGCGCGCTCATGCTTGACGGCTCGCCCGTGCTCGCGGACCGCCGCGTACGCGCGGGCGAGCGCCTGTGCGTGGATGTGCCCGAGGCCGCCGCGCCCCTGCCCGCGCCCTATGAGCTGCCCCTGCGCGTCCCCTATGCGGACGCGCATTTCTGGCTGGTGGACAAGCCCGCGCCATTGCCCTCCTCCACTTCGATACGGCAGGAAGGCCCCACGCTGGAAAACGCGCTCTATGCCTGGGCGGGCTGTCCGGCACAGTTCGTCTACCGGCCCGTCAACCGCCTGGACCGCGGAACCAGCGGACTGATGGCCGTGGCCCGGACCGCGCATGCGCAGGACCTCTTGCAGCGTCTTTTGCACACAAACGAATTTATCCGGGAATACCTCGCCGTGGTCGAGGGCGCGCCGCCGGAGGCCGGGGGCGTGATCGACCTGCCCATCGCCAAGGCAGAGGGCGCGACCATCCGCCGCGAGGTCCGTCCGAACGGCAGGCCCGCGCGCACGTTCTACCGCGTGCTGGAGAAGCGCGGCGGGCGGAGCCTTCTTCGCCTTCGCCTGGATACGGGCCGCACCCATCAGATCCGCGTGCATCTCGCGGCTCTGGGCTGCCCCGTGGCGGGTGATTTTCTCTATGGAACCGAGCTGGCCTGCCTGCCCGGGCGCTTTGCGTTGCACAGCGCCTACGTGCGCCTGCGCCATCCCGTGACCGGCGAATGGCTCGAGCGGGAAAGCCCGATGCCCCCGGCGCTGGGCGCGCTGCTGGAGGGCCGCTGAAGGGACCTATGCCAGCGTCTTGTCGTAGGCCAGCTTTCCGCTGCCCTGAAAGACGACCACGCCGCGCTTCTCAAATCCGTTCTTCTCCAGCACATGCTGCATGCGCTCGTTGGGAAAGTCCGTATCGGCGCGCAGGCTTTTGACGCCCCGGGACAGGCACAGGCGCTCGATCAGCGAAAATGCCGCCGCCGTCAGCCCCATTCCCCGAAATTCCCGCGCAAAAGCCATCCGGTGGACGACCGCATACGGCTCCTCCGTCCCCCATTCGCCCTCGATCACGTCATAGGCCGGCTCGCCGTCAAAATCCACGCACATGTACGCGGCGATGCGCCCGTCCACCTTGAGCACGAAGCCCTTTCCGTCCCGGATGTCGCCGCGGACCGTCTCGAGGTTCGGATAGCTGTCCGTCCATTGCACAAAGCCCTGCTCCTTCTGGAATTCCCTGCCCTCGCGGAGAATTGCCCAACACGCCTGTTCTTCCTGCGGCCTGGCCGCCTCCAGCGTGTTCATGTCCTCAGCCCCTTTCCTTTTGTGTTCTTACCGTGTATCATAGCATCGGAAAGCCTGCAAAACAATTTCATGTTTTCAAACTCTTTCTTCAAAATGATTGAACTTTTAGGGGGACGGCATGGATCTGAAGTACCTGCACACCTTTCTGACCATCGTCAGCGCCGGGAGCTTCTCCCGGGCCGCCGAACGGCTGAGCTACACCCAGTCGGCCATCACCTTCCAGGTCGCCCAGCTTGAAGACGAGCTTGGCGTAAAGCTGTTTGAGAAGGTGGGGCGCAAAATGGCGCTCACCCAGGCGGGCGAGCGCCTTGTGCCCTATGTGGAGGACGTGTTTGCCTCGATGGAGCGGCTGCGCTGCTTTGAGGGGGAGCTGTCCCTGTGCCAGGGGGACCTGCGCATCGGCGTGGGCGAGACGCTGCTGTGCTACCGGCTCCCGGCCGTCATCCGGGAGTTTCACAGGCGCGCGCCAAAGGCGCGGCTGTTTTTGCGCTCCATGAACTGCTATGAGATTCGGGACGCGCTCATCGGGGGCGCGCTGGATCTGGGCGTGTTTTATGAGGATGTGGGCGGCTTTGGCGCAAGCCTCACCGCCGCCCCCTTCGGACAGTATCGGGTGCTGCTGGTCGCCTCCCCGCAGGTCGCGCAGCGCTGCCCGGACTTCGTGACGCCGGACCGCGCCATCCCCGTCCCCTTCATCATCAATGAGCCCAACTGCATCTTCCGGCAGATGTTTGAGGACTATCTGCGCCGGCGCTCCATCCGCCTGGACCACACCATCGAGCTGTGGAGCGTGCCCACCATCGTCAATCTGGTCAGGAGCGACGCGGGGGTGTCCTTCCTGCCGGAGTTTGTGGTCGAAAAAGAGCTGAAATGCGGCGAGCTGGTCGAAATCCCCACGGAAATCGCCAGCCCGCGCATTTCAGCCGTGTGCGCTTATCACAAAAACAAATGGGTCAGCCCCCTGATGGCGCTCTTTGCGGAGCTGTGCCGGGACGGAGGCGCTATTCCTCATCCGGCCACTTGAGGGGATAATTCTCGATGGCGTAGTCCAGCCGCTTGCCGTTTTCGCGCAGGGTGCGCAAAACGACCTCAACGCTGCTGTCGTCGGTATAGGGCGTGGGCGCGAAGTCATTGTAATCCGTCCGGCTGGAGATGCGGCAGGGGATGATCTTGATGGCCTCGCTGCTCACCTCGCCGTCCCGCACGCGCATGCGGATCTGGAACAGGTAGGTGGACATGTCGCTGGGCTTGTTGTTGCCCGCGAAGGAGAAGTTGCCCAGCGAGTAGCAGATGTAGGCGCCGTTGTAGTACTCGATAGGGTTGATGCGGTGGCTGTGATGGCCCACGACCAGATCGGCGCCCGCGTCCACGGTGGCGCGGCCCAGGCGGATCTGGTTGTTGTTGGGATAGTAGTCCTTTTCGTCGCCCCAGTGGTAGCTGACGATGACGATGTCGCAGCCCTGGTCGCGCAGCTCCTGGATATCGCCGGGCACCTTTTCGATCAGCTCGTCATGGCGTCCGCCGAAGGTCTGGTAGGCCAGGCTGCCGATCTTGACGCCCTTGACGGTCAGGATGGCCGGCTCGTCCTCGCTGGCGTAGGGGATGCCGGCGTCCAGCAAAGTTTCCTTGGTCTCCTCAAGGCCGCTCTCCCCCATGTCCAGCACGTGGTTGTTCTCCAGCGACACCGTGTCCACGCCGCCCGCGGGCAGCATCTCCACATAGCTGGGGTCCGCGCGAAAGAGGAATTCGTTGCCCGTCTTGTCGGGATTGCGCCCCTCGGTGGTGAGCGTGCCCTCGAAGTTGACCATGGTCAGGTCGTCCGCCAGCAGGATGTCGCGGATGTTTCGGAAGGGAAAGTTGATATCCCCCTTCTGCTTCTCCAGCTCCTTTTCAAAGATGGACTTGCCGCTGGACTGGACGTTGGAGCCGATGGTCATGTCGCCGGTAAAGGTCATGGTCAGCAGAATGGACCCGTCCGCCTCATAGACCGGCTCAGAGGGGTCCACGGTGGGCTCGGGGGTGACCTCCGGCTCCGGGGTTTCGCCCAGGATGACCTCGCCGTTTTCGTCAAAGATGGTGATGGAAACCTCCTCCGTGTCCCCCTCGCACAGCGCGGTTAGGCACAGGGTCAGGCACATCAGCAGCACGAGGATAAAGGAAAAACGCCTGTTTTTCGGGATCATTCAGCCACCTCCGGGATTGGACTAAAGGGTTCAGAGGGATGACACAAAATCGGCCATGCGCGACAGCGCCTCGGTGAGCTTGGCGATGCCGGTGGCGTAGCTGCAGCGGATGTAGCCTTCGCCGCTGGCGCCGAAGGCCGTGCCGGGAACGGTGACGACCTTTTTCTCGCTCAGCAGGCGCTGGCAGAATTCCTCGCTGCTCAGGCCGGTCTTTCGGATGCCGGGGAATACGTAGAACGCGCCCAGCGGCTCAAAGCAGCTCAGGCCCATGTCGCGGAAGGACTGAACCATCAGGCGGCGGCGCTGGTCATAGCTCTCGCGCATGGAAAGCACGTCGTGATAGCCGTCCTCCCGGCCCTGCCGGAGCGCCTCCTCGGCGGCCACCTGCCCCTGCCGGGGCGCGCAGAGGATGGTGTACTGGTGGATCTTGCACATCACGTCGGTGAAGGCAGCGGGCGCGCAGAGATAACCCATGCGCCACCCGGTCATGGCAAAGGCCTTGCTGAAGCCGTTGAGGACGACGGTGCGCTCGTGCATGCCCGGAAGGCTTGCGATGCTGGTATGGCCGTCCTCGGTATAGGTCAGCTCGGAATAGATCTCGTCGCTGATGACGATGAGGTCGTTTTCCACAAATATGTCGCGCAGGCGCTCCAGCAGCGGACGGTCCAGCACCGCGCCGGTGGGGTTGTTGGGATAGGGCAGGATGACGGCCTTGGTCCGGGGCGTGACCGCCGCGGCCAGCGCCTCGGGCATGAGCGCAAAGCCGTTTTCCTCGCTGGTGGGCACGGGCACGGGCACGCCCCCGGCAAAGACCACGCCCGGCGCGTAGCTGACATAGCTGGGCTCGGGGATGAGCACCTCGTCGCCCGGGTTCATCAGCACGCGCAGGCTCAGGTCGATGCCCTCGCTGGCCCCGACCGTTACCAGAATCTCCTTTTGGGGATCGTAGGTCAGGTGATAGCGGTCCTGCATGTAGCGGGCGATCTCCTGACGCAGGCTGAGCAGCCCCCAGTTGCTGGTGTAGGCGGTCTCGCCGTCAAGCAGGCTGTTGATGGCCGCGTTGCGGATATGGAACGGGGTCACGAAGTCCGGCTCGCCCACGCCCAGCGAGATCGCGCCGGGCATGGTGGCGGCCACGTCGAAGAACTTGCGGATGCCGCTCTTGGGCACCGCCAGGATGCTCTGGTTGAGGTAGCGCGAAGGTTCGAAGCTCACGCCGTCACCACCAGCCTCTTGTCGCCATCGTTGCCTTCAAAGATGACGCCGTCGCTTTTGTATCGCTTGAGCACAAAGTGCGTCGCCGTGCCGGTGACGGTCTCCAGGGTGCTGAGCTTGGTGCTGACGAAGTAGGCCAGCTCCTTGAGGGTATGCGCCTCCACCAGCAGCAGCAGGTCATAGGCGCCGCTCATGAGGTAGACGGATTTGACCTCGTCGAAGCGGTAGATGCGCTCTGCGATGGCGTCAAAGCCCTGGTCGCGCTGCGGGGTTACGCGAACCTCAATCATCGCCTCCACGCGCTCGCGGTCCGTCTTGTCCCAGTTAATGACGGGCGCGTAGCGCAGGATGATCCCGTTTCGCTCCATGTCGTCGATGACGGTGGCGACGGTCTCCACGGTGGAGGCGGTCATCACTGCCAGTTTCTCCAAGGGCAGGCGGCAATCCTCCTGAAGCAGATGTAACAGTTGCATTTGCAGGCTTTGCATGGGAACCCTCCTTCAATAGAGCGCACAGCGCCTGTGGGGTGTGTTGCGCCGAATGATCTGTCAGAACAGGCCGGTGATCTCCCCGTTTTCGTCCACGTCGATGCTCAGCGCCGCGGGGACCTTGGGAAGCCCGGGCATGGCGATGATGCTGCCCGCGAAGGCGACCACGAACCCGGCGCCTGCGCTGAGGCGGGCGGATCGGATGGTGAGGGCGTAGCCCTCGGGCGCGCCCAGGCGGCTGGGATCGTCGCTCATGGAGTACTGGGTCTTGGCGATACAGACCGGGCAGGCGGAGAAGCCGTCCGCCTCGAGCTGGGCCAGATCCTTGAGGGCCTGGGGCGCGAAGCTGACCTCCGAGGCGTGATAGATGCGCGTGGCGATGGCGCGGATCTTGTCGGCCAAAGATGCCTCGTCGGGATAGGTGTAGCTGGGGGCTGGCGCGGGGTTTTGATCCGCGGTATCGCACACCAGCCTTGCCAGCTCCATGGTTCCATTGCCGCCCTCGGCCCAGCCGTTGCAGGGGGCGCAGGCTACGCCCTGCTCCGCCAGCAGCGAGGAAACCAGCCCGAGCTCCTCCGCCGTGTCGGTGGCGAAGCGGTTGAGGGCCACCACCACGGGGGTCTGCCAGACCTCGCGGATATTTTTCACGTGGCTGAGGAGGTTGGCCATGCCGGCCCTGAGCGCCTCGGGGTTGGGCTCGGCGTAGGTGCCCTTCGCGGCCCCGCCGTGATGCTTGAGCGCGCGCACGGTCGCCACCAGCACGATGGCGCTGGGCCACAGCCCGTTCATGCGGCACTTGATGTCCAGGAACTTCTCCGCCCCCAGGTCCGCGCCGAAGCCCGCCTCCGTCACCGTATAGTCGGACATGCGCAGCGCCAGCCGCGTGGCGGCCACGCTGTTGCAGCCGTGGGCGATGTTGGCAAACGGGCCGCCGTGCATCAGGCAGGGCGTATGGCCGATGGTCTGAATGAGGTTGGGGCTGAAGGCGTCGCGCAGGAGCGCCGTCATGGCGCCCGCCGCGCCCACGTCGCCCGCCGTGACCGGCGCGCCCTGATAGGTGCGCGCGACCACGATGCGCCCCAGCCGGGCCTTGAGGTCGGTAAGGTCCGCGGCCAGGCAGAAGGTCGCCATGACCTCGCTGGCGGCGGTGATGTCAAAGCCGTCCTCGCGGGGCGTGCCGTTCTGCGTGCCTCCCAGCCCCTGCACAATGTGGCGCAGCTGCCGGTCGTTTACGTCCAGGCAGTGGCGGAAGCACACCCGCCTGGGGTCGATGCCCAGGGCGTTGCCCTGCTGGATGTGGTTGTCCACCATGGCGCAGAGCAGGTTGTTGGCGGCGGTAATGGCGTGCAGGTCGCCGGTAAAGTGCAGGTTGATGCTCTCCATGGGCACCACCTGGGCATAGCCGCCGCCCGTAGCGCCGCCCTTCATGCCAAAAACCGGGCCAAGAGAGGGCTCGCGCAGGGCCAGCATGGCGTTTTTGCCGATGCAGCGCATGCCGTCAGCCAGGGCCACGGACACGGTGGTCTTGCCCTCGCCGGCGGGCGTGGGGTTGATGGCCGTCACCAGCACCAGTTTGGCGCGCTGGGGCAGGTCCGCATAGGCGCGCTGGTCGATCTTGGCCACATAGCGGCCGTAGGGAGAAACGGTTTCCGGCAGAAAGCCCGCCGCCCGGGCGATGTCCTCGATGGGGGTAAGCGTTGCTTCGCGCGCGATTTCCAGATCCGTCGCCATGTCTTACACGCACCTTTCCGTCATGAGTATACAAACAAAGCCGTCTTTCAGAGGCAAGTGTAGAACCAGTATACCCGAAAATGGCAGGCCTTTCAAGGGGGGAACAAAAGCCGCCCCCGAAGCCGGCGCTCGGGGACGGCGGATGCAAAATCGGTTCAGGCCTTGGGGCTTTCGGCGCTGCCGCGCGCCAGCATCATGGCGGCGGCAAAACCAAGGGCGAAGGTCAGGAGGCTGACGACGATCATCACCCAGTTCACGCCGGTCATGTCCGTGCGCAGGAGGATCGCCACGGGCGAGGCGACCACCAGCCCCAACACCGCGCAGTACGTCTGGGTGGGGAAGCCGGACAGAAGCCATTCGATGAGCTTTGCCACGCCGAAGATGCCCAGCGCCACGCCTGCGCAAAAGGGCACGAGCATCAGAAGCGGCGCGCCCATGGCGGCAAAGTCCATGGAAAAGACGGCGTTTTTCATCGCGTCCACGGCGTTGAGCACAGGGGTGTAATAGCCCAGCAGCATCAATACCATGCTGCCCGACACGCCCGGGATAATCATGGTCGCGGCGGCCACGGCGCCCATCACCAGCAGAATGACCATCTGGCCCGCGTCCACCGTCAGGGTTTCGGGATTGGACACGTCGCCGGTCATCGCCAGGGCGATGATGCCGGCGAAGAACAGCACGAACACCCCGATGGAGACGGCGCCCAGCTTCTTGTGGCGGATCTTGTCCAGCAGCGGGCTCAGGCCGCCCAGGATGAGGCCGATGAAGGTCGTGGAGGTGGGCAGGGCGTAGTTGGCAAAGAGAAATTTGAGCAGGCTCGCCAGCGCCACGATGCCAAGGAGCATGCCCACGGCATAGGGCAGGAGCGTTTTGACGCTCTTTCTGAACTCGCTGAACAGATGGGTGATGCAGTGAATCAGCGTGTCATAGATGCCCATGGACACCATCATCGTGCCGCCGGAGACGCCGGGGATGATGTTGGCCACGCCGATGACCACGCCGCGCAGGATCTGATTGAGCAGTTTCATTCTCTCAGAGCTTCCTTTCAAAAAATGGCACGCGTAGCAGTGTATCACGTTCCCTTCGGCGCGTCAACGCCCGCGCGGTTCCACAGGCCGTATTGCGCCTCGTTGCGCAGCGCGCCCAGCATGCTCTCCTTGGCGTTAGGGTAGCGCTTGCACAGCAGGGAAAGCAGCTCCTTCATCTCCTCGCGCTTGGTATGCCCGTTGGCGGGGCAGGGGTTTTGGAGCACGGGAAGGTCCAGCGCGCGCCGCATGTGCAGCACGTGCTTCTCCGGCAGGTACACCATGGGCCGGATCACCGTGAGGTTGCTGCGGCTCATATATGAGCAGGGATGGAAGGTATGCAGCCTGCCCTCAAAGATCACGCTCATCATCAGCGTCTCCAGCGCGTCCTCCCGGTGGTGGCCCAGCGCCAGCTTGTTAAGGCCCAAGTCGGTGCACATGTCGCACAGCATCCCTCGCCGCATCTTGGCGCACAGCGCGCAGGGGTTGGGGTCCTTTCGCCACTCGAAGAGGATCTCGTAGATCTCGGTATGGCGAATCACGATGGGCACGTCCAGCTCGCGGCAAAGGGCCTCGATGGCGGAGGTGTCCGGCTTTTCCCGGCCCATGGTGAGCATGAGCGCGGTCATGGTGAAATCATGGTGCCGGACGTAGCGGTACAGCGCCAGCGCGCGCAGGAGAAGCAGGCTGTCCTTGCCGCCGCTCACGCCCACGCCGATGCGGTCGCCCGGCTGAATCATGTGAAAGTCCTCATCCGCGCGGCGGATGCAGCCAAGCGTCGTCTTCACAGTACCTCCCGCGGAGTCACGCCCACATACACGGTGTCCGCCTTGGCGGGATAGGTGTCGGTGCTCACCTTTACCCGACCAGTTTCCACCCCGTTCATATAGGTGATAAGATAGGCGTCCACCTTGTAGCCCTCACGGCCATTGATGGTCTTGGTCTCGTCCACATAGGTCACATAGGTGGCGTCCTCGTCCTCCTTGATGATGGCCTCCTCGGGCTTGGGGATGACCTCGACGGTCTCGGTCACCAGCTCATAGCTGACGCCGTTGAGCGAGGGGCCGTAGAGGCGCACCTCGCACTGGAGGTTCTTTCTGCCCGAGCCGGTCACATGCGCCGCCAGATACACCGTGCCGCCGGATTCGTTGCGGAAGGAGAAGTCGATCTCGCGGCCGCGGGTATCGCTCACGGTGGCGTCCTTGCCGTATTCCGTGTAGCTGACGGCCATGGAGTGCGGCTCGCGGCTGAGGATGGTCATACCGCCCTGGATGGCCGCCAGGTATACCGTGGTGCTGGCCTGGCATACGCCGCCGCCCCAGCCCCACTGCTCGGTCCCGTAGGCGTATTCAATGGCAGGCAAAAATCCGTTCTCCATGCTGCGGCGGCCCACGGTGTCATTGAAGCTGAACTTGCTGCCGTTGGCCAGCGTCATGCCGTTGATCTTGGAGAAGGCGATGCGGATGTTTTCGGTTCGGTCCTCGGTGGAGGCGCTGGAGATGGGGGTGACGGCGCGATAGCGCAGCTCCACGGTTTTTTCAAGGTCGGCCACGGTCACGTTGGGCGCGATGCTCTCCGGCTCAAGGAGCACCTCGCCGCTTTCGAGGTTTTGCACCATCTGCAAAATCTGCTCGCGCACGGCGCTGGTATCCAGCCTCTGGCCGTAGACCTCCTGCTGGAAGGTGAAGGGATTGCTGGCATCGTCGGGGTTGAAGCTGATGATATAGGCGTCGCTGGGCGCGCGGTAGGCCGCGTTTTCCAGCGTCTGCAAAATCTCGTCGATGGGCGCGGTGTTGGCGCTCTGCTGGGCGCTGAAGAAGGCGTTCTGCGTGGTCTTGGCCGCCTCGATCTCCTCCTGGAGCTCGAAGATGTCCTTGCGGTTGTTTTCGTCCACGTCATGTCCGATGGCCCAGGCGGCGTTGAGCGCCGCGGTGGGATCAAAGGAGATCCCCAGCGTCTGGGCGGTGATGTCCTTGTACTGGCCGTTGGTGTTGCGAAGGCGGACATACCAGCCGTTCTGCTTCTGGTTGACCTGGTCCCACACCAGCTGGCTGCCCTCGGCCCAGGTCAGGCCCGAGAGATCGATGCCGTCCACGCTCACGTTGTCCACAAAGACATTGAGATAAGGCCGCACGTCGCTCTGCGTCTTCCAGACATAACCCCACACGCCGGCGCCGCCCAGCAAAATGAGCACCAGCAGGACCTTAAAGAGCTGCCATTTGAGGCTGCGCTTTTTGCGCGGCCTTTTTTTGCCGGACCGCTGTGGCGGCGGGCCGGAGGCGCGGCGCTTGGGCTGAGCGGGCTTGGACGGCCCGGGCGGGGGCGCGTACCAGTTGCCCTGCGTGTCGTAGTAGCCGCTCTTCGTCTGCCCCGGCTGAGGGCGGTATCCCTGGTTATACATCCTGCTGCTCCTTTTGCAAGTCGTCGGCCGTTTTCAACCGCGTCCGCGCCACCGCCGACATCAGCGCCCGCACGTCCTCCTCGGCCGTTAACCAGCCTGCGGGCAGGCGGCCCATGCGCGCCCGTACATCCGTGTCGCCGTGGTAGTCGCTGCCGCCGGTCACCAGCAGCCCCTGGGCACGGGCCAGCGCATCGAGCATGCGCGTGTCCCCGTGCGACGCCGAGGGATGATAGGCCTCGATTCCCCTGAGCCCGCGCGCCTTCCATTCAAGGATCAGCGCACGCAGGGCCGCTTCGTCCAGCCCCAGGCGCATGGGATGCGCCAGCACCGTGACCAGACCCATGCCGCTGAGCGCAGCCACCGTCTCGCCCGTGTCCAGCCGTTTGCGCGGGACGTAGGCGGGCTTTCCCTCCGCCAGATACCGTTCAAACGCCTGCCGAACGCTGCCGGCCTCGCCGGCCTCCACCAGCGCCCGCGCGATGTGCGCCCGTCCGACGCTGGGAATGGCCGGCAGGGCGCGCATCTGCGGCGTAATGCGCATCCCCATTTCCTCCAGGCGCCGGATCATCTTCGCCGCCCGTTCGCCGCGGTCCGCGCAGACCCGACCAAGAAACGCCCTGAGCTGCGCGTGATCCGGCCTGGCCCCGTAGGCCAGCAGGTGCGTGCGGCCCCCCGGCCCCGTGCTCACCTCCACGCTGGGGATCAGCGTCAGGATCTGGCCGCCGCGCGCACGATTCTCCTCATCTACGGCCTGCGCCATCGCCTCCAGGCCGTTCATGGTGTCATGGTCGCACAGCGCAATCCACCTGATGCCAAGGCGCGCCGCGATGGCGCAAAGCTGCGGCGGGGTCTTCAGGCCGTCGGAAAACACGCTGTGAACATGCAGGTCCGCCGGGCTCACCGTTTCATTCGTCCTCAGGTTCCACAAAAGGCTCGCCATCCTCCTCCGCGCCCTCAGGGGCAAAGCCGGGGGTCTGGGCGCCGTCGGCCTGCGCGTCGGGCGTCGGGTCGCTCTGGGCGCCGTCGGAAGGCTGCATCTTCTCCACCTCGGTCATGGGCGGGAGCGGCTCGCCGCGCATCACGCGCTCAAAGTCGGCGCGGGTGAGCGTATCGCGCTCCAAAAGCGCCTCGGCCACGGCCACCAGCTTATCCTGATGGTCCCTGAGCAGCTTGCAGGCGCGCGCGTAGCACTCGTCCAGCAGGCGCTTGACCTCCTGATCGATGGCGGCGGCGCTCTGCTCGCTGTATTCGCGGCTCTGGCCGAACTCCATGCCCACAAAGACCTCCTGGTCGCTGCCCAGGTACATGGTGCCGATGGAATCGCTCATGCCGAACTGCGTTACCATCCGGCGGCACAGCTCGGTCGCGCGCTTGATGTCGCTGGAGGCACCGGTGTAGATATCGTCCAGAGACACATGCTCGGCCGCATGCCCGCCCAGGGCCATGGTGACCATGCCCAGCAGGGCGGTGCGGCTGTAGTTGTCGTTTTCCTCGTTGGGCAGGCTGAGCGTGTAGCCGCCCGCCTGGCCGCGCGGCACAATCGTGACCAGATGCACGTCGTCGCACTCCGGCAGGAGGTTTGCGATCACCGCATGGCCGGCCTCGTGATAGGCGGTGGTCTTGCGGTCGCGCGGGGTCACCTTGTGGCTGCGCTTTTCGGGACCCATCTGCACGCGGCTGACCGCGTCCACCAGATCCTGCTGGCTGATCTTTTTCTTTTTGCGGCGCACGGCCAGAATGGCGCCCTCGTTCATCACGTTTTCCAGATCCGCGCCGCTGGAATAGGGCATGCGCTTGGCGATGTTCTCCAGATCGACGTCCTTTTCCAGCGCCTTGCCGCGGCTGTGCACCTTGAGGATATCCACGCGGCCTTCCAGGTCGGGGTAGTTGACGGTGACCTGCCGGTCGAAGCGCCCGGGGCGCAGCAGGGCGGGGTCGAGGATGTCGCGGCGGTTGGTTGCCGCCATGACGATGACGCCCTCGTTCATCGTAAAGCCATCCATCTCCACCAGGAGCTGGTTGAGCGTCTGCTCGCGCTCGTCGTGTCCGCCGCCCAGACCTGCGCCACGATGGCGGCCCACGGCGTCGATCTCGTCGATAAAGACGATGGAGGGCGCGGCCTTCTTGGCCTGGTCAAACAGGTCGCGCACGCGGCTGGCGCCCACGCCCACGAACATCTCCACAAAGTCCGAGCCGGAGATGGAGAAGAACGGCGCGTTGGCCTCGCCCGCCACGGCCTTGGCCAGCAGCGTCTTGCCCGTGCCCGGAGGGCCCACCAGGAGCACGCCCTTGGGGATACGCGCACCCATGTCGGTATAGGCCTTGGGGTTTTTCAGGAAATCGACCATCTCCTGAAGCTCTTCCTTTTCCTCCTTGGCCCCGGCCACATCCTTGAAGGTGATGGGGTTTTTGGAAGGGTCGCTCATGCGGGCGCGGCTCTTGCCAAAGTTCATCACCTTGCTGTTGCCGCCGCCCTGGCGCGCCATGATGAAATACCAGGCCGCCATGGTGATGACGATCATGAGGATAAAGGGCAAAAACTCCATATACCACGGCGTGACCACCGGCGCGCGGTACTCCACGGTGAAGGGCAGGTCGCTGACGCTGACCTCATCGAGGGACTTGCCCTGGGCGGTGGCGGTCATCTGCCGGACGGTGTCGATGAAGTCCGAGCCGATGGTGGTCTCAAAGTCGTAGCCCCGCTCGGGGAAGTCCGCGTCCGCCACGGTCCCGTTGCGGTAGAGACCCACCAGCGACGTCCCGCGGATGGCCACAGCCTTGACGTTGTCCTCGCGGATGGCCGTGAGCAGCTCGGGATATTCGATGCGGCGGCTGACGGATTGTCCCAGGCCGCCATTGAGGGCCACAGCGATCAGGATAAAGGCGGCGACGAGCGCCACATAGCCCATCATACCACGTTGGTTCTTTTTCAAAATGAAAGTCCTCCTTGTGTTCAGGGCGTTCCCGCCGCATTTTGGGTATGTCAAGCGCGCGTCGGGACACGCCGAAACCATTATAGCATAGGATGGGCCTTTGTACAAAGGATTTTCGTAAAATATGGTTCAGGCCCGAACCCGTTTCCGGGCACGGCGCATGTACACCGAAAAAAATGCTTGACATTTCCTTCGCCATCGCCTATAATAACTTTCGCACCAAGCGCAGTGGGGAATTGTGTAACGGCAGCACCTACGACTCTGACTCGTATTGTCTAGGTTCGAATCCTAGTTCCCCAG
>CAUDEL010000033.1:0-34461 GCA_958448555.1 uncultured Eubacteriales bacterium | reverse complement strand
GCAAGGTTTCCTTGCACGTTTCCCCGGCCGCGCCGCAGGCGCAGGGGAAACGTGTGCTGGCGGAAAAGATCGCCGCAGGCGAGCTTTTTCGACACGCTGAGCGTTCCGGCTTTGCCGGAACGCTCAACTTTCTTAAAAAGCAGTTTACAGCACGTATTCCTTTTTGCTGGCGGGGCGGCCCTTCATCTCCTCGGCCTTCTTGAGATACTTCTCGCTCTGGTTGCCCAGAACCGCGTAGCTGGCGATTTTGCTCTCCTCCACGCCCGGCTGGTTGAAGGCGTCGATGTCCAGAAGCTCGCCCGCGTAGGCGGTTGCCATCTCAAAGAAGAACAGGAGCTGGCCGATGGTATAGGCGTTGACCTCCGGGAGCACGATGGTCTGGTTCATGCGGCCGGAGCGGTAGAGGGCGTACTCGGTGCCGCGGCGCTCGGCGTCAATCAGGGCGTTGAGCGTCTTGCCGCCCAGGAAGGCCACGTCGGGGAACTGCTCGCAACCATGGGAGATCTCGGTCACGGTGCGGAACTGGCCGACCTTGAGGAAGGTGATGACCTTGTCATAGGGTCCCTCGGTATAGAGCTGGAGCTGGCTGTGCTGGTCCGTGACGCCCAGGGCCTTGGCCGGGGTCTGACCCACGTTGACCGCCATGCCCTTGCGGGTTACGTTCTTTCCCAGGCTCTCGGCCCAGAGCTGGCAGAACCAGTCGGCCATGTACTTGAGGCTGTCGGCGTAAGGCATGACGACCTGGACGTTGGCGTCCATCTCCTGCATGGCGATGTACTGCAGCACCGCCTCCAGCAGCGCGGGATTCTTCCACACGTCGTCGGTCTTGCAGCGCTCGTCCATCGCAGCGGCGCCCGCGAGCATCTCGCGGATGTCGATGCCGCACACCGCGGCGGGAAGCAGGCCCACGGGGCAGAGCTCGCTGAAACGGCCGCCCACGCTGGCGGGGATGTGGAACAGCTCAAAGCCGTTCTCCTTGGCCAGCTTAATCAGGTTGCCCTTCTCACGGTCGGTGGTGGCGATGATGTGCCTGGCCCAGCCCTCGCCGACCTCCTTTTTGAGCAGCTCGGAGATGATGAGGTACTGGCTCATGGTTTCCGCCGTGGCGCCGGATTTGGTGATGACGTTAAAGCAGGTCTTTTTGACGTCGATGACATCCAGCAGCGCCGCCATGCGCTCGGGGTCGATGTTGTCCTCCACATACAGGCGGGGGCCGCCGCGCTTTTCGGCGGGCAGCTCATTGTAATGCAGGTGGTTGAGCGCCTGCTGGATGGCGATGGGACCCAGGGCGCTACCGCCGATGCCCAGCACCACAAAGGCGTCAAACTGCTCGCGGACATTCCGGGCCACGCGCTCGATATGGCTGACGATTTCCTCCTGGTCATAGGGAAGCTGCATCCAGCCCAGCCAGCCGGTGCCGCGCCGCTTTTCGACGCTGCGCTGGGCGGCGCTCGCCGCCTGGCTCATGGCGTCCACATGGTCGGCGTCAATGCCGTACTGGTAGCCGATGATGTCGCTCATCATATGGTTGACGTCTAAAACGATGGGTTCGCGCAGGGTATTGGCCATTGATCCTCATCCTTTCCCAAGTACTGGTTCATGGGGATAGTATACCATAAAACGAAGACATTGGAAAAGGGCTTTTTCAAAAGCGCTCAGGCTGTGCGATTTCCGTCTTTTTCCAGGTTTGCGGCGCTTGCGGCTTGAGGAAAGATGTGCTATAATGTCGAAAATGTTGTTTGATCGGGGTGTCGCCGCATGCAGGGAATCTTTCCATCTGCACTGGCTATGCTGTTGGTGGGTGGCACCGTCGCCTATTTTCTCCGGGAACGCCGCGAGGAAAAGCGCCTGCGCCTGAGGGTCAAAAAGCTCTACGCCTCGCAGCTTTTTGAGGACATGCTCCCCCTGTTGCAGATGTCGCGCAAGCGCTCCATCGAGCAGCTCATCGTAGATAAAACCGGCGTCGTAATCCGCTATCTCAACTGCAATTCCGGGGAATCGGCCTTTCTGATGCGGCCCAACGGCTATCGCTACCTCGTGCCTGAGCAGCAGGAGGCCATGCGCGCGGTGCTGGAGGAATGTCTCCCCCGGCTGCGGGACTCGGGGATGTACCACCTCACCCGCCAGCGCATCCGCCTGCTCAACGGGCAGACCGAGTACGCCTACCGCTATACCATCTCCAACGCCTATAAGGCGCGCCTTTCCCGCGCTCCCTACTACGACGGCACGCTTCAGCCCCGCTCATGGTAGCAGGCGGCCCGCCTTGATGGGCATTTCCAGACGGCTTTCCACATACCGGCGCAGCACGTCAAACAGCGTGCCCGCGCCGGTATGTTTTTCGGGCGTCAGGCCCAGGCGGAGCGTTTCGCTCATCCATACAATCTGCTCGTGCGTGACGGGAAACGCGCTTCGCGGCGCGCATCGGTCGCAGCACAGGCCGCCCGCGGCGATGTCCAGCCGTCCGCCGCCGCTCAGGTCCAGGGGCGTTCGGCACTGGGCGCAGCGGCTCAGGCGCGGACGGTAGCCCGTCGCGTCCGCAAAGAGCAGAAGGAACGCCGTCGTCAGGCCGAGCGGGTCCGTCTCCCCGTCGTAGGCCAGGTAGTACAGGCCCTTGAGCAGCAGCGCGTAGAGCTCCTCCGCCGCCTGCGCGGGCTGCGCCGCCGAGGCGCACAGCGAGGCCATGTAGCTGGCGCAGGTCAGGCGGTAGGGGTCCAGCCGAAGGGGATAGAAGGTATCCTCGATGGCGCAGGAGGTCAGCACCGCCCGCTCGCCCTTTTCAAACGCCACGAATTCGCCGCTCACGAACAGTTCGCTGGCCGGCATGAGCGGGCTCCTGGGCCGCCGGCAGCCGCGCGAGAGCAGGTCCAGCCGGCCCAGCCGCGGGCTGAGCAGCGTGAGCATGCGGTCATGGTCGCGGTAGTTGGCAAAGCGCAGCACGATGCCGCGCGTGGTGATGGCAGGCACGGGCTCCCTCCTTGGATATGCGAAAGCCCCCTCGGTCCGAGGGGGCATGAAAGCGTCGATCTCAGCCCTTGACAGTCTCCACCAGCTTGGTGAAGGCGGCGGGGTCGTTGACGGCGATATCAGCCAGCATCTTGCGGTTGATGGCGATGTTGTGCTGCTTGAGGCCGTTCATCAGCACGGAATAGCTGATGCCGTTCATGCGGGCCGCCGCGTTGATGCGGGTGATCCACAGGCGGCGGAAATCGCGCTTGCGCATCTTGCGGCCTTCATAGGCGTAGCGCAGGCTGCGGCGCACCTGCTCGCTGGCGGCGCGGTACTGCTTGGACTTGGCGCCATAGTAGCCCTTGGCCAGTTTGAGCATCTTGCGGCGCTTCTTGTGGGCGTTTACAGCTCCCTTGATACGTGCCATGTCTTTATCCTCCTTGAATCCTTAGCAAAGCTTATTTGTAGGGCAGCAGCTTGCGGATGGTGCGCGCCTCGGCCGCATTGTCCACAACGCCGTCCGCGCGCAGGTGGCGGGTGCGCTTGGTGGTCTTCAAATGGACCTGATGGTTGGCGTTCATCTGCTTATGCGTCACTTTGCCGTTCTTCGTGAAGGAAAAACGCTTGGCTGCGCCACGATGGGATTTTTGCTTGGGCATAGGGGTTGTCCTCCTTCCGTGTGCTATCCATATCCGCCCGCGAAGCTCAACGCCCGCGGGCGCGGGATGGCCGTTTCTCAGGTCAAATCATGTTCTCGCTTTCGCGCTTGACCTTTTTCTTGGGCTGAGGCTTGGCTTCGCGCTTTTCCGCCTCGCTTGCCTTGGCCGCCTGGGTGGCGGCGTGCTTTTCCTTGCGCTGCTGGCTCTTTTCAGCGAAGCTCTTCTTCTCGGCCTTGGGCGCAAGGATCATAATCATGTGGCGGCCCTCCAGCAGAGGACGGCGCTCGACGGTGCCGTACTCCTCAATGCGGGTGGCAAAGTCCTGCATGATCTTCAGGCCGATGTCCGCGTGGGCGATCTGGCGGCCCCTGAAGCGGATGCTCACCTTCACCTTGTCGCCGTCCTCAAGGAATTTCACGGCGTTTTTGAACTTGGTCTGCACGTCGTTTTCCTCGATGGTGGCGGAGAGCTGCACTTCCTTGAGCGTCACGATGCGCTGGTTTTTGCGCAGCTCGCGTTCGCGCTTGGACTGCTCGTAGCGGTGCTTGTCATAGTCCATCAGCTTGCACACGGGCGGCTGAGCGCCGGGCACGATCTTGACCAGGTCGAGATTCTGCTGTTCGGCCAGCTGCAAAGCGGCCTGGATGGACATGACGCCAAGCTGCGTGCCGTCGGTAGCGACCACGCGCACCTCTCTGTCGCGGATTTCCTCGTTGATCATCGGCTCGTTGATATCCATACACCTCCAAAATCTGACGGATGCGTTCTGTGCTGGGCACAAAAAAACGCCGGGCACGCCAGCCCGCCGTATCACGACCCCTCATGGACTTACGTGCCATGACCTGCGCAAGATGTTCGCGCGGTGAGAAGCGGGCGGCTTCTGCTTACGAAGGGGAGTATATCACGCCGCGTCCGGCTTGTCAACTTCTTTTTCTTCCCGCGCCGAATTTACAGTTCCGTCACACCCGCGCGGCCGGGGCATGGTATGATAGACTGTGGCGGATATCCGCCGATCACGCAGACGGGAGGGCCTGTGTGCCTTGATTGAGATTGAAAACGTGTCCAAGCGCTACGGGAGCGTCCGGGCGCTCAGCGACGTCAGCCTGCGGGTGGAGAAGGGAAGCGTGCTGGGGCTTCTGGGGCAAAACGGCGCGGGCAAGACGACGCTGATTAACATTTTGACCGGGTATCTGGCCCCCAGCTCGGGCCGCGTGCTCATCGACGGGCACGACCCGCTGCTTGAGCCCGCCGAGGCCAAGCGGCACCTGGGCTATCTGCCCGAGCAGCCGCCCCTGTACGACGAGATGACGGTGCGCGAATACCTGCGCTTTGTGGCCGCGCTCAGGGGCGTCGCGCCGCGCGCCGTCGCCGCGCATGTGGACGAGGTGATGGAGCTGACCGGCCTGACCTCCATGCGCAGCCGCCTGCTGGGCCATCTGAGCAAGGGCTACCGCCAGCGGGCGGGCATGGCCCAGGCCCTGTGCGCCGATCCCGACGTGCTGGTGCTTGACGAGCCGACCGTGGGGCTGGACCCCAAGCAGATCACCGAGATCCGCGCGCTCATCCGCACCCTGGGCTCGGGCCGCACCATCGTCTTTTCCTCCCACATTCTCAGCGAGGTCCAGCAGCTTTGCGACCATGTGGTCATCCTCGACCACGGCCAGGTCTGCCTGGATTCGCCCCTCGCGAAGCTGCGCTCGCCGGAGGACGTGACGCTGCTGTTGACCGTTGGCGCGGCCGAGAGCGCCGTCGTGGGCCGGCTTAAGGCCCTTGAGGGCGTTCGCCGCGTGACCGTGCAGCCCACCGCGCAGCCCGACCAGACCACGGCGCTGGTGCTCTTTCACCGCCAGGCGGAGCCGGAGCGGCGGCTGTTTGCCCTGCTCAGCGGGCTGAGCATCCCCATTTTGCACCTCTCGCGGGTGGGCGACAGCCTGGAACAGGTGTTTTTGAACGTCATCTCGCAATAGGAAAGGAGCCTCCCTGTGGCGACCATCTTCAAGCGCGACTTTCTGGCCTACTTCCGAACGCCGGTGGGCTATGTGTTCATGGGCGTGTTTCTCACGCTCTCCGGGCTGATCTTCTATCTCTACAACCTGCAAAACCTCTCGGGCGATCTGCTGAGCTTCCTTTCGCAGCTCACCTCGCTGGTCATGCTTCTCTCCCCGCTTCTGACCATGCGCCTCATCTGCGAAGACCGGCAGAAGCGCACCGACCAGCTCGTCTTCACCAGCCCCGCGGGGCTTGGAACCGTGGTGCTGGGCAAGTACCTGGCCGCGGCCTGCGTGATGCTTCTGACGGTCCTGCTCACCAACGTCTATACCCTCATCATCGCCCTGTGCGGCACGGTCTACGCGGGCGAGTGGTTCGTGGGCTATACGGGCTTTCTATTGCAAAGCCTGTCGTTTCTGGCGCTGGACCTGTTTGTGACCTGCTTTGCCAAAAACCAGATGACCGGCGCGCTGGCGGCCTTCGGGGCCAACTTCGTGCTGTGGATGGCCGACCTGCTGGCCTCGGGGCTGTCGGTGCGGTGGCTGTCGGATACGCTGAACTTCCTGAGCCTCTACGACCGCTACGAGCCCTTCCGACTGGGCCAGTTCAGCTACGCGAGCGCGCTGTTTTTCCTGACCTTCATCGCGGCGTGCCTGGTGTGCGCCACGCGCGTTCTGGACGCGCGGCGCTTCTCGGAAGGAGGCGCGGCATGAAAAAGCCATCCCTCCTTGCGCGCTTTCGTCAGCCCAAGTGGCGCCACGGCAAGCTGGGCGCGCTGCTGACGGTGGGCTTCCTGGTGCTGTGCGTGCTGGTGAACGTCTTTGTCCAGACGCTGGAGGACGAATACGGCTGGCGCGCGGACCTGAGCTTCAACGCCTACGCCACCACCGGCGAGCAGACGCAGGCCGTGCTGGACCAGCTTGAAAACGACGTGGAGCTCTATCTGCTCTATCAGAGCGGCGCGGAGGACACGCAGCTTTTGCAGCTTCTCAACCGCTACGCCGTCCTGAGCGAGCGCGTGACCGTGCGGGAGACCGACATCGCGCAAAACCCCGGCATCCTCACCCGCTTTCCCGGCGACGCGGACAAGACCGCCCAGGCCGACAGCGTGATCGTCAGCTGCGAGGCCACCGGCCGCTATAAGATCCTGGACTACACCGACTTTCTCACCACCGGCTACGACATCGAATCCGGCTCCTTCCAGCCCGAGGGCCTGTCCTATGAGAAGTCGCTCACAGAGGCCATCGCCTCGGTGGCGCGCCCGGAGGCGCTGGTGGTGGGCGTTTTGCAGGGCCACGGCGAGCTGACGGAGGAGGACCTGGAGCTGCTGCTCTCCTTTTTTAGGAGCAACGGCTACGACAGCGTTTCCGTCGATCTGTCCCGGGACGGCGCGCTGGAGGAGGTGGACCTGCTGCTCATCGCCTCGCCGCAGAAGGACCTGAGCGAGACGGAGGTGGCGCTCATCGACGAGTTCGCCAAGGCGGGCGGCAGCTTTTTCATCACCCGGGACTACACCGACCCCCTCGAGGGCGTGCCCAACTACCTCTCGCTCCTTCGCAGCTACGGCGTGACGCCGCTTTCGGGCATCGTGGTGGACCCCGGCGCCTATCATGAGAACCCGCTGGCCATCGTGCCCTACATGGAGGAGCTGGACATGACGCAGAGCCTGATCGAAGGCGGGCTGGACCTGCTGCTCATGCCCGCCGCCTGCGCCTTTGAGACGCCCGGCGAGCCCGACCACAGCCTGACCACCGGCACCGTGCTCAAGACCAGTGAAAAGGCCTATCTGCGCGACATCTCCGACGGCCTGGACAGCGTCGAGCAGCAGCCCGGCGACCGCTCCGGCGAGCTGAGCGTGGCGCTCTACGCCCACCGCATGCACGCCAACGGCAACATCAGCCGCCTCTTCATTGCCGGCAGCAGCGCGCTGTTCACCGAGGAATACGTCTATCAGCGCAGCTATGTGCAGGAGTTCATCGTCATGCTCATGGGCCAGCTTCTCTCCGACAAGATCGTCTCCCTCGACCTCATGGCCTCGGCGGCGGTCCGGCCTGCCCTCACGGTGGGCAGCCAGCCGGTTGGCATCGCGCTCACCGTGGCCGTGCCCCTGCTGGTCCTCGCAGCCGGCCTGTGCGTGCTCCTGCCCCGCCGCAACCGCTAAGCAAGGAGGAACGTCATGCAGCATCCCCCCAAGGTACAGCGCAGGCGCCGCCCCCGCACGCGCCTGCTCGTCATTCTTCTTTGCGTGGGACTTGTCCTGGGCGTGGCCGCGATTTTGATGCTCCCGCTCATCAGGGAGCGCTTTCCCGCCGCCCAGCCGCTCTCCGTCGCGACGGAGTCCCAGGAGCGCACCCTTTCCCCGCACAGCGATTCCGCGCTGGAGAGCCTGACCATCCGCCACGCGGACGGAAGCGGCTATACCCTTGAGATGCAAGACGGCCATCTCATGCTGTCCCGGGACGGCCAGTGGCTCAAAATCGGCGAGACGGAGGAGGAAAGCCTGCTCAAGGCCGTCACCCAGACGCTGGTGCAGGGCGTGGTGACCGAGGATGTGGCCGAGGTGGCCGAGCACCTTTCGGACATGGGGCTGGACGCGCCGCGCGCCACAGCGCTGGCGTGCTTTGAGGACGGCTCGCAGACCACCCTTGAGCTCGGCCTGGATGTGCCCGGCACCCCCTACGCCTATTTCCGCCGCTCCGGGGACAGCAGCGTATACATGTGTGACTCCGGCGTCACCGAGGCCCTTCTGCTCACCGCCACGCGCCTCCTGCCCGTCGAGCAGCCCTCCGTCTCCGGCCTTCTGGTGGACCAGCTCGTCCTCACCCGCGGGGAGGAGACGCTCGCGATCGCCTTTGCAAACGACGGCTCGGAGCACATCTCCGCCGCCGTGGTTTCGCCCATTCGCTACCCGGTGGCCGCCGATCAGGCCGAGGCGCTGCTGAACGCGCTTTCGAGCTTTCGCCTGGGGACGCGCGAGGCCGAGGCCAGCGCCGCCACCCGCGCCGCCTACGGCCTAAATGACCCCGAATTGACCGTCTGGCTGCACCAGGCGGCCGGCGTGGTCAGCACCGTGGACGAAAGCGGCCAGTTCACCACCGTGGACGTTGCGGAGCAGTCGCTGCAATTTGTCATCGGCCGCCCCGAGGGAGACTTTTTCTACACCTGCGAATACGCGGGCGAGTGCTACCTCATCAGCCGCTTCCTGATTGAAACGCTACTGGGCGCCACGCTGGAGACGCTGGTCACCCGCACCCCGGCGAACCTGGACGGCGCGGCGCTGCGGGACGTGGTGATCGAATCGCCGGACGCGCAGCTTCATCTGACCGCCGAATACACCGAGCGGGTGCTGGCCAACAATGAGCTGGAAACCGACGCGGAGGGCAACGTCGTCTATGACATCTCCGTCACCCTCAACGGCGAGCCGGCCGGCGAGGACCTGCTCACCGCCCTCACCTCGCGCCTCAACGCCCTGACCGTCTCGGGCGATGTGCCCGACGGCTGGACCGTTCCCGCGGACGAAAGCCCGCGCTGGCGCATCACGCTGACCACCGTGGGCGGCACGCGGCGCGAGATCGCGGCCTACCGCCTCGACGCCTTCTCCGACGCGCTGGCCGTGGACGGCGTGGCCCTGCACTACGCGCACGAGGAGGCCATCGACCTGGTTTTGGCGGACCTGACGGACTAGGCGCGGCCGTCCGCCTCCAGAATCACGGCGATGACGTTGAGCAGCACCGGCCCCGCCAGCAGGCCCAGAAAGCCTACCAGCCGGTAGCCCGCGTACATGGCGGCCATCGTCGCCAGCGGGTAGAGGCCCAGGTTTTTGCCCACGATGCGCGGCTCGAGCACCTGCCGGATGATGACCGTGCCCACGTACAGGGCCGCCGCCAGCACCCCCATGCCCGCCTCGCCCGTTATAAAGGAAACGAGGCTCCACGGGATGAGAAACAGCCCGGCGCCCAGCACCGGCAGCGCGTCCGCCACGCCGATGACCAGCCCCGCCAAAAGCCCGTAGCGCACGCGGAAGGCGGCCAGGGCCGCCATCAGAAACACCGTGACCGCCAGCGATACCATCAGCTGGCTTCGCACCTGCATGAGCACCGCGCGCCAAAGCCGCGCCCGCACCAGCCTTCCGTGGCGCATCAGCCCCACGGGGAATACGCGGTGAAAAAACGCCGCGATGCGCGCCCGGTCCGCGGTCATGTAATACGTGCCCATCACCAGCAGCACGGCGCTGATCAGCGCGTGCGGGATGGACGCCGCCGTGCTGAACGCGCCGCTGGTCACCGCGGCCGACAGCGAGGCCGCCCAGCCCACGGCGCTTTGCCCCAGCGAGGCCAGCGCGTTGTCCAGCACGTCGGGCAAGAGATCCGGCAGCGCCGCCCGCACCTGCGCGTATGCCTCGCGCAGCCACGGCACAGCCACCTCGCCCACCCAGGCGGCGGCCTGGGGCAGCGCCCGCACCGCGGCGACCAGCTCCCGCGTCAGCCGTGTCAGCAGCGCCGCCGCCAGCGCGCCCACCACGCCAAACAACAAAAGCACGCCCAGGGCCGAAGCCGCCCTGCGCCCCGGATGAAAACGCCCGAAGCCCTTCGCCGCCACGCGGACGAAGGGCTCCAGCATGCGTGAAAATACAAACGCGGCCGTAAACGGCCAGCAATAGGGCAAGATGACCAGCGCCAGCGCCACCGCCGCCAGGGTGAGCGCCACCAGCGCCGCCTTGCGCGGAAGGCCGCCCAGGCGGCGGTCCCACGCCTCCAGCCTCCGCGAGAGGGTCTGCTCCATAGGCTTCCTTCCCGGCCGCGCCCCGCCGCCCCCTCACTCAGCCCGTTAAAGGAAGCAGCCGGGCTCGTGGTCGTTGACCACGCCGACGGCCTGCAAATAGCTGTACACCGTTACCGAGCCCATGTAGCGCATCCCGCGCCGCCTGAGGTCGCGGGAGATGGCGTCGCTCAGCGGCGAGGTCACCCGCGCCCCGCCGTAGGGCACCGTTCGGCCGCCGGTAAAGCTGTACAGGTAATCCGCGAAGCTGCCGGCCTCCCGCTGGATCTCCAGGAAGCAGCGGGCGTTGACCACCGCCGCGGCGATCTTGCGCCGGCAGCGCACGATGCCCGCGTCCGTGAGCAGCTCCTCGATCTTAGCTTCGCCGTATGCGGCGATCTTATGCGCGTCAAAGCCGTCGAAAGCGCGGCGGAAGTTCTCCCGCTTCTTGAGGATGACATGCCAGGACAGCCCCGCCTGAAACGCCTCCAGCAGCAGCATCTCATACAGCCGCCGGTCGTCGCGCGTGGGCACGCCCCATTCCGTATCGTGATATTCCTGCATCAGCGGCCCTTTGGCCCAGCCGCAACGGGGTTTATCCTGCATTGCGCTCCTCCTTTTGATCCCTGTGCCACCGGCGCGCCATGCACGCCGCGATGATCCGCGCGTCGCGCGCCACCCCGTCAAAGAGGTGGGAGCGTACCGCGCTGACCAGCACCATCATCACGATCGGCCCCAGGATGAGGCCCGCCACGCCGCCCAGGCGCATGCCCACGAACATGCCCACCAGCGACGCAAGCGGCGACACCCCCAGGTTGGTGCCCAGCAGCGCCGGCTCCGTCGCGCGGCGCAGGAGCGAATAGCCCAGGTACAGCCCCAGCACCAGCCAGCCGTTGTGCGCACTCCCCAGCACAAAGCACACCAGGCTCCAGGGAATGTAGAGCACGCCGCAGCCGAACTGGGGGATCAGCTCCAGAATCGCCGCCGCAAAGCCGATCAGAAACGCGTATTCAAAGCCCACCGCCTGGAAAAACACCCAGGAGATGAGCAGCGTGAGCAGCGAAAAGAGGAGCTGCACCCGGATATAGCCCGCCAGTCCCCGCCCCGCGGACTGCCTGAGAAGGCGGATGGAGCGCTCGCCCCCAAAGAGGCGCAGCCTTCCCAGAAAGCCGCGCCAGCTTTCGTAGCGGTTGGTGATGAAGATCACGGCCAGAAGAAGGAAATTCGCGTAGATAAAGGCATAGGGCAGGCTGGCTGCCACCGAGAGCGCGCCGTTTAAGACGTTTCCGGCAAACTGCATGCCCGTGTCCGTCAGGGACTGAAAGGCGTTGTTGAGCGAGGCGCGGATGGTATCGCCCAGCGCATCGGGAAGGACGCGAGACATGTCCAAAAGCCGTTCCGTCGCCGCGCGCAGCATGGTCACCACGCCCGTGACCACATCCGGCGAGGCCACCGCCAGCTGCACCACCACGAACGAACAGATCCAGTAGACCAGCCACAGCGCCGCCGCGACCGCCACCGTCACCCACAGCCCCACCGCCAGCCCGCGCCGGACGTGCAGCTTCTCCTGCGTCAGCGCGATCAGCGGACTGAGCAGCGCCGCGACGGCCAGGCCGATCAGAAAGGGGGAAAACAGGTCCCAGACCACCGGCAGCAGCGCCGTAAAAAACAGCGCCGCAAACCCAACGAACACCCCGCGCCAGAGCATGCGCTCCACGGCGCAGCCGACCGAACCGTTTTCGTTCATCGCCGTCCGCCTCAAAAGTGTCCGCCTCCGCCGCCGTGATGGCCGCCGCCGCTGCTGCTATGCACGCCGCTCCCGCCGCCGTGACCGCCGCCCCCGGAGGAGCGCGGCGGGTCGGGCTTGCGGGCCTGGGTGGTGGTGGTGCGCAGATAGTCGTCCGTGCGGCCGGTGATCTCCACCTCGCAGTTTTCACGGAAGGAATAGCTGTAGGTGCTTCCCTTGAGCTGGTAGCGCCGCCTGACCACGATCACCAGCGCGGCCCCCGCGGCCAGCCCCACGACGGCGCAGACCAGCATCTCCATGGCCGTCAGCGCCTTGTGCCGCGCGGTCAGCCGCTCGCCGGTGAGAATGTCGTAGCGGTACTGGCCCTCGGGAATCCCGCTTTCGAGGTACCCGCGCACCCGTTCCATCATCTCCAGCGCCGCGCCCACGTAATCGCCCTGCGCCAGCAGGCTCTTTCCGCCGTCGATGGCCGCGTCGATGCGCGCGCCGGTCAGGTAGTCGATCATCTCGCCGCGGGTGTAGAGGTAGTGATAGCGGTTGTACATGTCGATGTAGTACAGCGCGCCGCTGCCCTCGGCGTCCAGGCCGAAATCACCCCGGATGTAGAACTCGTCGGCCGCGCGGTGCTGCTCGCCGTCCTCCACGGGCTCGTCGGAGGTGACGATGACAAAGTCCATGCCCGTCTCCTCCTGAAAGCGTGCGATGGCCTCCTCCAGCTCCTTTTCCTCCTGAGCGCTGAACAGGTCCGCCATGTCGTATACGCGCGCCCCTGCCGCCAGCGCGGCGGCATGCAGCGCCACAAGCACCAAAAGCAGCGCGGCGGCCCACCGTTTCTTGAGCTTCATGCCTTCATCCCCCTCAAAACAGAAAATAGCTCAGCACGCAGCCGATCACAAAGACCGCCGCCGCCACGCCGCCCCCGGCCAGAGAGAGCTTTTTGAGGTCGATGGGCAGCTTTCCGCACACCCGCCCCGTGCAGCCGTTCATGGCGTAGTAGTAGGGATTTTGGGGGTCCTTGCGGTTGGGATAGGTGAGCACCCAGGTGGGCAAAAGCAGGTAGCGCGTGGTGCGCTTCTTCACCTCGGAGGAGGCGTTTACGCTGTAGCTGTCGTAGTGCAGGTCGTCGGCCAGCAGCGGCTCCACATAGGACTGGGCCTCCCGCTCCACATCCTCCCGGATGGAATCGGCGTCCAGGTCGCGCCGCTCGGCCAGGAAGCCCGAGAGGTACGCGCCCGCGAAGGGTTTTACATCCTCCAGCGGAAAGGGATGGATGCCGTCGCTGAGCTTGCGGTTGGCGCTGGAGAGCGCGGGGCGCAGGATGCCCCTAAAGTGAAACCGGCCCTCGCGCCGCACGTGGTAATGCCGCGTGCTGGTGATGATGTACTTGGGCGTTTCCGCGACGCTGACGTTTCGGCCCTCGCCGTCGATGCAGCCCTCGGCCTCCAGGTCGGTCACGAAATGCGGGTAATACACCCCGCTCATCTCCCGGACCCGGACGGCGCTGAAAAAGCCCTTGGGGACGAAGCGCTTATGCCTGACCCAGCTTAAAAAGCTGTCGGCCGCCTTTTCCCGGTCGATGGCAAAGGGCACAACGCCGTCAGGGCGCATGTCGTCGGTCAGCTTCCCCTGTAGCACCACCGGGCTGTGGCAGTAGTAGCAATGCGTGGCCACGGTGGTTTCGTCCGTCACGATCTGGCTGCCGCAGGCGGGGCAGTGATAGGTCACCTGCGCGCTGCCGGAGGCATCGCCGCCGCTCTGCGCCGCCTGCCCTTCCCTTTGAAGCAGGGCCTCCTCCTCAAAAACCGAATGGCAAAACGGGCATTTCCAGTTGCCCTCCTCCGGCTCAAAGGTCAGATAACCGCCGCAGCTTGGACATTTATAGGTAAGTTCCGCCATGCTCTCACCTCTTTGTTTTCCGCTTTCGGGGCAATGCGCCCAGACGGGGCCATTATACCATACCCCCTGTCAGAACACAATCCGCGCTCGACAAACCGCCCCAGACCCGGTATAATCAAGGCATGGGCAACGGTTTTCCCGCGTGCCGAAGGCTTCGTTTATCCATCTCTATGAAGGAGGCTTTCTCACCATGAGCGACAACGTGCTCTCCAGTTTCACCCCGTCCCGGCGCGAAGAGCGCGCCTACGGGCGCACCTTCCGCGTGGGCATCATCGGCACCGGTTGGATCGCCGAGGCGCACGCCGAGAGCTATCTCAACCAGCCGGATGTAAAAATTGTGGCGCTGGCCGATCTGGTCCCCGGCAAGGCGGAGGCCTTTGCCAAGCGCTACGGCCTCAGCGACGCCCGATGCTAT
This sequence comes from uncultured Eubacteriales bacterium, assembly GCA_958448555.1. Taxonomy (GTDB): domain Bacteria; phylum Bacillota; class Clostridia; order Christensenellales; family Aristaeellaceae; genus Limiplasma. The sequence goes on along the minus strand of CAUDEL010000033.1, from coordinate 20,051 downwards.
CCGGACCATAAAAGCCTGCTGGCCGCCGAACCGCTCGACGCCGTCTCCGTGTGCACCTACAACACGGCGCACGCGCAATGCACCATCGACGCGCTGAGCGCGGGCGTCAACGTCCTTTTGGAAAAACCCATGAGCGTGACCGTGGAGGAGGCCGCCGACATCATCCGGGCGGAAAAGGCGAGCGGCAAGCTGCTCTCCATCGGCTTCCAGCCCCGCATGGACGCCAACATGCAAAAGATCAAGGAGATTGTCGATTCCGGCGCGCTGGGCAAGGTCTACTATATCCAGACCGGCGGCGGCCGCCGCCGTGGGATTCCCAACAGCACCTTCATCGAAAAAAAGACCGCGGGCATCGGCGCGCTGGGCGATATCGGCTGCTATTCGCTGGATATGGTCCTCAACGCCATCGGCTACCCCCGGCCCCTGACCGTAACCGGCTACACCTCCGCGTTCTTTGGCCGGAGCGAGCGCTACCAGTACCCCGACGCCTTGCACACCGCCGCCCAGAACGCCGCCCGCTTTGACGTGGACGACTTCGCCGCCGCCTTCATCCGCCTGGAGGGCGATGTGGTGCTGGATTTCCGCATCTCCTGGGCCATGCATCTGGACACGCCGGGCGACACGCTGATCCTGGGCACGGAAGGCGCGCTGCGCATCCCTTCCACGGAGTGCTGGAACGGCACCGTGGGCGGGCCCATGAAGCTGTACACCGACGTGGCGGGGCTCCAGACGGTGACGGAGCTGCCCATCATCCCCTCGGAGGAACCGGGGCTTTTTGACCGCAAGATCCGCTCCTTCCTCGACGCCATCGAAAGCGGCGGGCCCGCGCCGGTGCCGTCCTCGCAGATTCTCTACAACCAGGCGATCATCGACGCCATCGCCCGCTCGGCGCAGGCCGGAAAAGAGGTCGAGGTCGTCATCCCCGAGGTATGAGGATGCGAAACGGGGCTGCATGCGACGCATGCAGCCCCGTCTTTTTGTTTTCTTAGCGGAAATACGCCACGCCGCCCTCGAAGATGGGCTGGAAGCGGTTTCCTTCCACGTTCCTGTACAGGTCGTGCCCCGCGCGCTCGCTGTGGCCCATCTTGCCCAGTACCCGCCCGTCGGGGCTGGTGATGCCCTCGATGGCCATGGCGCTGCCGTTGGGGTTGAAGCGCAGGTCCATGGTGGGGTCGCCGTCCGGATCGACGTACTGCGTGGCGATCTGCCCGTTGAGCTTGAGCCGCTCCAGCACGCCGTTCACGGCCACAAAGCGCCCCTCGCCGTGGGAGACGGCCACGGTATGGATGTCGCCCGGACGGGTCTTTTGCAGCCAGGGGCTCATGTTGCTGGCCACGCGGGTGCGCACCAGCATGCTCTGGTGGCGGCCGATGGTGTTGAAGGTCAGCGTGGGGCAGGCCTCGTTGATGTCGATGATCTCGCCGTAGGGCACCAGCCCCAGCTTGATGAGCGCCTGGAACCCGTTGCAGATGCCCAGCATCAGGCCGTCGCGGGTTTTGAGCAGCTCATGGACCGCGTCCTTCATGCGGGGGCTTCGGAAGAAGGCGTTGATGAACTTGGCGCTTCCGTCGGGCTCGTCGCCGCCGGAGAAGCCGCCGGGCAGCACGATCATCTGGCTTTCGCCGATCATGCGCGCCGCCGCCTCGATGCTCTCGGTGATGGCCGCGGGGGTGAGGTTGTTGATGACCAGCACGCGCGGCTCCGCCCCGGCGCGGATGAGGGCGCGGGCGGTGTCCACCTCGCAGTTGGTGCCGGGGAAGGCGGGGATGAAGGCCACGGGCCGCTGGTTGAGGACGTTGGGCATGGGCCAGCGCTTGGCCGCGAAGGTGACGGCGGCCAGCTTTTCGCCCTCGCCGCGCCAGGGGAAGACCTTGTCCAGCTTGCCTTCGTAAATTTCCTCAACGGGCAGAAGGTCCACGCGCTCGCCCGCGTATTCCAGCACGTAGTCCGCAAGCGTCTCGCCCACCGCTTCGCCCAGCGTCTCGCCCGGGGCCATCTCCAGAAGCACCGCGCCGAAATCCTGCGCGAAGGGATCTTCGACGTTTTCGATGCGCGCGCCGACGCGGTTGCCAAGCGCCATCTTCAGCGCCGCCTCCGCCACGCCGCCAAGGCCCAGCGCCCAGGCCGAGAGCACCTTGCCCGCGCGGATCGCCTCGTAGAGCGCGTCCAGATTGCGCCTCACGCCCGCGGCGTCAAAGGCGCGGGCGCGCAGCAGGCACAGCGTGTGCCCGGCGGCCTTGAACTCCGGCGAGATGACCTCGCCGCTCACGCCCGGCGCGATGGCGAAGCTCACCAGCGTGGGCGGCACATCGAGGTTTTCAAAGGTGCCGCTCATGGAGTCCTTGCCGCCGATGGCCGCCACGCCGAAGTTCATCTGCGCGTCCAGCGCGCCCAGCAGCGCCGCCAGCGGCTTGCCCCAGCGCGCCGGGTCGCCGGTCATGCGCTCGAAGTATTCCTGGAAGGTCAGATACGCCCTGCGCGTGTCAAAGCCCGCCGCGCCCAGCTTCATCAGGCTCTCCACCACGCTCAGGTACGCGCCCTCGTAGGGGCTCTGCGACATCACCTGCGGATGGAAGCCGTAGCTCATGCCGCTGACGGTGGTGGTTTCGCCCTCGGTCACGGGGAGCTTGGCCACCATGGTCTGGATGGGGGTCATCTGGTAGCGGCCGCCGAAGGGCATGAGCACCGTGCCCGCGCCGATGGTGGAGTCAAACCGCTCGCTCAGACCCTTCTTGCAGCAGATGTTCAGATCCCCGGCCATGTTCTGTAGCTTTTCAGGGAAGGTTTCGCCCGCGAACGTCACCGGGGCCACCTTCGCGTCCGTGACCAGCGCGCGGGCGTGCTTCTCCGCGCCGTTGGAGCTGAGGAACTCGCGGCTGATGTCCACGATGGTGTGGCCCTTCCACGTCATCCTGAGGCGCGGCTCCTCCGTGACCTCGGCCACCACGGTGGCTTCGAGGTTTTCGGCGTTGGCGTAGCCGATGAAGGTCTCGGCGTCCTCCGCCGCAACCACCACCGCCATGCGCTCCTGGCTCTCGGAGATGGCCAGCTCCGTGCCGTCCAAGCCCTCGTACTTGCGGGGCACGCGGTCGAGGTCGATGCTGAGCCCGTCGGCCAGCTCGCCGATGGCCACGCTCACGCCGCCCGCGCCGAAGTCGTTGCAGCGCTTAATCAGCCGCGTCACCCTGCGCTGCCGGAAAAGCCGCTGGAGCTTGCGCTCCACCACGGGGTTGCCCTTTTGCACCTCGGCGCCGCAGGTTTCCAGACTCTCCACCTTGTGCACCTTGGAACTGCCCGTCGCGCCGCCGCAGCCGTCTCGGCCGGTGCGCCCGCCCAAAAGAATAATCACATCGCCGGGCTGGGGCTGCTCACGGCGCACGTTGCGCTCCGGGGCCGCGCCCACCACCGCGCCGATCTCCAGCCGCTTGGCCGCGTAGCCGGGATGGTACATCTCGTCCACCAGCCCGGTCGCCAGGCCGATCTGGTTGCCGTAGGCGCTGTAGCCCTGCGCGGCGGTGGTGACGAGCTTTCGCTGGGGGAGCTTGCCCGGCATGGTGTCGGCCACGGGCACCAGCGGGTCCGCCGCGCCGGTCACGCGCATGGCCTGATAGACGTAGGTGCGCCCCGACAGCGGGTCGCGGATGGCCCCGCCGATACAGGTGGCCGCGCCGCCGAAGGGCTCAATCTCGGTGGGGTGGTTGTGCGTCTCGTTTTTGAACATGAGCAGCCACGGTTCTTTGCGCCCGGCCACGTCCACGTCGATCTTGATGGAGCAGGCGTTGATTTCCTCGCTCTCGTCAAGGTTGCTTAGCTTCCCCTGCGCCTTGAGCGCCTTGGCGCCGATGGTGGCCACGTCCATGAGGTTCATGGGCTTGGGTCCACCCTCGCGGCCCGCGTACACCGTCTGTCGCAGCGCCAGATAGCGCTTGAAGGCGGCTTCCACCGCGGGCTTTTCGATTTTCACGTCGTCCAGCGTGGTCAAAAAGGTCGTGTGGCGGCAATGGTCGCTCCAGTAGGTGTCGATCATGCGGATCTCGGTGATGGTGGGATCGCGCTGCTCACTGCGAAAATACGCCTGACAGAACGCCAGGTCGTCGCGGTCCATGGCCAGGCCGTACCTTTGCACAAAGGCGGCGATTTCCTCGCCATCCAGCGCATTGAAGCCCTCCAGCGTCTCGACGGTTTCGGGCGCGTCGTACTGCTGGCGCAGCGTCTCCTTCTCGGCCAGGTCGGCCTCGCGGCTCTCCACGGGGTTGATGAGGTGGCGGCGGATGCGGTCCAGCTCCTCGGGCGTGGGCGTGCCGGTGAAGAGATACACGCGCGCCGTGCGCACGGTGGGCCGCTCGCCCTGGCTGACGAGCTGGATGCACTCCTCGCAGCTCGCCGCCCGCGCGTCGAACTGCCCCGGCAGGTATTCAACGGCGATCACCGCGTCCGCGCCCTCGGGCAGGCGCTCGTAGGTCACGTCCACGGGCGGCTCGGAAAAGACCACCGGCATGCAGCGCTCAAACAGCGCCCGCTCGATGCCCTCCACGTCGTAGCGGCCCAGCACGCGCACGCCCGTGACGCTCTTGATGAGCAGAATGTGCCGGATCTCCTTCAAAAGGCCCTGCGCCTCCACGGCGTATTCGGGCGATTTTTCCACATATACGCGGTAAACTGCCATGTTCATTCTCCTTTGCGTGTCAGCCGATCGCCCTAAGGGCGCGTGCGCCGATGTCCTCGCGGCGGTGCAGGCCGTCAAAGCGGATGCGGTCCGCGGCCTCGTAGGCGAGCCGGATGGCCGCAGGCAGGTCGTCCGCCACGGCGGTCACGCCCAGCACGCGCCCGCCGGAGGTGACCAGCGTGCCGTCCTCCAGCGCCCTGGTGCCCGCGTGATAGACGCGGGCGGTTTTCTCCGCCTGCGCAAGCCCCATGATGGGCTTGCCGGTTTCGTACTTCTCGGGATAGCCGCCGCTGGCGAGCACCACGCAGCAGCTCGCGCCGTCGCGGAAACGCACGTCCGCCTGCGAAAGCGTGCCCTCCGTGGTCGCCCGCATGACGGTCAGCAGGTCGCTTTCCATGAGCGGAAGCACCGCCTGCGTCTCGGGGTCGCCAAAGCGGCAGTTGTACTCGATCACCTTCGGGCCGTCCCTGGTTATCATCAGCCCGAAGTACAGGCACCCGCGGAAGGGGCAGCCCTCCGCGCGCATGGCGGCCAGCGTGGGCAAAAAGATCTCCTCCATGCAGCGCGCGGCCACCTCGGGGGTGTAGTAGGGGTTGGGCGCGATGACGCCCATGCCGCCGGTGTTGAGGCCCCTGTCGCCATCCAGCGAGCGCTTGTGGTCCATGCTGGCGGCCATGGGCCGGATGGCCGTGCCGTCGGTGAAGCACAAAACGCTCACCTCCGGCCCCTCCAGAAACTCCTCCACCACCACGCGGCTGCCGGAGGCGCCGAACCTGCCGTTTTTCATCATTTCGATCACGGCCGCCTCGGCCTGTGCGTTCGTCTCGCAGATGAGCACGCCCTTGCCCAGCGCCAGCCCGTCGGCCTTGACCACGACGGGGCACGGCACGGTGCGCACATAGGCAAGCGCCGCCTCCGCGTCGTCGAATGCCTCATAGCGCGCGGTGGGGATGCCGTAGCGGCGCATCAGGTCCTTGGCAAAGACCTTGCTGCCCTCGATGCGGGCCGCGGCCCGGTCCGGCCCGAAGGCGGGAATGCCGCGCGCCGATAGCAGATCCACCAGCCCCAGGCACAGCGGATCGTCCGGGGTGACAACCACATAATCCATCTTTTCCGCGGCGGCCCAGTCCGCGATGGCCTCCACGTCCGTGGCTTTGATGGGCACGCAGACGGCGTCCCGGGCGATGCCGCCGTTGCCCGGCGCGCAGTAAAGCGCGGTGATCTCGCTGCTTTCCCTGAGTTTTTGGATGATGGCGTGCTCGCGCCCGCCGCCGCCCACGACCAGTACCTTCATGCCAAAGCCTCCCGAATCAGTGATGGAACAGGCGAAGCCCCGTAAACGCCATGGCGATGCCGTAGCGGTTGCAGGCCTCGATCACCAGATCGTCGCGGATGGAGCCGCCCGGCTCGGCGATGTAGCGCACGCCGCTGCGGGCCGCGCGGTCGATGTTGTCGGGGAAGGGGAAGAAGGCGTCGCTGCCCAGCGAAACGTCGGTGAGGCTGGCCAGCCACGCCCGCTTTTCCTCGAGGGTGAGCACCTCGGGCTTTTGGGTAAAGAGCGTCTGCCAGATGCCCTCGGCCAGCACATCGTCCCACTCGTCGCTGATGTAGCGGTCGATGGCGTTGTCGCGGTCAGGGTTCTTGAGCGTGGGGAGGAAAGGGAGGGACAGCGTCTTTTCATGCTGCCTGAGCCACCAGTTGTTGGCCTTGTCGCCCGCCAGGCGCGTGCAGTGGATGCGGCTCTGCTGGCCCGCGCCGATGCCGATGCACTGGCCGTCCTTGACGTAGCACACGGAGTTGGACTGGGTGTACTTGAGGGCGATCATGGCAATGGCCAGGTCGCGCTTGGCAAAGCCGGGCAGGTCCTTGTTTTCGGTGACGACGTTGCTGAAGAAATCGTCGCCGATAACCAGCTCGTTTCGCTCCTGCTCGAAGGTGATGCCGAACACGTCCTTGCGCTCCAGCTTTTCCGGCTCGTAGGCGGGGTCGATCTCGACGATGTTGTAATTGCCCTTGCGCTTGGACTTGAGGATTTCGAGGGCCTCGGGCTCATAGCCGGGGGCGATCACGCCGTCGGACACCTCGGGCTTGATGAGCTTCGCGGTGGAGACGTCGCACACGTCGGACAGGGAGATCCAGTCGCCGAAGCTGGACATGCGGTCCGCGCCGCGGGCGCGCGCATAGGCGCAGGCCAGAGGCGAAAGCTCCGCGTCGGGGGCGATGAAGTAGATGCGCCGCAGCACGCCCGTCAGCGGCAGGCCCACGGCCGCGCCGGCGGGGCTGACGTGCTTGAAGCTGGCGGCGGCGGGCAGGCCCGTGGCGCGCCTGAGCTCACGCACCAGCTGCCAGCCGTTGAAGGCGTCCAGAAAGTTGATATAGCCCGGCCGGCCGCTGAGCACCCGGATGGGCAGCTCGCCGTTTTTCATGAAGATGCGCGCGGGCTTCTGGTTGGGGTTGCAGCCGTATTTGAGTTCCAGCTCGTTCATTTGGTTTCATCCTCCCCGCCGTGCTTGTTGATGATGACCTCGTCCCCGTCCACGCATACGTAGAGCGACACGCGGTTGTCCTTATCCAGCGCGTCCCAGACGGCCTGCGCCAGCGCGCGGGCGTCCATGTCCGGCACCTGCGCCGCGACCGGCTCGCCGTGGTAGCTGGGCAGGGGGGAGCCGAAGCCCTCATAGGTGCTGATGAAGTGGCCCACGCCGGGCGTGGCCGCGTCGTAGGTGTAGAAGAAGCGCTCGCAGCAGTCCGGCTTTCCGCCCTGCGCCCTGAGGATGGAGAGCAGATGGCTCCCGCAGGGCTGCATGAGCCCGGACACGCGCGGCGTCCAGTTGGGCGCGTCGGGCTCGAAGGTGCGCGAGCACAGCGCCTCCAGCCAGCCCTTGCCCTGCGCAAGGAAATCGCGCACGGTATCGGTCTGGTCGCCGTTGGTCACGATCAGCGTCCCGTCCGCCAGCCGGCGCACGGGATGGTAGATGATGAGGCTCGGGTCGGTCATCTTGCTCTCGTCCCACGCGCGGGTGCGGATGCCGTCGGCGGTTTTTTCAAAGACGCGGTTGCGGCTGTTTTCGCTCCGGCCCATGATGAAATAGGCGCATACGGCCTTTCCGGCGGGCGTCGCGCCCAGCAGAATACCGCGCCCCGGATAGGGGCGTTCCTTCAGATAAGAAAACAGATCGGTCATGCCATTTCGCTCCCTTCCAGGCGTTTTGCCAGCTTTTCGGTCTCCTGGGGCAAAAGCAGCCATTCGGCCTGCTCCATCACGCGGCGCTGTAGCGTTTCGGGCGTGTCGCCGGGGAGCACCTCCACGGCCTTCTGCGCCAGAATCGGCCCGCCGTCGGGAATCTCGTTAACGATGTGCACCGTCGCGCCGGTTACCTTCACCCCGCGAGAGAGCGCCGCCTTGTGCACGCGCAGCCCGTAATAGCCCTCGCCGCAGAAGGCGGGGATGAGGCTGGGGTGCACGTTCAATATGCGGCCCTCGTAGGCGCGGATGACGCAGGCGTCCAGGATGAGCATAAAGCCCGCCAGCACCACCAGGCCGATGCCGTGAGCGCGCAGGAGCGAAATCAGCCGCTCGCCGTAGGCGTCGGGCGTCTCGCCGCTTTCGCGCGAGAGCACCGCGGTTTCCACGCCCGCATTTTGCGCACGGGTCAGGGCGTAGGCGCCCTCCTTGCTGCTCACCACCAGGGCGATGCGGCCGCTCCTCAGCGTTCCCGCCGCCTGCGCGTCCAAAAGCGCCTGCAAATTGGTCCCGCCGCCGCTCACCAATACCGCGATGTTCAGCATAGCTCGATCCCGCCTTCGCCGCGCACGATCTCGCCCAGCGCGTACGCGCCGTCCTCGCCCGCGTCCGCCAGGCTGTCCAGCGCCAGATCGACGTCCTCCGCCGCCACCGTCAGGCACATGCCCACGCCCATGTTGAAGGTGTTGAACATGTCGCGCTCGGGGATGCCTCCCTCGCGGGCGATGATGTCGAAGATGGGCGGCACCTTGACGGCGCTGCGCTCGATGCGGGCCGTCATGCCCTGTGCCAGCGAGCGCGGGATGTTCTCGTAAAAGCCGCCGCCGGTGATGTGGCTGACGGAGCGGATGCGCACCCCGGCTTCCAGCAGCGCCAGCACGGGTTTCACATAGATGCGGGTGGGGGTGAGCAGCGTTTCGCCCAGCGTCCGGGAAAGGTCTGCGTAGCGGCGGTCCAGTCCGCCCTTTTCCACCTGAAAGACCTTGCGCACCAGCGAAAAGCCGTTGGAATGTACGCCGCTGGAGGGCAAAGCGATAAGCACGTCGCCCTCCTGCATGGTGTTCTTGTCGAGGATCTTGCTCTTGTCCACCACGCCTGCGCTGAAACCCGCCAGATCATATTCGTCTTCCGGGTAGAAACCGGGCATCTCGGCGGTTTCGCCGCCCACCAGCGCGCAGCCCGCCTCAACGCAGCCCTCGGCCACGCCGCCCACGATCTGGGCCACGCGCTCGGGCACGTTTTTGCCCACGGCCACATAGTCCAGGAAGAACAGGGGCCTGGCGCCGCAGCAGACGATGTCGTTGACGCACATGGCCACGCAGTCGATGCCCACGGTGTCGTGCTTGTCCATGAGGAAAGCCAGCTTGAGCTTGGTGCCCACGCCGTCGGTGCCGCTGACCAGCACCGGGCGCTGGATGCCCGTCATGTCCAGCTCAAACAGGCCGCCGAAGCCGCCGATGCCCTCCAGCACGCCGGGGATCATCGTGCGGGCCACGTGTTTTTTCATCAGCTCCACGGCGCGGTAGCCGGCGGTGATGTCCACTCCCGCAGCCTTGTAGCTTGCGCTTTCACTCTTCATAGGCTTCCCTCCTCCGTCTGTTGGCGCTCGGTGAGGCTGCGCTCAAACTTGAGCTTGGCGGTGTCGCGGGGCGGGTCCACGGGGTATTTGCCGGTGAAGCAGCCCTCGCAGAAGCCGCAGGTGGAATGGTCGGCCAGCTTGGGCAGGTGCTCGACATTCAAAAAGCCCAGGCTGTCCACACCGATGATCTTGGCGATCTCCTCCACGCTGTGGTGCGCGGCGATGAGGTTGTCGGTGGAGTCGATGTCGGTGCCAAAGTAGCACGGAAAGCGGAAGGGCGGCGCGGTCAGGCGCATGTGCACCTCTGTGGCCCCGGCCTCGCGCAGGAGGCTGACGATATGGGCGGAGGTGGTGCCGCGCACGATGGAATCGTCGATGAGCACCACGCGCTTGCCCTCCACGGTGGCGCGCACGGCGTTGAGCTTGATGCGCACGCTGTGCTGGCGCTGCTTCTGGGTGGGCTGGATGAAGGTGCGGCCGATGTACTTGTTCTTGATAAAGCCGATGCCGTAGGGGATGCCGCTCTGGCGGGCGTAGCCGATGGCGGCGTCGATGCCGCTGTCGGGCACGCCGATGACCACGTCGGCCTGCACGGGATGGTCCAGCGCAAGGAAGGCGCCCGCGCGCAGGCGCGCCACGTGTACGCTGCTGCCGTCCACCACGCTGTCGGGGCGGGCGAAGTAGATGAACTCAAACACGCAAAGCGAGCTGTCGCATTTGCGTCCGCACCTGAGGCTCCTGACGCCCTCGGCGGAGACGACCACGGTTTCGCCCGGCTCGACGTCGCGCACGAAGGTGGCGCCGATGGCGTCCAGGGCGCAGCTTTCGCTGGCAAAGACCACGTCGCCGTCCAGGTCGCCCATGCACAGGGGCCGGAAGCCGTGGGGATCGCGCGCGGCGATGAGCTTCTGCGGGCTCATGATGACCAGCGAATACGCGCCCTCGATGCGCTCCATGGCGCGCAGCACGGCCTGCTCGATGCTCTCGCACTTCAGACGCTCCTGCGTGACGATGTAGGCGATGACCTCGGTATCGCTGGTGGTGTGAAAGATCGCGCCGCCCAGCTCCAGCTCCTCGCGCAGCTCGCGGGCGTTGACGAGGTTGCCATTGTGGCACAGGGCCAGCCCGCCCTTGAGGTGGTTGACGAGCATGGGCTGGGCGTTGCCGCGGCTCTGGGTGCCAGTGGTGCCGTAGCGGCAATGGCCCACGGCCATGCTGCCCTCGTGCAGCTTTTCCAGCACGTCGCGGGTAAAGACCTCGTTGACCAGACCCACGTCCTTGTAGCAGTCGATCACGCCGTCGTTGTTGACGGCGATGCCGCAGCTCTCCTGCCCGCGGTGTTGCAGGGCGTAGAGCGCGTGGTAGGCGGCGGGCACCACGCCGGTTTTTCCGTCCCTGAGGTAGATGCCGAATACGCCGCACTCCTCGTGCAGCTTGTCAAACGCGTGCATGCTCATTCTCCCATCAGGCGCTTCATGATTTCATGGTAGGCATCCTCCACGCCGCCCAGGTCGCGGCGGAAGCGGTCCTTGTCCAGCTTCTCGTGCGTGGTGCTGTCCCAGAAGCGGCAGGTGTCGGGGCTGATCTCGTCGGCCAGCACAATGGTGCCGTCGGCCGTCTTGCCGAACTCGAGCTTGAAGTCGATCAGCTCGATATTGAGGTCCCTGAGGTAGGCGGTGAGCACGTCGTTGACCTTGAGGCTGTAGCGGCAGATGAGGTCCATCTCCTCCTCCGTGGCCCAGCCCATGGCGGCGATGTGGTAGCGGTTGACCATGGGGTCGCCCAGCTCGTCGTCCTTGTAGCAGAACTCCAGCACGGTCTTGGCAAGCTTCGTGCCCTCGGGCAGGCCCAGGCGCTTGGACAGGCTCCCGGCGGCGATGTTGCGCACGATCACTTCCAGCGGCACGATGCTCACGCGCCTGACCAGCGTTTCACGGTCGGACAGCTCCTCCACAAAATGCGTGGGCACGCCTTCCTTTTCCAGAAGCTTCATCAGGTGGTTGGTCACGCGGTTGTTGATGGCGCCCTTGCCGGCGATGGTGCCCTTCTTGAGGCCGTTGAAGGCGGTGGCGTCGTCCTTGTAGTCCACCAGCACCAGGCCCGGATCGTCGGTCGCAAATACCTTTTTGGCCTTGCCTTCGTACATCTGCTCCATCTTTTTCATGGGAATTGCCTCCTTCAAAAATCAAACAATCGGATTGTGTCAAACGCTCAGGGCCGCGTCCCTGGCAAGGACGGCCGCTTCCATATCCCGACGCATCGCCTCAAGGGTCCCGGCAAGGGTCTCGTCGCTCAGCGCCAGCATCTGCGCGGCCAAAAGCGCCGCGTTTTCCGAGCCGTTGATGGCGACCGTCGCCACGGGGATGCCGCCGGGCATCTGCACGGTGGAGAGAAGAGCGTCCAGCCCGTCCAGCGCGCTGGCCTTCACGGGGATGCCGATCACCGGCAACACCGTGCGCGCCGCCAGCGCCCCCGCCAGGTGCGCCGCCTTGCCCGCCGCCGCGATAATGACGCCGAAGCCCTTTTCGCGGGCCGAGGCGGCGAAGGCTCCCGCCGCGTCCGGGGTGCGGTGGGCGGAGTACACGTGCGCCTCATAGGGAATGTTCAGCTTCTTAAGGGTTTGAAAGCAGCCTTCCAGAACGGGAAGATCGCTGTCCGACCCCATGACGACCGCTACCTTTTTCATTTGGACAAGCCTCCCAGTGTCATTTCTTCCACCTCATGGCAAAAAGAAGCAGCTCCCCACGCGGTGCGTGCGGGGCTGCCTTCAAAGCGCATGAACGGCGTTTTTCCAGTCGGGCGCCCAGGCTGACAGGCGTTTGAGCGCATCGGTCGCATGGCGGCTTGGGTCCCTCCTTTCCGAACGATGGGGCTATTCTATCCGAAAACATGCGTATTGTCAACACCATTTCCGAACGTTTTATTCTTTTGGACAAAAAACGTTAGATTTTTTTGCGGCTTGCCGCCACGCCGCGCCTGTGCTATGATACCTCCTGATACCATCGCACAAAGGAGGCCGTCCCATGTCCGCCGGGGAGCGCCAGGGGCATCTGCTCGCCCTGTTCACCATCATCGTCTGGGGGACCACGTTTCTCTCCACGTCGGTGCTGCTCGACAGCTTCGCGCCGCTGGAGATCCTCATCATCCGCATGCTCCTGGGCATCGCGGCGCTCACCGCCGCCCGTCCCCGCCGCCTGCGCCTGCAAAGCCGGCGGCACGAGTGGCTCTTCGCCGGGGCGGGGCTGACGGGCGTGTCCCTGTATTTTCTTCTGGAAAACTACGCCCTCACCTTCACCTATTCGGCCAACTGCAGCGTCATCATCTCCACCGCGCCGTTTTTCGTGGCCATCGCGGTGCGCCTGTTTCTGCACGGCGCGCCGATGGGCCGCAGCTTCTACGCGGGCTTTGCGGTGGCCATTGCCGGCATCGCGCTGCTTTCCTTCAGCGGCCAGTCCCTGCACCTCAACCCCCTGGGCGACCTTCTGTGCCTGCTGGCCGCCGTGTGCTGGGGCGGGTACAGCGTATTTCTCAAAAAAATCGAAACCTACGGCTACGACACGCTCCTGGTCACGCGCCGCATCTTCCTCTACGGCCTTGTGTTTCTGCTGCCCGCGCTGCCCTTTACGCCGGTCCATTTCGATGTGCAGGCGCTGCTCAAGCCCGTCAACCTCCTGAACCTGCTCTATCTGGGCCTGTGCGCGAGCGCCCTTTGCTTTGTGACCTGGAACGTCGCCGTCAGCCGCCTGGGCGCGGTGCGCACCAGCGTGTACATCTACCTTTCCCCGGTGGTCACCATCATATCCTCCTGGCTGCTGCTGAGCGATCCCATCCTGCCCATGGCGCTGCTGGGCGCGGCGCTGACGCTGGTGGGGCTGGTGCTCTCCCAGCGCCCCCGCGCCTGAGGAGAAGCCCTCAGCGCACCTCCACGCGCCCCTGTCCCAGAAACGCCGTCGCGCGCCTGACCTCCTCCGGGGTCGGGCGCGTTCCCTTTGGCGCGACCACCCACACATCGCCCTGCGCAAGAAAGACCCGCGCCGCCACCTCGCCCTCGAACCACTCCGGCGAGCCGCTCACCCCCAGCAGGCAGGCGTCCTGCCAGCGGTTTTCCGCTTCGAGGCACTCGGCCACATAGCCGCAGGGCAGTTCGTACACGCGGCCCTGCGCGTCGCGCGTGCCGCGGGCGTGCTCCACCGTCACATGGACGTTCCGCCCCAGCGGCGAGTCCTCCCGCGCCTCCTCCCACGCATCGTCCATGCCCAGGAACGCGCACAGGTCGGTCGCCAGCGCGCCCCGAAGGCCGAAGCACTCCCCGGCCCGTTCGCCCGCCAACCCGTGCAGCGCGCACGCCGCCTGCAAAAGCGCCAGGTCCCCCATGCCGTACAGGCCCGCGGCGCGGCCGGCCAACAGCGCCGCGATCACGCCGGTGAGCGCATCGCCGCTCCCGCCCTTGGCCATGGCGGGCGAGCCGAAGGGGCTGATGGCCTCCTCCCCGCCCGCGTGCAGCACGCTCGCCGCGCCCTTGAGCACCACGGCCGCGCCGTAGCGGTGCGCGATGCGCCCCGCCGCGTCCGCGCCGATCTCCCGCGCAGGCACGCCCAGCAGCCGCGCAGCCTCGCCCGGATGGGGGGTCAATACGCGAAGCGCCGGCGAGGTGAGGCAGGCCGGCCTCTTGGCCAGAAGGTTCAGCGCGTCGGCGTCGATGACGCAGGGCAGGCCGCTGCCGTGCAGGGCGTTGAGCATCCGCTCCAGCAGCGCGCCGGTCAAGGCGCCCTGTCCGAGCCCGCAGCCCATGCCCAGCGCGTCGGCCCGCTCCAGCGCCGCCGACAGCGCCGCCCAGGCGGCCTCCTCATCCGTCGTGGAAAGCGGCGCGCAGGTGGCGCAGGGGCAGAGCGTCTGCACCACATCCACCACGTCGTCCGGGCAGGCCACCGTCACCAGCCCAGCGCCGGCGCGCAGAGCAGCCGTCGCGGCGATGGCCGCGGCTCCGGCCATGCCCCGGCTCCCGGCCCAGAGCACCACGCGGCCGCAGCTTCCCTTGTGCGCCGTGCGGCGGCGCGGAGGCAGCAGGCGGCCCAGGTCCCGCCTTTCCAGCACGAGCATGCCGCCCGCGTCGTCCAGCGCCGTTGCCTCCGGGGCGGAAAGCCCGATATCCGCCACCGTGATCTTCCCCGCGTAGTCCGGCCCCGCCCCGAGATACAGCCCCGGCTTGGGCCGGTGGAAGGTGACGGTCTCGCTGGCATGCACCGCCGCGCCCATCACCTGTCCCGTCTCGCCGCTCAGCCCCGAGGGGATGTCCACCGCCACCACGGGCACGCCCGCGGCGGCCAGGGCGTTAAGGGAGTCACACATCTCCCGCGCCAGACCCTCCAGCGGCCGCGAGAGCCCGGTGCCAAACAGCGCGTCCACCGCGCAGGCCGCCTCCGGCAGCGAAAGCGGCGCCTCCGCCCGGCGCACGCTCACGCGCGGGGCGTCCCCCGCCGCGGCCAGCAGGCGGTCCAGCTCGCGCCTTGCGTCCGCGCTCAGCTCGCCCGGCAGAAGCCAACATTCGCCCGCAAAATCCGGGTCCTCCTCCAGCAGCATGCGCATGGCCGCCAGCCCGTCGCCCCCGTTGTTGCCCGTGCCGCACAGGCACACGACCCGCCCGGCCCGGCCCGCGGCCCACCGCCGGACCGCCCTCGCCACATGCGCCGCGGCGTTTTGCATCAGCCTCTCGCCCGTGAGAGACGTCTCCCGCATCACGCGGGTCTCCACCCGCTTCATCTCCGACGGTGTGATGGTGCGCAGCATGCGCCCTCCCCCTTCGCTATTCGATCACGCACACGGCGGCGGCCATGCCCGCCTCATGCGTCAGACTCAAAAACGCCTGCCGGGCGCCCAGCGCCCGCATGCGCTCCGCCGCCGCCCCCGTAAGCCGGTAGGCGGGCGCGCCGCCGGGCGCATGGATCACCTCGATTTCGTCCAGCGCGATGCCGCCTCCGATGCCCACGCCCACGGCCTTGAGAAACGCTTCCTTGGCCGCGAACATCGCCGCCGCGCTCTGGGCGCGCATCTGCCCCCGCGAGGCGAGGTAGTCCCGCTCGCCGGCTGTAAAAAAGCGCTGCAAAAAGGCGTCGCCTCCCTGCAGCGCGCGCTCGATGCGCCCGACCTGGCACAGATCCACGCCAAGGCCCCTCATGCGTCCCGCCCCATGACGACCGCGTTGACCACGGCGCGCGCCATGACCTCCGCCGCCGCCGCGCAGAGCTGGATCTGGTTGACGTCCGCATCCACGCGGCCCGTGCCCAGCGCGAAGACGGTGTCGCCGTCCATCTGGGTATGCACGGGACGAATGGCCCGCGCCAGCCCGTCATGAGCGCACGTCGCCAGCCGCTTCGCCTGAGGCTTGGTGATGACCGCGTCGGTGGCCACCACGGCGATGGTGGTGTTCTGCCCGGTGGTGATACGCGGCGTTCCGGGGGCGGGCGCCGCGCCGCGCAGCAGGCTTTCGCACAAAACGGGGGTCCCGTCGGGCATGCGCCCGAAGCCCAGCGGCCGGCCGTTTCGGATGTCATAGACGTCGCCGCAGGCGTTGACCACCGCGATCGCGCCCACCGTCACCCCGCAGGGCAGGGTGAGGCTGGCCGTGCCCACGCCGCTTCGCATGGGCGTTGCGCCGGGCACCAGCTTGCCCACCGTGGCGCCCGTACCGGCGCCGTGCGCGCCCTGCTCGACCACCTTGGAGGCCGCCTTGCACGCCTCGATGCCCATGGCCTCGTCGGGACGGATATGCGCGTCGCCCACGGTCAGGTCGAAGATCACCGCGCCGGGCACGATGGGCACATGGCACACGCCCATATCCATGCCGAGCTGATGCTTTTCCAGAAACGACATCACGCCCGTGGCCGCGGCCAGTCCAAACGCGCTTCCGCCCGCCAGCACCACGGCGTTTGCGCGCTCCACGGTGTTTTCCGGCGCGCACAGGTCCGTTTCCCGCGTACCCGGCGCCGCGCCACGCACGTCCGCGCCCACCACCGCGCCGTCGTGGCTGGCCAGGACCACCGTCACGCCGGTCCTGGCCGCAGCGTTCTGCGCCTGTCCCACACGGATGCCGTGCACCTGGGTGATGCTTCCTTCAAAAACCGGCTGTTTCATCAAAAAACCTCCTTCGATACCAATCAGCAATATCCCATCAGCCCGCGCACGGAGACGTCCCCGCTGAGCACGCGGCGCTCGCCGCCGCCGTCCTCGGTCACGATCAGCGCGCCGGTTTCGTCAATGCTCTGCGCCGTTGCGGTGAACTCTCCGCTTAGCCCGACCACCTTCACGCGCCGGCCCAGCGTGACCGACCGGGCCACATACTGATCGAGGATGCCCGCCAGCCCCTCCCGCTCCAGCGCGTCCACGGCGTTTTCCATATGGCGCAGGTAGGCCAGCAGAAGCCGCCTGCGGCAGATGGGCGGCGCGCCGGGATCGGCCTTTCGCAATTCGATGAGCAGCGACGTCGCCTTCTCCTGAAGCTCTCCCTCAAAGGCCGTCTGGTTGACGTTGATGCCCACGCCGGGGATCACGAAGCTCAGCCCGTCCATGTCCGCCGCCAGCTCGCTCAAAATGCCCACGCACTTCTTGCCGTTGAGAATCACGTCGTTGGGCCATTTGATGCCGGGTTCCAGGCCGGGGCAGATTTCCGCGATGGCCCCGGCCGCGGCCAGCGCCGCGGCCAGCGTGAACAGCTGCGCCTGCTCGGTGGGCAGCGAGGGCCGGAGCACCAGCGACTGCGTCAGCGCCACGCCCGCGGGGGTTTCCCACCGGCGCTGAAGCCTGCCGCGTCCGGCGGTCTGCTGGTCGCACAGGGCCAGGCTGCCGGACGGCGCACCCGATCGGGCCAGCTCCTTGGCGCAGATGTTGGTGGAATCCATCTTCGCCTCGTAGGCGATCTCGCCCCGCCCGGCCCAGCGGGTATCCAGCTCATGCAGGAGGTAGCCGGGCAGCAGGCTGTTGTCCTCCGGGTCCAGCCGGTAGCCGAGCTTGCCTGCCGATATGATGCGGTATCCCTCCGCGCGCAGCTTTTCCATGCGCTTCCACACGGCGGCGCGCGTCAGGCCGAGCTGCGCGCACAGCCTTTCGCCCGAGATGGGCTCCCGCGTGGACAGCATGCCCAGAATCGGGTCCATGGCCTATGCTTCCTCCTTTTTCGGGGGCTTTTTGCGCTTCTGGTAGCGCTCTTCCTCGCTGAAGATGCAGCCGCAGTACTTCTGCATGTACAGCCCCAGCGCCCGTGCGCGGTCCTGCCCCTCCCGGAAATAGGGACGGAAATCGCGATAGAGAAACGAAACGCCGAATTCCTCCGCGGCCGCCCGCGCCGTCTCAGCCAGCAGCTCGTGGTTCTGATAAGGGCTTACAAAGAGCGTGGAGGTAAAATGCGAAAATCCGTTTTCGGCGGCGTAGCGCGCGGCCGAACGCATCCGCAGCCGGTAGCATACCCTGCAACGGCCCGCAAAATCGCCCCCCACCTCGCCGAGGAAGGGCCTGAGGCCATAGCCGCCATACACCACCAGCTCAAGGCCGATCGACCTGGCGTATTCCACCAAAGTGTTTCGGCGCATGCGAAACTCCGTAAAGGGATGGATGTTGGGATTGTCCCAGAAGCCCACCGGCTCAATCCCCTCGCCGCGCAGGGTCTGGATGCACATGATGGAGCACGGGGCGCAGCAGATATGAAGCAGCACGTTCATCGCCTTTCCTCCTTCCTCAATATTGTAACACCTGCGGCGCGCGCAGACAAGTTTCCAAATCCGGCCGGATGTGCTATACTGGTGCGGAAAGTCATTTCCGGGGAAGGAGCCTTGCGCCATGTATTCCATCTTGACCCGCGGCCTGAGCTGCGTGCTGTGCTGTCTGCTTCTGATTCCCTGCGCCCTGGCGGACGAGGAGCGCGACGCGCTCTTTGAGGCCGCTCTGGAGGGCCTTCTCTCCCCCGCCCGGCAGGCGGACCTGGACCGCGCGTGCAGCCTTCATACGGGCGACAGCGCCTATGTCCCCTGCGTCGCGCCGGAGATCACGCCCTATGACGAGCAGGATACAATCGTCTATCCGCCGGTCAGCGGCACCTTTGATTCCTCCGACGAATCCGTGGTGACCGTGACGGAGGCCGGTCTGATGACGGGCGTTTCGCCCGGCGAAGCCACCGTGACCTATCGGACCGCCGGGGGCGAGCTCACCTACCGGGTGACGGTGAGCGACGATGCGCTCCCCGAGCTCATCAAAAACTATATCTACGTTCTCAACCGCGAGTTTTACACCGTCAAGCGCGCCCGCCTGCCCAAGTACAACCAGTACGCCAAGTGGTACTACGGCAGGAAAAACGAGGTGGGCTGGTGCTCGGTATTCACCATCTACTGCGCCAACGCCGCCGGGGCCAATCCCATCAAGGTGGCCGATCTGGAAACGGAAGGCGAGTCCTCCGTGCAGTTCTTCCGCGAGGGGCAGGTGGGGCGCCAGTACGACGGCTTTCTGGAGCTGGACCGCTTTGTCAGCGTGCCCAAACCCGGGTATCTGGTCATCTACGCGGACATGAGCAACGCCTACCGCACCGTGCACATCGGCTCGGTGACGGATGTGCAGGACCTGGGCGGCGGCTTCTACGCCGTGACCACGGTCGAGGGCAACATGTCCAACAGCGTCAAAAGCTACTGCTACGTCTACGACAGCAACAAGCCCAACCACATGGTGGGCGTGGAGAAGGGACTCAAGCTCCAAAACAACATGTCCGAGCTGCCCGAGCAGATGCACTCGGACCCGCTGGTGCAATATGAGCTGCACACGGATCACTGGTCTGTCTTCGGCTTTTGCCAAACCTGGAAATAACCTGTTTCATTCTTTCCAAAATGCGTTATAATAGATGCGGAATCAACCCAATAGATTCAAGCGCTTTTTAAGGAGGTACGCTATTTATGAAATCTCTCAAGGGAACCAAGACCGAAGCCAATCTCATGACCGCCTTCGCCGGCGAGAGCCAGGCGCACACCAAGTATAAGTACTACGCTTCCAAAGCCCGCAAGGAAGGCTACGTTCAGATCGGCAACCTCTTTGAGGAGACCTCCAACAACGAAAAGGAGCATGCCAAGATCTGGTTCAAGCTCCTGCACGACGGCGACATTCCCGCCACCAGCGTCAACCTGCTGGACGCGGCCGACGGCGAGAACTACGAGTGGACCGACATGTACGCCAAGATGGCCGCCGACGCCCGGGAGGAGGGCTTTGACGACATCGCTTTCCTCTTTGAGTCCGTGGGCAAGATCGAGAAGGCTCATGAGGAGCGCTATCGCAAGCTGCTGGCCAACGTCGAGGACGGCATCGTCTTCAGCCGCGACGGCGACATGATCTGGGAGTGCTCCAACTGCGGCCACATCGTCATCGGCCCCAAGGCGCCCGAGCTGTGCCCGGTCTGCAAGCATCCCAAGGCCTATTTCCAGCTCCGCGCCCAGAACTACTGATCCGCGCATCCCTGCCGCCCGCCTCGTGCGGGCGGTCAGACTGTCAAAAAACCCTTTGGGGAGGCTCGGAGGGCCGCAGCCCTCCGAATG
>CAUDEL010000032.1:0-34893 GCA_958448555.1 uncultured Eubacteriales bacterium | reverse complement strand
CCGCCATTGACGAGTATTCCCGCTATCGCGTCCTGGGCGCTTACGAGGAACAGAGCGCCTTTTCCTCCGCGGACTTTCTAAACAAAGTCGTCAAGCATTTTGCTCGCAAAGGCATTGCCGTGGAGTGTATCCAGACCGATAACGGATTTGAGTTCACCAATCGTTTCTCCAGCAGCCAGCGTAACTTGGAAACTCTCTTTGAGGCAACGGCCAGACAGCTTGGCATACGGCACAAGCTCATCCGCCCCTATACGCCCCGCCACAATGGAAAGGTGGAACGCAGCCATCGTGAGGACCAAAAGCGCTTTTACGACACACACCGTTTCTATTCCCTCGCCGACTTTGGTGGGCAGCTAGCTGCCCACCAAAGTCGGAGCAACTCCCGTCCCATGCGTCCTCTTCATTGGGCCGCTCCCAGAGACGTCCTCTCTTCCTTCACTGTCCAATATGTTTGACAAACCTACATGGCGAAATTTGCGCGCATCGCGGCGCGGATTGCTTTTCGATCGGAACTGCGCTATACTTGTGTGGGCCTCGGTCCGCTTTTTGGAAGGGAGAAGAAACGCATGCGCATCACGATGATCTGCATAGGCTCCATGGGCGACGTGCGTCCCTATGTGGTGCTTGGACGGGAGCTTCAGCGGCGCGGGCACGAGGTGTCCGTGTGCGCGTTTTCGGATTTTGGGGAGATGGTCCGCGGGGAGGGCCTGGGGTTTAAGCCCGTGAGCGGGGACGTGAGGACGTTCATGGCCAACCTGATGAGCGGGGCCAACGGCGTGGCGTTTTTAAAGCAGGTGCGCGACACGCTGCGGGACTTCATCGGCCCGTTTCTGGGGGACCTGGAGGCGGCGGTCTCGGACGCGGAAGCGATCGTGGCGACGTACTTCGGGCAGGTCTTTCAGTCGCTGGCGGAGGTGCGGCGGGTGCCGTTCATCCAGACGCACTACTTCCCCATGGACGCAAACCCGCAGGCGCCCATCGCCTCGGCGCCGGGGCAGCACGTGGGCAAGGCGTGGAACCTGGCGACGTACCAGCTGGGGCACCTGCTGGTGAGCACGCTGGAAAAATACTATCTCTCGGACTGGCGGCAGGCGCGCGGGATGAGCCCGCGGCGGCTGGAGTCGGCGCCGAGCTATGAGCTCAACGGCCACATCATCCCGGTGCTCTACGCCATGAGCCCGCTGATTATGCCCCGGCCGGCGCGGTGGGGGGAGAACATCCACATGACCGGGTACTGGCTGGACCGGCGGGAGCAGAGCGTGACGCCGGAGCCGGGGCTGGAGGCGTTCCTTGCGCAGGGGGACAGGCCGGTGTACATCGGCTTTGGGTCCATGACCAGCGGGGACATGGGCGAGACGCTGGGGATCGTAATGGACGCGCTGTCGCTGAGCGGGGTGCGGGCGGTTTTGTCCCGGGGCTGGGGCGGGGCGGAGATCCCGGCGCAGGAGGGCGTGTACGTGACGGATTTCGTGCCCCATGACTGGCTCTTTCCGCGCGTGAGCGCGGTGGTGCACCACGGGGGCGCGGGGACGACGGCCGCGGGCATCCTGGCCGGGCGGCCCACGCTGGTGGTGCCCTTCGGCGGGGACCAGCCGTTCTGGGCGTCGCGGGTGCGGGCGCTGGGGATCGGGCCGCGGCCGGTGCCGCGGGACCGGCTGACGGCGGAGCGGCTGGCGCGGGCGCTGGAGGAATTGACGCAGACGGCGCGCTACCGCGTGGCCGCGCGGGAGCTGGGCGAGCGGCTGCGGCTGGAAAACGGCGAGGTCATCGCCGCCAACATCATCGAGCACGAGCTGCGCAAGTGGCTTTCGGACGAGGGGCGCGAGCCCAGCATCGTCTGAGAAAGGAAGGAATCAAATTGGCTGAACGCACCCTGGCAGACCTCAGGCCCGGACAGAGCGCCCGCGTGGACACCGTGGGCGGGGAGGACGCGCTGCACCGCCACCTCCTGGACATGGGCATCACCCCCGGCGTGCAGGTCACGCTGCAAAAGACCGCGCCCATGGGCGACCCAGTGGAGATCCGCCTGCGCGGGTATTCGCTGACGCTGCGCCTGGAGGACGCGCGCAAGATCACCCTCAAACCATAAAGAAAAGAGCGGACCGTCAGATGCATTATACCTTCGCCCTGGCAGGGAACCAGAACAGCGGCAAGACGACCCTATTCAACCAGCTCACCGGCAGCAACCAGCACGTGGGCAACTGGCCCGGGGTGACGGTGGAGAAAAAGACCGGCGCGATGCTCCACCACCATCACCACGGCGGGCAGATTCACCTGGGCCTGCCGCGCCGCCTGCGGCGCGCGCAGGAGAGCGGGCAGGGCGTGCCCGAGCGCTACTCGGACGTGACCATCGTCGACCTCCCCGGCATCTACTCCCTCAGCCCCTATTCGATGGAGGAGATCGTCAGCCGCAACTACATCGTGCGCGAGAAGCCCGACGTGGTCATCAACATCGTGGACGCGACGAATCTGGAGCGCAACCTCTACCTGACCCTGCAACTGCTCCAGCTCGGCCGGCCCGTGGTGGTGGCGCTGAACATGATGGACGAGGTGCGCAGCCACGGCGACGTCATCGACGTCAAGGCCATGGAGCAGGCGCTGGGCGTGGCGGTGGTGGCCATCTGCGCCCGGCGGGGCGAGGGGCTGGACGAGCTGATCCGGCGGGCCATGGACGCGGCGCAAAACCACCTTCTGCCGCCCAAAATGGACATCTGCGGCGGCGCGGCGCACAAGGCGCTGCACGCGATCCAGCACCTGGTGGAGCAGCCGGCCCAGGCGCACGGGCTGACGTCGCGCTACGCCGCCACCAAGCTCTTTGAGGGCGACGCGCCGATGATGGAGGAATTGGACCTCACGCCCGACACCCGGCACATCATCGAGGAGATTCTCTCGTCCATGGAGCGGGAGGTGGGCATGGAGCGGGCGGCGGTCATGGCCGACACGCGCTACCGCTTCATCGAAAAGCTGCTGGAGGGCTGCTACACGCGCGCCCCCGGCGGCCCGGAGACGCTCAGCGACCGCGCCGACCGGCTGCTGACGCACCCGGTGCTGGCGATTCCGGTGTTCCTTGTGATGATGCTGCTGGTCTTTTCCATCACCTTCGGCCCCCTGGGCGCCTGGGTGGCCGACGGCTTTTCCCATCTCGTCAGCCGCGGCATCGCGCTGATCTCCTCCGCCCTCGTCTCCTGGGGCGTGGCGGAGTGGGTGCGGGCGCTGGTGGTGGACGGCGTGCTCACGGGCGTGGGAAGCGTGCTTTCGTTCCTGCCCACGATCCTGATCCTCTTTCTGCTCTTGTCGGTGCTGGAGGACAGCGGCTACATGGCCCGCGCCGCCTTCCTCATGGATAAGCCGCTTCGCAGGCTGGGCCTCAACGGCCGCGCCTTCATCCCCATGATGATGGGCTTTGGCTGCACCGTGCCCGCGGTGATGAGCGCGCGCAGCATGAACAACCGCCGCGACCGGCGCTTCACCATCCTCCTGACCCCCTTCATGAGCTGCGGGGCCAAGGTGCCCATCTACGCCCTCTTTACCCGCGCGTTCTTTGCGGGCAATCAGGTGCTGGTGATGAGCGCCTTCTACCTCTTTGGCATCCTCATGGCGGTCGGCGCGGGCCTTGTGCTCAAGCACACGGCCTTCCACGGCGACGCCGCGCCCTTCATCATGGAGCTGCCCGCCTACCGCCTCCCCACGCCGCGCAACGTCGCCCGCCAGCTCTGGGACAAGGCCAGCGACTTCCTCAAGCGCGCCTTCACCGTCATCTTCCTGGCCACGCTGGTGGTGTGGTTTTTGCAGAGCTTCACCTTCACCCTCGCCCCCGCGCCGGACATGGCCCACAGCATGCTGGGCGCCATCGCCGGGGCCATCGCGCCGGTGTTTTCGCCCGCGGGCTTTGGCAGCGTGGAGGCGTCCACGGCCGTGCTCACCGGGGTCATGGCCAAGGAGAGCGTGGTCAGCACCCTCTCCGTCCTCGCCGGGGTGGACCCCGAGAGCGCGCAGATGGTGACGGCGCTGCGCTCGGTCTTCCCCACGGCGCTCTCGGCGGTGTCGTTCCTCACCTTCGTGCTGCTCTATACCCCCTGCGTCGCCGCCGTGGCGGCCATCCGCCGCGAGAGCGAGAGCGGCCGCATCGCCTTTGCCGCCGCCGCGGGCCAGACGGCGCTGGCCTGGCTCACCGCCACGGCCGTCTTCCAGCTCGGCCGCCTGCTGGGGCTGGGCTGAGCCATGGCGCGGCTTCTCAACCTTCTCCTCCCCGCCGCGGTGCTGCTTCTGGCGCTGCTCGCCCTGCGAAGCCTGCGCCGCCGCCGCGGCTGCGCCGGCTGCCCCTGGGCGGACGGCTGCCATCATCCCTGCCGAAAGAAGGACGATCCCCATGCCTGACACCATCCGCCTCTACGGCCTCGTGACCGATTCCATCGTGGACGGCCCGGGCTTTCGCACCGCGATCTTCACCCAGGGCTGCCCCCACGGCTGCCCCGGCTGCCATAACCCCGGCAGCCACGCCTTTGACGGGGGCACGGTCTACCCCCTGGAGGAGGTGGAGAAGAAGTTCTCCGGCAATCCCCTCCTGGACGGCATCACCCTCACCGGCGGGGAGCCGTTCTGCCAGGCCGCGGCCTGCGCCGAGCTTGCCCGCCGCGCCCGCGAAAAGGGCCTGAACGTGTGGACCTACACCGGCTACACCTACGAGCAGCTCACGGCCATGGGCGATCCCGACGTCGACGCGCTCCTCTCCCGGACGGACGTGCTGGTGGACGGGCCGTTCGTGCTCTCCGAGCGCTCGCTGGAGCTGGACTTCCGCGGCAGCCGCAACCAGCGGCTCATCGACCTTGCAAAGACCCGCGCGCAGGGCGCCGTCGCGCTCTACGCGCCCCCGGAGTGGTAAATCATGCTCAGCCTTCTCGCCACCGGCGGCACCATCGCCTGCACCCCCGGCCCGGACGGCCTGGAGCCGACCCTGCGCGCCGCGGACCTGCTGGCCTATCTCGGCTCCGCCCTGCCCTGCCGCGTGCGGCCGCAGGATGTGTTCCTGCTGGATTCCAGCAACGTCCAGCCCGAGGAATGGTGCGCGCTGGCGCGGGCCGTGCGCGAGGCGCTTGACGCCAGCGACGGCGTGGTCATCACCCACGGCACCGACACCATGGCCTATACCGCCGCGGCGCTGTCGTTTCTGCTCGCCGGGGTGCAAAAGCCGGTCATCCTCACCGGCTCCCAGCTCCCGCCCGGCCATCCCCTCAGCGACGCCCGCCTCAATCTCCTGCGCGCCATCGCCGCGGCCCAGGCGGGCGTGGCGGGCGTGTACGTGTGCTTCGGCGACCGCCTGATCTCGGGCGTTCGCTGCGTCAAGACGCACACCACCGCCATGGACGCCTTCTCCAGCGTCAACGCGCCGCTGGCGGGCCGCTTCGACGTCGAGGGCGTGCACTTTGACCTTCCCCAGCCCTTCACCCCGCCGCCCGGCGCGGACCTGGGGAGCCTTCGCCTCGCGGTGGACCCGCGGGTGTTTCTGCTCAAGCTCGTCCCCGGCACCTCCCCGGACGTGCTGGACTTCGTGGGCCGCGCGGGCTACCGCGGGCTGGTCATCGAGGCCTTCGGCCTGGGCGGCCTGCACTACATCCGCCGCAACCTCGTCAAGGCCCTCTCCTCCCTGGCCCGCAGCGGCGTGCGGGTCCTGGCCGTGAGCCAGTGCCTCTACGAGAAGGCGGACCTGGGCCTCTACGAGGTCGCCAGCGGCCTCGCCGGCATCCGCCCGGGCCGCGACATGACCACCGAGGCCGCCGTGTGCAAGCTGATGTGGGCCCTGGCCCAGGACGACCCGGACCTGTGGCTGGAGCACCGCATCGTGGGGGAATACCGCTAGCGCGCGACGTTTGAAGGCGCGGGAGCCGCTTCGCTCCCGCGCCCCAGTTTGTCGAAAAAGTCCGCCTATGGCGGCCTTTTTCGCCAGATGCTTAAGAAATGTTTGCGCCCAGGGGCGCAAACTCCCCGCCCGCCCGGCAAAGCCGGGCGATACGAATCCACTTTGGAGGGCCTGCGGGCCCTCCAAACCTCCCGGAAAGTGTTTGTCAGCAGTCTGGGCGCGGGAGCCGCTTCGCTCCCGCGCCCTTTTTCTGTTCCTTTTTCAGACGGCCCCGGCATCGCCGCGCGGCCCTTATTCCTCCGCCTCCGGCCCGGCCTCCACGGCCGTCACCACGTCGTCCATCAGCGCCATCACCAGCGGCGAGCCCTTGTCCTGCTTGCCCTGAAGCGGGGCCTCCGAGGCCGCCAGCACCGTGGGCGGGCTGATTCGCTGCGCCACGCGCACCGTCTCCTGCGCCCCGGCGCCCAGCGCCGCCGCGCCCGCCAGGCAGGTGCCGTTGGAGCCGCTCTTGTTGAAATAGAAGGCTTTCACACCCTTGCCGCCGCGCGCCTGGGGCTCAAAGTCCATGTAGAGCACGCGCTTGGCAAAGCCGCGCTCGGTCATCAGAAACACCTGATCCGCGGCCTGCGGCTGGCCGCACCAGAGGAGCGCGTCGCCGGGTTCAAGCGTCATGCCCTTCACGCCCCCCGCCGCGCGGCCCTGCGCGGGCACGCCGTCGGCGTGGAAGCGCACGCTCATGCCGCTTCGGCTGATGAGCAGCACGTCGGCCGCCGCCTCCAGCGGCAAGACGCCCATCAGCGCGTCGCCCTCGCGCAGCGTCAGCGCCGCGAACCTGGCGCGCCGCACGTCGTACTCCGCCGCCGCCGTGCGCTTGACCTGGCCCTTGCGGGTCACAAAGAGCAGGTCCGGCCCGGCCTTCAGCTCCTCCGGCCGCAGGCACAGGATGGCCACCGGCGCCTCGCCCTCCTCAAGCCCCTGCAACACGCCGCCAAGCAGCGTCCCGCGGTCTTTGGGCTTCACCTCCGGCAGGGCCGCCACGCTCAGGGGATAGCAGTTGCCCCGGTCGGTGAAGAAGTAGAGCGTGCGGTCGGTCTGCGTCTCAAAGCGGTACAGCGGCGCTTCCTCCGCGCCCTCCTCCGCCGCCTGCCGCCTGGCCCGCGGCGGGTAGATGCGCCTCAGCAGTCCCGCGCGCGAATAGGTGACCAGCGCGTCCTCGGCGATGATCTCCTCCCTGGCCGCGGCCTCCACCACCTCGTCCGCGCGCACGATCTCGGTGCGGCGCGCGTCGCCGTAGCGCTCGGCCACGGCGCGCAGCTCCTTTTTAATCACGTTCATGAGCTTTTTTTCGCTGGCGAGGATGGCCTCAAGCTCCGCGATGCGCTTTTTGAGGTCCGCGTACTCTTTTCGCAGCGCCAGGATTTCCAGGTTGGTCAGCCGCTGGAGGCGCATGTCCAAAATGGCCTGCGCCTGCGCGTCCGACAGAGCGAAGCGCTCCATCAGCCCGGCCTTGGCGGCCTTGGGGTTCTCGCTCTTTCGGATGAGGGCGATCACCTCGTCGAGGTTGTCCACCGCGACCATCAGGCCCTCGAGGATGTGGGCGCGGGCGAGCGCGCGGTCCAGCTCGTAGCGGGTGCGGGCGGTCACGACGTTCTTGCGGTGGCGGATGTAGTAGCGGATGGCGCGCCTGAGCGAAAGCAGGCGCGGCTTGCCGTCGGCGATGGCCACCATGTTCACCCCGAAGGTGACCTGCAATTCGCTGTACTTGAGCAGGTAGGAGAGCACCTTTTCGGCGTCGGCGTCCTTTCTAAGCTCGATCACCGCGCGCATGCCGGTGCGGTCGCTCTCGTCGCGGATGTCGTAGATGCAGCCCAGCGCGGCCTTTTTCTCCTCGCTGAGTTTCAGAATTTTTTCCAGCATCGCCGCCTTGTTCACCTGATAGGGGATCTCGGTGATGACGATGAGCTTTCGCCCGGCGGGCCCGTCCTCGATGTGCGTGCGGGCGCGAAGCGTGAGCTTGCCGCGGCCCGTCTCGTAGGCGGCGCGCAGCTCCGGCGTGTCGATGAGCACGCCCCCGGTGGGAAAGTCCGGCCCCGGCGCCAGCTTCATCAGTTCGTCCAGCGAAATGTCGGGGTTGTCGATCTGCGCCGCCGTGGCCTCGATGATCTCGCGCAGGTTGTGCGGCGGGATGTTGGTGGCAAGGCCCACGGCGATGCCGCTCGCCCCGTTGACCAGCAGGTTTGGGAAGCTCGCGGGCAGCATGTCCGGCTCCTTGAGGGTGTCGTCGAAGTTGAGCCGGAAGGGCACGGTGTCCTTGTCGATGTCGCGCAGCATCTCCACCGCCAGCGGGGTCATGCGCGCCTCGGTGTAGCGCATGGCGGCCGCGCCGTCGCCGTCGACGCTGCCGAAGTTCCCGTGGCCGTCCACCAGCGGCCCGCGCATGCTGAAATCCTGCGCCATGCGCACCAGCGCCTCGTAGACCGAGCTGTCGCCGTGGGGGTGATATTTGCCCAGACAGTCGCCCACGATGCGCGCGCACTTGCGGTGGGGCGTGTCGGGGCCGATGGCCAGCTCGTTCATGGTAAAGAGGATGCGCCGCTGCACGGGCTTGAGCCCGTCCTCCACGCGGGGGACGGCGCGCTCCATGATGACGTGCTCGGCGTAGGGGATCATGCTGTTGTGCATGACCTCCTCCATGGGCGAAACGATGATGTTGTGGTCCACCCCGATGGGCGGACGGTCGTCCTGCCTGCGGCTCAACGGCTTTCCCTCCCTTCCGCGGCATGGTCGCTGATGGCCCCGAAGCTGTCCTCGCGGTTAAAGTTGGCGTGCTGGCTGATGTACTGCCGGCGCGGCTCGACCTTGTCCCCCATCAAAATGGTCACGAGGCGCTCGGCCTGCGCCGCGTCCTCGATGCTCACCCGCATCAGCTTTCGCTGCTCGGGGTCCATGGTGGTCTGCCAGAGCTGCTCGGGGTTCATCTCGCCCAGGCCCTTGTAGCGCTGGAGCGTATAGCCCTTGGCCTGCCCGCGGGTGAGCTTTCTGAGCTCCTGGTCGTCGTAGGCGTATTGCACCCTGCTGCCCCGCTGCACCTTGTAGAGCGGCGGCATGCCGATGTACACATGCCCCTCGGTGATGAGCTCCTTCATGTAGCGGTAGAAGAAGGTCAGCAGAATGGCGCGGATGTGCGCGCCGTCCTGGTCGGCGTCGGAGAGGATGATGACCTTGTGGTACTTGAGCGAGGCGAGCGAGAAGCTCTCGTCGATGTTCGTTCCAAGCGCGGTGATGATGGAGCGGAACTCCTCGTTGCCAAGCACCTGATCGAGGCGCTTTTTCTCTGCGTTGAGCGGCTTTCCGCGCAGCGGCAGAATCGCCTGGAACCGCCGGTCGCGCCCCTGCTTGGCGCTGCCGCCCGCGCTGTCGCCCTCCACGATGAACAATTCGTTCTGCTCCGGCCTTCGCCCCGTGCAGCTGGACAGCTTGCCCACCAGCGGCGCCGCCTCCAGCGCGCTCCGGGTGCGCGCCACATCGCGGGCCTTGCGCGCGGCCTCGCGCACCTTCGCCGCCCGCACCGCCTTTTCGATGAGCTGCTGGGCCAGGTCCTGATGCCTCAGGTCCTCGAAATAGGCCGTGAGCTGCTGGCTGAGAATCGCCTCCACCAGCGGCCGCACCTCCGTGTTGCCCAGCTTTCCCTTGGTCTGACCCTCAAACTGCGGGTTTTTGACCATCGCCACCACCACCGCGGTCATGCCCTCGCGCAGGTCATCGCCGCCCAGGTTCGCGTCCCTGTCCTTAAGCGCCCCCAGCCGCCGGGCGAAGTCGTTCATCACCTTCGTCCACGCGGCCTTGAACCCCGTCTCGTGCGTGCCGCCCTCGGCGGTGGGGATGTTGTTGACGTAGGAAAACACGTTTTCGGTGTAGCTGTCCGTAAACTGCACCGCCGCGCGGAAAATCACGTCCTCCCGCTGCCCCTCCAGGTAGATGGGCTCGTCGTTGAGGGGCGTCTTGTCGGCGTTGAGGTAGCGCACATAGTCCGAAATCCCGCCCTCGTAGCGGTATTCCTGCCGCCCCGCGATCTCGGCGTCCTCCTCCGCCTCCCCCGCCTCGGGGGCGCGGTCGTCAAGAAACGTGATGGTCAGCCCGCGGTTTAGGTACGCCAGCTCGCGCAGGCGGCGCGAGACGGTCTCGGCGTTGAAGCGCACCGTCTCAAACACGCGGTCGTCGGGCAAAAAGCGCACCTTCGACCCCCGCGCGCGCGTGTTGCCCACGGCGGTCAGGGGCTGCGCCACCCGGCCCGCCACGACCTTCTTTTCCTTCTCGTCCCAGACGCTCTCAAAGCGCATGTGCCAGTGCTTGAAATCCCGGCACACGTCCACCTCGACCCAGCGGCTGAGGGCGTTGACCACGCTGGCGCCCACGCCGTGCAGGCCGCCGGAATAGGCGTAGTTGTCGTTTCCGAACTTGCCGCCCGCGTGCAGCTTGGTGTAGATGACCTCCACGCCCGACACGCCCATGGTGGGGTGGATGTCCACGGGCATGCCGCGCCCGTTGTCCTCGACGGTGACGGACCCGTCCCGCTCCAGCGTCACGTCCACCCGCGTGGCAAAGCCGGCCATGGCCTCGTCGATGCCGTTGTCCACGATCTCCCAGAGCATGTGGTGCAGCCCGCGCGAGCCCGTGGAGCCGATGTACATGCCCGGCCGCATCCTGACGGCCTCCAGCCCCTCCAGCACCTGAATGTTTCGCGCGTCGTAATGACTGGTCAAATCCTCTCACCTCTTGAACAAATGGCGCCGATGCAAAAAAGGCATGCAACGCAACACTTTATTATAGCACGAAACCCTCTTTTTGCACAAGAAAAACCCCCGCGTCCGTCAGGATGCGGGGGAAAAGGGGAGCTCTTAGAAGTTCTCCACCAGCTCGATGTCCTTGTACCGCCTCATGCCGGTACCGGCGGGAATGAGCTTGCCGATGATGACGTTCTCCTTCAGGCCCAGCAGCGGGTCCACCTTGCCCTTGATGGCGGCGTCGGTGAGCACGCGGGTGGTCTCCTGGAAGGAGGCGGCGGAGAGGAAGCTCTCGGTGGCGAGGCTGGCCTTGGTGATGCCCAGCAGCACGCGCTTGGCGATGGCGGGGCGGCCGCCGTTTTCGATGGTCTGGCGGTTGGCCTCCTCAAAGCGGTAGATGTCCACCAGGGAGCCGGGCAGGAGGAGCGTGTCGCCGCTGTCCTCCACGCGGACCTTGCGCAGCATCTGCTTGACGATGATCTCGATGTGCTTGTCGGAGATGTTGACGCCCTGCTGGCGGTAGACGCTGAGGACCTCGCGCAGGAGGTAGTCCTGCACGGCCTTGACGCCCAGGATGCGAAGCAGGTCGTGGGGGTTGATGGAGCCCTCGATGAGCTCGGCGCCGGCCTCGACGTGCTGGCCGTCCTGGACCTTGAGGCGGCTGCCGTAGTTGATCTGATAGACCTTGGTCTCGGAGGGGTCCTCCTCGCTGGTGACGGTGACCTCGCGCTTTTTCTTGTTTTCGCCCAGGCTCACGCGGCCGCTGATCTCGGTGAGGATGGCGTCGCGCTTGGGCTTGCGGGCCTCGAAGAGCTCCTCGACGCGGGGAAGACCCTGCGTGATGTCCTCGCCGCTGGCGATGCCGCCGGTGTGGAAGGTACGCATGGTGAGCTGCGTGCCGGGCTCGCCGATGGCCTGGGCGGCGATGATGCCCACGGCCTCGCCCACGTCCACGGAGCCGCCGGTGGCGAGGTTGGCGCCGTAGCAGCGGGCGCAGACGCCGGTTTCGTTGCGGCAGGTGAGGACGCTGCGCACCTGGGCCTTTTTGATGCCGGCGGCGGTGATGGCCTTGGCCTGGTCGTTGGTGATGGTCTCGTTGAGGGCGACGATGATCTCGCCCGTGGCGGGATCGACGATGTCCTCGGCGGCGACGCGGCCCAGCAGCCGGTCCTCGAGGCTCTCGATGACCTGGTTGCCGATGTTGATCTCCTGCACGGTGATGCCGCGCACCTTTTCGCCCCGGGCGGCAAAGCAGTCGGTTTCGCGGACGATGACCTCCTGGGACACGTCCACCAGACGGCGGGTGAGGTAGCCCGAGTCGGCGGTGCGAAGCGCCGTGTCGGCCAGGGACTTGCGGCTGCCGTGGGAGCTTAAGAAGAACTCCAGCACCTTGAGGCCCTCGCGGAAGTTGGCGCGGATGGGGAGCTCAAGGGTCTTGCCGGAGGGCGAGGCCATCAGGCCGCGCATGCCGGCGAGCTGGCTGACCTGCGCCGCGCTGCCGCGGGCGCCGGAGTCGGTCATCATGCGGATGGGGTTGAACTTGTCAAGGCCGGGCAAAATGCGGCCGCGCAGGTTGGCGGTGGTGGCGTTCCAGATGTCGACGACCTTCGAGTACCGCTCGTCCTCGGAGAGCATACCCATGCGGTAGAGGCCGTTGATCTCGGCGACCTGATCGTCGGCCTCCCTGAGGATCTGGTCCTTTTCGGGGGGCACGATGATGTCGCTGACCGACACCGTCACCGCGCCGCGGGTGGAGTACTTGAAGCCGAGGTTCTTGATGTTGTCCAGCACCTGGGCCGTCTCGTGGATGCCGTGCTTGAGGTAGACCTCGTCTACGATCTTGCCCAGCTCCTTCTTGCCCACCAGATGATCGACCTCCAGGGCGAACATCTCGTCAAGGCACGTGCGGGGCTTTCTGCCGATGTCCTGCGGGATGACCTCGTTAAAGAGCAGCAGACCCAGGGTGCAGTCGATGATCTTGCGGCCCTTCTCGCCGCCGAACTCGCGCTCCAGGCGCACCCGGATGGGGGCCTGCAGGCTCAGCTGACCCAGCTGATAGGCCATCATGGCCTCGTCGGGGCTGGAAAAGACGCGGCCCGCGCCCTTGCCGTCCGGCCGGTCGATGGTCAGGTAGTAGCAGCCGATGACCATGTCCTGGGAAGGCGACATGACGGGCTTGCCGTCCTGGGGCTTCAAAATGTTGTTGTGCGCGAGCATGAGGAAGCGGGCCTCGGCCTGCGCCTCCATGGAAAGCGGCACGTGAATGGCCATCTGGTCGCCGTCGAAGTCGGCGTTGTAGGCGGTACACACCAGCGGGTGGAGCTTGAGCGCCTTGCCCTCCACCAGCATCGGCTCAAAGGCCTGGATGCCCAGGCGGTGCAGCGTAGGCGCGCGGTTGAGCAGCACCGGGTGCTCCTTGATGACCTCCTCGAGGATGTCCCACACCTCGGGGCGGCCCTTTTCAACCATGCGCTTGGCGTTCTTGCCGTGGTGCGCCTTCTTGAGGGTCACCAGGCGCTCGATGACGAAGGGCTTGAACAGCTCGAGGGCCATCTCCTTGGGCAGGCCGCACTGGTAGAGCTTGAGCTCCGGGCCGACGACGATGACCGAGCGGCCGGAGTAGTCCACGCGCTTGCCCAGCAGATTTTGCCGGAAGCGGCCCTGCTTGCCGCGCAGGAAGTCGGACAGGGACTTGAGCGCGCGGTTGCCGGGGCCGGTCACGGGACGGCCGCGGCGGCCGTTGTCGATGAGCGCGTCCACGGCCTCCTGGAGCATGCGCTTTTCGTTTCTGACGATGATGTCCGGCGCGCCCAGCTCAAGGAGCCGCTTTAAGCGGTTGTTTCGGTTGATGACGCGGCGGTAGAGGTCGTTAAGGTCGCTGGTGGCAAAGCGCCCGCCGTCCAGCTGCACCATGGGGCGCAGGTCCGGCGGCATGACGGGGATCACGTCCAGGATCATCCACTCGGGCTTGTTGTGGCTCAGGCGGAAGGCCTCCACGACCTCCAGCCGCTTGACGGCGCGGGCGCGCTTCTGGCCCTCGGTGTCGCGGGCGCGCTCCTTCTCGGCCAGCTCGGAGATCTCCTTTTTGAGCTTTTCGCTGATGGCGTCCAGATCCAGCTCCATCAGCATCTCCTTGACCGCCTCGGCGCCCATGCCGGCGCGGAAGCTCCCCGCGCCGCAGCGCGCCTCGATCTCGCGGTACTTGGCGTCGGTGATGAGCTCGTGCTTTTTCAGCCCCGTCTGATTGGTGTCGCCGGGGTCCAGGACGATGAAGTTGGCAAAGTACAGCACCTTTTCCAGCGTGCGGGGGCTGATGTCAAGCAGCATGCCCATGCGGCTGGGGATGCCCTTGAAGTACCAGATGTGGCTCACCGGCGCGGCCAGCTTGATATGGCCCATGCGCTCGCGGCGGACCTTGGAGCGGGTGACCTGCACGCCGCACTTGTCGCAGATCTTGTTCTTGTCCTTGAACTTGATGCGCTTGTATTTGCCGCAGTTGCACTCCCAGTCCTTGGTGGGCCCGAAGATGCGCTCGCAGTAAAGGCCGTCGCGCTCGGGCTTCAAGGTGCGGTAGTTGATGGTTTCGGGCTTGGTCACCTCGCCGTAGCTCCACTCTAAAATCTGCTCGGTCGAGGCCATGCCGATCTGGATGGAATCGAGATTGGTCAGGTCAAACAAAATGCGGCACTCCCTTTCGGTAATCAGACGTCAGCGGCTCACTCGCCGTCATCGGGCTTCTCGCTTTCCTCTTCTTCGTCGTCCAGATCAATGGCGCCCAGATCGTCCCCCAGATCCATGTCAAAATCGTCCAGCTCGTCATCCAGGTTGAAATCGACCTCGACTTCCTCTTCCTCCTCCTGCGGCTCCTTGTCCTGAGCGTCCTGGGCGGCGGAAGCGGGCTGGCGGGACTCCTCCACGTCGCCAAAGCGGCCGGAGGGCGCGTTGTCCATCTCCAGATCGTCGTCATCCAGCTCGCGGATGATGATTTCGTTCTTGTCGCGGTCCAGGACCTTGATGTCCAGGGCAAGGGATTTGAGCTCCTTGATGAGGACCTTGAAGCTCTCGGGCACGCCGGGGGCGGGGATGTTGGTGCCCTTGACGATGGCCTCGTAGGTCTTGACGCGGCCGACGATGTCGTCGGACTTGACGGTCAGAATCTCCTGAAGCGTGTTGGCGGCGCCGTAGGCCTCCAGGGCCCAGACCTCCATCTCGCCGAAGCGCTGGCCGCCGAACTGGGCCTTGCCGCCCAGGGGCTGCTGGGTCACCAGCGAGTAGGGGCCGACGGAGCGCGCGTGCATCTTGTCGTCCACCAGGTGGTGGAGCTTGAGGAAGTACATGTAGCCGACCGTGACGGGGTTTTCAAAGGGCTCGCCGGTGCGGCCGTCGTAGAGGATGCTCTTGCCGTCGGGGCGCTTGCCGGCCTTGACGAGCAGCTTTTCGATGTCCTCCTCGGTCGCGCCGTCAAAGACGGGGGTGGCCACATGCCAGCCCAGGGTCTTGGCGGCCATGCCCAGGTGCACTTCCAGCACCTGGCCCAGGTTCATGCGGGAGGGCACGCCCAGGGGGTTCAAAACGATCTGAAGCGGGGTGCCGTCGGGCAGGAAGGGCATATCCTCCTCGCGCAGAATCCGGCTGACCACGCCCTTGTTGCCGTGGCGGCCGGCCATCTTGTCGCCGACGCTGATCTTGCGCTTCTGGGCGATGTAGACGCGGACCATCTCGTTGACGCCGGGGGAGAGCTCGTCCTTGTTCTCGCGGGTGAAGATCTTCACGTCCACCACGATGCCGCCCTCGCCGTGGGGCACGCGCAGGGAGGTGTCGCGCACCTCGCGGGCCTTTTCGCCGAAGATGGCGCGAAGCAGGCGCTCCTCGGCGGTGAGGTCGGTTTCGCCCTTGGGCGTCACCTTGCCCACCAGAATGTCGCCGGCGCGCACCTCGGCGCCGATGCGGATGATGCCGTCCTCGTCGAGGTCCTTGACCGCGTCGTCGCCGATGTTGGGGATGTCGCGGGTGATCTCCTCGGGTCCCAGCTTGGTTTCGCGGGCCTCGGACTCAAACTCCTCGATGTGGATGGAGGTGTACACGTCCTCCTTGACCAGCTTTTCGCTGATGAGCACGGCGTCCTCGTAGTTGTAGCCCTCCCAGGTCATAAAGCCGATGAGGACGTTGCGGCCCAGGCCGATCTCGCCCATCTCCGTGGAGGGACCGTCGGCCAGCAGGTCGCCCTTTTCAATGGCCTGCCCGGCCTTGACGCGGGGGCGCTGGTTGATGCAGGTGCCCTGGTTGGAGCGGGCGAACTTGCTGAGCTTGTAGGTGTGGCGCTCGCCCAGGGTGTCGCGCACCACGATCTGGTCGCCCGCGACCTTCTCCACCGTGCCGTCCTGCTTGCTGAGGACCACCACGCCGGAGTCGTGCGCGGCCTTGTACTCCATGCCGGTGCCCACGATGGGGGCCTCGGGCACCAGCAGCGGCACGGCCTGACGCTGCATGTTGGAGCCCATCAGGGCGCGGGTGGCGTCGTCGTTTTCCAGGAAGGGGATCATGGCCGTGGCCACGGAGACGATCTGGCGGGGGCTTACGTCGATCAAATCGACGTTCTCGCGCGGGACCTGAATGATCTCGGCCTTGTCGCGCACGGTGACGTACTCGCGCTGGAAGGTGCCGTCCTCACCCAGCGGCTCGTTGGCCTCGGCGACCTTGTAGAAGTCCTCCTCGTCGGCGGTCATGTAGACGATCTCGTCGGTGACGCGGTGGGTCTTGGGGTCCACCACGCGGTAGGGGGCCTCGATGAAGCCGTATTCGTTGATGCGCGCATAGGTGGCCAGGGAGCCGATGAGGCCGATGTTGGGGCCCTCGGGCGTCTCGATGGGGCAGATGCGGGCGTAGTGGCTGTAGTGCACGTCGCGCACCTCGAAGGAGGCGCGGTCGCGGTTGAGGCCGCCGGGGCCCAGGGCGCTCAGGCGGCGCTTGTGGGTCAGCTCCGCCAGCGGGTTTGGCTGGTCCATGAACTGCGACAGCTGCGAGGAGCCGAAGAACTCCTTGATGGCCGCGCTCACGGGGCGGATGTTAATCAGTTCGCCCGGGCGCACCTCGTCGGCGTCCTGAATGGCCATGCGCTCGCGCACCACGCGCTCCAGGCGGCTCAGGCCGATGCGGATCTGGTTTTGCAGAAGCTCGCCCACCGAGCGCAGGCGGCGGTTGCCCAGATGGTCGATGTCGTCGGTAAATCCGAGGCCCCAGGGCAGGCCCAGGAGGTAGCTGATGGAGGCCACGATGTCCTCGGTGATGATGTGCTTGGGCACCAGGTCGTGCAGGCGCGCGCGCACCATCTGCTTGAGCTGGGCGGGGTCGTCGCAGGCGTCGAGGATCTCGCGCAGCACGGGATAGAGCACGTTCTCCTGCACGCCCGCCTCTTTGGGATCAAAGGGCAGGTACTGGGCGGCGTCCACGAAGTGGTTGCCCACCACGCGGTGCACGCGGCCCTCCAGGCGCACGTCGACGGTGTTGACGCCGGCGTTCTGGATCTCGCGGGCCTTTTCGCGGCTGATGGTCTCGCCCGCCCGGATGAGCACCTCGCCCGTCATGGGGTCGCAGATGTCGGTATCGGCGATCTGGCCCTGGATGCGGGTGGCCAGGGAGAGCTTTTTGTTGAACTTGTAGCGGCCCACGCGCATGAGGTCATAGCGCTTGGCGTCGAAAAAGAGCGAGTTGAACAGGCTCTGGGCGCTCTCGCGGGTGGGCGGCTCGCCGGGCTTCTGGCGCTTGTAGATCTCGATGAGGCCCTCGTCGCGGCTGTGGGCGTTGTCGCCGCGCTGGAGGGTGGCCATCAGGCGCTCGTCCTCGCCCAGAAGGTCCACGATCTCCTGATCCGTGCCGTAGCCCAGGGCGCGCAGAATCAGCGTGATGGGCAGCTTGCGCGCCCGGTCGATGCGCACCCAGAGCACGTCGTTGGAGTCCGTCTCGTACTCCAGCCACGCGCCGCGGTTGGGGATGACGGTGGTGGAAAACAGGTGCTTGCCGGCCTTGTCGATCTGATCTTCGTAGTACACGCCGGGGGAGCGGACCAGCTGGCTGACGATGACGCGCTCCGCGCCGTTGATGATGAAGGTGCCGTGCTCGGTCATGAGGGGGAAGTCGCCCATAAAGACGTCGGATTCCTTGATTTCGCCGGTCTCGCGGTTTTTCAGGCGCACAAACACCTTCAGCGGGGCGGCGTAGGTCATGTCGCGCTCCTTGCAGCGCTCCACGCTGTTTTTGGGTTCGTCCAGAGAGTAGTCCACAAACTCCAGCGACAGGTTTTCGGTATAGTCCACGATCGGGCTCACGTCGTCGAGGACCTCGCGCATGTCCACCTCAAGGAAGCGGCGATAGGAATTCTTCTGCACCTCGATGAGATCGGGCATGTCCAAAATCTCGTCGATGTGCGAGAAGCTCTGCCGCTTCCTCAGCTTCCCCATTTGAACCTCATGCACCATAAATGCCATCACCCCTTATGTTCCTCGCACCCGTTCCCGGCCAAAAGCCGCCGCCCGGCCCCGCGCTAAAAAATTTCCTGTTGCATTTTTGCCCCGGGGCATGTACAATACTCAACAACGGACGGGCGCGGCTTGGCACAGTAACGATACTGATGCAAGTTTAAATTATAGCGCCTTTGCGCCCATGTGTCAATACGCATGGGCAAAATTCGTATTCTGATTTTTGCGGGCAGGAGGCGTGCCGGGGATGATGAAATTCGGCCAGGTCATGGCATACGACGAGGCGACGGGCGAGGCGACCATCGTCTATACGCGGCCCGACGCGTGCGCCAAATGCGGCGCGTGCGGCGGGATGGGCAAGCCGGGCTCCATCCGGCTCAGGGCCGACTGCGCCGTGGGCGACTGGGTGCGCGTGGAGCTGCCCGACGGGAAATTCCTGCGGGCGACGGCGGTGGCCTACGTGCTGCCGCTGGCGTGCTTTCTGGCCGGGCTTTTCCTGGGCTACAGCCTCTCGGGCGGGATGGAGCTGTGGGCGCTTCTTGGCAGCGCCATCGGGCTGAGCCTCTCGGCCGTCGCGCTTCGCCTGGCCGAGCTTTCCGTGCGCCGCCGCCCCGAGTGGTCGCCGCGGGTGTGCGCGGTCTACCATGAAAACCCCGGCGTCCAGGACATCGGCTGCGGGAAATGAGCCGTCAAAAACCCCATGAAAAGCGCCCGGGAGGCTGCGTTTCGCTCCCCGTCTCCGGCGGGCTTGTTCAACCCGCCCGAAAAAACAATGGAAAAGTCTGTGAAGAAATGATTTGCATTTTTGCTGTTCAAAATGCCTTTTCTGTGATATACTAACAGCGTTATAAGGGATCGTGGGCTTTGACGGGGATTATTCCCCTTCATAATTTTCG
This sequence comes from uncultured Eubacteriales bacterium, assembly GCA_958448555.1. Taxonomy (GTDB): domain Bacteria; phylum Bacillota; class Clostridia; order Christensenellales; family Aristaeellaceae; genus Limiplasma. Next base: position 15,881 of record CAUDEL010000032.1, on the reverse strand, counting down.
GTTCTGACGGCGGGCCCGCAAAGGCGCGGCCCGGAGCGTATTTTTTGCGTCCGTCCGGACCCTTCCCCCGCACGATCGGCGGGCCGGCGGCCGGGAGGGCGCGCCCGCCACCTGATAGAGACCCCATCAAAGGCGCGCCTGCGCGCAAAAAGGAGGCTCCAATGGCGGAAAGTGAACAGAAGCTCCGCATCATTCCCCTCGGCGGCGTGGATGAGTTCGGCAAGAACATCACCGTGGTGGAATGTGGCGAGGACATGGTGGTGGTGGACTGCGGGTCCATCTTCCCCAAGGAAGACATGCTGGGCGTGGATCTGGTGATCCCGGACGTCACATATCTGATTAAAAACCGCGAACGCATCCGCGGGATGCTGCTCACCCACGGACACGAGGATCATATCGGAGCGACGCCGTATGTGCTGCGTCAGGTGCCCATGCCGCTGTACGGGACGAAGCTGACGCTTGCGCTGGTGGACCTCAAGCTCAAGGAGCACCGCATCGCGGGCGTGCCGCTCAACGTCGTGCGCCCGGGGGACGAGATCCAGCTGGGCTGCTTTCATGTGCGCTTCATCCACGTCAACCACTCCATCGCGGGGGCGGTGGCGCTGGCGCTGACGTGCCCCGCGGGCACCATCGTCTTCAGCGGCGACTTCAAGGTGGACTTTACCCCCATCGACGGCCAGGTCACGGACCTGGCCAGCTTTGCCGAGCTTGGCACAAAGGGCGTGCTGGCGTTCCTGTGCGAATCGACCAACATCGAGCGCAAGGGCCACACCATGAGCGAAACCAAGATCGGCCAGACGTTTATCGACATGTTCCAGCAGGCCAAGGGCCGCGTGATCGTGGCGATGTTCGCCTCCAACATCCACCGCGTGCAGATGGTGGTGGATTCGGCGGCGATGTTCGGGCGGCGCGTGTGCTTCGTGGGCCGCAGCATGGTCAACGTCACGCGCGTGGCGATGTCCATCGGGGAGCTTTCCATCCCGGAGGAAAACCTCATCGACGTGGACGATCTGGAAAACTACGCCGACGAGGAGATTCTGGTCGTGACCACGGGCAGCCAGGGCGAGGCCATGGCGGGCCTGACGCGCATGGCCTACGGCGAGCACCGAAAGCTCCAGATTCGCCCCACGGACATGGTCATCCTCTCGGCCCACCCCATCCCCGGCAACGAAAAGCCCGTGGCCCGCGTCATCAACCAGCTCTACCGCTGCGGGGCCAACGTCATCTACGGCCAGCTGGGCGAGGTGCACGTCTCCGGCCACGCCTGTCAGGAGGAGATCAAGCTATTGCACGCGCTGGTCAAGCCCAAGTACTTTTTGCCCATCCACGGCGAATACTCAAAGCTCTGGCAGCACGCCGAGCTGGCCGAGGCGCTGGGCACGCGGTCTGAGAACATCGTCATCCCCGAGATCGGCCAGGTCATCGAGATGAGCCAGCACACCCTGGCCATCGTGGGCGAGGTGCCCACGGGCGGGGTGCTGGTGGACGGCCTTGGCATCGGGGACGTGGGCAACGTGGTCCTGCGCGACCGAAAACATCTCAGCCAGGACGGCCTCATCATCGTGGTCATGGCCATCGACCGCGACAGCGGCGCGCTGGTGTCCGGGCCGGACATCATCAGCCGCGGCTTCGTCTACGTGCGCGAGAACGAGGACATCATCGAGTGCAGCCGCGAGCTTGCGCGCAATATCGTCCTCAGCTACGGCCGGGTGGACGGCAGCGAGTGGCAGAACATGAAAAACCGCATCAAGGACGAGCTGCACCGCTATATCTTCGACAAGATCAAGCGAAACCCCATGATTTTGCCCATCATCATGGAGATCTGAGCGCCCCTGCGAACCGGCCGCGGAAGGGACCCCCCTCCGCGGCCGCGGCGTGTCAAAAAAAGCGCGGGCTGCGGGGCCGCTCAGGCCCTCGCATCCCGCGCTTTGCGCACCGCGGCGACCACCCGTTCCACCGTCTCCTCCACCTCCAGCCCCTCGGCGTCCACCACCACGTCGGCCCAGCGCAGGTAGGCGGGGCTTCGCAGCTGGTAGAGGTCGCGCAGGGTCTGGCCCTTTTCCAGGGCGATGCCGCGGGTGCGGATGTTGCGAAGGCGCTTTGCGACGGCCTCGTAGGACAGGCGCAGGAAGATCACCAGCCCGTCGCGCCTGAGGCGCTCCATGGCGGCCTCCTCCATGGCCACCGAGCCGCCCGTGGCGATCACCGCGCCGCTGGCCTCAAGGCCGCACACGCAGGCCTCCTCCACGCGCGAGAAGCCCTCCGCGCCCAGCTCGTCCACCATCCGCTGCAGGGGACGGCCCGTCTTTTTTTGCAAAAGCAGGTCCGTGTCCACAAAATCCATCGCCAGCGCCTTGGCCGCCAGCACGCCCACCGTGCTCTTGCCGCAGCCGGGCATGCCGATGAGTACCACGTTTTTCATTCGTATCCCCCCTTTCCTCATTGTACCACGGCGCGTCAAGCCCGCGCCGGAAAAGAAGGAGGCTCCCCCGTGAACGTCATTCTCAGAAAAGGCCGCGCCCAGCGGGTGCTGGACGGCCACCCGTGGGTGTTCAGAAGCGACATCGAGCGCGAGCAGGGCGAGGCGGACGGCCTGCCCGTGCGCGTGCTGTCGTCCTCGGGCCGGTTTCTGGCCATGGCGGTGTATAACCCGCGCTCGCAAATCAGCCTGCGCGTCCTCTCCCGCCGCGACGAGCCCATCGACGCGGCCTTCATCCGCGGGCGGGTGAAGCGCGCGCTGGACTACCGGCGGCGCTTTGCCGACCTGACGAGCTGCCGGCTGATCTTCGCCGAGAGCGACGGCCTGCCGGCGGTGATCGCCGACAAGTTCGGGGACGTGATCGTCCTGCAAATTCTGTGCCTTGGCATGGAGCGGTTCAAGGAGGACATCGTGCAATCGCTGGTGGAGGAGCTCTCGCCCCGGGGCGTCTATGAGCGAAACGACGTGCCGGTGCGCGAGCTGGAGGGGCTTGCGCAGAGGACGGGCCTTCTCTGGGGCGAGGTCCCGGACCGCGTTATGATGCAGGAAAACGGCGTGCGCTTCCTGGTGGACGTAAAGGAGGGGCAAAAGACGGGCTTTTTCCTGGACCAGAAGGAAAACCGCGCGGCCATCGCGCCCTTTGTCCGGGGGCAGACGGTGCTGGACTGCTTCACGCACACCGGCAGCTTTGCCCTGCACGCGGCGCACTACGGCGCGGCGGAGGTGACGGGTGTGGACATCAGCGAGCACGCCTGCGCCTGCGCGCTGGAGAACGCGCGGCTCAACGGCTTTGAGGACCGCGTCGCCTTCGTCTGCGCCAACGCCTTCGACCTCCTGCGCGATCGCCAGGCCGCGGGCGAGCGCTACGGCGCGGTCATCCTCGACCCGCCCGCCTTCACCAAGACGCGCTCGGCAGTGGACAGCGCCCTGCGCGGCTACAAGGAGATCAACCTGCGCGGTATGAAGCTGGTGGAGGACGGCGGCTACCTCGTCACCTGCTCGTGCAGCCAGCACGTCACCCCGCCCCTGTTTCGCCAGATGCTCCTGGAGGCGCAGCGGGACGCGCACGTGCAGCTTCGTCAGATCCAGTGGCGCACCCAGGGCCGCGACCACCCGATTCTGCTCTCCTCGCCGGAGACGCAGTACCTCAAGTGCGGCATCTTTCAGGTGTTCAAATGAGCGCGCCGCGCACCTTCGCGGTGCTCGCGCACGTGGACGCGGGCAAGACGACCCTGTGCGAGCAGCTTTTGCTGCGCGCCGGGGCGATCCGCCGCGCGGGCCGGGTGGACCACGGCGACGCGCTGATGGACGCCGACCCCATCGAGCGCGAGCGCGGGATCACGGTGTTTTCGGGGCAGGCGTGGCTTGAGTGGCAGGGCAGCCGCCTGACGCTGATCGACACGCCCGGCCACGTGGATTTCGCCGCCGAGACGGCCCGGGCGCTGGCCGCCGCGGACATGGCGGTGCTGGTGGCGGACGCCTGCGCCGGGGTGGACGCGCACACCGCGGCGCTCTTTGCCGCGCTGCGCGTGCCGGCGCTGATCTTCCTCAACAAAACCGACCTGCCGGGCTTTTCCCCCGGCGAGGCGCTCCGCGCCGTCCGCGAGCGCCTGACGGAGCGCGCCGTGCCGGTCGCGGACGGCGCGCCGGACGCCGACGCGCTTGCCATGCTCGACGACGGCTTTCTGGAGCGCTGCCTGGAGGGCGCCTCCGGCCCGGACGACGCCTGGGACACCCTCGCCGCGCGCTTTGCCCGCCGCGAGGCCTTCCCCGTGCTCTCCGGCGCGGCGCTTCGCGGCAAGGGGGTGGAGGGCCTGCTGGACGCGCTCTCGCGCCTTGGCGCGGCCCTTCCCCGGCCCGACCCCGCGGGCCCGCCGGAGGCGCTGGTCTATCAGGTCCGCCGCGAGCCCTCCGGCGAGCGCGTCTGCTTTCTCAAGGTCCTCTCCGGCACCCTTCGCCCCCGCGACGCCTTCGCCTTCTCCGGCGGCGTGGAGAAGGTCCACCAGCTCCGCCTCTACCGCGGCGCCTCCTTCAGCCCCGCCGAGGCGGTCCCCGCGGGCGGCGTGGCGGGCGTGACGGGCCTTGCCTCCCCCCGCTGCGGCGAGCGCATCACGCCCTCGGGCATCTTCCCCGCCGCCCCCGCCGCCCAGCCCGTGCTGGCCGTGCGCGTCCAGCCCCCGGAGGGCACGCCCTCCACCCGGCTCATGGAATGTCTGCGCGCCCTGGAGGACGAGGACCCGGCCCTGTGCGCGGCCTGGGATGCCGAGCACGGGAGCGCCACCGTCCGCGTGATGGGCCCCGTGCAGTCCGAGGTCCTCGCCCGGCTGCTCCTGGACCGCTTCGGCCTCGCCGCGCGCCTGCTCCCGCCCCATGTGCTCTACCGCGAGACCATCGCCGCGCCCGCCGTGGGCTGCGGCCATTACGAGCCGCTGCGGCACTACGCCGAGGTCCATCTCCTCCTCTCCCCCGCGCCCCGCGGCAGCGGCGTGACCTTTGACTCCCGCTGCCACGTGGACGACCTGCCCGCGCCCTTCCAGAGCCTCATCCGTACCCACGTCATGGAGCGCGAGCACCGCGGCACGCTCCTTGGCGCGCCGCTGACGGACGTGCGCGTCACCCTCCTTTCGGGCCGCGCGCACCTCAAGCACACCGAGGGCGGCGACTTCCGGCAGGCCGTCTACCGCGCCGTCCGGCAGGCGCTGATGAAGGCGGGCACGGTCCCCCTGGAGCCGTACTACCGCTTCGCCGCCACCGTCCCCGCCCAAAACGTGGGCCGCGTGATGACGGACCTGACCGCCCTTGGCGCCTCCGTGGACGCGCCCGAGGCGCTCCCGGGCGTCTCGCGCCTGTGCGGCCGCGGCCCCGTGGCCGCCCTGATGGACTATCCCGCGGCCCTGCGCGCCCTCACCCACGGCGAGGGCGAAATCGCCCTCGAGCCCGACGGCTACGCCCCCTGCCCCGTGCCCCCGCCCACCGCCTACGACCCGGACGCCGACACGGAAAACCCCGCGGGCAGCGTCTTTTGCGCCCACGGGGCCGGCTATTTTGTTCCCTGGAACGAATCCGACGCGCTCATGCACCTGCCGGTGGAGCAGATCTGAGCGTCACGCGCCATTCCTCGCGCGCATAGGTATCGTCCTCCCCATCCCGCAGGGGCTGACCGTCGGGCGCGATCTCCCACCGGCTCACCCACAGCTTGAGCGCCCCCTCCGGCTCCCCCTCCGTGGGGATCTCGAAGGCGAAGCGCAGGCTGCCGTCCTCCAGCGGAAACAGCAGATACCCCGCCGTCTCCACCGGCGTTTCCTCCTTCCCCAGCGCGCGGGGCGTCACCTTCACGGCCACCAGCCGCGCGCCCGCCGCCCGTGCCCGCTCCAGGTAGCTGGGCGCGCCGGGCAGGGGCGTGAGGGCGTCCGGGTCCAGCGCGGAGGCGTCCCCGGGCTGCGCGTCGCCCGGCATCAGCACCACGCCCTCCGCCGGGACGGCGCGCCCCACGCCGTAGATCCCCTCCGCGGTGCGGACGATCTCCTCCATGGTATACGCCGCATCAGGCGTATTCAGCACCGCCCCCGAGGCATCCGCGTCGCCCGCCTCCAGCCGCTGCCGCGCCTCATCGCCGTAAAACCACCCGAAATACGCCGCCACCTGCGAGTGAAACGCCGCCGCCGCGGCCGCCGCCAGCAGCAGCACAAGCGCCGCGATCAGCGCCGCCCGCCGCGGGGCCGCGCCGCGTGCGGGAGCCCGCGCCGAAAGCGCCGCCCGCACGCGATGCTCAAAGCCCGGCGGCGTGCTTCCGTACATCATCCGCAGCCGTTCCCGCTTCATGCTTCCTCCCCCTCCTTCAGCGCCGCGCCCAGAAGCCTGCGTCCCCGCAGAAGGCGCGACTTGACGGTGTTGACCCCAAGGCGCAGCATCTGCGCCACCTCGCTCACCGCGTAGCCCTCCACATAGTGCAGCACCATGGGCAGGCGGTACGCCTCCGGCAGCGAGGTAAAGAGCCGGTAGAGGTCCTCGTCCGCGTCGGGCGCGGTTTCCCGCGCCGCCGGGTCGCCGCAGAGCACCTCGCGCCTGCGCCGCCGGTGGATGGTGTAGCACTCGTTGATGACAATCCGTATGAGCCATTTTTCCAGCGCCGCCTCGTCCCGGAGCCGTCCGCGCTTTCTGAGCGCCTTTTCGATGGCCGACTGCACCGCGTCCTCACGGTCGCACAGGCGGGGCAAAATCGTGGTGGACACGCGGTAGAGCGCGTCCTGCATGGCGATCACGCGCCCGGCGAACTCCGCCTCCGTCATCCTCGCTTCCCCCTTTCCCCTTGTGCTTTACAGACGCGCACCCCCTCCCCCAGGTTGCGTTCCCACAAAAAAATCCCCCGAACAAATGGGGGATTCAGACTGTCAAAAAACCTTATGGGAGGTTCGGAGGGCTGTAGACCCGCAACCTCAATCGTCGCGGCGGGCGCTGGCCGCGCCCACCGCTCGTTTCGGTTGACTCCTCCGGGTCGCTTTGCGCTTCGCGCAAGTGCCCACAGGGCACACGCTTCCCTCCGTCCCCTCCGAATGAAATCCGAACCCAGCGACATGCGCGGTGGGTTCGGAAGCCTTGCAAAGCAAGGTTTCCTTACGCCGTTTCCCGCCCGGGAGCCCCGCAGGGGCGAGAGGGAAACGGCGCATACCTGTCGGAAAAGATCGCCGTAGGCGAGCTTTTTCGACACGCTGAATCCCCCGAACAAACGGGGGATTTTTTCTGCCGCTCACTCCACGCCCCTGAGGCTGTCCAGCGGCCACATCACGAAGCGCACCCTGCCCACGATGTCCTTGCGGTGGATCGCGGCGGGGCGGCCCGCGCCGTAGTAGTTGCGGCTGTCGTGGCTGTTGTCGCGGTTGTCGCCCATGACGAAGTACTCGTCCTCGCCCAGCGCGAAGGGGGCCATCGAACAGCCGTCGTCGTTCTTCTCCGGGGTCAGGTAGGGCTCGGAGAGGGGCTCGCCGTTGACGTAGACCTGGTTGGCGCGGATCTCGACCACGTCGCCGGGCAGGCCGATGACGCGCTTGACGAAGTTCTCCTCCCTGCCGGGGTAGCGGCAGATGACCACGTCCAGGCGCTCCGGGTCGCCCAAAAGGTATTCGGGCTTGCTGACGTACATGATCTCGCCGTTTTGGAGCGTGTCGGTCATGCTCTCGCCCTTGACCGCCACAGGCTGGAAGATCACAAGGTGCACCGCCTGGGCGATGACCACCGCCAGCGCCAGCCGCCACACCCAGCCCCAAAGCTCGGCAAGCACGCGCTTCTTCCCTTCCTTCATCGGTTTCCCCCCTCGCGTCCCGGCGCGGGCCGGGGCCGCCCGACCCCGCCGCGCCCGGTTTCGTCACTGTCCCTTTTTCCCGTCGTGCTTTTCGAGGATGTCCATGAACTCCGCGCCGGTGATCGTCTCCTTCTCCAGCAGGTAGGCGGCCAGCTCGTCCATGACGTCGCGGTCCTTTTTGAGGATGGCCACGGCCTTGTCGTGCGCGGCGGCGATCATGCCCTGCACCTCGGCGTCCACGCGGGCGCTGGTCTCCGGGCTGCACGTAAGCGAGCTGTCGGAGGACAGGTAGGGATTGCTGACCGTCTCCAGCGCCACCATGCCGAACTGGTCGCTCATGCCGTAGCGGGTAATCATCGTGCGGGCCATCTGGGTGGCCTTTTCGATGTCGTTGCTGGCGCCGGAGGTGATGGAGCCGAAGACGACCTCCTCGGCGGCGCGTCCGCCGGTGAGGGTGGCGAGCTGGCTGAGCATCTCCTCGCGGCTCATGAGCACGCGCTCGCCCTCCTCGATCTGCATGGTGTAGCCCAGCGCGCCGGAGGTGCGGGGGATGATGGTGATCTTGTGCACGGGAGCGGCGTCCTTCTGGCGCGCCGTGACCAGCGCGTGGCCGATCTCGTGGTAGGCGATGATCTTCTTTTCCTTCTCGCTGATGACCGCGCCCTTGCGCTGGTAGCCGGCGATGACGACCTCCACGCTCTCCTCAAGGTCGGTCTGGCTGACGGCGCTTCGGCCCATGCGCACGGCGCGCAGGGCGGCCTCGTTGATGATGTTGGCCAGCTCGGCGCCGCTGGCGCCGCTGGTGGCCCGGCCGATGGTGTCAAAATCCACGTCCGGCTCCATCTTCACGTTCTTGGCGTGCACCTTGAGGATGGCCACGCGGCCCTGCAGGTCGGGCAGCTCCACGGGGATGCGCCGGTCGAAGCGGCCGGGGCGCAGCAGCGCCTTGTCCAGGCTTTCGGGGCGGTTGGTGGCGGCCAGGATGACCACGCCCCTGGTGCCGTCAAAGCCGTCCATCTCGGTGAGTAGCTGGTTGAGGGTCTGCTCGCGCTCGTCGTTGCCGCCGATGCCGGCCGCGCCGTCGCGCTTTTTGCCGATGGTGTCGATCTCGTCAATAAACACGATGCACGGGGCCTTATCCGCGGCCTGCTTGAACAGGTCTCGCACCTTGGCCGCGCCCATGCCCACGAACATCTCCACAAACTCGCTGCCCGAGATGGAGAAAAACGGCACCTTGGCCTCGCCCGCGACCGCCTTGGCCAGAAGCGTCTTGCCCGTGCCCGGAGGGCCTACGAGCAGCGCGCCCTTGGGCAGGGAGGCGCCGATGTTTTTGTAGCGCTCGGGGTTGTGCAGAAAGTCCACGATCTCGCGCAGGGCGTCCTTGGCCTCGTCCTGCCCGGCCACGTCGGCAAAGGTCTTGCCGGTCTGGCTCTCGACGTAGATTTTGGCGTTGCTCTTGCCAAACTGCATGGCGTTGCCGCCGATTCGCTTGGTGAGCATCCGCCCCATGATCTGCCCGATGGCCACGAACAGAAGAATCGGGAACACCCACGTCGTCAGGAAGCTGAGTAGCGGCGAATCCTGCGTGGGGATCGCCGATGCGAATTTCGCGCCCGATTCGTACAGCCGGTCGGTCAGCCCCTCGTCCGGCCATACGCCGGTCTTGTAGATGGCGGTCTGTCCGTTTTCATCCTCGGCGGTAAAGAGGATCTGGCTGTCCTCCATGGCCACTTCCCGGACCTGCCTGTTTTCGATCATGGTCAGGAAGTCGTTGTAGCCCACCTCGGTAACCGGCGTGCTCATCATCGCCGGGAACACCAGCGCGTTCAAGAGCATGAGCACCACCATGGCGATCAGATAATAGAATATCAACGGTTTTTTGGGCGATTTGTCGTCCACCTTCATAAATACGCTCCTCCTTCATCCTGCGTACAAAGGGTTTACCAAACCCCTGTGTTTTAAGCAGTTCGTTTTCGGAGCGCACATTCCTCCCGCTCTGCGGTTATTTCACATATCGTTCATGGTTTCGCCAAAAGCCGCGCCTTAAGGAGCCCGACCGCCTTTTCGTATCCCGCGAATCCCAGGCCCTTGACCTGCGCGACGCAGGCCATGGCGGGGTAGCTCACATGCCGGAAGGGCTCGCGGGCGTCCACGTCGCTCAGGTGCACCTCCACGGCGGGCAGGGCGACGGCCTTGAGCGCGTCGAGGATGGCAACGCTGGTGTGCGTGTAGGCCGCGGGGTTGATGACGATGCCGTCCGCCTTCCCCAGCGCGCTCTGGATGATGTCCACCAGCGCGCCCTCGTGGTTGGACTGGAAACATTCCACCTCCACGCCCTCCCGCGCGCAGACGTCCTGCACGTAGGCCACGAGGTCCGCGTAGGTCTTTTTGCCGTAGATGTCGGGCTCGCGCACGCCCAGCAGGTTCAGGTTCGGCCCGTTAATCACAAACAGCTTCATGATACGCCTCCTCCACTTCGCGTGCGCACGCCTCCGCCGCCCCGCCGTTTTCCACCTGCGCGTCCGCGGCGGCGGCGTAGAGTCCCGCCCGCTCGCGCCAAAGCCTCCCGACCCCGCCCGCCGAGAGCGGCCGCCCCTCGGTGGGCAGCTTCTCCAGCGCGCGGCGGATATGGACCACCACGCAGTTCATGCGCAAAAGCTCGCGGTTTTCCGCGCTCTTGACCACGCCCCCGCCGGCGGCGATCACCTGCCCGCCCGCGAGCGCGAAGCGCCTGAGCGCCTCCGTCTCGCGGCGGCGGAACCCCGCCTCGCCCTCGGCTTCAAAGATGCACGGGATGGGCATGCCCGCCGCCTTTTCGATCTCCCGGTCCAGGTCCACAAACGGCATGCCCAGATGCGCCGCGGCCAGCGCGCCCACGGTGCTCTTGCCCGCGCCCGGCATGCCCACCAGCGCAAGGCCCGTGACCGCGCGCCGGAGCGCCCGCTCGGCCTGCGCCGCGCGCTCGGGGGGCACGGGCCGGGCGGTGAAGCGCTCGCACGCCCGCACCGCCTGATGCACGAGCATCGCAAGCCCGCCTTCGCAGGGGAGGCCCAGCGCCCGCGCCTGCTGCATAAGCCGCGTGCGCAGGGGGTTGTAGATCACCTCCGCCACGCCGCGAAGGCCCGGCAGCCGCGCAAGGTCCACCGGCGCGGCCTGCACCCCCGGGTACATGCCCACGGGGGTCGCGTTGATGAGCCAGGCCGCGTCCGCGTGGCGCTCAAGGTTTTCGTAGTTGGTTTCGCCCGTGCGCGACACGGTCACCGCCTCGCCGCCCGCCGCCTCCACCACGTGGCGCGCCGTTTTGGCCGTGCCGCCGCTGCCCAGAATGAGCGTCTTGGTTCCGGCGAAGGCCATGCCCGCGCGCCCGGCGATCACACTAAGGCCCCAGGCGTCGGTGTTGTCGCCAAGGAGGGTCCCGTCCGGCCTGCGCACGATGGTGTTGACGCTGCCGATGGCGCGCGCCGTGGGGCTGAGCTCGCGAAGGTACGGGATCACCGCCTGCTTGTAGGGAATCGTCACGTTCAGCCCGTCAAATTCGCCCTTTTGCAGGAAGGCCCCCAGCTCCCCCGGGGCCAGCTCGATCAGGTCGTAGCGGTAGTCCGCCAGCAGCCCGTGCAGCGTTTTTGAATGGCTGTGCCCCAGCCTTTCACCGATCAGTCCGCAGCGCATCTCAGGCCTCCGAATAGCTGCCCAGGTAGGTGAACGCCTCCGGGCCCTCGTCCAGCTCGCACAGAAGGCCCAGCGCGGCCTCGTCGTAGACCGAGGCGTCCAGGTCAAAGTAGAACATGAACTCGAAGTCCGTGCCCGCGATGGGCCGGCTTTCGAGCTTCGTCAGGTTCAGGCCCAGCGCCGCGAAGCGGGCGATCATGCCGTAGAGCGCGCCGGGGCGGTGGGGCACGTTGAGCATCAGGCTCACCTTGTCCGCGCCGGGGTAGATCTCCAGATTTTTGGAGATGCAGATGAAGCGGGTGAAGTTGCTGTCGGAGTCGGAGATGTCGCTCTTGAGCACGCAAAGGCCGTAGAGGCCCGCGCAGGCGGGCGAGGAGATGGCGGCGATGTCGCTCCGGCCGCTGAGGCTTACCATCTGGGCGGCCATGGCGGTGTTTTCGCAGACGGTGATCTTGACGTCTTTCAGGGTCTTTAGGAACGCGGAGCACTGGCCGATGGCCTGCTCGTGGCTGACGATCTCGCGGATGGAGGAAAGCGCCGCGCCGGGCCGGGCGACGAGCCGGTGGTCGATCTTGAGGCGAAGGCTTCTGACGATGGAGAAGCGGTAGCGGCGCATGAGGTCGTAGACCTCGGTGACCGAGCCGTAGGAGCTGTTTTCAATCGGCAGCACGCCGTAGCGGCACAGCCCGCTTTCGATGGCCTGAAACACGCCCTCGAAGCGCCGGAAATACATGATGGACGGCAGCGCGAACAGCTTGTCGCACGCCTGCTGGCTGTAGGCCCCCTCCACGCCCTGACAGGCCACCACGGCCTGACGGGGGAAGGTTTTCGGCGTCTCCTCGATGGCGCGGGCGATGCGGTTGCCCAGCTCGCCGCCGCGATGGAGCCTGCGCTGCTGGTAGCTGCGGCTGATGTCAAAGATGGTGTTGTAGAGGAATTTTACGTCCATCGCCATGTCCCCGTCCACCGCCTGCGTCTGTTTGGCCATCACCTCGCGCTCGCGCGCCGGGTCCCACACGGGCAGGCCGTGCTCGCGCTTGTAGTCGGCGATGTCCGCCGCCGCCCGCATGCGCTTGACAAACGCCTGCACCAGCTGCTCGTCCGCCTCGTCGATCCGCTTCCTGATCTCCCGAATCTCCATCACAATCGCCCTTCTTTCGTCTGATTGCCGGGGTTCAATTCCCCACCGCCAGGCGCGTAAGTTTCTCCAGCTCCGTTGCCGGCACGCGCCTGAGCTCGCACCGGCCGATTTCGCGGGGCAGCACCAGCGTGATCTCCCCGCCCGCGCGCTTCTTGTCCGCCATGGCCGCCGCGGCCAGCTCCGCCGCCCCGTAGGGCGCGGAAAGCGGCAGGCCGCCAGCCGCGAGCGCGGCGGAGATAGCCTCCTCCACCTCCGGCCCGCACAGGCCCATGCCTCGCGCGATGCGCGCGGCGTAGATCATGCCCACGGCCACCGCCCGCCCGTGCGAGAAGTGAAAGCCGCTGCACTTTTCAATCGCGTGCCCCAGCGTGTGGCCGAGGTTGAGCAGCTGGCGGCTGCCCCGGTCGCGCTCGTCGGTGGCCACCAGCGCGGCCTTCTGCGTCACGCACCGCTCGATCACCCATTCCGCGTCCGCCGTCCAGCCGCCGCGGGAGAGCCGCTCAAACAGCTCCCCATCGCCCAGCACGCCGTACTTGACCGCCTCCGCCGCGCCGTCGGAAAGCGTGGCCGCGGGCAAAGTGGAAAGCGCCTCCGGGTCGATCAGCACCAGCCGCGGCTGATGAAACGCCCCCACCTGGTTTTTGAGGCCGCCCAGGTCCACGCCCGTCTTGCCGCCCACGCTGCTGTCGATCATGGCCAGCAAGGTCGTTGGAATCTGCACCAGATCCACGCCGCGCTGGTAGCTCGCCGCCGCGAAGCCCGCCACGTCGCCCGGCACGCCGCCGCCCAGCGCCACCACGGCATCCGTGCGCGTCATGCCCTGCTGCGAGAGGAAGGTCAGCATCCTCTCCCACGTCTCAAGCGTCTTGTGCGCCTCGCCGCTGGGCATGGCGAAGCGGCAGACCGAAAACCCGCGCTCCGAAAGCGACCGCGCCACCCGCGCCCCGTAGAGCGCGTCCACGGTGTCGTCCGTCAGGATGGCCGCCGCGCACGTCCTGCCCAGCGCCCGCGCGATTTTATCGCCCGCCTCGCCCATCAGCCCCCGGCCGATGTGTACCTCATAGGGCCGCCCGGCCCGCACCTGCACGCACCTCACGGCTCGTCCTCCTTTCGGTCCACGATCTCCTTGCGCTCCCGGCCCTCGCGAAGCAGCCTTTCCAGCCCCTGCGCGTCGCCCGCCGAGAGCGCCGCGCGATACTCCTCCAGGTGCCTTATCAGCGCGTCCAGCTCGGCGCCCAGCTCGTCGCGGTTGAGCAGGAACAGCTCCGTCCACATCTTCTCGCTCAGCCGCGCCACGCGCGTCATGTCCTTGAAGCTGCCCGCCGAGAAGCCGGGGTGCCGCATCGCCTCCGGGCTTTTGACGTACGCGCTGGACACCACGTGCGCCAGCTGCGACGTGTAGCCGATCAGCCGGTCGTGCTCCTGGGGCGTGGTGATGACCACCCGCCCGAAGCCAAGGCCCCGGAAAAAGTGCTTGAGGTCCGACAGCGTCTGAATGTCCGTGCCCGGCGGCGGGGTGAGGATCATGGAGGCGTTGTCAAACAGCGTCGCCGTCGCGTGGTCGAAGCCCCAGTACTCGATGCCCGCCATGGGATGGCCGCCGATGAAGACAAAGCCGTTGTCCTTCGCCGTCTCAAACAGCGGCCCGCACACCGCGCGCTTGACGCCGCACAGGTCGATCACCCACGCGCCCTTTTTGAACGCCGCGGCGTGCCTTTGCACATAGTCCACCGCCGCCTTGGGCCAGGTCGCGATAAGCACGATGTCGCAGATGCCCAGCCGCTCGTCCGTCAGGTCGCCGTCGATGGCCTCCAGCAGCCGGGCCTTGTACATCACCTGCTCGTCGGTGTCCGTGCCCAGCACCGTGTGCGGGGTATTGCGCCGAATCGTCTTTGCCATGGAGCCGCCGATCAGCCCCAGCCCCACCACGCCGATGTCCATGTCACACGCCCTCCTTCGGCATATGCCAGGCATGCGGCAAAACCGCCCGCACGCCGTCCATCACGTCGCGGAACGCCTCCGGCGTCAGCGACTGCGCGCCGTCGCACAGGGCGCGCTTTGGGTCGTTGTGCACCTCGATCATCAGGCCGTCCGCGCCCGCGGCGGCAGCGGCCAGTGCCATGGGCTTGACCATCCAGGAGATGCCCGTGGCGTGGCTGGGGTCCACGATCACCGGCAGGTGCGTGAGCTTTTTGAGCATGGGCACGGCCGAGAGGTCGAGGGTGTTTCGCGTGGCCGTCTCAAAGGTGCGGATGCCGCGCTCGCAGAGGATGACCTTTTCGTTGCCCCCGGCCATGACGTACTCGGCGCTCATGAGCAGCTCCTGAAGGGTATTCGCCAGCCCGCGCTTGATGAGGATGGGCTTTCCCGTGTGGCCCAGCTCCTTCAAAAGTTCAAAGTTCTGCATGTTGCGCGCGCCCACCTGAATCACGTCCACCTCGTCAAAGAGCGGAAGCTGGCTGAGGTCCATGATCTCCGTGACCACGGGCAGGCCGGTTAAGCGCTTGGCCTCCAAAAGCAGCTCCAGCCCGTGCCCCCGCAGCCCCTGGAAGGCATAGGGCGAGGTGCGCGGCTTGAACGCGCCGCCGCGCAGCATCGTGGCGCCCGAGGCCTTCACCGCCGCGGCGATCAGGCACACCTGCTCCTCGCTTTCGATGCTGCACGGCCCGGCGATCACGGAAAACACGTTCCCGCCCACCTGCGTGTTCCCCACGGGGATGACGCTGTCCTCCTCGTGAAACTTGCGGTTGGCGTTCTTGTAAGGCTCCTGCACGCGCTTGACGTCCTCGACGATGTCCAGCGCGCGAAGCAGGTCGATGTCCACCACCGAGGTGTCCCCCACCAGCCCCAGCACCAGATGCGTGGCGCCCTCGGAGGGATGAATGGCGATGCCCAGGCTCTTGAGCCAGGCCATCAGGTTGTTCAGCTGCTTTTCCTCGGGGTTTTTCTTGAGAATCACGATCATGGGGACCGACGCCTCCTTCGTTCATGAAAAAACCCCCGCGGCATTGGCCGCGGGGGTGGAAACCCATCCTTTTACCTCACACAGCACAACGCAAAAGAGCCTTACGCATAAACGTAAAGCCGAAGGTAAAGGAATAGGCGGAGCTGTGGTCCATGCGCGCTGCTTTCATACCGGCTCTGCCTCCCTCTGCGTTGATGGGAGGAATGATAGCACCATCTTTTCGCCTTGTCAACCGTTTTTGCGCAAAAAAACGGCGGAAGGACAATCCGCCGCCAGACTGTCAAAAAACCCTTCAGGGAGGTTCGGAGGGCCACAGACCCGCAACCTC
>CAUDEL010000031.1:0-35290 GCA_958448555.1 uncultured Eubacteriales bacterium | reverse complement strand
GCTCCCAGAGACGTCCTCTCTTCTTTCCCTGTCCAATATGTTTGACAAACCTACACGGCGGCGCGTTTTTTCAGCCGAGGTTGCACAGGATCTCCCGCCAACGCGCCGTGGCTGCCCGGCTGACCTGACCCTTTTTGCAAAACGACAGCGCCGAGAGCCTGGGCACCACCCGCTCCACAGGCATGCCCCCGTCGAGGGTCTTGGAGCCGAGCACGTCAAAGGCGGCGCGAAAGCGCGCGTCCGCCCGCGCGTGCGCATAGAAGGAAAGCACGTACACGTAGAAAAAGAGGTTGTAGCCGCGCATGGGGTATTCGACCTGCAAAAACCGCGAGCCGATGCCGTAGTGGCACGGACTGATGGGCCGGCGGATCTCCCAGTGCGACAGAAGAAAGTCCGCCGCGCGATCCAGCCGCGGGTCGCCCTTAAAGCCGGGAACCTGGCGGAACAGATCGAGCACAACCAGGGTGGTGTATGGCGTGGAGAAGCGCGTTTCCTCCCCCCGCCCGAAGCTGTACTTTTCGCACCGCCAGCCGCCGTCGACCTGCTGGGTGTCCAGAAAATAGTATAGCGTCCGCTTCACCCGCACATCCTGCGCGTAGCCCATGCGGCACAGCACGTCCGCCGCCAGAGCGGTGTGGCAGGGGTAAAGGTCGCCGGGCGCGGTGCGGATGCGCCCGTCCTCGCGCCAGGCGTCGAAGATGAGCCGCGCGACGCCCCCGAGCGCCTCATGCTCCGGCGAAACGCCCAGCTCCAGCAGGTACAGCGCGCTTTCCAGCGTGGTAAACGGCGCGCCCTTGAGGAGCTTTCGGTCCGGCGTGGTCCACCAGTCCGCGCCCTGGTCGTGCCGGTGGGAGAGGATGACGTCCACGTCCCGGGCGTAATTGGCTTCCATTTTGTCAGCCCCCTTGATGCAGTCATGTTTTTGCGCCGTTGTGCGCATGCTATTCTCAAGCGCCGAAAAAGAAGGAGGTCCCGCCATGCAGCAACGTCCCCCCATTCCCCGTCCCGGCGCCGCTTTCCGCGGGCAGACGGACGATGAGGCCGAGAAGAAGGCCGCGCCGCGGCCGGAGATTCTCAGGCCGGCTCCCGAAAACCTTTGCGACCTGGCGCACATGGCCGACGAGCCCCAGAGCACCGATGTGCTGGGCAGCTACACCGGCACCGCGAAGGACGGCGGCTGCCCCGTGCAGGACGCCGACGACCTGTGAGCGCAAAAGGCCCGCCGCATCGAAAAATGCGGCGGGCCTTTGAAGGGTCACAGGGAATTGATGAGCTCGTAGGTCTCGCGGTCGAAGTGCTTCTTCATCATCAGGGCGTCGGCGAAGGGCATGTTGAACACGCGGCCGTGCCGGATGCCGATGGCCTGGTTGGTGATGCCGCGGTTGAGAAGCTGCACGGCCAGATGGCCCGCCTCAAAGGCGAAGGCGCTGTCCTGCGCGGTCGCCTGCGCGCCGCGCTGGGTGTAGCCGATGACCGTGGCGCGGGCCTCGATGCCGCCGCACTTGCGCTTTAGGATGCTGGCCAGGCGCTCGGCGTTGATGGGCTCGCCCGGATAGACGACCTTGCCGTTGTCGTTTAGGAACTTGCGCCAGTCAAACTCCTTCATCTTATGCCAGCAGTGCTCGCCGATGATGAGGGTGGCGCGGGTGTTGCCCTTGGCGATCAGGCCGTTGAGGCGCGCCGCCAGCACGTCCACATCCCAGTCCATCTCGGGAACGACCACCATTTCCGCGCCGGTGGCCATGGCCGTCTTCATGGCGATGTCGCCCGCGTTGCGGCCCATGACCTGCACCACCGCCGGGCGGTCGTGGCTGCGGCTGGTGGCGCGGATGGAGCGCACAGCCTCCACGCAGACGTTGACGGCCGTGTCATAACCCAGCGTGGCCTCGGTGTAGCCCAGGTCGTTGTCGATGGTGCCGGGGATGCCCACGCAGGGGATGCCCAGCTCGGAGAGGTGCATGGCGCCGTTGAAGCTGCCATCGCCGCCGATGACCACCAGGGCGTCGATGCCGAGTTTCCTCAGGTTGTTGGCGCACTGGCGCTGAACCTCGGGCTTTTTGAACTCATCGCAGCGGGCGGTTCGCAAAAAGGTGCCGCGCTGGTCCGCGATATCCAGCACCGTTTCCAGGTCCAGGGCGGCGATGTCGTCCTCGGGATTTTCGCTCAGCCCCAAAAGGCCGTTGTAACCACGCTTGATTCCCATGAGCTGGATGCCATGCGCGGCTGCGCAGCGAGCCACGCTGACCACCGCGGCGTTCATGCCGGGGCTGTCGCCGCCGCTGGTCAGGATGCCGATCTTACGGATCAAACCAATCACTCCTCGCTCTGCTTGGGCGGGGTTTTCCGCCCCGCCGTCATAGTATAGCACAGCTTTTGTCCCGCGCAAGGGGCAAAGGGGCTGTGAGGGGTCATATTTGAGAACTTCCGCCATGCGGGCGGCGCTCGTCGGTGCCCACATGCTTGAGATAGGCGGTGGGACTCATACCCACGATGTGCTTGAACTGCTTGCTGAAGTGGTAGGGGTCGGGCATGCCGATTTCCACGCCCGTCTGGCGCACGCTCATCCCCTCGCGCAGCAGCGTCTTTGCGCGCTCCATTTTGAGGAATTGCAGGTAGCCCAGCGGGGGGATTCCCAATTCCGAGGTGAAGCGCTTGCGGAACGTCTCCACCGGCATGCGGCTGATGGCGGCCATATCGGCCAGGCTGAAGGCGTCGCGGTAGCGGCAGGCGCGAAGCGCGTCCACCACGCGGGCGATCTCATGGCTGAGGGTGGCGCTGGTGGCCACGCTCTGGCCCGAGTGCGCGGCGATGAGCCCCCAGAGGAGCTGACCGAGCTGATAGCTGGCTTCCGCCGTGCCGGTGTGGCGCACGAGCACCTGCACGATCTGGCGGATGAGCACCACCATGCTGGGAAGCATGCCCTGCTTGGCGGGCACGCGGTTGAGCGCGTTCATCTGCCGCATGAAGTCCTCGGTGAGCGCACCCTCCACCGTCAGCCACAGAAGCCGGGAGTCCTTGGCCTGGGCGATCATGCATCCGTCCGTGTGCGGCGGGATGACCACGCACTCGCCCTTTTTGAGCGCGACACGCATCTCCCGATGCTCAAAGACCATGCTGCCGTCATCCACGACCAGCCACAGCGGCGCGTCGCAGGTGGACAGGCGGTAATTCTGCTGCAGCAGGATGGCGCTTCCGGCGGTCTTGATCCATACGCCGCTGCGTTCCACCAGCGGCGCGGGCACATGCGTACCCTGCACGAAGATTCCAGGGTCGGCGCTTTCTCCCATCGGCGCCTGTGGTACAAAGGTGACATATGGCATGGTTCTTCTTCTCCCGGCGTTCAAAGTTGACATCGAGTCCAGAGATATTGTAAAGATTCCCCGGGCGGCTGTCAAGGGATATTTGCTGTATTTTGACGCACATAAGGCCATTTTATCCATTGAAAAGGCGCCTTCCCACAGGAAAGCGCCCGTTATGGAAGCGATTTGGAGGAAAGCGGCGTTTTGTAAAAACGGTTGGCTTTTTCCCCGGGAGGGACTTAACGGCTCTTGAGGGTGATGAGATGCACCTGAGGCGGCGCAAACAGCCTCACCGGCAGCCCGGAGGTGCCCACGCCGTTGGAAACGAGCACCGCCGCACGGTTTTCCTCCAGCCAGCCGCTCATGTAGCGGCTGCCCACCTCCGGCAGAAGAGACTTGAACGGCGTGTAGCCCAGAATGTTGATCTGTCCGCCGTGGGTGTGCCCAAACAGGGCCAGGTCAAACCAGTGGTTGTCGCCGTCGCTGCTCTTGGCCGCAAGGACGCTTGGCATCAGATCCGGCGTGTGTCCGGCGAAGATCACAAAGTCGTCGCTGCTGACCTGCGCGGCCACCCCCTCGACGTCGGGACGGCCGTTGTAGTAATCATCCACGCCCGCCACGTAGATGTAGGTCTGTCCCAGCTTCATGCGCGAGACCGTGTTGACCAGCGGGAGACAGCCGTAGTTTTTCATCTCCGCCATCAGGACGCTGAGGTTGCTCTCCGGCTCGGTTCGGTCGTGATTGCCAAGCACCCCAAAGACGCCCAGACGCGCGTGCAGGGCGGGGGCCGTGCGGAAAAACTCGATGGCCGAATCGCTGTCCGTGGCGTAATCGCCGCCCAGGATGATGATGTCCGCGCTCAGGCCGTTGAGGGTGTTAATCAGGTCGCTGACACGGCTTTGGGGAAACCACGCGCTTTTGTGGATGTCGGTGGCATAGGCAATCCTGAGATTGCGCAGGTTGGCGGGCAGGTCCGTCACATACAGCGTGTGTTCCTCGACGGTGAGCATGCGGGCCTCCAAAAAGGGATAGGCCAGCACCGCCAGCGCGGCCAGCGCCAGCAGGACCCATTTTATCGGAAAGTGCCGCCTCTGCGGACGGCGGTATTTATATTGATATTTGGCCATGGCGCCCCCTCCCTTCCAGACGGACATTTGACACATTTCGTCATTCATTGTACACTGATTTCATCCACATTGACAAGGGGTGAGGTTCAGAATGGAACAGATTTCCAACTTTCGCACCATCGGACCCACGACGTATCTCTGTCCGATCCCGGCGGTGATGCTGGGCTGCGCAGACCCGGACGGCGGCGCGCCCAACCTGATTACCGTGGCGTGGACGGGGATGGTCTGTTCCAAGCCGCCCATGCTCTCCGTCAGCATACGCAAAAGCCGCCTGAGCCATGACATGATCGCCCGCACGGGTGAGTTCACCCTCAACCTCACCAGCCGGGAGCTGTGCGCCGCGATGGATTTTTGCGGCGTGAGGAGCGGGCGGGAGGTGGACAAGTTCGCCCATCTGGGCCTGACCCCCATTCCTGCGCCCGGCCTTGGGGTCGCGCCCGCCGTGGCGCAGGCGCCCGCGTTTTTAAGCTGCCGGGTGCGCTCCGTGCAGGAGCTGGGCAGCCATGACCTGTTTGTGGCCGACATCGTGGAGGTGAGCGTCCAGGACCGTTTCTTCCTGCCCGACGGCTCCATCGACGAGGGCGCCATGGAGCTGGTGGGGTATGCGCACGGCAAGTACTTCGTGCTGGGCGAGGCGCTGGGCTTCTTCGGGTATTCCGTCGCTTCACCCGAGGCGCTGCGCCGCCGCGGATTTTAAAGGAGGAAAACGACATGCCCTGCCGCGTGCTGCTGGCCGACGCCGACGGGACCCTGTTTGATTTTCACCGGGGCGAGGCCGTGGCGATCTCGGAGACGTTTCGCCGCTTCGGCATTGCAGACACCCCGGAAAACCTCGCCGTCTATTCGCGCGTTAACCACGCCCAGTGGCTGCGCCTGGAGCGCGGGGAGACGACGCAGGAGCGCCTGCGCGTGGAGCGGTTTGAGGATTTCCTGCGGGAGACGGCCCTTGCGGGCGACGCGCGCGCCCTGTGCGACTGCTTCGTGGCGCTCCTGGGCCAGCAGCGCTACACGCTGCCCGGCGCGGAGGCGTTCTGCCGCCGGGTGAGCGCCCGCATGCCCATCTACCTGGTGACCAACGGCATCCCGGAGATTCAGCGAAGCCGCTTCGGAAGCTGCGCGCTCACCCCATACCTCTCGGGGCTGGTCATCAGCGGGGAGGTCGGGCACGCAAAGCCCCATCCCGCGATGATTTTCAGGGCGCTGGAGCTGTCGGGCTGCGCGCCCGGCGAGGCCGTCGTCATGGGCGACAGCGTGACCGCCGACATCGCAGCCGCCAACGCGGCGGGCGTGCGCAGCATCCTCTTTACCAACGGGGAGGAACCGCCTTCGGACCATGGCGCCACCCATGTGGCGCGGACTTATGGGGAGGCGCTGGACATTTTGTTCGGGGAAGAAGGAGGAACGCCGGTATGAAGATCGCCAAAGGGGACGCGCTGACCTGGTTTGCGTTTTTTGCGGGCATGCCCGCCGGGGAGGAGCTTTCCCCCCGCCAGCAGGAGATCGTCTGGGCCGTCTTTTCCCAGATCGAGGAGGCGGTGGACGCGCGCGTTCGCAGGCTCCAGGCGGAGATCCCGGGGCTTAGGACCCTTCAGGGCCGCACCTTTTTCGTGGGCGACGAGCGCCGCTTTCCAAACGGCTGCCGTTCCTGCCTCACGGGCACGGGCCTGAGCGCCGTGCGCAAGACCAACAGGTGCAACCTCCAGTGCAAATTCTGCTACGACTACGGCGTCATGGACCAGCTTGAACCCGTGGGCGAGGGCATGTGGGAAATCGGGGGCACGAAGTTTCGCGCGGAGGATATCCCCCTTTTGCTCTCCATCCAGAAAAGGCCCACCGGCATCTCCTATGTGTACCTGGAGCCGTTTATGGAGATCGAGGAGTACGGCCCGGTCATCCGCGCCTTCCACGAGGCGGGCGTGCATCAGCATATGTATACCAACGGCACGTTGGCCACGGAGGAAAACCTCGCGGAGCTGGGCCGCGCCGGCCTTGACGAGCTGCGCTTCAACCTCGGCGCCTCGGGGTGCTCCGACCGGGTCATCGAAAACATGCGCATCGCCAAAAGGCATATCCCCTTTGTGGGCGTGGAGACGCCCATGACCCCGGAGCTCTATCGCTCCTTTCTGGAAAAGAAGGACGCCATTTTGGCAACGGGGCTGGACTTCATCAACCTGGCCGAGCTGCATCTCAATCCCAACAACATCGAAAACTACTGGGGCGAGAACCTCTACCTCTGCCGCCGTGGCTACATCTCCCCCGTGTGGAGCCGAGAGCTGACGCTCAGGTTGATGAAACAGGCCGCCCAGGAGGGCTGGGCGCCCGTGGTGCACGACTGCTCCAACCATACCAAATTCGCCCGCGACCTCAACCTGCGCGCCAGGGAGGGCGGCTGGTTCGGGGCCAGCAGCTACGGCTGCGAGTTCGATGTGCTGCCCTATGAGGCGTTCCTGCCCATCCTCGGCGACCCGGGCTTTACCTTCCTGCGCGAGGAGCCGCTGCCCGATGGCTATCGCCCGGGCGATCTGGCGCTATAATAAAGAGCCTGTCAAAGAATCCTTCCGAGAGGTTCGGAGGGCCCGCAGGCCCTCCGAGTGAAATCCGAATCCAGCGACATGCGCGGTGGATTCGGAAGCCTTGCGTAGCAAGGTTTCCTTGCACGTTTCCCCGGCCGCGCCGCAGGCGCAGGGGAAACGTGTTTTGGCGGAAAAGGTCGCCGTAGGCGAGCTTTTCCGACAAGCTGAAGAGCCTGTCCCGCATTCGGGACAGGCTCTTGATGATAAACCGGGCATCAGGCGCTCTGCTCCATGCTCATCTTGTCGGCCAGCATGGCGATGAACTCGCCGTTGGTGGGTTTGTCCTCCGGGGTACAGACGCGGCAGCCGAAGGCGCGGTTTAAGGTGTCCACGCGGCCGCGGTTCCAGGCCACCTCAATGGCGTGGCGGATGGCGCGCTCGACCTTGCTGGCCGTGGTGCCGAACTGGCGGGCGATGCTGGGGTAAAGCTCCTTGGTGATGCGGTTGATGCGGTCGGGCTGCTCGATGACCATCTTGACGCCGCAGCGCAGGAACTGATAGCCCTTGATGTGAGCGGGGATGCCGATGGTGAGAAACAGGCTGCCCAGCCGCTCGTCCAGGCTCTGAACATGGGGCCGAAGCGGGGCCTGGGCACGGGGCAAGACGGTGCGCTCCTCCTGGATGTCGCGGATGTGGCTGAGCAGGTGCTCGGGCTCGAAGGGCTTGACCATATAAAACATGGCGCCCAGGTCGATGGCGCGGGTCACGAAGTCGTCCCGGCTCAGCGCTGACATGACGATGGTCTTGGGCGCCGGGTCAATCTGCCGGGGCAGCTCCTCCAGAAGCATATAGCCGTCCATCAGCGGCATGACCAGATCGGTAATCATGACGTCAAAGCGGCTTTCGCGCAGGCATTTCAGGGCTTCAACGCCGTTGGCCGCCTCGGCCACCTCCTCCACGCCCTCCTGGGTGCGAAGAAAATCAGCGATGCGCTTGCGCAGCGTTCCATGATCGTCCACCACGAGAATACGGATGTTCAGCACGGTCGGCTCCCTCCTGAGTGTTTGTTTTCCGCATTATAGCACAGGAACCGCCGGGAGAAGGGGATTTCGTGGAAAATAGAACCAAAGTCTTATCTTTCGACATCCAAAAGCCGCGCGGATGGCGCCCCTCAGCAGGCGGGACGGCGGGAGGAGGCCGCGCCGGACTCTTCCTCATACATGCCCTGCATGGCGTCCAGCAGCGCGTCCACGATGCGCAGCTTTTCGGCGGTGGCGTTGTTGTCGGGATCATAGACCACGCCGTGGCCGATGGTCAGGGTGCGGCGGCGCCGGCTGGCATAGATGGGCACGAATACCGCGCGCTTATGGGTCTTGGCGTAATACATGGGCGCGATCATCGCAAAGCCGGTGTAGAGCTGGCCCACGCCCTCACGGACATAGCCGCCCTTGCCGGGCTCGTGCTCCTCGCCGTTTTCGGGAAAGACCAGAATGTTGTCGCCCGCCTGCATGGCGTTGAGGGTTTCGCGGAAGGTGCGCATGAGCTCCCGCGGCTGGCCGCGGTAGACCGGGATGGCCTCCAGGCTGTTGAAAACCCACACCAGCAGCGGCGAGATGAGATTGACCAGCGGACGCTTCCAATGCTCGGGGAGCCACCTCTGGCGGGCCATGGTCCCCTGATAGATGTGCTCGACGATGGCTTCCTTTTCCATCATGCCGCTGATGACCCAGGGGCGAAAGGTGATGGGGACATAGAGATTGGCCACCACCGGCCCGTAGATCTCGCCGTGGTTGCAGATGAGAATCATGCTGCCGTCCTCATAGCCGCTGAGGTTTTCCCGGCCGATGACGCGGTGATAGTACAGGGGGCGCAGGAGGGTGATGATGATCCTCACGCCGAAGCGATTCTTGTGGCGCTTGACCACCACGCTGTCGAGCTGTTCATGCAGCGCGGGGTTGTCCAGACCCTCGCTCTCCAGCGTGAGCCACCGGGCCAGCTTTTGAAAATGGCGGTTGTTCATGGGAAAGCGCAGGGTGCTGACGATGGCCGCCAGCAAAAGGAGCACCGGCGGCACCACCATCAGCGGCCGGAAGGCCGAGGCCAGGACGCTCAGGTCCAGCCGCGTGAGCGGCAGGGAGGGCATGCAAAGCAGCGTCAACAGGATCAGCGCGATCATCTGCCCCAAGAGAATCGCGATTTCCGTGCTCGCCGCGCGCATCTGCGCATAGCCGCGCATGCGGTCGCGCAGCCGGAACTGCGCCACGTCCGTCATGCGCCGCTCCAGCTCCGCCAGGGCGGTCACGCTGACGGCCAGCCCGCTCATGCACAGCCCCACCGCCAGCGCGCTCATCAGAAAGCCCGGCACCCGCCCGAGCTGCCGGTAGAGCAGGAACAGCCCGTACAGCCATAAAAACAGCCCCACCAGAAGAAGCTGCGTGTCAAAGGGCCGACGCGCCAGCCGCAGGCACAGCAGCGACACCTCGCGCATGACCACCACGCAGGCGACCGAAAGCAGCATGCACATCATCAATTCCTGCGCGCTCAGCCCGATGAAGGTATAGACCATCACCAGCGTGAGCTGCAGCGCCATGAGCACCAGCGTATGCATGCGCTGGAATGCGTCGTAGGCGTTGACCTCCCGCAGCTCCGCGGCCATGCGGGCCACGGTCTGCGCGTCGGCGTCGTCCGGCAGGTCCTCCAGGGCCAGCAGGTCGCGCTCGCGCCACTGGCTGTAGCCCTCCAGCACCCCGCCCGCGGCAAAGCCGACCCAGAGTTGCCAGGAGGCGGGCGAGGCGACGTTGGCCGAGAGAATCCATGCCATGGCCCCCAGTGGCAGCAGATGGATCACGGCGGTCAGCAGCCAGTAGGCCTGCGTGCCGATGGTGCGACGCATGCGGCGGCCGATGAGGCGGCGGCCGGCGTCGCTGCGCAGGGCGGTGAAGAGAACCGCCGCAAAGGTCAGCCACACCGGGGCCGCCGTCCACAGCACCGGATAGAGCGCGATGAGCGCAAGGGTACATATCAGCGTAATTCCCGTCAGGACGCCAAAGAGCACGCGCATGCGCCGCGTCAGATACCTGCGCCTGTCCCCCAGAAAGGTGTGCGCAAAGGCCCCCGCCATGCGCGCGTTCATGAACATGGCACCGCCGAACACCGGTAGCATGCCCAGTGCGCTGGAAAAGAGGCTGATGTACATATATTGGTAGAGCGTGCTCAGCGACATCAGCACCAGCATCACGCGGCGCGATGAGGCGACGTAGATTTTTCTGGGTCCCGTGGCTTTTCGCATGGTTGGCTCCTCTTGCGGCATAGTTCCCTAAAACGAAATCATTGTAACACACGCCCGCGCACGCGGGCAAGCGCACGCAGCTCAAAACCGCCTTTTGCCAGCTCAGCCGTCGTGCCGTCATATCCTGCCGCGGGGACGCATAGCCTTCCTACAAAGCCGCTTTAGGAGGAGTCATGATGACGGATTTGGGCATGGAGTTTTTGCAGAATAAGAGCGCCGCAACGCCGGAGGTGCTCAGGGAGGAACTGCCCCTCCAGCGTTTTGTGGGCGAAAGCCTGAGCCAGGCCGTGGTGGAAGGCGAGGTGGCCCTGCCCGGCGGCCTGAGGGAGGAAACGACGGTGCTCAGCGCCGAGGCCATGGCGGTGCTGGAGCGCAGCCTCGCGCAGGCCGACCGCGTGACGGTCGACGGCAAGGTCGTTTTTCATGTGCTCTACACCCAGGGAGATCCTACGCACATCAGCGCGCTGGAGGCCTCGGCCGAGTTCACCCATCCCGTGGAGCTGCCCGGCGCGCAGGAGGGCATGACCGCTCCCGTGAGCCTGATGGTGGAGCATGTGGAAGCGGCGGCGCAGGGCGGACGGCTGCATCTGATGGCCATTTTGCGCGTGCAGGCGCGCGTGTTCTCGGACGAGCCCATGGAGGTAGTCACGGGCGTGCGGGGTATGGAGGGGCTGATGCTGCGCACCGAGACCCTCGGCGGTTGCCAGGCGGTGGCCCGGGGCGAGCAGGACGTGCTGGTGCGGGACGAATGTGACCTGGGCGCGGTATTGCAGATCACCGATACGCTGTACGCGACCGCCATTGCCACCGTGCAGGACGTGATGGGCGGCGAGGAGCGGGCGACCCTGTCGGGAAATATCCTGCTGGAGGTCGTGCACCGTAGCGCCATGCCCTCGCGGCCGCTGGTGGTCACGCGCCACACCATCCCCTTCGAGGAAACCCTCCCCCTGACCGGGGAGGAGGGGGATACGCTATGCGCGGGCGCGGTGGTCAAGGACGTGGCGGTGCTCTCCCAGGAGGGGCAGGAGGAAGGCAGCCGGACGCTCCGCGCGGAGGTGCTTCTGGGCCTGAACGCGCAGGCCGCGCGCCAGCGGGATTTGTGCCTGCTGCTGGACGCCTACACCACCCAGGGCGACTGCCTCGCCCTGGAAAAGCAGGAGGTCCGGCGCGCGCTTGCCCACAAGCAGGTCCACACCGCCGAAAGCGGCAAGCTCACGCTGCTTCTGGACGGGCAGACGCCCGTGCGCACGCCCCTAAGGGCATCGCTGAGGCCGGTGGTGACCGAGCTGAGCCGCGCGGGCGGCAAGCTCAACGTCGAGGGCATGATGGAGGTGAACCTCCTGTATATGACCGACGAGACAGAAGCGCCCCAGACCTATCAGACCGAAGAGCCCTTCCGCATGTGCTTCGCCT
The DNA here is from genome assembly GCA_958448555.1 of uncultured Eubacteriales bacterium. Classification (GTDB taxonomy): domain Bacteria; phylum Bacillota; class Clostridia; order Christensenellales; family Aristaeellaceae; genus Limiplasma. The sequence goes on along the minus strand of CAUDEL010000031.1, from coordinate 23,649 downwards.
GCGACCTCAGCCTGCCCGAGAGCCTCGTGCTCACCGCCGGCAACATCGACCTCAACGGCATCACCAGCGACCGTGTGGAGGTCAAGTATATCCTCTACCTGGACTGCCATGACGTGCAGCTGGGCAGCGAGTCGCTGGTGACGAAGGTGGACAGCCAGCCCGCCGGGGAGACGGAAAAGGGGATTTTGATGTACTTTAGCCAACCGGGCGAGAGCCTGTGGGACATTGCCAAGCGCTACCGCGTAAGCTGTGACAGCCTCAAGCGCATGAACCCGGAGCTTGAGGAGGGCGCCGCCACCCAGCCGCAGCGCGTCATCCTGTGGCGGAAATAAGCAGACTGACGGCCCGGCGGGGATTCCCGCCGGGCCGTTTCGGTTTTCAGGAGAGCGGACGGGACGCCTCGCAGGGTACCCCCGTCTGGCACAGTCCGCAGCCGAAGCGCGGCCGGCAGCGGGGCAGGATGGCGCTCTGGTAATCGTAGCACAGACGGTGGTCCTTGCCGTTTGCCAGGGAGATGGCCCCCGCCGGACAGCGCCTGACGCACGCGCCGCAGCGGATGCACCAGGCATAGGGCGCGTCGTATTCCCGCGGGGTGGGCGGGGCCTGCCAGGTGGTTACCAGGCTGCCAAAGCGCCCGGCCATGCCGCGCCGGGTGATGAGCCCTCTGGACAGGCCGAAGGTGCCCAGCCCGCAGGCGTAGGCGGCGTGCCGCTCGGACCAGTTGCTGGTAAAGGCGGGACCGCCGGGCCGCTCGGGCGGGGAGACGGTCCAGAAGTCCGGGGACAGCGAGGGCGCGACGGCCTCAAAGCCCGCCGCCTCAAGCGTACCGGCCAGATGCAGGCTCAGCGCCTCCACAAACCGCTGGCCCTCAACCCGGCCATACAGCCATGCCTCGGCGGGCGCGTCGGAGGCGGCGCGGTTGTGCGCGCGGACGGCCCGGTCAAAGGGCAGGAAGAAGCTGACAACCGCTTTGGCCCCCGAAAGCCACTGCGTCGGCGTGCGAAAATGCGGACCGATGACCTGCGGGGCGAGAAACGCCTCAAACAGGGCATCCGAGGCGGAGGCATAGCCCAGCAGGGGCGCGTCAAAGAGCCGGATCGCTTCCCCGCTCTTTTCAAGCCGCACGTGGTTGAGCGGCGAGGCCAGCGTAAAATCCAAGGCGGCTTTCTCAAGGGCTGCGGCATCCATTGTCAAACCCTGCCTTTCATCGCGGGGCCAGCGTCAGCCTGTAATAGCGGCGCATGCGCCCGTCGTAGGCGGGCCGGGTGCAGACCAGCGCGTAGCCCGCCTTTTCAAAGTTGTGCCAGGAGGCGCTGTTGCCGGGGTCCACGGTGGCGTAGATGGCCCGTCCGCCCATGGCGCGCGCCATTTCCTCAAACAGGCGCAGAAACCGCGTGTGCATGCCGCGCCCCTGATAGCGGGGCAATACCAGCACGTCGTGAAAATCGTAGGTGTTTTCCTCTTTTTCACCCAGCTTGCGGGCATAGCCGCGCTCCCCGCGCGTGCGCCACGAGGCCATGGCCGCGTAGCCCGCCATCACGTCGCCGTCGAAATAGCCGAACGCCTCGCGGTTTCGCAGCCATTCGTCGAACTCCCATTCCTCCGAAGGGAAAAACCACGCGGGGTCGGCCAGGGCAGCGAGCACCTCGGCCTGCATGCGCATCATCTGTTCCTTGTCGCCTTCGTGGAGCTGGCGCAGGGAAAAGCCCTTGAGCAAAAGGGGATGGCGGGAGGAAGTCATGGCGCGAAGCCTCCTTGGTTTCGGCGGCGGCCGTTTGCCCCATTGTAGCACAAAAAACAGACGCGGCGCAAATCCGGCCGCGTCCGTATGGCGTTACTGACGGAACACCAGCACCTCCAGCGCCGTCACCTGGGGCGGAAGGCTGCGGGTCATAACCCCGTTGTAGTAGACGGTGACAGTGTCCCCGTCGCCCCACTCCACCGTGGGCAGGGCGGGCGCTTCCTCCTCCCCGTCAAGGAAAAGGGGTTCGTCCTCCGTAGCCGCAGGCGCCTCGGCAGGCTCGTCCTGCGCGGGCTCGTCCTGCGCGGGCTCCTCCGCGGCGGGCGCCTCCGCGGCGGGCGCCTCCTCCACGGAGGCGGAGAGCACGCCGGCAAAGGTCTGCTCGGAGAGCAGCACGCGGTATTCGTTCCCGTCGGCGTCCGTCAGGGTGAAGCCCGCGCTGTCCCTGTCGCTGACGGTGCCGGTGAGCTCGGGCACTACGATGTGGCTGGCCGTGACCTGGCCGGGATAGCTCAGGGCCATCACGCCGTTGTAGTAAACGGTGATGGGCATGCCCTGATACAGATGCGGCATGGACCCATCCACCCGCACGATCACATCCCCGAAGATCGGGTCGCCCGTGAGCAGCACGCCCACAGCCAGAGACAGATCCGCCGTGCCGGTCAGCCGGTAGCAGCCCACGCGGTCGGCGTGCGCCTGCGGGGGAAGGCTGCGGGTGAGGCGGCCGTCGTATTCGACAAAGACGTACTGGCCCACCTCAATTTCTTCTTCGGCCAAAATGCCGTCCATCACCGTGGTTTCGTCCACATTGAGCAGGACGTTTCCCAGCTCGATATCCTCCATCACAAAGCCCTCGTCCACGATTTCCGTCACAAGGCCTTCCAGCAGGGTATCGGGTTCGGCTTCCTGCGCAAAAGCGCCGAGGGGCAGGGCCATGAGCAGCGCGAGCGCCAGGGCGAAAAAGCGGTTGATCTTCATCGTTACATCCTCCTTTGGGCAGCTCCCGGCGCCGTGCCGGTGCCTTCAGAGGAAGAAACGAACCCGGCGGGCAAAAGGTTCCGTTTCAGAGAAAAATCTTTCGTGTCCGTTTCACAGCCCGAAGGCCTCATAGTCCTCCCGGGAAAAGCGATGATAGCTCGCAAAGCCGTCATGGGCGTCAATGCAGTAGCAAAAGTCGTCCGGCACGCCGTCCTCGAAGTACACCAGCCAATCGAATTCCCCGTTGTCGACCGCCTCCACATGGACGTGCCGCGAATGGCGGCGGAAGGCCGCCACCAGCGCCTCGGCCGTGACCCCCGGGGCCTGGGCGGTCTGAATCAAATCGCGCAGGAAGTCCGCCGCCGGCGCCCGCGACAGGATGCGACCGACGCCCTCGGCAGGAATGGTCGGGCAAAAGCCATCCTCATGCGCTTGGACATGAACCGCGCCAAACACCTCCGCGCGCGCCGCAAAAAAGGTCTCCAGCGCCTTGGGGAGCGCCGCGGGCGAAACCTCCAGCATGCGGCACAGGGAGCTTGACGGGTAATTGAGCGACAGGGGCGAAGCCGTCAGCCCCATCTTGAGGGCCATCTCCAGCACCACGCCGCAGAGGTTTTTTTCCAGTCTGCTTTCATTCATAATCGTCTCTCTCCTGTAAAACAGCCTCACCCCAGCAGCGAAAACAGATCCACCTGGCTGGTTTCCGGCAAGCCTTCCAGCGCGCCCTGGCCGCGCAGCATTTCCACGATGCTCTGGCCGATGTGCGCGCGGTTTTGCAGATCCTCGATGCTGATGTAGGGGCGGGCGGGGTCGCGCGAGGCGATGATGCCCTCCACCGCCGACTCGCCAAAGCCGTTGATGGCCGTGAAGGGGCAGCGCAGATCGCCGTCCTCGATCAAAAAGCGCGTGGCGTCGCTCTTGTACAGGTCCACCGGGAGCATGCGGATGCCGCGCATCTGCATCTCCAGCAGCATGTGGTAGGCGTTTTCCTCCTGTTTTTCGCGCACGCTCATCTTTTCCTCGCGGTTTTGGAAATCGGTGAGGCGGTCGCGCAGGGTTTCGGGGCTAAGGAGCATGCGCGCCGCGTCAAAGCCGTCGCCGCGGATGGAGAAGTACGCCGCGTAGTACGCCTGCGGGCGGTACACCTTGTACCAGGCCACGCGAAGGCCCATGGTCACGTAGGCCACGGCGTGTCCGCGCGGGAACATGTACTTGATCTTGTGACAGCTGTCGATGGCCCACTGGGGCACGTCGTGCTCGCGCATGGCCTCCTCCCATTCGGGCTTGAGGCCGCGGCCCTTGCGCACGCTCTCCATGATGTCGAAGCTCATCTTCTCCTGCATGCCCTTGGAAATCAGGAAGTTCATGATGTCGTCGCGGGTGCAGAAGCACTGGGCCAGCTTGGCCGTGCCGGAGTTGATGATGTCCTGCGCGTTGCCAAGCCACACGTCCGTTCCGTGGGAGAGGCCGGAGATGCGGATGAGCTCCTCCATGGTGGTGGGCCGCGTCTCCATGAGCATGCCGCGCACGAAGCTCGTGCCGAACTCCGGGATGCCCAGCGTGCCGGTTTCCCACATGATCTGCTCCTGGGTGACGCCCAGCGCCTCGGGGCTGGAAAACAGGCTCATGACCTTTCGGTCGTCCAGCGGGATCTCGCGGAAGTTGACGCCGGTGAGCTCCTCCAGCCGGTGCATCATGGTCGGATCGTCGTGCCCCAGACAGTCGAGCTTGACCAGAATGTCGTGCATGGAGTTGAAGTCGTAGTGCGTGGTGATGGTGGTGCCCTCCACGTCGTCGGCGGGGTGCTGGATGGCGGTAAACTGGCAGATATCGTATTCCTTGGGCAGCACCACGATACCGCCGGGGTGCTGGCCCGTGGTGCGCTTGACGCCCACGCAGCCCGCCGCCAGCCGCTCCTTGTGCGCGCGGCCCGCGTGGATGCCGCGCTCCTCGAGGTACTTGGCGGCAAAGCCGTAGGCCGTCTTTTCCGCGAGGCCGGAAATGGTGCCGGCGCGGTAGACGTAGCCCTTGCCGAAGAGCTCCTCGATGTAGGCGTGGGCGCGGGGCTGGTACTCGCCGGAGAAGTTGAGGTCGATATCGGGCACCTTGTCGCCCTTGAAGCCGAGGAACACCTCGAAGGGGATGTCAAAGCCGTCCTTGGCCAGCTTGTGGCCGCAGATCTCGCAGTTTTTATCCGGCAGGTCCACGCCCACGCTGGCCAGCTCCGGGGGGGTGAGGAACATCTTGTGGCAGTGGTCACAGCGGTAGTGCGGCGGCAGGGGGTTGACCTCGGTGATGCCGCACATGGTGGCCACGAAGCTGGAGCCCACGCTGCCGCGGCTGCCCACAAGGTAGCCATCCGAGAGGGACTTGCTCACCAGCTTCTGCGCGATGGAATACAGGGTGGAAAAGCCGTAGCCGATGATGGAGCCGAGCTCCTTTTCCAGACGCTTCTGGATGATTTCGGGCAGGGGGTCGCCGTAGAGCTCTTTGGCGCGGCCCCAGGAACGGCTTTCGATGTCGCCGGCCGCCTCCTCCCAGTAGGGCTGGAAGGTGTCCTTGCCCTCGGGGTGCTTGGGGAACAGACGCAGTTCCCCCACCTGCTCTGCGATCCTGCGCGGGGCATCGATCACGACCTCGTGCGCCTTTTCTTTTCCAAGATAGCTGAATTCCTCCAGCATCTCGTCGGTGGTCTTGAAGTACAGGGGCGGCTGGTTGTCGCAGTCGTCGTAACCCAGGCCCGCCTGCAAAATGGTGCGGTAGATCGCGTCCTCGGGGTTGAGGAAATGCACGTCGCCGGTGGCGACCACGGGCTTGCGCAGCTTCTCGCCCAGGGCGACGATTTTGCGGTTGAAGTCGCGCAGCTGCTCCTCATCGCGCGCCGTGCCGGTGCGCAGCATGAAGCCGTTGTTGCCGATGGGCTGGATCTCCAGATAGTCGTACCAGCTGGCGATGCGCTCAATCTCCTCCTGCGGCCGGTCGTTGACGATGGCCTGAAACAGCTCGCCCGCCTCGCAGGCGCTGCCCAGGATGAGGCCCTCGCGGTACTGGTTGATGAGGTGGCGGGGCATGCAGGGATGGCGGTAGAAATAGCGCAGGTTGCTCTCGGAAATGAGATGATTGAGGTTTTGCATGCCCTTTTGGCTGGTGCACAGCAGAATGATGTGGTAGCTTTGCCCGATGGTATCGCCGCTGATGACGGCGTCGATGTCCTTGAGGGTCGCGGCGCCCTTTTCCTTCGCCGCCTCAAACATGCGCGCAAGGCACTTGGCCGTGGCCGCCGCGTCGTGCACGGCCCGGTGCGCGTTTTTGAGGGAAACGCCGAGCAGGCGGCATACCGCGCCCAGCTTGTGGCTCTTTTGCTGGGGGTAGAGCTTGCGCGAGAAGGTGAGCGTGTCCAGCACCGGCGCGTGAAAGTTCACGCCCATGCGCTTGCACTCGGCCTGAAGCATGCCCATGTCAAAGGGCGCGTTGTGCGCGGCCACGGGGCAGTCCCCGATGAAGTCAAGGAGTTTTTTCACGCCCTCGGCGGGGCTTTCCTTGCCACGGAGCATGAGGTCGGTGATGCCCGTGATCTCACTGATTTTGGGCTTGAGCGGCACGCCGGGGTCGCACAGCAGGCTCAGCTCGTCCACGACCTGTCCGTTTTCCAGCCTGACGGCGCCCACCTCGATGATGCGGTCCATGGCGTGCGAAAGGCCGGTGGTTTCAAAGTCCAGCACCACGATGGGGCCGTCGATGGGGTGGTCGTCCGCGTCGGTTACGATGGGGACCAGATCGCACAGATAGCCCTCCACGCCGGGGATGAGCTTGATGCCCTGCTTCTTGGCCGCGCCGAAGGCCGCGGGGAAGGCCTGCGCGCTGCCGTGGTCGGTGATGGCCACGGCGGGATGGCCCCACCTGGCCGCCTGCGCGATTAGCGCGCCCGCGTCGGCGGTGGCGTCCATGGTGGACATGTTGGTGTGCATGTGAAGCTCGATGCGCTTTTCGGCGGCGGTGTCCATGCGCTCGACTTTGGGCATCTGCTGCATGTCGCGCACGCTCACGGACAATTCGTTCAAAAACGGGTCCATGCGGCAGTCGCCCCGCAGGCGCACGCGCATGCCGTTTTTGATCTGTCCGATCTGCTCCGTCACCCGTGCGCGCTCCTCCTTGGTGGGCGGCTCGGGCGTCTCGCCCCGCGCGGCGCGGCGCATGCGGTAGTTGTAGAACGCCTTGCAGTAGATGGTGGAGGTGTCGTCATAGACGGCGAAGGAGGCCAGCACCGTCTCGCCGCCCTTGAGTTCCTTTGGATCGGTCACGCCGGTCACGGTGCCTTCGATGACCACGATGCCGCTGTCCTCGGCCAGCTCGCCGATGGGCACGGGCGCGTCGCCCACGGCGCGCCCCTTGAGCACGGGGCCGCCCTTGGGCGCGGCTGGCTTTTTGGCGCGGGGCGCGGGCGGCGTATCGGGCAAGGGGGGCGGGGCAGGAACCAGCGCCGCGGCCTGTGCCTCCAGCTCGGCGTCGTCCCAGGGCGGCGGCTCGTCGGCGGGCTGGGGCACGGCGGCAAAGGAAAAGCCCCGCTCGGCCCGCATCTTCTCCACCCATGCCTCCCGCTCGCCGCAGACCGTCAGCGCCACGGGCGTGCGCACGCGGAAGATGTCATAGATGGCCTGGGACAGCTTTTCGTCCAGATGGTGCGAGCGGAAAAAGCCCATGGCGATCTTGTCCGGGCAGGTCAGAAGAATCCGCCCGTCTTCCAGGCTCCATCCGGTGTCCGCGATCCAGGCGGACAGGGCCGGGCTCTGGCGGCGCAAAAAGTCCGTCAGCACGGGCTTGTAGCGGTCGAGGTCGGCAAGAAACTTTTCGCCCAGCGCCGGGCTGGCGATGCGAAGCGCCACCGTCAGCCTGGGAAAGAGCTCGCGCAGCCTGCGCTCCAAAAGCAGGTAGTCGCGCTCGGTCACCAGCTCGTCGCAAAGAAAGCTCATGTATGCCTTGTTGGCGCTTTTTTGATAGAGCACGCGCTCGATGTGCATCTTGCCGCGGAGGGGAGGAACGGTTTCCTCCAGAAGGGTCAGCAGCTCGGTCTTGTTCATGGAAAATACGCCTCGGCAGGTCGGAGGGGGGAGAGCCGCACATGGCGGCGGTGTGCTCAGGTATTATAGCATGGGCGAGGAAAAAGCGCAAAGCGATGCAGATTGCGCTCCCTTCGGCAGGAAAAGCCGACTTGCACGGCGAAAGCTATAGGTTATCTGGAAAATGTTTGGCCGGCGCGACCGGCTTACAACCGCATAGGAAGGGAGCTTCTGGCATGAACCACAACATGATCGGAGACCTGATTCTCAATAACGCCCTGGAACTCTACGGGCAGCCCAAGTGGACCTTTGGCAAAAACACCTGCAACACCTACGAGGTATTCGTTGAAAAGGTGCACATGCCTGACGGGGACGTCATGCCCGCCTGGCCGATGGTGGAGCTCATTGAGCGGGATGAGGCGCTCACGCTCCTGTTTTCCCGCTGGTTTTTGGAAAACGCCATGCGCTCGGCCTGCGACCTGACCGAGCAGACGGATTCCAACGTGACGCTTTCGATGAACCTGCTGCCCCTCTACGCCGACCGCGAGAGCTTCGTGGACGACGTGGTGGCCATGCTCAAAAAGACGGGCCTCAAGCCCCAGAAGATGCAGTTTGAGGTCAGCGAGGCGCAGGACCTGACCGAGCGCGGCATCGCCAACCTCAACGCCCTGCATGACGAGCACGGCATCGGCCTGTGGCTGGCCAATTTCGGCACGGGACATTCCAACGTCGATCTGCTGCGCGAGGTGCACTTCGACGGCCTGGAGCTGGACAAATCCTACGGCGCGCTGGTGCCCGTGCACGAGCAGACCTGCCGGCTGGTGGTGGCGATTCTGCACATGGCGCATACGCTCGACCTGCATGTTTGCGCCAAGGGCATCGAAAACCAGGATCAGTTTGAGTTCTTCGAGGAGCTGGGCTGCTTCAAGGGCCAGGGCTTCCTCATCGGCAAGCCCATGGACATGGCCAGCATGAGCGACTACATCCGCAAGTACGCCGTCCGCCGCAGGCACGGCTGATGGTGAAAGGAGCCCCCGGCTCCTCAGACCGTTGAAAAACCCCTGATTTTGGGGAAAGCCGCGTTTCTTGCGCCCTTCGGGCGCTCGCAACGCTCGTGAAAAATGCTGCGGCATAAGGCTTTGGGGCGCTGCCCCAAACCCCGGCAGGGGGATGATCCCCCCTGCACCCCGCACTTTGTCAGCAGCCTGAGGAGCCGGGGGAAGCCCCGGCTCCTTTCTTATGCCTGCGCCGCCCGCTCGCGGGCCAAGCGCCGCGCACGCTCGATCAGGATGGCGGCCAGATCGCCTTCGACTTTCTCCGGCGGCTTGCCCTTTTCAAAGATCGCGCCCACGGCATAGGCGCTGCCCTCGCCGCCGGCTGAGCCGCCCGCGCTGCTCAGCCCCCCGCCCGCCAGGCCGATGTCCGCCTCGCGCGCCTCGCCGGGGCCGTTGACCACGCAGCCCATGACGGCCACGGTCAGCGGCACACGGATGTCCGAAAGCTCGCTTTCCACCCGCCGGGCGATGGCGGCCACGTCGATGCCGGTGCGGCCGCAGGTGGGGCAGCTGACCACGTTGACGTAGCCCGTGCGAAGGCCAACCGCGCGCAGGATGTCGATGGCGGCGGCGGCCTCGGGGATGGGGCTGCCGGTGAGGGAGACGCGGATGGTATCCCCGATGCCGTCCAGAAGCAGCGCGCCGATGCCGATGGCGCTTTTGATGTTGCCCGCGCCGGGCAGGCCGGCCTCGGTCACGCCCACGTGCAGGGGATAGTCGGTTTCCTTCGCGGCCAGGCGGTAGGCCTCCACGGTCAGGGGCACGCTGGAGGCCTTGAGGCTGAGCACGATGTCGTGAAAGCCCGCCTCCTCCAGAAGCCGGGCGTGTCCCAGCGCGCTTTGGAGCATGCCGCGCGCCGTCACGCCGCCCTCCCGCGCCAGGATCTCCTTTTCCACGCTGCCGGAGTTGACGCCGATGCGGATGGGCACATGGTGCATTTTGGCGCAGTCGGCCACGCGGCGCACCTCGCGGGCGCTGCCGATGTTGCCGGGGTTGATGCGCACCTTGGCGATGCCGCGCTCCATGGCGCCCACGGCCAGGTCGGCACGGTAGTGGATGTCCGCCACCAGCGGCACGGGCGAGCCCTCGATGATGGCGGGCAGCGCCTCCAGGCACCGCTCGTCGTAGACGCTGAGCCGAACGATGTCACAGCCGGCCTGGGCGAGCGAGCGCACTTGGGAAAGCGTGGCCGCGGCGTCGCGGGTGTCAGTGTTGGTCATGCTCTGCACCGTGACGGGCGAGCCGCCGCCGATGGGGAGCGGGCCGATATGAAACAAGCGGGTGCTGCGCATGCGGATGCCTCCTTAAAGCTGGCGCGTTGCAAAAAACTCCGGGACCATTATATCACGCCCGCAGGGATGGGAAAAGCAGGAACGCCATTTCACACGGGAAAATCCAGAAACCAGCGAAAAACCTGATTGACACGGCCCCGCAAAACCGCTATCATGAGAAACGGATCAAAAAGACGCTCATACGCGGAAAGGAGGAGCATGTGGTGGATGCCGACCCGTATAGTCGAAACGAAGTTTTGACGTTTTCATGGGTACAAGTTCACACGCTCCGGGCGATGGGCGCGGCGCGCTTTGGCAGGGGATTCTGAGCGCGTCCGCATGTGCGTGCGCCTGCCCGGAAGCAGGCCGCTGCGGCGGCTGCAGAAAGGCAGGTTTTTTGATTTATGAAGCGCATCTATCTGACGGTGGAGGACCACCTCAACGAAATCAACACCTTTGAAAAAGGCTGCTGGGTCCATCTGCAAAATCCCACCCGCGAGGAGATCGACGGCATCAATGCCCGCTTCGCGCTGGACCCGACCTATATCCAGTCCGCGCTGGACGAGGAGGAGAGCGCCCGCATCGAGCGCGACGGCGACCAGACCCTCATCATCGTGGACATTCCCTACGTCGAGGCCGAGGGAAACGGCTACAGCTATACCACCGTGCCGCTTGGCATCATCATGGTCGATGACGTCATCATCACCGTCTCCACCCGCGAGTCCACCATCATCACCGACTTCACCGAGGAGCGCATCCGCGGCTTCTGGACCTTCAAGCGCACCCGCTTTATCCTTCAGCTCCTGCACCGCAATGCCTCGCGCTTCCTGGCCTACCTCAAGCAGATCGACAAGGCCAGCATGTTCGTGCAGACCCGCCTGGAGGCCAGCATGCGCAACCAGGAGCTGTTGCAGATGATGAAGCTGGAAAAGAGCCTGGTGTATTTCTCCACCAGCCTCAAAGGCAATGAGATGGTGCTGGAGAAGATGCTGCGCATGGACATGCTGCGCAAGTACCCCGACGACAGCGACCTTCTGGAGGACGTCATCATCGAAAACAAGCAGGCCATGGAGATGTGCGCCATCTACCGCGACATCATGTCGGGCACCATGGACGCCTTTGCCTCCATCATTTCCAACAACCTCAACGTGGTCATGAAGGTATTGACCAGCCTGACCGTGGTTTTGTCCATCCCCACCCTGTTTGCCTCCCTGTGGGGCATGAACGTGGGCGTTCCCTTTGAAAACGCGCCCTTCGGCTTCTGGATGGTGCTGGGCATCTCGGTGGTGGCGAGCGTCGCGGCCTTCGTGCTTTTGTGGCGCAAGAAGATGTTCTGAGGGGGCGAAGGCTGTGCGGACGGCGCTGGTGACGGGCGGCAGCCGGGGAATCGGCGCGGCGGCGGTGCGCGCCTTTTCGCAGGCGGGTTTTCGCGCCGCGTTTTTCTACCGGGCGGATGAGGCGGCGGCGCAGGCCGTGGCGCGTGAGACGGGCGCGGCGCCCATCTGTTGCGACGTGAGCGACCCCGACCGCGTGCGCAAGGCGTGCCGGGAGGCGGAGAGGACGCTGGGGCATATCGACGCGCTGGTCAACAACGCCGGCATCGCCCAGCAAAAGCTCCTCACCGACATCACCGACGAGGACTGGCGGCGCATGCTGGATGTGAACCTGTCGGGCGCGTTTTATGTGACCCGGGCGGTGCTGCCCGGCATGATCGGCCGCAAAAGCGGCAGCATCGTCAACGTATCCAGCATCTGGGGACAGGTGGGGGCGAGCTGCGAGGCCCATTACTCCGCCGCCAAGGCGGGGTTGATCGGGCTTACGCGCGCGCTGGCCAAGGAGCTCGGCCCCAGCGGCATCACCGTCAACTGCGTCTGTCCCGGCGTGATTCAGACGGATATGCTGGGGGACTTTACCCCCGGCGATCTAAAGGCGCTGGCTGGGGAAACGCCCCTGGGGCGGCTGGGAACGCCGCAGGAGGTGGCCGCGGCCATCCTGTGGCTGTGCCGGGAGGAGGCGGCCTTCGTGACCGGGCAGGTCATCGGGGTGGGCGGCGGCTTTGGAGAATAACGGACAGCGCCCGTCCGGGAAGCGTTTCCCGGACGGGCGCTGTTCATGTTAGAAGTTGGCGGCTGCCTCGTCCGCCCAGCCGCCGCTGTCGACCCAGCCTGAATTATCATCGACCCAGCCCGAGCCGTTATCGACCCAGCCCGAGTTATCATCAACCCAGCCCGAGCTATCATCGACCCAGCCGGAGCCGTTATCAACCCAGCCCGAGTTATCATCGACCCAGCCCGAGCCATCATCAACCCAGCCGGAGCCGTCATCCACCCAGCCCGAGCCATCATCGACCCAGCCCGAGCCATCATCGACCCAGCCACCGTTGTCCACCCAGCCGGAGTTGTCGATCCAGCCGACGTTCTCGGGGAAGGAGATGCCGTCCGCGGCGGCTTCGCCGCTCTGTCCGCCGCCGGCCCGGTTGCTCTCCCAGAGGGCAAGCTGGCTTTGCAGCCCGGAGGAGGACAGATCATAGGTAAAGCCGGGAAGGCCGGCGGGGTCATAATCCACCCGCAGGGACAGGACCACCAGGGCGCTGCTCGCTCCCGAAACATCCACCCACTCGCCCACCTGGCGGGAAGGCGGCTGGATGCCGGACGCGAAATCCGCGCAGTTGGTCACGATCCAGAGGCTCTGGCTCTGCACGGTCACGTTGGCCTGGCTGCTGAAGGAAAGGGAAACGCTCATCGAGGAGCCCTGCATGGACAGGGTGGCCTGGCCGATGAGGTAGCGGTTGCTGGCGCACAGGTCCACCGTCATGCTGCCCTGGGCGGCCAGCGAATTGAGATCCACCATGGTGCCCATCATCCAGTCGCCGTAGAAGGCCACGGACAGATCGTTGAGGCGAACGCCGCAGGTACAGGCGTTGTTGCCCACCAGGCGCGCCTGCAGGTGCATAAAGGGCATGGCGTAGACGTAATCCCCGACGGTCAGGGTCACCAGGTAGGGGATGGTGCGGTCGGCGACATAGGGCAGATAGATCACGCCGCTGTCAAACGTGCCGCTCTGGTAGCCGTAATCCTTGTCAAACAGCAGCGTCTGCGAGTCCATCTGCACCAGCGTGAGCCGCACGGGCGCGGCCAGCTCGCTGGAATTGCTGATGTATTTTTTCACCCGCACGCCCTGGGCGCTCGCCGAGAGATACTGCGCCACATAGTCGTCGCTGTTGAGACTGTCCATGTCCAGCGCGTCCACGTCGATGGTGAAACAGTTCTCCGCCAGGGCGGGAATGGCCGTCCATGCCAGGAGCGCACACAGCGCCAGACAGATCCACACACGTTTCTTCATTGAAGGTACTCCTTTGACGGAGGGTGCTGGAGTCACCCATCCACTGATCCCAACGATTCAGTCTACCATTTTCATGCATCAAATCTGCTTCAGAACTTTGAAATCAGGACACAGAAATACGACTTTTTCGTAACAAAATCGTAATATAGCATTTACTTTTTGGAAATCCTTTGTTATACTTGAAACGCGGTCCGCCCAGGCGGATTTTTCCGACACCGCTGAATTCCAAGGAGGAACCTGACGATGAAAGCTTCCATGCGCACGCTGTGCCTCAGAACGCTCGCGCTTGCGCTGATCCTGACGCTGCTGGCCGCGCCTCAGTCGCTGGCTGCCACCAAATACAGCACGCTGGAGTTTGGCTCGCGCGGCTCGGATGTGCTCAAGCTGCAAAAGGCGCTTCTGGAGCTGGGTTTCAACCCCAACGGCACGGACGGCAAGTTCGGCCGCGGAACGGAATCGGCCGTCAAGGCCTACCAGAAAGCGCGTGGGCTGGAGGTGGACGGCAAGGCGGGAACGAAGACGCTGACGATGCTTTATGGGGAGGTGGACGGGACGTCCGGCTCCTCCTCCACGCCCGTCACCACCAATCCCAACACCCTCAAGTACGGCGACAGCGGGGAGCGGGTGACAAAGCTGCAAACCGCGCTGGTGAAGCTGGGCTACGACACCAACGGCGTGGACGGACGCTTTGGCGCGGGCACGCAGCGCGCGGTCATCTCCTTTCAGAAAGATAACGGTCTGGAGGCCGACGGTCTTGCAGGTGAAAAGACGCAGGAGCTTCTTTACGCCAAGGCGGATGGATCTTCCGGCTCGTCCTCCGGCTCTTCTTCCGCTTCCTCGGGCCTCACGCGCACGCTGCGCCGGGGCTATACGGGCAGCGACGTGGTAACGGTCCAGACCCGGCTCAAGGAGCTGGGCTACTATACCGGCAGCATCGACGGCGTCTACGGCAGCGGCTCCATCGCCGCGGCCACGGCCTTTCAGAAAAACAACGGACTCAAGGTGGATGGCCTGACCGGCCAGAGCACCTATGCCGCGCTGTTTTCCAGCTCGGCCGTAGCGGCCGGCTCCTCCGGGTCTTCCAGCTCCTCCGGCACGACGGGCGCCTTTGTCAAGCTTCAATCCGGCGATACCGGCACGGAGGTCAAGAATCTCCAGAAGGCCCTCAAGGATCTTGGATATAACGTAAGCGCCGACGGCACCTACGGCCCCATCACCGTGGCGGCGGTCATCGCCTTCCAGAGGCAAAACGGTCTGGACGACGACGGCATAGCGGGCGCCAAGACGCAGACGGTGCTCTACAGCGGCAGCGCCAAGCGATACGATGCCTCCTCCGACAGCTCGTCCTCGGGGTCCTCCTCTTCGGGCTCCTCCTCGGGCGGCACGGGCACGACCGTGGCTCCCAACGGCGCGACCATCCAGCTCCTTCACTGGTTCAACGACGTCAAGCCCACCCTCAAAAACGGGCAGAACCTTATCGCCTATGACCCGGAAACCGGCATCAGCTGGACGCTGAGAATCATGAGCCGGGGCAACCATGCCGACGTGGAGCCCCTCACCGCCGCCGATACGGAGGCGATGTTCAAGGCCTTTGGCAACAAGGAGAGCTGGGGTCCCAAGGTCGTCTACATCAAGCTTCCAGACGGACGCTGGTCCATCGCCTCCACCCACAACGTGGCGCACGGGAGCCAGACGATTTCC
The DNA here is from genome assembly GCA_958448555.1 of uncultured Eubacteriales bacterium. Classification (GTDB taxonomy): domain Bacteria; phylum Bacillota; class Clostridia; order Christensenellales; family Aristaeellaceae; genus Limiplasma. Next base: position 8,504 of record CAUDEL010000031.1, on the reverse strand, counting down.
AACAACAATTTCGACGGACAAAACTGTGTGCACTTCCTGCGCGACATGGACGAGTGCATGAAAAACGACCCGGATTACGGCGTACAGAATCAAAATGCTATCCGAAAGGCTTGGAAAGCGCTGACGGGCATCACCGTGGACTAATTCCACAAGCTAAGAAGCGGAGAGGGGACCTTCCCTCTCCGCATGGCGCATCCATGAGCCTTTAGCGGGCGTGGTAGCTGGAACACTCGCTCTCGTCACAGGTGCCCGAATGGCAGTCGCAGCGGGGCGCCACCTTGATGGCGTCCAGCTCGCACATGCCGTCCTTGGTGTGATGCCTGCAGCTGGTTACATCGCAATGGATGCTCTGGTTTTTGTTGGGAAACGACATTTCGCTCACCTCCCCCCCCATGTTGATGCCCACAGTATGCGCCGTTTCCAGGCGCGCTATGCGCCGGTCGACAAGGGAAGAAAGCTGTGCTATACTTGACAACGGCGTGTTGCTGGCAACAGGCCCTATTACAGGAGGAATCGAACATGCACAGCTTTTTTTCCCGCTGGAACACCCGCAACCTCTGCCTCTCGGCGCTCATCGCGGCGCTCTACGCAGCGCTTACCCTGGCCTTTCAGCCCATCAGCTACGGCGCCGTACAGTTTCGTATTTCCGAAGCCATGACGCTTTTGCCCGCGCTTTTTCCGCAGGCGGTGCCGGGGCTTGCGCTGGGGTGTCTCATCAGCAATCTGTTCAATCCCATGGGCGCGACCGTCTATGATGTGATCTTCGGGACCCTCGCGACTTTGATCGCAGCGCTTATGACCCGGCGCATGAAGGGCAGCCTGTGGAAGCGGGCCCTGCCGCCGGTTTTGTGCAACGCGGTGATTGTCGGACTGGTGCTGACCTATGCATACGGCATTGACCTGCTGTGGATGAACATGCTCACCGTGGGGCTGGGCGAGGCGGCCGTATGCTATCTGCTGGGAGTTCCCATGGTCAAGCTTCTCCAGCGGAGGGATCTCAGCCGCTGGCAAATGTGAAATTTTTGTCGAAAACATGGATGACGGTTCCATGGCAAATCGTTCTATGTCGGCGGAGTGTTTTTCCGCTCCTACCCAACGCTTTTTGGCAAGGAGGTTCAGCATGCGGTCTGTTTTGAATCGGCGTATGCGCGGCGCCTGTGCGTGCCTTTGCGTTTTTCTTATGGTTGCGCCGTTGTTGACAGCCCTGGCGGAGGATACGGCCCAGCCGCTGCCCACGCCGACCATGATCCCTGCGGAGACGGCGGATGCGGCGGGGAATGAAACCGCCGTCCCCCCGACGGAGGAGGCGCCGGCGACGGAAACGCCTGAAATTCCGTCGGGGCCGGAAACGAATGAGACGCCCGTGCCGAGCGAGACGCCTGTGCCGAGCGAGACGCCTGTGCCCAGCGAGACGCCCGCGCCGAGCGAGACGCCCGCGCCGAGCGAGACGCCCGTGCCGAGCGAGACGCCTGTGCCCAGCGAGACGCCCGTGCCAAGCGAGACGCCCGTGCCCAGCGAGACGCCTGTGCCCAGCGAGACGCCCGTGCCAAGCGAAGTACCCGTGCCGAGCGAGACGCCCGCGCCGGAGGGAGGAACGCCTCCCGTGGAGCCCGTTCCCTCGGCGCCCGCCGTGACGGACACATGGGACGAAAGCCAGTGCGATCACATGAACGAGCACTGCGAGCGGGCCCCCAAATGCACGGTGGAGGGATGCCGCCACATCGGCGTCAACCAGGCGGGCGACGTGGTACCCCTGTGCGGGCTGGGCCAGTGGCTGATGGAGGTGAGCATGACCGCGGGCGACGGGATCATGACGCTTGCGGCCACCGAGCCCATTGAGGTCGAACTCGTGGACGGGGAAAATATCCTCTACCGCAGCGGCAGTTACCGCCTGACCGGCGGCGGCGAAAACGCGACGCTTTACATCCGCGACAACATGGCGCTTTCCATCGAGCTTGACGGGGTGCAGCTTCTGACGCTCCGGGTGTCGGAAAAATCGGTGGTCACGGTGGGGTTCCAGGGATTCAACACCATCCAGACCCTCGCCGCGCCGGACGCCTCCGTCAAGCTGAGTGGATCGGGGCGCCTGACGGTGGCCAACAACCTCAACTTCGGCGTTTTGACCGTGGAGCGCGGCAATGTTCGCCTGCCCGCCAGCGCCGTGAGCAGCAACGGGCGAAAGCCGGTTGTCTTCGAGGCGCCGGGCGCGGAACGGGTGACGGTGGACGGGGAGTTCTGGAGCTACGTGACGGTGGGGTCTGACGGAGAGGCGACGCTGTGGCTGCCGCCGCTTGGCGAAGGCGGCGCCTACTGGGGACGGATGAACGGCAATACGCTGGAGGTCAGCTCCCTGGAGGAACCGCCGCAGGAGGATGATGAGGTGGATCTGAGCGCGCAGGAGGAGTTTCAGGCGCAGGAGGCCAGAAACTACGCCCTGTACAGCTCGGATCCCTCGGTTCAGAACCGCGTGCTCAACGGAGCGCCGGGCGCCTCCTTCACCCTTGCGGGCGTGGGAACGGAAACCTCCGCGCCCGTCTTTCAGGGCGGCGGGGGGACCCTGTTCGTGAACGGCGAAAACCACATCGATACCCTGTCAGGCCCGTATGCCGTTTCCGGCACGGGCCGGCTGTATGTCAAAACGCTCTCCGCTCCGTCGCTTGCGGCGCAGGGGACGGTCATGATCTGCGCCGCGGCGGGCGACGCGCCCTCGGCATGGCGGCGCGCCGAGGTGTCGGGCGGCGAGATGCAGGCGGCGCTGACCGCCGAGTATGAGGGCGGCGGTGTGCCGGCGCTGTATTTTGAGGGGGACCTTCATACGGTCTACGCGCCCCTGCCCGCGCCTGAGGACGGCTATCACTATCAGGGCGTGATCCGGGACGGCAGGCTGCTTCTGACTGCCGTGGAGGACGAGGAGGGCGCCGCGGTTACGCTCGGGGCGCAGGACGTGACGTTTGACCGGGGCGGGAACTACCGCCTGGTCAGCGAGGGCGGAACGTCCGGCCGAATCCTTGTGGCGGACGGCGTGAGCGTCAAGCTCACCCTGGCGGGCGCCTTCACCAGCGGCGAGATGCGCATCGGCGCGGGCGCCTCGGTCACGCTTGCGCTCCAGGGCGCCAACGCCGTGGGCGCGCTGGTGGTGGGAGACGGCGCCAGCCTGTCGGTGAGCGGCACGGGCGCGCTGGATGCGGCCAGCGCCTCCGGAGGCGGCGCGGTCAGCGTGAGCGAGAGCACCAACCTCAGCCTCTCCAGCGGCTCCGCGCTGCCCGGCAGCGCGGCAAAGCCCACCGTCATCGCCGTGACGGACGACCAGAACAACCCCATGTCCCGCGCGCGGATCGTTCTCAAGCTGGGAAGCGCGGAGCCGTTCAGCGCCACGACCGGCAGGGACGGCCGGGTGACGCTATGGCGCTCCAAGGCGCTGAGCGGAACGGACGTGGTGGTCCTCAGCGACGGGGACACCTATGCCGCCATCATCAACGACGGCGCGGCCAGCCCCGACGCTCTGCCCAAAATCACCAACCTCAAGGCCACCGCCTTTGGCTCCATCACCTTTGATACCGATACCGGCAATACCCTGGGCGTGCAGTACATCGTCTCGGACAAGGAGGAGGAGATGCCGGACACCTGGGTGCCCAGCGCCGGCGTTGCGCTTCTGCGCGGCGGCGAATGTACCATCCCCGGCCTCAGGGACGGCGACGTCGTCACCTTCCGCGCCTTCGCCTGCGTCCAGGCCGGGGCGGTCCTTTCCGCCGATACCGCTTCAGCCTTTGCCTTCAGCGAAAAGACGGTGTTCACCGTCAAGGAGGAGCGCCAGAAGCTGGTTATCGCCGACCAGGAACGCACCTATACGGGCAAGGCTTTCCGCCTCAGCACCAAGCTCTATCCCCAGAGCGCGACGGTCAGCTATTTTCAGGACGGCGAGCTCATGGAGCACGCGCCCGTCAAGGTGGGCGACTACATCGCGCGCGTGACTGTCCCCGCCGGCGATACGCAGTATCTGCCCGGCAGCTATGATGTGAAGATGACCATCAAGCCCATCGTGGTCCTGATCTATCCCGAGGAGGCCAGCAAGCAAAAGGGAGAGGACGACCCGGATTTCTTCTACACCTATGACGAGAGCGTCATGCTGGAGGGCGACGAGGTGACGGGGGCGCTTTCCCGCGTCAAAGGCGAAACCTACGGCAACTATGCCTACCTTCCGGGCTCGCTGTCCGCGCCGGAGTATTACGAGCTGGTCATCGCGCCCGGCAGCCCCCTGTTCTTCATCGACTGGAACATCCATCACTACCTGCCCTATGATCCGCTGGCGCGCATTGATCCCGTTTATGACGAGCTGCATTTTTCCAGCGGCAAGATCCTGCGCACCCAGATTCGGACCATCGACGTGCTCAAGGTGGGGGACACCTACTACGGGATGCCCGTCACCGACCTCATCGACGGGCGGGAGCGGCCCGCCACGCCCACCCTGCGCCTGCGCGGCGGATATGATTCCGCGCTGCTCATCCTCAACACCGAGCCCGAGCTCAACGCCGACGGCGGCTATGCCACGGACCTGGACGGGAACCGCCTGGTCCGGGGGCGCAGGCTCACCATCACCTATAGCATGCTCAACAACCTCGGGCGGCAGAACGTGGATTACATCGCCTTCGGCCTGGACGGCGTGATGGTGCTTGTGGATCTGGAGGAGCTCAGGAGCGGCGAGGGCGTGGCCGCGCTGATGAAGCAGGAGGGCATCGCCAAATCCAGCGCCACGCGCTTTCAGATCGATCTGGAGCCCGTGACCGTCAACACCCAGCTCGCCCCCAGCGAGTCCGCGGCCGGAGACGCCGCGCGCCTTGGCGAGAAGCTCATGCGCGTGAGCGTGAAGATCAGCAGCGGCTCGCATCGCGTGGACATCGCCCCGGTTCTCCGCAACGCCAGCGTCCTCTTTGACGCCAGCGCCCTGCTGGAGGACGATCTGACGCCCGCGGACGGCGGCGAGGTGACCGAAACCGTCAAGGGCCGTCCCGTAAGCGGGGACGCCTCGGAGGAGCAGGCACGGATGCAGGCCGCCGTGGCGGCCGCCAAGGGCGAGGCCGAGGCCGACGAGGAACTGCTGGACCTGACGCTGGAGATGCTCAACGAGCACATCCGTCAGCGCTCGACCACGCTGCTGCGCTATGACGGGGGCGAAATTGCGCTTGACACGACGGCTGTCGTGCCCTATACTTCATCCGAATCCAGCCGGGCGATGTTCCGCGCGCTGATGCGCACCCGGCCGTATCTGACCACAGAGCTGACCAAGAGCGGCCTTTACGGGCTGCGCGAGCAGGCTCAAGAATCCTGGTGAGGAGGCTGATCCCATGAAAGGGACTTCTGTATTTAAGCGTGCCGCGGCACTGTGCCTTTGCGCGGTGATGCTCTGGGGCGGCGCGCTGGCCGAGGACGGTCTGGAAAACTTTGAACCCGAGCCGCTTACGCCGGAGGAGCTGGCCCAGTGGCAGGCGTGGGCCGTGGAGGGCGCCGGCGATGCCACGGCGGAAAACGCCGCCGAGCTGACCCCCGAGGAAGAGGCGCTGATGGAGGAAATGGCCTCCATGCTGGAGGACACCACGATGGACTCGGAGGTGGACCTGTCCAACCTCGAGCCCAACGAGGACCTGCCGGATCACGTGGTCAACATCCTCCTGCTGGGCGTGGACAACCGCAGCGTGGAGCTGGTCAGCGGACGCGCCGACGCCAACATCATCTGCTCCATCAACACGCAGGACGGCTCGGTGAAGCTGACCTCCATCGCCCGCGACACGGCCGTGGAGGTGCCCGGCTACAAGAGCAAGAAGCGTCTCAACACCGCCTTCAAGTTCGGCAGCAAGGACGGCGACATCGCCAAGGGCGCCGAGCTGGCCATGAAGACCGTCAACCGCAACTTTCAGATGAACATCGAGCGGTATGTGGTCGTCAACATCCACGGCCTGGCCGATATCATTGAGGCCCTCGGCGGCGTGGACATGGAGCTGACCAAGGGCGAGGCCAAGGCCATCAACTACGAGCTGCACGTCAAGGAGCCCATGGACGACGTGGAGCGCGACAGGCTGGAGGAGACCGACGGCGTTCAGCATCTGGACGGCATGGAGGCCGTCACCTACGGCCGCATCCGCAACCTGCAGGGCCAGAATGACCTCAACCGCAACGAGCGCCAGCGCAAGCTTCTGGAGGCGCTGCTTGAGAAGGTCATGGAGGGCATGGATCTCTCCGGGTTCATCAACCTCATCGAGACGGCCCTGCCCTATGGAAAGACCAACCTGACCGCCGACGAGCTGCTGTCTTTGGGCATGACGGTGCTCTCCGGGAGCGCGATGCAAAACCTTGCCTCCGGCGGCGAGGTGATGGGCCAGTTCGGCATCCCCATGGAAAAACAGTACGGCTACCGCGAGTTCAACGGCGAGAGCCTGGTCTACATCAGCGAAAAGCGCATGAAGACGACGCTGGAAGCCATGCAGGAATTCATTTACGGCCAGAGCTACGTCAAGTGATCCCTGCCTTTGCCCGCGCCGGTCGGCGCGGGCATTTTTGCGCAAAGGAGCGAGAAAGCGATGCACTCCGGAGATAAGGCGGACCGCCTCGGACGCGCCGCCGCGGCGGTTCGGGCGGCCTTTCCTCACACGCTGCCGGTTTTGATGGGCTTTTCCTGCCTGGGACTGACCTATGGCGTGCTCATGGCCTCCAAGGGCTACGGCGCGCTGTGGTCGCTTCTCATGAGCGCGTTGGCCTTCGGCGGCAGCATGCAATATGTGGCCATTTCGCTGCTCACCGTGGCCTTTGACCCGTTTCAGGCCTTTCTGATGAGCCTGATGGTCAACGCGCGCCATCTGTTTTACGGCCTGAGCATGCTGCCCCGCTACCGCGGGATGGGAAGGGCACGAAGCGTGCTGGTGTTTCTGCTGTGCGACGAAACCTTCTCCATCAACTGCTCGGTCGAGCCGCCGCCGCAGGTGCCTGCGCGGGACTTCTATCTGGCGGTATCGCTTCTGGACTATGCCTACTGGGTGGCGGCGTCCTTTGCGGGCGGACTGATCGGCGGAATGTTGCGCTTTGACCTCACGGGTCTGGACTTCGTGCTCACGGCGCTGATCTTTGTGCTCTTTCTGAACCGCTGGGATGAGCGATCGGACCGTCCCTCCGCGCTCATCGGCGTGGGGGTGGCCGTGGCGTGCCTGACGCTGCTTGGTCAGAGCGGCTTTATCATCCCCGCCATGGGGGTTATTCTGGCGGCGCTATTGCTGGGGAGGGACAGGCTATGCAGGTGATGACCCCTTTGGAAACGCTGGTCATGGTCCTGGCCGTGGCCGCAGGCACGGTGATTACGCGCTTTCTGCCCTTCTGGCTGTTTCCGGAAAAGCGCAGCGTGCCCGGCGTGGTGCTGTTTCTGGGCCGGGCGCTACCGCCGGCCATGATGGGCCTGCTGGTGGTTTACTGCCTCAAGGGGGCCGATGTGCTGGGCCCCACCCACGCCATCCCCGAGGCCGTGGCGCTGGCGGCGATCTATGTTCTGCACCGGGCAAAGCATAACGCGCTTTTAAGCATCGCGGGCGGCACGGCGGTCTATGTCGTGCTGCTTCGGATCATGAGCGCGGCCCTGTGAGCGGGCACAAAAAGGGCGGTTCCTCCATGGGGACCGCCCTCGGGCTGCTGACAAACCCTTTCCGGGAGGTTTGGAGGGCCCGCAGGTCCGCAACCTCAATCTTCGCGGCGGGCGCTGGCCGCGCCCGCCGCTCGTTTCGGTTGACTCCTCCGGGTCGCTTTGCCACCTTCGGTGGCAAGTGCCCACAGGGCACACGCTTCCCTCCGTCCCCCTCCAAAGTGGATTCGTATCGCCCGGCTTTCCCCGGTCGCTCAATCTTCACAGAGGGTGCTACCCGCACCCTCTGCTCGTTTCGCTCCCCACCTTCGGGTCGCTTTGCCACCTTCGGTGGCAACAGCCCACAGGGCTGACGCTTCCCTCCGGTGCCGGGCGGGCGGGGAGTTTGCGCCCCTGGCGCAAACATTTCTTAAGCATCTGGCGGAAAAGGCCGCCGTAGGCGGGCTTTTTCGACAAACTGAGGGCGGTCCCTCCATGGGGACCGCCCTTTCTGCGCCCGGCCATCAGCCCAGGAACATCAACACGATGGACAGCGCCACAAACACGATGGCACAGATCTTGGTAATCAGCGCCAGCTTAGCGTCCATTCCCTTGGCCTTGTTCTTGCCGAAAAACGTCTCGGCCGCGCCGCTCACGGCGCCCAGGCCGCTGCGCTCGCTGCTTTGCAAAAGCACGGTCACGATCATCACAAGGGCGGATATCAAAAGCAGGATGCCAATAATCCAGTGAAGCACGGTCATCAGGGGTTCCCTCCTTGGCAAATATGGACATATTATATTAGCATTATCCCATGGAAAAAGCAAGCCCCAAATCTTATGGCTTTTCCTCCCTGTGTAGCGCTACAATACATATTGGACAGTGAAGAAAAAAAGGATGAGACTTGAGC
>CAUDEL010000030.1:0-36098 GCA_958448555.1 uncultured Eubacteriales bacterium | reverse complement strand
GGTTGCGGGTCTGTGGCCCTCCGAACCTCCCTGAAGGGTTTTTTGACAGTCTGAGCCGCCCCGCCTCTTCCCCCTCGGGAAGGCGGGGCGGCTGCAAACTCAGCCGATCTTGGGCAGGCTGGCGGCGGCCACGCTCTGGCCCACGCGCCGGCTCTTCTCGTCGGGCAGGTTCACCTGCATCCTGAGCTCCGGGTACTCCGCCCGCAGGACCTCCTGCGCCTTTCCAAGCACCAGGTCGCCGCCCTCGCCGCTGGTGACGCGGCCCATGAGCAGCACGTGGTTGATGTCATAGAACATGGCGTAGAAGGCCAGCGTATAGCCCAGGTACACGCCGATGGTCTCGTAGATGGCGCGCGCGCCCGCATCGCCCTCATTCATGCGCGCCTGAACGACCTTGAGCTTTTCGGCCGGGCTGAGGGCGGGATCGAGCTCAATGCCCGCGGCGGGCGCGAGCTTGATGACGGCGTCCTGGGAGAAATACTTCACGCCGCAGCCGATGTCGCCGCTCCACTCGTCCACCATGGCGCCGGGGGCCAGGTCGCAGGGGACGAAGGCCAGTTCGTTGAGCCAGCCGGTGATGTTGCCCTTCATGTCCACATAGCCGCCCGCCTCGCTGGTGCCCATGGCGATGCCCAGAATACCGTCCTCGCCCAGGCTCATGGCGCCAGCCAGCGCGGTCACGTCGCCGTCGTTGCACACGGTCAGCGGCACGTCACCGATCTCCTTCGCGGCGCGGATATAGATATCCTTGACGTACTTCTCATAGTCCTCCGGCCCCACCTTGAGGAACAGCGAGGCGTTCATGGTGTGGTTGTTGATGTACACGCCCGCGCTGCTCACGCCGATGGCGTCCACGCGGGGCATCTTGGAGGCGGCGGTCTTCATGGCGCTGACGATGCCGTCGAAATGATAGGCCGGGTCGGACTGGGTCTTGGGGAACCAGACGACCTCCTCGCTGTAGACGCTTTCGCCGTTGACGACGGCGGACACCTTGCGGTCGCTTCCGCCGGCGTCAAAGCCGATGCGGCAGCCGTCCAGGTGACGGCCGATGGGCTCGGAGGCGTCCCGGCGCTCCGGCGCCTCCTCAGGCGTGGCGGCATAGCACACCTCAAAGTCATGCTCGTAGACGTGCGCCATGAAATTGGCGTCGAATTCGCGCGCGCCGCCTTTTCGGTACTGCTCCTTCACGCCCTCGTAGACGGCCCTGCTGCCGGCGATGGTCACGCGGAAGCCGCCATAGACCCACAGCATGCTCTTGACCATGCGCTCCACCATGCAAAGGCTCAGCGCATCGTCCTCGCCCTGCGGCAAAATGCGCATGTCATGCGTGGCCACCAGCCCGTCGTTGCGCTCCAGGGCGATGCGAATCCGGGGGCCGCCGGCCGCGCGCGCGGCGAACGCCTGTAGCCCGCGGTAGATCGGCTCGAACGCCGGGTCCAGGGGTGCGATTACCTTCATCTTGTCCATTTGTCTGCCTCCCGATCAGTAAATTGTATTTTAACGTGTTCCTTTTATATCTTCGTTCTTCATTATATCGTATCATTTCCCGCTTGTCCATCTTTTTTTCTCCGCATAAGAAAATCCCCCTCGCTTTTGAAAAAAAGCGCGGGGGAACTCACCTCAAAACAACAGCTCCAGCCGCCAAAGCGCCCACCCGGCGGTCGCCAACGCGGCCGCTCCCAGGCAGAGCCATCCTGCGCGTCCATGGCCGCGCGGACAGCAGGGCTCGTCCAGCGGCACCGCGACCGGCATGGCCATGCGCTCCGTGGGCACGGCGTCCTCTCCATCCTCGTCCGCCTCGTCGGGGTCGGGCGTCTCCTCGGAGTCCAGCCACGAGACGTCCTCCCAGAGCGCATCCAGCGCGGAGGCCGCGGGCCGGCGGGACGCCGCCGGCCATGGCGCAAAGGTGGGGCGATGCATCAGGGGCGCTTTGACCGGCGCTACGGGCGAAGGCGCGGGCGTCCCGCTGATGCGAAGCAGGCTGTCCGGGCGCATGGGCCTGAGCAGCGCGCTTCCCTGTGCCTGTTCCATCCAACCGCCCTCCTCTGACCTCGATCTTCCGATCCCATTATAGCATAAAGTCGCGCGGATGTCCCTGGCCCTTTATGGGGATTTTCGCCGCAAGCAGCGGGCCGCCCCCGGAGGAGGCGGCCCGTCGTTTGTTCGGTTATTCGGCCATTCTCTTGTACTTGGCGTACTTGGCCATGGCGTCGGCCTCGTTCTTGTTGAACAGGTCCTGCGCCACATCGGGGAACATCTTGGCCAGGGACGCATAGCGCACCTCGCCCTTGATGAAGTCCTGATAGCCCTCGGCCTTGGGCTCCTTGGAGTCCAGGGTGAGCGGGTTCTTGCCCTGCTCGGCCAGTTCAGGATTGTAGCGGTAGATGGTCCAGTAGCCGCACTCGACCGCCTTCTTGATCTCAGCCTGCGCCAGGCCCATGTTGATGCCATGGTTGATGCAGGGCGCGTAGGCGATGATGAGGGACGGGCCGTGATAGGCCTCGGCCTCGACCATGGCCTTAACGACCTGAGCGGGGTTGCTCATGGCGACGCACGCCACGTACACATAGCCATAGCTCATGGCCATCATGCCCAGATCCTTCTTCTTGGTCCGCTTGCCGCTGGCAGCGAACTTGGCGATGGAGCCGGTCGGGGTGGACTTGGAGGACTGTCCGCCGGTGTTGGAGTACACCTCGGTATCCAGCACGAGGACGTTGACATCCTGGTTCTGGGCCAGCACGTGGTCCAGTCCGCCGTAGCCGATATCGTAGGCCCAGCCGTCGCCGCCGAAGATCCAGAAGGACTTCTTGGTCAGCAGGTCGGCGCTGTCGACGACCTCGCGGGCCAGCGTGCAGGCCTCGCAGGTGCAGCCCTCGATGATGCCTTCCTTGCACTTCTCAAGCAGCGCCTTGCCGGCGACCTTGGAAGCCTTGCCCTCGTTCATGTTGTCCAGCCAGTTCTGACCCGCGGCCTTGATCTCGTCCCAGCAGTAGTCCACGGCGATAAGGGCGCGCACAGTGTCGGCCAGCTTGGCGCGGCGCTGGTTGTAGGCTAGGTTCATGCCGAAGCCGAACTCGGCGTTGTCCTCAAACAGGCTGTTGGCCCAGGCGGGACCATGGCCCTCGTCGTTGGTGGTGTAGGGGCAGGTGGGGGCGGAGCCGCCGTAGATGGAGGAGCAGCCCGTGGCGTTGGCGATAATCATGCGGTCGCCGAAGAGCTGGGTCACCAGCTTGACGTACGGGGTCTCGCCGCAACCGGCGCACGCGCCGCTGAACTCGAAGAGCGGCTTGAGAGCCTGGCTGTTCTTGACGGTGGCCACGTTCTCGATGCCCTGAACCTCGGGCACGGTCATGGCGAACTCCCAGTTCTTCTCCTGCTCCATCTGGGAAGCCAGCGGCTGCATGACCAGCGCCTTCTCCTTGGCGGGGCAGACCTGGACGCAGTTGCCGCAACCGGTGCAGTCCAGGGGGCTGACCTGCATGCGGTACTGCATGCCGGCAAACTCCTTGCCCGTGGCGGGTTTGGTCTGATAGCCCTCGGGCGCGCCCTTCATGACTTCCTCGGAGGCATAGATGGGACGGATGCAGGCATGCGGGCAGACCAGCGAGCAGGTGCCGCACTGGATGCACTTGTCAACCAGCCACTCGGGCACGGTGACGGCGATGCCGCGCTTTTCGAACTTGGTGGTGCCGGTGGGAACCACGCCCGCGGGATCAAAGGCGCTCACGGGCAGGCTGTCGCCCTCCTGAGCGAGGATGGGCTCGACGAAGTTCTGGAAGTACTCGGTGCTCTTGAGCTTGACGGGCTCGGCGCCGGTGGTGGCATCGGCCCATTCGGCGGGCACGGGGATCTCGACCAGGCCGGAGATGGCGATGTCGATGGCGTCCCAGTTCTTCTTGACGATGGCGTCGCCCTTCTTGCCGTAGGTCTTCTTGGCATAGGCCTTCATGTACTCGTCAGCCTGCTCGTAGGGGATGACCTCGGCCAGCTTGAAGAAGGCGGCCTGCATGATGGTGTTGATGCGGTTGCCCATGCCCACCTTCAGGGCCAGGTCGATGGCGTCGATGTTGTAGAAGCGCACATGCTTCTTGGCCAGCTGCCGCTTCATCTTGGCGGGCAGCTGCTTGTCCATCTCCTCGGCGCTCCAGGGGCTGTTGAGCAGGAACACGCCGCCGTCCTTAACCTTGCTGACCATGTCATACTTGGTGACATAGCTGGGGTTGTGGCAGGCCACGAAGTCGGCCGCATCGATGAGGTAGGTGCTCTGGATGGGCGTCTTGCCGAAGCGCAGGTGGCTGACGGTCAGGCCGCCGGACTTCTTGGAGTCATAGCTGAAGTAGCCCTGCGCGTACATATCGGTGTGGTCGCCGATGATCTTGATGCTGTTCTTGTTGGCGCCCACGGTGCCGTCGGAGCCCAGGCCGTAGAACATGCAGCACACGGTGCCCTCGGGCGCGGTGATGAGCTGCTCGCCCAGAGGCAGGCTGGCGCCGGTCACGTCGTCCTCGATGCCCACGGTGAAGTGGTTCTTCATGGCGCCGGAGAGGTTGTCGTACACGGCCTTGACCATGGTGGGGTTGAACTCCTTGGAGCCCAGGCCGTAGCGGCCGCCCACGACCTCAACGTCGGTCTTGCCATGCTCGTAGAGCGCGGAGCACACGTCCTCGTAGAGCGGCTCGCCCAGGGAGCCGGGCTCCTTGGTGCGGTCAAGCACGGCGATCTTCTTGCAGGTGGCGGGGATGGCCTCCAGCAGGCGCTCGGCGCTGAAGGGACGGTAGAGGTGCACCTTGACCAGGCCCAGCTTCTCGCCCTTCTTGTTGAGGTAGTTGATGGTCTCCTCAATGGTGTCGCAGCCGCTGCCCATGGCGATGATGACGCGCTCTGCGTCGGGAGCGCCGACATAGTTGAACAGCTTGTACTCGCGGCCCACCAGCGCGCTGACCTTCTTCATGACCTCTTCCACGATGGCGGGGGTGGCGTTATAGAACTTGTTGGCCGCCTCACGGTTCTGGAAGTAGATGTCGGGGTTCTGCGCGGTGCCGGCCTGATGCGGGTGATCGGGGTTGAGGGCGCGGGCGCGGAAGGCACGGACCTTGTCCCAGGGCACCAAGGGCTCGATGTCCTTGTAGTCGATGGCGTCGATCTTCTGCACCTCATGGCTGGTGCGGAAGCCGTCGAAGAAATGCAGGAAGGGAACGCTGCTCTCCAGGGTGGACAGATGGGCCACCAGCGCCATGTCCATGGCTTCCTGCACGCTGTTGGAGGCCAGCATGGCAAAGCCGGTCTGGCGGCAGGCCATCACGTCGGCATGGTCGCCGAAGATGCTCAGGGCGTGCGCGGCCAGCGCGCGGGCGCTCACGTGGAACACGCAGGGCAGCAGCTCGCCGGAGATCTTGTACATGTTGGGGATCATGAGCAGAAGGCCCTGGCTGGCAGTGAAGGTGGTGGTCAGCGCGCCGGCCGCCAGGCTGCCGTGCACGGCGCCCGCCGCGCCCGCCTCGGACTGCATCTCGCTTACGTGAACGGTCTGGCCGAAGAGGTTCTTCGTACCACGCGCCGCCCATTCATCGACCACTTCCGCCATGGGGGAGGAAGGGGTGATGGGGTAAATGGCCGCCACGTCGCTGAACGCATATGCGACGTGGCTTACGGCAGTGTTGCCGTCAACGGTCATCTTGGTTGCCATTGGGGTTCCCTCCTAAATTGTATATTTTGAAAGAGCCGCCTGACTGTTTTTGGGCACGACAAACAGACGGAAGTTTCCAACATGCATATTATAGTTTGTTGCCAAATGCTTGTCAACCGCCACAGCGGCCCAAAAACGGGAAAATGCGCGAAACTGGAGACGCTAGCGGATGCTTTCCAGCACCCGGATGACATCCAGCACCTGCCCGCGCGGCACCTGCGGGGACGGGCGGCCGGCCTTCGCGCAGTCAACGAAATGCGTCAGTTCGCGCAGGAACCACCCGCTGGGCGGCAGGTTGGCACCGCAGGGCACCTTGACGGGGTCTTCGACGTCAAAGGTCGTCACCGTGCCGTCCGCGCCGTAGCCGGTGAGGCCCCCGTCGCACACCAGCAGCCCGCGCTCGAAGTACACGCGCCAACGGGCCGTGAAGGGCAGGCAGGCATTGAACCACGCGGCTTCCGCGCTTGCCGTGACGCCGCCCGCAAAGGCGTAGCGGAAGCGGTACTGCTCCGGCCATGGGCGCTCCCCGCCGCCGCAGCTCGTATAGCTGACGCTCTGCGGCGTGCCAAAGAGGCTGACTAAAACATCCAGATCGTGGATGTGCAGGTCAAAGGGCAACAGCCCGCTCTTTTCCCGGTCAAACAGCCAGCTTCCCTGCACCCAGCCAGGACGGGCCGAGAGGCGCTCGAAGCAGGCGTCCAGGGGCCTGCCGTAACGGCCGTCCCGGACCACCTCATGCAGCGTCTCCACCTCGCGGGTGAACTGCAGCACCTGTCCCACATAGAGCTGGACCCCCGCCCGGTCCGCCGCCCGGAACATCTCCTGCGCGTCGAAAAGGGTCAGGGCCGCGGGCTTTTCGGTAATCACATGCAGCCCAAGCCCGAACGCCTCCAGCGCCAACGGCTTGTGAAGGAACGTGGGGACGCAGATGTCCGCCAGCGCCACCCGCTCTGCGGCGCACAGCTCCGTCAGCGTGGCATACAGGGGCAGACCCCATTCGGCGGCGCGAAGGCGGTCCTGCTCGCTTTGGCCGACCGCCGCCACGACCTGCGCCTGGGGAATATGGAGGTAATTGAGATAATGGGTCGTGCCCATGCCGCCAAGGCCCACCAGCGCGATCCTCATCCAAACGCCTCCTCTCTTACAGGCGGAAGCCCTGCGCGCGCAGATAGTCCGCGCTGTCCTGCACGGCCTGGTCGATTTCCGCCAGGTCCCGGGGACCTGCCTGCGTAAACTCGATCTCGATGCTCAAGGGGCTTGTATCGCCCGCCTCCTCCAGCACGCGGAAGATGCCGGGGAAGTCCACCCAGCCCTTGCCCAGCGCCGGAAAGTCCCACACGTCCGCCGCGCCGGCCTTGTCCTTGAGATGCAGGTAGGCCACGTCGCTCACGCAGGCGCGCAGGTCGGCCACGGGGTCCACCCCGCCGTAGAAGATGACGTTGGCGGTATCATAGTTGATTTTGACCCGGTCGGACCCGACGCGCCGCACGATGTCGGACAGTGCCGCGCCCGTGCCGTGGTCATGCCCGTGCGTTTCCAAAACCAGCGTCAGCCCGTAGCGCTCCAGATGGGGAAGGAGCGCGCGGATGCTTTGGGCCACGGTTTCGTTGTCGGCCACGGCGTTGTCCCTGAGGTGTGCCTCGCCGATGGAGGAGACGATGTAGTCGCAGCCGAAGAACGCGGCCAGGCGGATGTTCTTCACAAAGTCCGGGATGCGCTCCGGGTCCATGAGGTTGCAGTGCCCGCTCATGGCGAAGGGACGGATCTGCGCGGCTTCCAGCTCGTCCTGAATGGCCAGCAGGCGCTCGAAGGGCATGTCGGGAAAGACATGCTCGGTCCAGCCCTTGGTGGCCGTCAGCTCGATGTAGTGAAAGCCCGCGCGGCGGATGCCCTCGATGGCCTGCTCGATGGAGTAGCCGTGATAGCAGTTGGAGTTGACCGCGATGATGCGCTTTTCCATGGCTGCGCCCCCTCACTCGTTGACCCGCACGGCGCGCCCCGTCTCGGACGACTCGATGCTGGCGAACACCGCGCGCATGGCGGGCAGCACGCTCTCGGCGCCGATGCCCTCGCGGGACGGGTCGTTGAGGCAGTCCACGAACAGGTCGATGATGCCCGACTTGGTCTGGTTGTCGTTGGTCTGAATCTGATCCACGTCATAGTTCTCGACGGTCCCGTCGCGGTGGATGAGCACCAGCGTATGCGCCGGGTCGTCATAGATGCGCAGCACGCCCTCGGTGCCGTTGATGACGGTGGAATTGTCCTCCGGGCCGTAGTTGGTCCAGGAGGCGGTCATGGTTCCGACGGCCCCGCCGCTCATGCGGTAGATGCACACGGCGTTGTCGTCCACGGTGATGGGGCTGCCGTCGGCGAATTTCTTGTCCAGCGTGCTTAGGCTCGCCGTGGTTTCCACCACCACCTGGTCCAGCAGGAACTGAATCAGGTCGGTCTTGTGCACGCCCAGGTCCGCCATGGCGCCCATGGCCGCGCGCTTCTTGTCAAAAAACCAGGTGCTTTTGCCCGGGTCCACGCTCCATGTCTCCGGCCCGCCGTGGCGGAACGCCGTGCGGAAGGTGAGCGGCTTTCCGATGGCGCCGCCGCGGATGAGCTCGCGGGCCTTTCGGTGCGCGCCCGCCAGGCGCTGGTTCTGGTCGATCATGAGGTACTTGCCGCTCTTTTTCGCGGCGGCGACCATGCGCTCGCAGTCCTCCAAAGTGGTGGCCATGGGCTTTTCGCACAGCACATGCTTGCCTGCCTCCAGCGCCGCCACGGCAATTTCCGCGTGGCTGACGTTGGATGAGCACACGCTCACCGCATCGATGGCCGGGTCGGCCAGGAGCGCCTCGTAGCTCTCATACGCCTTTGCGCCGTACTGCGCCGCCAGCGCCTGCGCGCGCTCCTGATTCAGGTCGTACAGCCCGGCGATGCGTGCGCCGGGGTTCTGTTCATATTCGGGCAGATGGCGCACCTGCGCGATCTTGCCGCAGCCGATGATACCGATATTGAGCATGCTTGTCTTCCTTTCTTTAACAGGCCGTCAGGCGGCGGCTTCCTTCTTTTGCAGGAGCACCGCGGCGATCACGATGAAGCCCTTGAACGCCTCGCGCAGGAAGGGCGGCACGCCCATGAGGTTGAGCAGGTTGTTCATCACGGCGATAATCAGCATGCCCAGCACCGTGCCCAGAATGGAGCCGCGGCCGCCGCTCATGCTGGTGCCGCCGACCACGACCGCGGCGATGGCGTCCATCTCATAGCCGCTGCCGGCGTTGGCATAGTCCATGCTGCCGATGCGCGATACCTGGATGACCGCCGTCACGGCCACCAGCGCGCCCATGAGCACATAGATGAGGCCCTTGACGCGCTCCACGTTCACGCCTGAGAGGCGCGCGGTGCGCTCGTTGGAGCCCACGGCGTACACATGGCGGCCGAAGGGCGTATAGCGCGACACGATATGCAGAATCACCGCCGCCACCAGCCAGTAGAGGATGGGCAGGATGACCTCGCCGCCGATCTTGGTGTTGGAGATGGCAAGGAAGCCGCTGGGCACCTTGACCGCCGCGGTCTGCATGACCTGCTGGGTCACGCTGCGCAGAATCTTCATCATGCCCAGCGTGGCGATGAAGGCCGGCAGCTTGCTACGGGCGATCAATACGCCGCTGATGCCGCCCAGCAGGCAGCCGAAGATCACGCCTGCGACGATGCCAATGGCATAGGCCGGCACGCCGGTAATGCCGACGGCGGTGAGCAGGCCGTCGGGATACTGGTTGATAAAGACCATGATGACCGCGCCGATGGCAACCATCGTGGAGCCCACGGCCAGGTCGATGCCGCCGGAGATGATGACAAAGGTCATGCCCAGGGCCACGATGCCCACGCCGGCGTTGTTGCGCAGGATGTTGATCCAGTTCTTGCCCCAGTTGGTAAACCACGCGCCGAAGGATTCGTAGTCGAAGCCCAGCGCCACGGTCTGAAGAATCACCATCAGGGCCAGCACCAGGCCCGTGGAAAAGATGGGATCGGACTTCCATTTGCGGCCGACCTTTTCAAGAAGGGTCTGCCGGTTCGTCACTTGCGTCATGCCTGTTTACTCCTCTCGCCTGCGTTCAGCCGCCGGTTGCCAGCCGCATCATTTCGTGTTCGTTCATGGTTTCGCCCTTGACCTCGGCCTGGATATCGCCGTGGTACAGCACCAGCGCGCGGTCGCACACGCGGATGATCTCCTGCGCCTCGTTGGAGAGCACCACCACGGCCACGCCCTGATCGGCCAGGCGCAGGATGATGTCGTAGATCTCCTCTTTCGCGCCCACGTCCACGCCCTGTGTGGGGTTGTCCAGAATCAAAAGCGCAGGGTTGGCGCTGAGCCACTTGGCCAGCACCACCTTCTGCTGGTTGCCGCCGGAGAGGCTTGTGATGGGGTCCTCGGGCTTTTCCATCTTGATATGCAATTCCCGGCGCTGGCGGTCAAATTCCTCGCGCTGCGCCTTTCTGTCAATCAGGCCTCGGCGCGCCAGCCGGGGCCAGGTGACGATGGAGCCGTTTTCCAGGATGTTCATGTCCTTGATGATGCCGTTTTCCTTGCGGTTGCGCGGCACATAGCCGATGCCCAGCGCCAGCGCCTGCTGGGTGGAATGCATCTGCACGGACTTGCCGCCCACGATGATGCTCCCCTGATACTTTCCCGCATCGCCAAAGACGGTGCGGAAGATCTCGCTGCGGCCGTCGCCCAGAAGGCCCGTGACGCCCAGCACCTCGCCCGCGCGCACGCTCAGGCTGATGTGGCGGTAGTGCGGCTCCTGGGTCAGATCCTCCAGGCGGAGCACCTCGTCCCCGAGCTTTGCGCAGCGGTTCAGGGGCTCGTTGCGCACCTCATGGCCCACCATGTCGCGGGCAAGCCTATCGGTGGTCACGTCTTTGACGTAGCCTTCCGACACCATTACGCCGTCGCGCAACACCGTGTAGCGGTCGCAGATCTCCATGACCTCGCGCAGCTTGTGGGAGATAAAGACGATGCCCACGTTTTGCTTTTTCAGCGTGCGCAGGATTTCAAATACGTGCTCGATCTCCGGGTCGGTCAGCGAGGTTGTGGGTTCGTCCATGATAATGATCTGGGCGTTCATCAGAAGCGCGCGGGAAATCTCCACGATCTGCTTGTAGGAGGCGTCCAGGTCGCGCACCATGGCGCGGGGGTCCAAGCTAAGCGCCATGCGCTCAAATACCTTCCGGGTTTCCGCGATCATGCGCGGATGGTCCAGAAAGCCGTTTTTCTTTTTCAGCTCCCGGCCGATGAACATGTTCTCATAGATCGGGAGGTCGTTGATGAGGTTCAGTTCCTGATGGATGAAGGCGATCCCCGCGTCCAGCGACTGACCGGGGTTTTGGAAAGTCTGCGGCTTGTCGTCCAGCAAAATCTGCCCTGCGTCGGGCCGGAGCACGCCGCCCAGAATGTTCATCAGCGTGCTTTTGCCCGCGCCGTTCTCGCCCAGCAGCGCGCAGATTTCCCCGCCGCGAAGCGAAAAATCGACGGATTTCAACACGTCGTTCGCGCCGAAGGATTTCACGATCCCACGCATGGAGAGGTTCATTTGTTCACATCCGTTCTCAAAATCCTCTTATAACCGGGGAAAAGGGCCATGGCACCGGCCACGGCCCCTTTTGAAAGAGAGGGAAATCAATAGATGGTGTTGCTGGGATCGATGTACTCGTCCACGTTGGTGGCGTCCACGATCTGGGAGGGGATGACCTTCACGGCGTCAACGGTCTCGCCGCCCAGCACGCTCAGGGCCACGTCGAGGCAGTCCTTAATCATCAGGGGGCTGTAGAGCGCGGAGCAGGCATGGATCTCGTCGGCCTTTTCCTTGATGATGTTGAAGTACTCCTGGCATCCGCCGCCGCCGGTGATGGCCTTGATGTCGGTGCGGCCGGCATCCTCGATGGCCTGCAGGGCGCCGATGGAGGTCTCGTCATCCAGGCTGTAGACGGCGTCGATCTCGGGGTTGGCGGTCAGGATGTCCGCCATGTCCTTCAGGCCGTCCTCACGGGTGAAGGCGGTGGCGTACTCGATGATCTCCACGTCGGGAGCGATCTGGGCCATGGTGTCGGTGAAGCCCTTCATGCGCAGCTCGGACACGGAGCCGGAGGTGGGCACGGGCAGCGCCACGACGGTGCCGGTGGTGCCGATCTTCTCAACGATGTAGTTCGCGCTGGCAACGCCCATGCTCTCGTTGTCGCCGGTCACCTTGTAGATGCCCTCGGCGGGGATGTCCATATCGAAGGCCACGACGGTGATGCCCTGGTCGATGGCGTTCTGGGCGGCCACTTCCATGCCGGTCCACTGGGGAGCGACGACGATGGCCTGGGCGCCCCAGAGGATGACTTCGTCAAACTGGGCGGTCATTTCCTCGGCATTGCTGGAGGTGAGAAGCTTGTACTCGATGGTGCCGGCGGCCTCCAGCTCCTTGCAGTACTGCTCGGCGTTGTAGGTGATGCCGCCCACCCAGCCGTGGGTCACGGCGGGCACGAGCACGCCGATCTTATACTTGGTGGTTTCAGCGGTCGCCATGGTGACCATGCCCAGGCACAGCGCCAGGGCCAGAACGATGGCCAAAAGCTTTTTCATGATGGTTTCCTCCGTTTCATGATTTGTCCTCCCTCGCGGGAGAGCCATGCGAAGGAACGGACATATGGCGGTTCTTCCTGTATATGCCAGTCCCTTTGTGTAAGTGTATGATAGCATGCATATTTTCATATGTCAATTCAGCACAAAAGATTTTCATAAGTTTACATTTTCCGTTGTCCCATCCTCCCTGCTTTATAATACAACAATTTTGTTTTTCTTCTTCAGCTTTGCCACGCTGTTCAAAAAGAAAAGTTACATTATGAACGTATCATCATTTACATTTTCCCTCCGCCTGTGTTATAATAGCGCAAGAAACAGGCAATTTCACACCGCACGAGCAGGCGCATAAGGAGGCGGAGAGGCGCATGAAACGAAAGAGCAGCGATCCCACCCTTTCCCAGGTGGCGGCCATGGCCGGGGTCTCCATCGCCACGGCTTCGCGCGTTCTCAACGATCCGACCAAGGTGCGCCCCTCCACGGTGGAAAAGGTGAGCGCCGCCATCGACGCGCTCTCCTATCCGCGGCCCCAGCCCGTCGCCGATCTGCGCAACCGGCTGATCGTGGCCGTGCTTCCCAACCTGGACAACCCCTTCTATTCCAAGATTATCAAGGGAATCCAGGTCTCCGCAAAGGGACACGGGCTGGAGGTGCTGCTCTACGCCGAGGGCAATGTGGAAGCCCATGCGCGCCGGCTGCTGACCATGCTGGACATGATTCACGCACGGGGGCTCATCGTGCTTTCCCCCATCAACCGCCTGGAGGTGCTCAGTGAGCTGGCCGCCGCCCTTCCTCTGGTGCAGTGTGCAGAATATACCGAAAACAGCCCTCTGCCCTACGTGGGTGTGGATGATTTCGCCGCCGCGCGAAACGCCACCGAGACGCTCATCCGCCGCGGCAGGCGCCGCATCGCCCTCATCAACGGGCCCGACCGCTACAAATATGCCCGGCACCGTTACATGGGCTACGCCGAGGCGCTCAAGCGCGCGGGTCTGCCGGTAGACAACGCGCTTGTCGCCAACGTGACGGAGATGGGCTTTGACAGCTCCATGGCGGTCGCGCGCCAGATGCTCCTGGCCAGCGATCCCCCAGACGCCATCCTGGCCGCCAGCGACATGTACGCTTCCGCCGTGGTCAAGGCCGCCAACTCCGAGGGTATCCGCATCCCTGACGATCTGGCGCTCATCGGCTTTGACAACACCTATATTTCCCAGATGAGCCACCCAGGCGTCGCGGCTGTCAGCCTGCCGCGCTTTCAGCTGGGCTACATGGCCTGCGAGGTGCTGGCCGAGCGCATCATGAACCCCGCCTCGGAGGAGCCCAAGCACTTCTTGCTGGAAACGGAGCTGGTGCTCCGGGATTCCGTATAAATACCAAAACAGGAGGCATGCATGTTATGAAGCTTGGTTTTGTAAGCGCGATTCTGGACGGCTGGACGTTTGAAGGCATGGTGGACGCCGCCGCGGAAATGGGCTACCAGTGCGTGGAGGTGGCCTGCTGGCCCGCCGGGAAGGCGGAGCGCCGCTACGCGGGCGTGAGCCACATTGATGTGGACGCGCTGGACGACGAGCAGGTGCGCTATATCCACAGCTATCTCAAGGAGCGCGGGGTGGAGATCTCCGCCCTGGCGTACTACCCCAACACCCTCGACGGCGACCTGGAGAAGCGCGCCGCCGCCGTGGAGCACCTCAAGAAGGTGATCCGCGCCAGCCACCGTCTGGGCGTGAACCTGGTGACAACTTTCATCGGCCGCGACCAGGCCAAGACCGTGGAGGAGAACCT
The DNA here is from genome assembly GCA_958448555.1 of uncultured Eubacteriales bacterium. Classification (GTDB taxonomy): domain Bacteria; phylum Bacillota; class Clostridia; order Christensenellales; family Aristaeellaceae; genus Limiplasma. Next base: position 22,017 of record CAUDEL010000030.1, on the reverse strand, counting down.
CGATATCATGTGCCAGGTGTGGCCGCCCATCCTCAGGCTTGCCGAGGAGCTGGGCGTGCGAATCGCCATCGAAAACTGCCCCATGCTCTTCGGCCCCGACCAGTGGCCGGGCGGACAGAACCTCATGACCACGCCGGCCATCTGGCGCAGGGTATTTGAGCTCCTGCCCTCCCCCAACCTGGGCATCAACTACGATCCGTCGCACTTTGTCTGGCAGATGATGGACTACATCCAGCCCCTCTATGAGTTCAAGGACAGGATTTTCCACGTCCATTACAAGGACATCAAGCTCTATCCCGACAAGCTGCGCCAGGTGGGCACCATGGCCTATCCGCTGGACTACATGAGCCCCAAGCTGCCGGGCCTGGGCGATGTGGACTGGAGCCGCTACGTGTCGGCGCTGACCGATATCGGCTACGACGGCTATACCTGCATCGAGGTCGAGGACCGCGCCTTCGAGGGCAGCCCCGAAAAGGTGCTGAACTCCCTGCGCCTTTCCAAACGGTACATGGAGCAGTTCGTGATCTGACAAACGTATACAAAATGGCGGCGCGAAGCGGGGCAATACCCGCTTCGCGCCGTCTTTCCGTTTATTGCAGTGCAATGACCTGTTGCCCCGCCTGATCGGGATAATGCTGCTCAACAAAGGCGTCCACCGCCGGATAATGGTCCAGGACAATGAGATAATCATAGTCCCGCCAGGCGCTCTCATACCACGCCTCGTCGTAAACGCCCTCATAAACGTTGGCGGTTCGTACGTTGGGATTCCACAGAAGATAGCGTGCGCAGTAGTGCGCATCGGCCCGCAGGTCGGGCGAGGAGATGGCCTGCAGATAGCGCAGGTCCGCGCCGCGCGGGCAGCCGTCCAGCACGGCCTCCATCCTCACACGCAGGCTCCGGGACTGATCCTCGGGCCGCAGCGCCTCCACGGACGGCTGCCCGACCGCCACACACCCCGCGCATACCGCAAGCGCCGCCGCGCAGGCGGCCAGCCGTGCCCGCGGATATCTGCTTCCCATGGTCTGCGCAGCGCACAGGCCGTAGACAATGAGGACGCCCGTTATCAGCAGGCGGATGGAACTCTCGTAGCGCTCATACTGAATCAGCAGGGACGCCTCCACCACATGCATGCTGACGACATACATGCACAGCAGCCCGAACTGGTACAGGCCGTAAAAGAGGATGTTGAGCCACGGCAGCAGCCGCGCATGCGCATCCAGCCGCACGCGCGCAAGCCTCAACGCCAGCGCCGCGACCAGCCCGGCAGCGAGTACGAACGCCACGTAGCCCTCGCCCATCGTCCTTTCCTTGAGCAGATGGACGGTGTCCAGCACGTCCTGCACGGTCTTATCCGCCAGAATCCTTCCGAAATAATCCCCGGACATGGCGTGCATGCTCCTCAGCGCCCCCGGGTCCACCCGGACCGCATACGCCCGCCACAGCGGTAGGAGCGCCATGGGCAAAACAAGCGCCAGCGCCTTCAGCCATCCCCGAACCGTCCGCGGCCGCCTGAAAGCAAGGTAAGAAAGCAGGACAAAGGCGGCGAAGAGGAACGCGCTGTTTTTCACCAGCACCAGAAGCCCCAGCGGCGCAAGCAGCGCGGCCTCCCAGAAGCGCCCGCTCTCCTCCCGCGCATTGCGCGCGATGAAGGCGATGCAGCCCACCGCCATCATGGGCATCACGCTGTCCACCATCAATTCGCACAGCCCCACGCCGGTGCCGATGCAAAACCACGCCATCACCAGCGCCGCAGGCAGGGCGCACCAAAGGGCCTTCTTCACCAGCGCCGTGAGCGGCGCCACGCAGCTGAGCACCAGCGCCGCCTGCGCCATCATCATCCCCCACTCGCAGGCCGCGCCGCCCGTCACCATGCGGCAGACATAATAGATGAGGCAGGCCGTCCCGGGCGGATAGGAGCTGAAGGTCACCAGCACATCCTGCGTGCCGGGAAGGGCATCGTTTTCAAGCAACACCCTTGCGATGAGCCCCCAGTGGGAAAAATCATCGTTGTAGGTCAGCAGCTTTCCCCGCAGCAGAAAGACGGCATAGGCGGTCAGCGCCATCAAAAGCCAGAGACCCAGCGGGTAGTCCGCCCTGCGCCCGCCGCCTAGGCGCGGGATAAAGCTGGCCGCAAGCGCCGCGCAGCCTCCGAAATACAAGGCACAGGCCATCGGGTACATTCCCCCGGCAAGACCCGCCAGGAAGATCAGCACCGCCTGCGCTGACAGCACAAACATCGGTATGAAGGTCCGCTCCATGCGTGTCCACACGCACAGGGCCCTGTAATAGCCCCAGTAGGATACGAGCAGCACCGCAAGGCGCACATACGTCATCGGTGGGCATCCTCCCTTCTCTGCGCAAGGGCGCATCCCAGCACCAGCGGCGCGGCCGCCACCAGCGGATAGGCGTAGCGGATCAGCACGCACGCGCCCAGGAGCATCGGCAGAAAGCAGCCCGCCGCCAGCGCCGTCAGCGCCAGCGTCCGCCGGTCCCGCCCGCAAAGCGCGGCCGTAGCCCCGAACGCGGTCAGCCATACCCACAGCGCCGGCGCGAACAGGAGCGACAAAACGGGGATCGCCTGGTATTCGTTGGCGGAGAACAGCCGTTCCAGCGCCGCCCGCAGCCCCGGCAGGAAGCCGGGCGACGCCAGCCCGTGCGGCTCCACCTGATTGCTCAGCAGGTAGCCAAGGTGCGTTTCCCCGCCCTCCCCGTAGATGTGCGCGTGGGTGGTGTCGCTGAGGGACCAGTAGCCCTTGGTGGTAAAAAGCCAGGCATCCAGATAGGTCACCGGATGCTCAAGCCCCACCCGGCCCCAGAGCTTGAGAAACCCCCACATGCGCTCGGGCTTGTTGACGATGGCGAAGGTCTTGAGCGGGTCGGCCGTATAGGGCGTGTAATCCTCCACCGTGGGCAGCCACATGGAGATCTCGTAGCTGTCCTCCGGCTCGCTTTCATGATAATAGGTATAAACGCGCCCCAGCTGCTGGCTCTGCACGCTCACCAGCTCCGTGGCAAGGCTGCCGGATGCGTCAAAGGCCGCCTTGAGGCCGCCGAGCGCACCCGCGTAGAGCACCAGCGTCCCCGCCATCAGTGCCAACAGCCGCAGGCGCTTCCCGGGGCCGACCGCCCACAGCCCCGCGGCAAGTCCGAGGAGCAGCCCTGCGAAGGCGTTGTTTCGCATCAGGCACATCAGCGCGCCCAGCGCCAGAAACCCCGCGACAAACCCGGCTTTTCCCAGGAGCGAAGGGTCTTTGAGCAGGCGGTGAAAGCGAATCAAAAGCAGGATGAGCAGCGCGACGAAAAAGCCGTCCTTGGTGTCGCTGATGCTGAGCATGGAATGGATCGGCAGCAGGGCAAAGAGCGCCAGCGCCGCGACGAGCAGCGCGCGGGGGGCGCCGATGCGCCTGAGATACGCCACCGCCGAGCCATAGGCGGCGGCCATGAAGGCCATCTGAAAAAGCATGAAGAGCGAATAGCCCACGGCCTCGCTTCCCAGCCGCTGACCCAGGCGAAAAAAGCCGCCCAGCAGCAGCGTGTGAAGCAGGGGGTTTCGGTTGGTGTACTGGCCGGAGAAGATCTCGTCCAGCTGGGTATAGATGTCATAGGCGGAGATTCCCGGCCAATAGGCCAGAAGCACCGGCAGCCACGCCACGAAGATCAGCGCCGCATATCCCCATGCGTCCGCGCGCCCGTTCTTTCCGGCGGCCGGCTTCAGCGCGCACAGCGCGCGCCAGGCCCTCTCCAGCACATATCCCACCGCCGGCCCCGCGCCCGCCGCCGCGCCCAGGCACAGAAGGAGCGCCGGCACGCCCGAATACCCGGCGCTTTCCAGGCGCATCCCCAGCGCCTGCGCGCCCGCAAGCAGCGCGCCCAGCGCGCCGAAGCAGCGCCGCTCGCGCCGGTCCGTCAGCGAAAACCACCGCGCCCCCGCCGCGCACAGCGCCGCCAGCGCCACCGCCCACCAGTAGCTGTATCCCGTCTCGCGCGTTCCTCCGGCAAGCGCAGCCAGACAGCCCACGCACAGCGCCGCGCATCCCAGCGCCGCCGCCCGCCGCGCCGCAGGTGAAATGTTCATGCCGCCGCGCCTCCTTTGTGCCATGCTCACGGACACAGTATACCATGCGCATGCGCCGCCGCGCAAGCAGCCGCCGCTTCTCCCGGTTTTCACCTGTTTTTCCCCTTTCCTTCACACGGCGCGCCTACAATGGGGCGGGAGGGATAGGAATGAGGATTCTCTTGTCCGAGGACGAGGCGTCCCTGGCCCGTGCCATCGTCACGATTTTACGAAAGCACAACTATGAGGCCGACGCCGTGCGCGACGGCGCCGAGGCGCTGGAATACCTGAAATCGGGCAATTACGACGCCGCCATCCTCGACATCATGATGCCGGGCATGGACGGCATCGAGGTGCTCTGCCGGGCGCGGGAGGGTGGCGTCACGCTGCCCATCCTCATGCTGACCGCCAAGTCGGACGTGCGCGACAAGGTCCGGGGGCTGGACAGCGGCGCCAACGACTACATGACCAAGCCCTTCAGCCCTCAGGAGCTGCTGGCGCGGCTCCGCGCCATGACCCGCGGTCCGCGCGGGATGGAAACCAACCGCCTTTGCATGGGAAACCTGACGCTGGACTGCACCACCTATGAGCTCTCCACGCCCTCGGGGAGCTTCCGGCTGACCAACAAGGAGTTCCAGATGATGGAGATGCTGCTCTCCAACCAGCGCAGGCTCATCCCCACCGAGCGCTTCCTCGAAAAGGTGTGGGGCTATGACACTGAGGCCGAGGTGCACGTGGTCTGGGTCTACATCTCCTACCTGCGCAAGAAGCTCTCCTCGCTGGGGGCCAACGTGCAGATCCGCGTGGCCCGCAACGCCGGCTATTCGCTGGAGGAGATCCCACGATCCGCAAGCTGCGCGTCAAGTTCATCCTCGTGAGCATGCTCTCGGTGCTGCTGGTGCTCACCGTCATCCTGGGGATCGTCAACATCCTCAACTACCAGGGCATCGTCCATGACGCCGACAGCGTGCTCGCCCTTCTGAGCGGTTTTTCCGGCCAGCTGCCCGTGCCAGAGCAGGCCATGGAGTGGCAGAGCGCCGGCGAGCGTTACAAATCGCCCGAGCTTCCCTACGAGATCCGCTTCTTCTCCGCTGTCGTGGATGCGCAGGGTGAGGTGACCTCGATCAACGCCGAGCAGATCTTCGCCGTGGACGAGTCCGCCGCGGCCGGCTACGCCCTGGCCGCCTATGAAAGCGGCGCGGCTTCCGGCTTTGTGCAGGACTACCGCTTCGCCCGCCACGAGGCCGAAGGGGGCGCCCTCATCACCTTCCTGGACTGCGGCCGCATACTGGCGGGCGTCCGCAGCGTGCTTCTCAGCAGCATCGGCATCTCCGCCGCCGGCATGGCCGCGGTGTTCGTGCTGGTCTGGCTCCTCTCCGGGCGCATGATCCGCCCCATCGCCGAGAGCTACCGCAAGCAAAAGCGCTTCATTACCGATGCCGGGCACGAAATCAAAACGCCCATCACCATCATCGGCGCGGACCTGGAGATCCTGCGCATGGAGCTGGGAAAGAACGAATGGCTCGAGGACATCCAGGCACAGGCCACCCGCCTGGCGGAGTTGACCAGCAACCTCATCAGCCTCTCCCGGCTGGAGGAGGAGGAACGGATGGAGATGATCGAGTTTCCGCTCTCCGACGCGGTCCGGGAAACCGCCGAGTCCTTTCAGGCGCTGGCCAAGACCCGCGGCCGGGGGCTGAGCATCCAGGTCGAACCCATGCTCTCCTTCGTGGGAAACGAGAAAAACCTCTGCCAGCTCGTAGAAATTCTTTTGGACAACGCGCTGAAGTACTCCTCCGAGGGCGATACCGTCTGCCTCACGCTGCAGCGGCAGGGCCGTTTTATCCGTCTGTGTGTGGAAAACGCCGTGGAGAGCCTCACGCGGGAGATGATGGAAAACATGTTTGACCGCTTCTATCGCGGCGACCGCTCCCGCGCCTCAAACTGCGGCGGATACGGCATCGGCCTGTCCATCGCCCAGGCGGTTGTCGCGGCCCACCGGGGCAAGCTCAGCGCCGCCGAGACGGCCCAGGGCCGGCTGGCCGTGACCGCGCTGCTCCCCACCGAATGAGAAGCGCCCGTCCCGAAACCCGGGACGGGCGCCTGTCTGTCTGCGCGTCAGGCGCGGATCTCCTGGCGCATGAAGGAGATATAGGAAACCGTGAACGCCGCCATCGTCAGCGCCAGCATGACCGTCAGATGCGGCCAGACCAGCAGCAGGCTCTGGTCAAAGGACAGGTAGCTGGCGATGGCGCCCGATACCGACGCCTGCGTGGTGATGCCGATGGTGCGGACGTTGGGGTTGAGAAGGGTGGTAGCCGCCTCGCAGTAGAGATAATACGGCGAGATGCGCTCGAGGCTGAGCTGGAGCTCATAGTTGCTGTACATGTTATAGTAACCCTGGATGCCCTCCAGCGGATAGGCGATGTTTGCGATGATGCTGACGACCATGCTGGCAAAGAGCGTCAGGTAGATCCAGACGGCGATGACGATGAGCGCCGAGGTCGCCGCGTGCCTGCACAGGGTGGAGCAGAGGATGGCCAGGCCCAGCCACAGGGCGGTGTAGACCGCCGTGAGCGCCAGGTAGGACAGAAGCCTCAGCAGCTCCTCGCCCTCGGGCGGGATGCCCAGGATCGCAAGTCCCAGGCCGCCGATCATGATCCCCACGAAGAAGATCATCATGAATACCACCGTCGTTCCCGCCAGGAACTTGGCGTTGATGACCGCGTCCCTGTGAATGGGCTGGGAGATCAGGCGGTTGAGCGTGCCCTGCGTGCGCTCGCGGTTGATGGCGTCAAAGCCCAGGGCCAGCCCGGCCAGAGGCGCGAGATAGGCCAGGAAGGACGCGAAGGAAGGAAGGAATGGAGCTGCCGCTTGCGGTATAGAGCGCCAGAAACAGGTGCTCGCTGCTTGAGAAGGTCGCGTCGGAGATGCTGCTCAGGGCGCCGTAGAGGCTCGCCAGGCTGGTCAGGATCAGAAGCGCAAAGACGAGCTTGAAGCGCGCGCTGTGAAAATGATCGGCCAGCTCCTTTTGATAGAGCGTGGAAAACCCGCCCCGTTCATGCCCCGGCCTTGTCCCTGCGATGGCGGAAGATGCGGTTGCCGCGGCTGCCTTCATGCTGCTCACCTGCCTTTACAAAGTATCGGGAATAAATTTCATCCAAATCGCTGCCGCACGCCCTCAGGCAGGTCAAGTGAAACCCCTGCGCCAGCAGGGCCTTTGCGGCATTGTCGCATACGTCCCGGGTGGAGCGGAGTATGAAGGTCTCGCCGTTTTCCTCCACCGCCTCCACGCCCTCGATCTGCGAAAGCGCCTGCGTCAGCTTCTCGCCCGCGGGCTGCGCGCCCACTTCAAGCCTGAAGCCGCCCTCCTGCTCCGTTTGCTTGCCCAGCTCGCTGATCTCGCCGCAGGCGACCAGCTTTCCGTGGACGAAGATGCCCACGCGGTCGCAGATCTGCTGGATCTGGTGAAGCTGGTGTGAGGAGATCAGGATGGTCTTTTCGTCCTTGTCCGCCAATTCGCGGATCAGCGCCATCAATTCGTGCATGCCCTCCGGGTCGATGCCGTTGGTTGGCTCGTCCATGATGAGCACATCCGGGTCCTTGATGAGGATGTCGGCGATGCCGAGGCGCTGCTTCATGCCCTTGGAGTACGTGCCCGCCCGGCGGTCCACGGCCTCCGTCATGCCCACGCGCGCCACCAGCTCCTCAATGCGCGCCTCCAGGAAATCCCCCGAAAGGCCGTTCATCGCGCCGGTCATGCGCAGGTTCTGCCGCCCGGTCATGTCGGGGTAAAAGCCCATGTTGTCCGGCAGGTAACCCACGAAGCGCTTGACCTTGATGGGGTTGCGCGTGCAGTCCACGCCCGAGATGGAGGCCGTGCCCGCGCTGGGCTCGGTCAGGCCCAGCAGCATGAGGGTCGTGGTGGTCTTGCCAGCGCCGTTGGGGCCCAGGAGGCCGAAGATCTCGCCCTGCCGGACGCTGAGGTTGAGGTCATCCACCGCCGTCAGCGCGCCGTAGCGCTTGGTCAGGCCCCTGGTTTCGATGATCGTGCCAGCCATGCTCAGCGCCTCCCGTATTTGCGCATGACCACGATGATGACCACCGCCAGCACCACGATGATGCCCACGCCCGTCAGACCCCATTTGGTCTCGGTCTTGACGGTGATGCGAAACTCCGCGCTGTCGCTGGCGTCGCTGCTGCGGGCCGTCAGGGTGGTCACATAATCCCCCGACATGGCCTCCTCGCCCGGCGTGATGTAGGCCGTGGTCTCAACCGTCGCGCCCGCCTCGATAAGGTCGATGGTCTCGTTGGCGAAGCGGACGGTCCAGCCGGAGGGCGCGCTGGAGGTGAGGTTGACGTTGGTCAGGTCGGTGTTTCCGATGTTGGTCAGGCTCAGCTGCACGGCGCTCTCCTGGTTGGCGTAGGCATCCAGGCTCAGCCGGCCGCTGGGGGTCGAGAGGTCCAGCGCGTAGGAGCCGGTGATGGTCACCGACAGGTCGATGGTCATCGTCTCGCCCACGGAGGTGGCGGTGCAGGGAATCTCATAGGTGCCCGCCTCGACGTTTTCCGGCGGCGTCACGGAGATGTCCACCGCCTGCGTGGTGCGCGCCTCCACGTCCAGCGCGGCCACCTTGGTCGTCTCGCCCGAGGGCAGGAAACTCACCTGCCAACCTGTGGGGGGATTGGCGGTAAAGGAGTAGGTCTGGCTGGAGAGGGTGTTGTTAATCAGGGTGGCGCTGAAGGTAAAGGCCGTGTCCGCGTCCCCCTCCTGAGAGGGATATTCGGCGGTGAAGCTGCTCTCCCCGATTTCCTCGGCGCTGACGGTCAGGGCGATCTCCATGGTGTCGGAGATATTGGCGCCCTGCGCCTTGAGGCTGACGATGTAGTCGCCGTCCGCCGCCTCCAGCGGAACGTCCAGGGAGAAGGTCACCGTGTCATCCCTCTCCTCGTTGCGCACATGCACAACGCTGATCTGACGGCTTCCAGCGCTGAAGGAGCCCTCCCAACCCTCGGGAATCTCCTCCACGGACAGCGTGATGTCCTGGGATGTGCCGCTGTAGTTGTCAAGGCTGAGCGAGAAGCTCAGGCTGTCGCCCGCCTTCACGGTCATAGCCGGGTACTGCGTGCTCAGCTCGATATACGGGTCCGCGGTCTGAACTTCGACCGCCTCCGCCACGGCGCAGGATGCCAGCAGCATCACCGCCAGCGTCACGAGGGCCGCGCGGGTCAACGCGCGAATACTTCTGTCCTTCATGGTTCATCACTCCTGATCGTATTTCGCTGTTAGAGCGTAACCAGATGATAAGGCCCGAAGCTATGACAGAGTTAAAAGTCCGTTTGAACACACGGTGAACAATATCCGTTTTTTTGCGAACGCCGCTCAAAGCGCGCCTTATTATTCCATCACAAGGGACAAAAAACCCTCAAGCCTTTATGGCTCAAGGGTTTTCTGCTGGTGGAGCATAGGAGATTCGAACTCCTGACCCCAACACTGCCAGTGTTGTGCGCTACCAACTGCGCTAATGCCCCGCGTTTCAGCGGAAATTATCATAGCATATTCCGGCTTTTTTGTAAACCCCCTTTTTGAAGATTTTTATTCGGGTCATTTTCCATATGCTTCCTCGCCCCGCGGGCTTGAAACAGGAATGGGCTTTTGATATAATCAGCAGAGATACGCGGGACCGTGTGATTGTAAAAGGAGGACGCCTCATGAGATGCCAGTATTGCGGTTATCTGGACAGCCGTGTCATTGATTCCAGGCCGACAGAGGAGGGCAGCTCCATCCGCCGCCGGCGCGAATGTCTGCGCTGCGGGAGGCGCTTCACCACCTATGAGAAAATTGAAACATCACCCCTGATGGTTGTCAAAAAGGACATGCGGCGCGAGCCCTTCAATCCCGACAAGATCAAAAAGGGGCTTCTGCACGCCTGTCAGAAGCGCCCGGTGAGCATGAAGGACATCGACGCGATCGTGGAAAAGGTGGAAAAGCTGGTCCACTCCTCCGGTGAGGACGAGCTGTCCTCCCGGCGCATCGGCGAGGCGGTGATGGACGAGCTCAAGCGTCTGGACGAGGTGGCCTATGTGCGCTTCGCCTCGGTCTACCGCCAGTTCACGGACGTCAGCAGCTTCATGGACGAGCTTAACAAGCTGGTCATGGAGGGCAAGGCCCGCTCGGGCGAAACGCAAAGCCCGCCCGAGGAGGAGCGCTAGGCCCGGCTTTCGCCCCGCAGGGCGATCACCTCCAGGTCGTCTGGCACGTGCAGGTCGCCGCCGTAGTAGGCGCGGCCCTCCTGGGTATAAAGGCGCCGGCGGTCCGCAAGCCGCCGGTCCTCGGTGTGCCACAGCACCAGATGCGAAATGCCAAGGCCGCTTGCCAGCTCGCAGGCCTCCTTGACGGTGGAGTGATGCTTTTCATAGGGCTTGAACCGCTCGCGGTCTCCATAGAGGCAGAACGCCTCGCACAGCAGCCAGTCCGACCCCGCCACATGCGCGGCGCAGGCGGGGTTGTAGGGCTCGTCGCCCAGGCAGCACAGCCTGCCGCCGTCCTCAAGCCCCACGGTGAAGCCAAACTGCTTCATCTTGGTGGAACGGATGTCAAAAAACGTGACCGGCCGGCCCAGGATGGTTTCCGTCTGGCCGTCGGCGATATCGCAAAAAAGGATGCGGTCCCCGATGCGGTCCGTCATCTTTTTTTGCAGCGTGATGCGCGCCATCTGGCACAGCCCCTCGCGCACGGCAGGATCGCACCAGATGGTGAGCGTACCCTGATAGCGGCCCGCGTTCATGCTCGCCGCCACCATCCGCACCACCCACACCGCGCCCAGCAGGTGGTCGCTGTGGGCGTGGGTGAGGATCATCTGGTGGATGTCGTCCAGCGCCACCCCCGCCTTTTCAAGCTGGCAGAGGATGCCGTTGCCGCCGCCCGCGTCGCACAGGAGAAGTTCCCCCGAAAGGTCCAGCAGGAAGCAGGTGTTGTAGCAGCGGGTCACGGCGGCGTTGCCCGTGCCCAGTACGATCAGCCGGTCCATGGACGGTTCCTCCTTCGTTGCGTTGAAGCGGTCCCGGGCGTATGCCCGCGGACGCTTTTTTATTTGGCAAGATAGCGCTCGCCCGTATCCGGGAGCAGCGCCACGATGAGCTTGCCCGCGTTCTCCCCGCGCCGCGCCAGCACCGTGGCCGCGTGCAGCGCCGCCCCGGAGGAGATGCCGGAGAGCACGCCGTCATGGCGCACCAGCGCCTGCCGGGCCGCGAAGGCCTCCTCGTCCGTGACGGGGATAACCTCATCGTATACGGCGGTGTTGAGCGTGGCCGGAACAAAGCCCGCGCCGATGCCCTGCAGGCCGTGCGGGCCGGGCGCGCCGCCCTCCAGCACCGCGCTGGTTGCCGGCTCTACGGCCACTACGCGCACCGTAGGATTCTGCGCCTTCAGATATTCGGCCACGCCGGTCAGCGTGCCGCCGGTGCCCACGCCCGCCACGAAGATGTCCACCTTGCCGTCCGTGTCCTCCCAGATCTCCGGGCCGGTGGTCCGGCGGTGGATCTCGGGGTTGGCGGGGTTGGAAAACTGATCGGGAATCAGGCTGCCCGGGATCTGTGCCCTGAGCTCCTGCGCCTTTTCAATGGCTCCCTTCATGCCCAGCGCTCCGTCGGTCAAAACCAGCTCCGCGCCGTAGGCCCGGATGAGCGCGCGCCGCTCCGGGCTCATGCTGTCGGGCATGACGATCAGCGTGCGGTAGCCGCGCGCGGCCGCCACCCAGGCCAGGCCGATGCCGGTATTGCCGCTGGTGGGCTCGATGATGGTCCCGCCCGGCCTGAGCGCGCCGCTCTCCTCCGCCGCGTCCAGCATGGCGCAGGCGGTGCGGTCCTTGACGCTCCCGGCGGGATTGAAGGCCTCCAGCTTGGCGGCGATCACCGCGTCCAGGCCGTTGGCGCGGCAGTAGCCGGAGAGCTCCAGCAGCGGGGTGTGTCCGATAAGCTCGGTCAGGCTGCGGTACATCTTCATTGCAAACGCCTCCTTGCGTGATGATTAGGATGATAGGCGCACGGGAGGCGCTTGTCAAGCCGCCGCGCGAAAAAAGCTTGAAAGGTCCGGGCGCGGGTGGTATGATAGCCGCAAACGATGCCAAGGAGGAATCAAGCATGCTTAGCAACCTGACCCGCGAGCAGGCCCTTTCGCTGCTCAAGACCTATAATAAGGAACCCTTCCACATCCAGCACGCGCTGACGGTGGAGGGCGTGATGCGCTGGTACGCCGGCGAGCTGGGCTACGGCGACGACGCCGACTACTGGGCGACGGTCGGGCTTTTGCACGACATCGATTTTGAAGGCTGGCCCGAGGAGCATTGCAAAAAGGCCCCGGAGCTTTTGCGCGCGGCCGGCGTGGGCGAGGACATGATCCGCTCCATCTGCTCGCACGCCTACGGCCTGTGCTCCGATGTGGAGCCCGTGCACGAGATGGAGAAGGTGCTCTTTGCCGCCGACGAGCTCACCGGCCTCATCGGCGCGGCGGCCCTGATGCGCCCCAGCAGGAGCGTGATGGACATGGAGGTCAGCAGCGTCAAAAAGAAGTTCAAGGATAAGAAATTCGCCGCCGGCTGCTCCCGGGACGTGATCGCCCAGGGCGCGGAGCGTCTGGGCTGGGAGCTGACGGACCTCATGGACCGCACGCTGCGCGCCATGCAGAGCTGCGAGGACAGCATCCGCCGGGAAATGGCGGACTGATCCCCTTTTTCACAGGGTTTTGGGCCGTTTCGGCGCGCCGGCAGGCTTTCTTCTGCCGGCGCGTTTTTTGCTTCGGATAGGCTTCATCACTTATGGCAAAACTGTAAAATCGGTGCGGTTTTCTGACAATTCAGGCGGGAACGCTTGACAACTTTTTGTTAGCCGGCTTATAATCGCACCATTCCCAATGAAGGAGGAACCCCGATATCATGCAAGCCACCCCTTCCCGCAGGAAGAAAAGACGGAAATGGCCGTGGGTCGTGCTGGCCCTCGTGCTGATCGCAGCCGTAGGGCTGGGCCTTTCGTTTCGCAGGACGGCCGCGCGGGCCTATACGATGGAGACGGCCCAGCGGCGCGACATCACCACCACCTACAGCTTTTCGGGCAGCCTGATCCCCGTGACCGACGAGGTGCAGACCGCCAAGGACACCTTGAAGGTCAAGGAGCTCTACGTCGCCGAGGGCGACCGCGTCGCGGAGGGCGACCCGATTTTGAGGGGCTCGGACGGAACGCGCGTCTATGCCGCCTACAGCGGCACCGTGGAGGAGCTCTATGTGGAGCTGGACGACTCCCTCCAGCCGGGCAGCCAGATTGCGCGGATCGTGGACTACGATACCCTGGAGGTCAGCGTGGACGTGGACGAGTACGACATCGGCGCCATCAGCGAGGGGCGCGAGGGCGAAGTGTATCTCAACGCCCTGGATGTGACGGTACCCGGCACGGTCACGGAGATCGCGCGCAGCGCCACCACCGAGGGCGGCGTGAGCTACTATCCGGTCAAGCTGGAGGTGGAGGCCGCCGCCAACGTGCGAAGCGGGATGAGCGTGGAGGTGCGCATCCTGGACCAGCAGGCGCTGGACGCGGTGAGCCTGAGCCTGGACGCGCTGAGCTACGACGAATACAACCGCCCCTTCGTCTATCGCCGGGACGCGGAGGGGAACTACGCTGCCGTCTATGTGCAGACCGGCCTGAGCGACGGGCGTTACATCCAGATCGTCTCCGGCCTCAGCGACGGCGACGACGTCTACTACCAGTCCAGCGACATGGCGCGCTTTTTTGCCATGCAGCAGAGCATGATGGGCGGGGGAAGCAGGTAACGATGGCCTCAGAAGCGACGTTTTTTCAGATGACGGGCATCACCAAGTCCTACTGGATGGGCGACGAGTGGTCGCCGGTGCTGCGCGGCATTGACCTGACCATCCAGGAGGGCGAATTTCTCAGCGTCCTGGGCCCCAGCGGCTCGGGCAAGAGCACGCTGATGAACATCATCGGCTGCCTGGATACGCCCACCAGCGGCGAGTACATCCTGCGCGGGCGCCGGGTGGACGATCTGGAGCCCGACGAGCTGGCCCGCATCCGCAACCGCGAGATCGGCTTCATCTTTCAGTCCTTCCAGCTCCTGCCCCGGCAGGACGCGCTGACCAACGTGGAGCTCCCCCTCATCTACGCGGGCATGCCGCGTCAGAAGCGGCGCGAGCGGGCGGCGGAGATGCTTGGGCGCGTAGGGCTGGAAAACAAGATGGACCACATGCCCAACCAGCTCTCCGGCGGCCAGCAGCAGCGCGTGGCCATCGCCCGCGCCCTGGCGACCAACCCCTCCATCCTCCTGGCCGACGAGCCCACCGGCGCGCTGGACCAGAAGACCGGGCGGCAGGTGATGGCGCTGTTTCGGGAATTGCATGAGGAGGGCCGGACCATCATCATGATTACGCACGACCGTCACATCGCGCAGAATGCCTCGCGCATGGTGCGCATCCTGGACGGCGAGCTCTCCGAGGGGGCGCAGGACGATGCTTAAGGAAAGCCTGCGCATGTCCCTCCTCAACATCCGCTCCAACCGCATGCGCTCCTTCCTGACCGTGCTTGGCATCATCATCGGCGTCATGGCCATCATCGCTCTCATCACCGTGATGCACAGCGCGACGGGCGAAGTAACCGCACAGTTTGAAAACCTGGGCACCGGCAAGCTCAGCGTGCAGGCCACGGGCACGCCGCTCAAAAGCGGCCTGACCGAAGGCGATCTTGAGCGCCTGTCGGACATCAGCGGCGTATGGGGCGTTTCGCCCACGCTGTCGCAGCAGAAAAGCGTGGTGGCTGGCGGCGAGGTGCTGGAAGACGTGCTCATTGAGGGCTATGGGTATGCGTGGTTTCGCCGCGAGAGCGACGCCGTGGCGCGCGGAAGGGCCCTTCTGCCGCCGGACGAGGAGCAGCGCTCGCGCGTATGCCTGATCGACAGCGACCTGGCCGCCGCGCTCTTCAGCGGCACCGATCCCATCGGGCAGGCGGTTCTGGTTGAGGGCACGCGCTTTACCGTGGTGGGCGTGCTCAAGGACGCGGACGTGGACGACGTGATGAGCCAGCTCCAGGCCGGGGATGAGAGCGGGACGCTCATCATGCCCTATACCTCCTACATGCGCCTTTTCGGCGTCAAGGGGATCACCTCCCTGGAGGTCTATCTGGACTCCGCCGAGCAGACCGACGCGGTGATCGAGGAGATGGAAGGCGTTCTGGAAGCCGCCTTCAACTACCGGGAGGACAGCTACCGCATCATCAACATGGAGAGCCTGCTGGACGTCATGGACACCATGATGGGGCTGATGACCAACCTGCTGGTGGGAATTGCCAGCATCGCGCTCCTGGTAGGCGGCATCGGCATCATGAACATGATGCTGGTCTCCGTCACCGAGCGCACCAGCGAAATCGGCCTGCGCAAGGCCCTGGGCGCGCGGCCCCGCAGCATACAGGTACAGTTTCTCATGGAAAGCGTCATCCTCTCGCTTCTGGGCGGGCTCATCGGCGTGGCGCTGGGCCTTGTGGTCAGCGCGCTGCTGGCCGGGATGATGGACATCGCATTCGTGCTGTCCCCGGGCGCCATCGCCCTGGGCGTGGGCTTCTCGCTGGCCGTGGGCGTGATTTTCGGCTGGGCGCCCGCGCGCAAGGCCAGCAATCTCAATCCCATTGACGCTCTGCGCAGCATGTGAGGTACGAAGGAGGAACCCCCATGAAAAAAACGCTTTCCCTGGCGCTGGCGCTTTTGCTGGCGTTCGCCGCCGGAACCGCCATGGCCCAGGAGGATACGCTGCTTTTGACGGCCACGGTCGAGGTGCTCGATCCCATCGTCCTCTCCGCGCCTGCCAGCGGCCTGCTGGCCCCCTTCAGCGTGCGCACGGGCGACGTGCTCTGCGCCGGCCAGACGGTTTTTTCCGTCGAGCCCCAGCGTGTCTACGCGCCCATGGACGGCACCGTCGCCGATGTATACGTGGAGGCGGGCGGCTCGGCGGACGCGGCCATGGACCGCTACGGCGCGGTCCTGCGCATCGAATACGCCGACCGCTACCAGATTGAGGCCACCAACCGCACAGGCTATAACTCCGTGGAAAATCGCGACCTGCGCGTGGGCATGCGCGTCTATCTGCGCTCCGCCAACGAAAAGCACTTTGCCGACGGCCGCATCACCGCTGTAAGCGGCTCGCAGTTCACCGTTGAGGTGCTGGGGGGCGATCTGGTCTTTACCGAGGATGTGAAGATCTACCGCGACCCCGAATACGCAAACAAGACGCTCCTGGCCCGGGCCAGCCTGTCCGCGGTCCCGCCCTATGACGTGACCGCCTCAGGCACCGTAACCGATCTGGCGGTCCGGCCGGGCGATAGCGTGAAGGCGGGCGACTACCTGTTCAGCTATGTGCCCGACGCCCTGGACCCGCTGCTTTCGACGCTCTGCGTGCAGGCGTCCCAGGCGCTGATCGTGACGGAGGTCAACGTCCAGCCCGGCGCGAGCGTGCAGAAGGACCAGGCGCTCCTGACCGCCGTTCCCTTTGGAAGCTACCGCCTGCGGGCGGAGGCGGCCGAAGGCGACGTGGGCCGCATCGCCGTGGGCGAGGTGATGACGGTCCGCTTTGAGGAACTCGACCTGCCCGCCGCGCAGGCCGTGGTGACCGCCGTGGGCGCGCTGGGCGACTGGAGCGACGTGAGCCGCTACGACGTCTGGCTGGACTTTGACGCCCCGCAGGGCGTTTTGCCCGGCATGCACGCCACCCTCAGCCGCTAGCCCCTGCGCTTGACCGAAAGCGCGTTTTTGGCTTATACTGGATTCATACCGGCCGTGCGTCCTTTTTCCACGGTCGCATGCAACTCCGACTGTTCTGTAAAAGGAGGTAATATATATGACGCAAACCAACCTGGACCGACTCAAGGTGTATGCGGACGCCCACGCGCAGCTCCTGGCCGACAACTGTTCGATCGAGCCGGAGCTGTACCAGACCTATGGCGTCAAGCGCGGTCTGCGCGATCAGAAGGGCCGGGGTGTTTTGGCCGGCCTGACCAATATTTCCGAGATCGAAAGCAACAAGCAGGTCAACGGCGAAACCGTGCCCTGCGAGGGCCGGCTCTTTTACCGCGGCTATGACATCACCGATCTGGTGGGCGCCGAATCGCGCGAGCACCGCTTCGGGTTTGAAGAGATCGCCTATCTCCTGCTCTTTGGCGACCTGCCCACGCGCGAGGAGCTCGACGGCTTCCAGCGGACCCTGGCGGACTGCCGCACGCTGCCGACCAACTTCGTGCGCGACGTTATCATGAAGGCCCCCAGCCGCGACATGATGAACTCCCTGAGCCGCAGCGTCCTGACCCTGGCCAGCTATGACGACAACGTCAGCGACGTCTCCCTGGCCAACGTCCTTCGCCAGTGCCTCATGCTCATCGCCGTCTTCCCGCTCCTGGCCGTCTACGGCTACCACAGCTACAACCACTACGAGCGCGACGAGAGCCTCTACATCCACCGCCCCGACGACAGCCTCTCCGCCGCCGAGAACCTTCTGCGCATGCTCCGGCCCGACAAGTCCTACACCGATCTTGAGGCCCGCGTGCTCGACCTTGCGCTGATTCTGCACATGGAGCACGGCGGCGGCAACAACTCCACCTTCACCACCCACGTGGTCACCTCATCGGGCAGCGACACCTACAGTGTGGTCGCGGCGGCGCTGGCCAGCCTCAAGGGCCCCAAACACGGCGGCGCCAACATCAAGGTTGTGGAGATGATGGCCGACCTCAAAAAGACCCTCCAGAATCCGCACGACGAGGGCCAGGTGGCCGACTATCTTCACAGGCTGCTCAACCGCGAGGCCTTTGACCGCAAGGGCCTCATCTACGGCATGGGCCACGCCGTCTACAGCATCAGCGACCCCCGCGCCACCATCTTCCGCGGCTTCGTGGAGCGGCTGGCCAAGGAGAAGGACAAGGAGGAGGAGTTCTCCATCTACGCCATGGTCGAACGCATGGCGCCCGAGATCATCTCGCGCGAGCGCAAGATCTACAAGGGCGTCAGCCCCAACGTGGACTTCTACAGCGGCTTGACCTACAGCATGCTGGGCATCCCCGAGGAGCTGTTCACCCCCATCTTCGCCATCGCGCGCATCGTGGGCTGGAGCGCCCACCGGCTGGAGGAGCTCATCAACATGGATAAGATCATCCGTCCCGCCTACATGAGCGTGCAGCCCCGGCGCGAATACGTCGGGCTGGCCGACAGGGGCTGAGGGGCATAATTCAGGGGCTTGCCGCCCATGATGACGGGCGGCAAGCCCTTGCCAGCGTGTCGAAAAAGCTCGCCTACGGCGATCTTTTCCGCCAGGACACGTTTCCCCTGCGCCTGCGGCGCGGCCGGGGAAACGTGCAAGGAAACCTTGCTGCGCAAGGTTTCCGAATCCACCGCACATGTCGCTGGATTCGGATTTCATTCGGAGGGCTGCGGCCCTCCGAGCCTCCTTGAAGGGTTTTTTGACAGTCTGTCAAGGGCTTGCCGCCCATGATGACGGGCGGCAAGCCCTTGCTTTGTTCTTCTGCGCCAATCGCGTCGTTTCCGAATATCCAGGTCTTCCGCCCGCCTCAGCGCTTGGGCACCACCGCGCCGCCGGACTTGTAGATGTGGCGGGCCGGCACCACGCCGCGCACGCTGGAGAGCGGATACACATTGCTCTCCCGGCCGATGACGGTGCCGGGATTGAGGACGCTGTTGCAGCCGACCTCCACGAAATCGCCCAGCATGGCGCCGAATTTCTTCAGGCCCGTTTCCAGGCTTTCCCCCGTTGCGTGCACCACGATAAGGGACTTGTCGCTTTTGACGTTGGAGGTGATGGAGCCGGCACCCATATGGGCGCGGTAGCCCAGGATGCTGTCGCCCACATAGTTGTAATGCGGCGTTTGCACGTTGTCAAACAGGATGACGTTTTTCAGCTCCACGGAGTTGCCCACCACGCAGTTGTCCCCCACCAGCGCACTGCCGCGTATGAACGCGCAGTGCCGCACCTCCGTGGCGGCGCCGATGATGCAGGGCGCGCCCAAATACGCCGTGGGCGCAACCACGGCCGTGCGATGGACCCACACCTGAGGGGCCGTCTCCACGAATTGCGCCGGATCGAGGGCGGGGCCGATGGAAAGGATCATCTCCCTGATGCCCCCCAGCGCCTCCCAGGGATAGGTGAAGCCCCGGAGGTAGTCTCCGGCGAGCGAATGGCTGAGATCGTAAAGCTCCTGAACGGTGTACATGGATCGTTTCGCCTCCTCAAGCAAAAGGGCGCTGGGCAGCGTCTCTGCTTAACAGTTCTCCCTCGGGGCGGAAAATCCTGCCGGACCGCATGCGGGTCTTGCGGTCCGGCATTGGTGAAGCCCGCGCCAAACGTCCCCCGCAGGGGCGAAAAGCCGTTTTTTTAGACCCCTGCGCCGTCCTCGATCTTTTCGATCTCGGCCCCCAGCGAGCGCAGCTTTTGTGGAAGATCCTGATAGCCGCGTTCGATATGCCCGGCAGGGTCCTGCAGGACCGTCTCGCCCGCCGCGATCATCCCCGCCAGCATCATGGCCGCGCCCGCCCGCAGGTCCGTGCTCCTGACCACTCCGCCGCGCAGCGGATGGCCACCTTCCACCAGCGCCACGTTGTTTTCCACGCGGATGCGGGCGCCCAGGCGGCAGAGTTCGGAAACGTGCATGAAGCGGTTTTCAAACACGGTTTCGTTGAGCAGGCTCGTTCCGTGGCACCGAAGCGCCACGACCGTCATGGGCGCCTGCATGTCCGTGGGAAAACCCGGGTAAGCTAGTGTACGGAGCTCAAAGGGCGACACCGCCGCGCCGCTGAGGCGGATGCCCGCGGGCGTCTCGCGGATGCCCACGCCGGTTTCGGTCAGCTTGAACAAAAGCGAGCGTAGATGCTCGGCGCAGGCCCCGCGCACCAGTACGCTGCCCTCGGTGATGGCCGCGGCGCAGAGCAGCGTGCCGGCCTCCACGCGGTCGGCAATGGGGCGGTAGATGGCTCCATGCAGCCGCTCCACGCCCACGATGCTCACCGTGCCCGTGCCCGCGCCCGTGATGCGCGCGCCCATTTGGTTGAGGCAGTTGGCCAGGTCCACGATCTCGGGCTCCTTGGCCGCGTTTTCAAGCGTGGTACAGCCCCGGGCCAGGCTGGCCGCCATCATCAGGTTTTCCGTCGCTCCCACGCTGGGCAGGTCCAGGTAGATGCGCGCGCCCGTCAGCCGTCCGCTGAGCTGGCGCATGCCGCCCAGGGGATGCACCTGCGCGCCCAGCGCCTGTAGGCCCTTTAAATGAAGGTCGATGGGACGCTGGCCGATGGCGCAGCCGCCCGGCAGGCCCACACAGGCGCTTCCCGTGCGCGCCAGGATGGGGCCGAGGATCAGGATGCTGGCCCGAAGCCTGCGCATGCGTTCCTCATTTCGCGGGCTCTGCGGCTGCAGGGCGCACACGGACAGGTCCGTGCCGCTTCGGTTGACCTCCGCGCCACATTCCCGCAGAATCGTTACCAGCGTTTCCACATCGGTGATGCGCGGGACCTCCTTGATAATGAGGGGATCCTCGGTCAGAAGCCCCGCCGCCAGGATGGGCAGCACGGCGTTTTTGGCCGTGCTCACCTCCACCTCGCCGCTCAGCCGCGGCGTGTGGCGGATCAGGTACGTCGCCACGGCGGCATCACCTCTGAAAGCGCGACGCGCTGCCTTGATTGCCAATGCTCGGTCATGTTCATTCCCTCCCGTCGCGCTCATTTTGACCGCCGCAAGCGCCGCTCATGTCGCGTGGAAACGTTTTTCAATGTTCCTCAAAGGGCCGTTTTCGCCTGCTGGAAACCGGCTTTTGCTTGCATAGGGACGGCCGGAAAAGCGGCGACGAGGCACGCGGTGGAAAGTTTTTTTGAAACCTCTCCGGCGGAGGTTGGGGCTGTACCGCGCCCCGGGAACATGCTATAATCAGGGAGCAGTTTACGAAAGGAACTTCCGCCATGAACCGCTTTGTGCTCAAGGCCCCCTACCCGCCCAGCGGCGACCAGCCCGCGGCCATCGAATCGCTGGCCAGGGGCGTTCTGGAGGGAAAACGCGACCAGGTGCTGCTGGGCGTGACCGGCAGCGGCAAGACCTTCACCATGGCCTCCGTGATTGAAAAGGTGCAAAAGCCCACGCTGGTGCTGGCGCATAACAAGACGCTGGCGGCTCAGCTGTGCAGCGAGCTGCGCGCCTTTTTCCCGGACAGCGCGGTGGAGTATTTCGTCAGCTACTACGATTACTACCAGCCCGAGGCCTACATCGCCTCGACCGACACCTACATCGAAAAGGACGCCTCCATCAACGAGGAGATCGACCGCCTGCGCCACTCCGCCACCGCCGCCGTGCGCGAGCGCAAGGACGTCATCATCGTTGCCAGCGTATCGTGCATCTATTCCATGGGCGACCCCAGCGAGTATGAGGGCATGATGGTCAGCATGCGCCCGGGCATGCAGATCAGCCGCAACAAGCTCATCGAGCGCCTGGTGGAGATCCAGTACACGCGCAACGATTTCGACTTCACCCGCGGAAGCTTCCGCGTGCACGGCGACGTATTGGAGATCATCCCCGCCAACGAGCGCGAGCACGCCCTGCGTATCGAGTTTTTCGGCGACGAGATCGACCGCATCCGGGAGATTGAGGTCCTCAGCGGCAATGTGCTGAGCACTTTGGAGCACGCGGTGGTCTTTCCCGCAACACATTATGCCATGGACCGCGAAAAGATGAACCACAACATCGATCAGATCGAGCGGGACCTGGAGGTGCGGGCCAGGGAGCTGGAGGACGAGGGGCAGCCCCTCTATGCCCTGCGGCTTCGCCAGCGCACGCGCTATGATATTGAAATGATGCGCCAGATCGGCTTTTGCACGGGCATTGAAAACTACAGCCGCTACTTTGACGGCCGCAAGCCCGGCGACGCGCCGT